>JAGOMA010000034.1 GCA_017993775.1 Chloroflexota bacterium | reverse complement strand
GTACGCTTGAATCAGTCGCAAACTGATTCGTTGTTTAGTCCTGTCTCGGGTAAAGGTCGATGGCAAGACGATATTGAGTTTTTAAGGTTCAGTTTTATGATTCTGGCTCAAAAACGCCAGTGTCCAGCAAGTTATATGTGCCATACTTTTCAACAAACATCTTGGTCATTTCGACTTGCGGATCCTTTACTCCAGCCCAGTCGAATTCTAGAAGAGCTCTTGCGGCAACTTTCCTTGGAAACTGATGATCTTCAGTAAGCTTTGGCTTATCGACACCAAACAAAGGGTGAAAGCTTCGGATGGCTTCTTTCGAAATATTCCCTGTCCACAATGCTTTATTCGGAATGTACCAAATTCCGGCCCCAATGATTGTTTCAATGTGGTGCCGTTGATAGTCATTTGTTGCCTCAGCTTTATACATTGGCTGCATATTCTGCACCAGCTCAACTATCACTGCGCACCGATCTCGAATCTTGGCACTAAATTTCATTATGATTTACTCGCTGCGCCCGCCTCTCAGCCCATAGGGATGCTCTCCAGGCCGCCCCACACCCCGCTCGCCAATGCCCAATCAGCCAGGGGGAACGGCCGCTCCCAATTCCCCGTTCACTGTTAACTGTTCCCCGTTCATTGTTAAGCAAACGGCCACACCCATCACCCCGGCAGTTCGTACAGCTCCACCAACACCCCTCCCGTGCCCTTGGGATGCACAAAGGCATACTTCTTGCCATCATTGCCGGTGACGGCCGTTTCATTAATCAGCGGAATCTCGGCCACTTTCAGCCGCGCCAGGGTCGCGTCAATGTCATCCACCTCAAAGCACAGGTGGTGCAGGCCGGGGCCGCGCTTCTCCAGGTAACGGGCCACGCCGCTCTCCGGGTCGGTCGGCTGCAACAACTCAATTTCACTATCGCCCACCGGCAAAAAAGCCACGTCCACGCCCTCGCGCGACACACTTTCAATACGCTCTAACGACAAGCCAAAGGCTTCCACCCAGAATTTCATGGCCTCGTCCAGGTCCGGCACGACGACGGCGATATGGTCTACTTTTTTAATCATGATTTCCCCTTTGTGGCGTGTGCGGCTGAGATTGGACCAATCTTGAAGATTGGTCCAATCTGGCGGCGCTACAAATCAAAATTGGGCTGATACTCGCCCCAGACATCGCGCAGTGTGTTACAAATTTCGCCCAGCGTGACGTTGTTTTCAACGGCCGTAATCAACAACGGCATCAAATTTTCATTCCCACGGGCGGTCTGGGCAAGTTGGCCGCGCAGTTCGGCCACCTGGCCGTTGTCGCGGCGGGCGCGTAAGGCCGCCAGCCGCTCCCGCTGCGCGGCTTCGACGGCCGGGTCCACCTTCATCATATCAATGCTCAGTTTTTCGTCTTTTTGCACAAAGCGGTTCACGCCAACAACCGTTTGTTTACCGGCTTCCAAATCTTTCTGGAATTCATAGGCGGCTTCTTGAATTTCGCGCTGGATGTAACCATTTTCGATGGCCGCCAGCACGCCGCCCATGCCTTTGATGGCCTCAATGTAGGCAAACGCGCGTTTTTCCAATTCATCGGTCAGGTATTCGATGTAATACGAGCCGGCAAAGGGGTCAATGGTGTCGGCCACGCCGCTTTCGTAGGCGATGATTTGCTGCGTGCGCAGGGCGATTTGCACCGATTCTTGGGTAGGCAGGGCGAGGGCTTCATCACGGCCGTTGGTATGCAAACTCTGCGTGCCCCCCAACACCGCCGCCAGCGCCTGCAAAGCCACGCGCACCACGTTGTTCTCCGGCTGCTGCGCCGTCAGGGTGCTGCCGGCCGTCTGCGTATGGAAGCGCAGCCGCCAGCTCTTGTCATCCTTTGCGCCAAACTGCTCGCGCATGATTTTGGCCCACATGCGCCGCGCGGCGCGGAACTTGGCTACTTCCTCGAGGAAGTTGTTGTGCGCGTTGAAGAAGAAAGAAATCTGGTCGGCGAAGCTGTCAATGTCCAGCCCGGCGTCGATGGCCGCCTGCACGTAGGTCATGCCGTTGGCCAGGGTGAAGGCGACTTCTTGCACGGCCGTGCTGCCCGCCTCGCGGATGTGGTAGCCCGACACCGAAATCGTATTCCAGTGGGGCACTTCCCGGCTGCAATAGTCGAAGATGTTGGTGATGAGGCGCATAGACGGCCGTGGCGGGAAAATATACGTCCCCCGCGCGATGTACTCCTTCAAAATGTCGTTCTGGATGGTGCCGCGCAGCTTGCTGGCTGGTACGCCTTGCCGCTTGCCAATGGCAATCACCATCGCCAGCAGCACGGCCGCCGGCGCGTTAATCGTCATGCTGATGCTCACCTTGTCCAGCGGAATGCCATCCAGCAAGACGGCCATATCCTCCAGGCTGGGGATGCTGACGCCCACCTTGCCCACTTCGCCCAAAGCCATCGGGTCGTCTGAATCGTAGCCAATTTGCGTGGGCAGGTCGAAAGCCACAGACAGGCCGGTTTGCCCCTGGCTGAGCAGGAATTTGTAGCGCTCGTTGGATTCAACGGCCGTGGCAAACCCGGCATACTGGCGCATCGTCCAATACCGCCCCCGGTACATCGTCGACTGCACCCCGCGGGTAAACGGATACTCGCCGGGGAAACCCAAATTCACGTCATAATCGGCATCCACTTCGGCCGGACCATATACCCTGTCCACCGGAATTCCCGAACTTGTCACAAATTTCCCCCGCCGCTCCGGGAACCGCGTTACCACAGGATTCACCTGGGTTTCTTCCCAACTCGTTTTCCGCTCTTCAAAGGAATTCATAAAGATTGCTCCTCATTTCATGTCAGATGTTTGCCGAAACCACGCGCCAAGACATTTTAGGAATAATAAATAAGCCTTCAATCTGTAAATGCCTCAAACGAATTCCGAAATATATCGAATTTTCACTCGATTATTTCTCGAAATTCGCCTAAGGCGGCGAAAACCACCTCTTTGTCCGCGTTAATGACCATCAATTATTCCACAATGTAAATGGATTTACACTCGATTTGTATCCGGGCAGCCATCGAAAGTCGATCTGCAAGCTTATACTTCTATTATCAAATGAGGGTGGCCGACTCGAACCAAGAAAGCAGTTGTAGTCGAGAAACGGCCCAGACGAAGTGAAAACTTGCGGTCAACGGGTATGGTTTTTTCGCTCAATCTAAAAATGGCCAAATCCAGGCCGCCCAAATTTTTAATCCATAAATTAATCTAAAACTTCCTCTTTTTCTCCTTCTTCTCCTCTTCCCGCAAAAAGCCTTGCAATGCAAGGCTTTTTGTGGTTTAAAGGCAAACAGGGGACACGGCCGTGTCCCCTGTTTGTTGTCAGGTCAATTTATTGTCCGCCAAATGCCTAGAGCATGTAAGCCACAACGTCCCTTTCCTCTCGCAGTTCGTCGAGGGTGGCCTGGACTTTTTCTTTGGCAAAATCGCTCCACTCCAAACTCTGAACAATAGACCAGCCGCCTTGCCCATCGCTTTGGACGGGGAAGGAGAAGATAAGGCCTTCGTCGATGCCATAACTGCCATCGGAGGCCACGGCGGCCGAGAACCATTGTCCGGCGGGGGTTTTTTGCTCGAAGCTCAGGACGTGGTCCAGGGCGGCGTTGGCGGCCGACAGGGCCGAGGATTTGCCGCGAGCAGCGATGACGGCCGCGCCACGCTTTTGCACCACGCTGATGAATTCGCCGCGCAGCCAGTCGTGGTCGGTAATGACTTCCAGGACGGGACGGCCGTTAATCTTCGCATTTTCCACATCCGGATACTGAGTGGCGCTGTGATTGCCCCAAATAGTGACATTACTCACGTCATTGACCGTCACGCCTGCCTTGGCCGCCAACTGAGCATACGCCCGATTCTGGTCCAGCCGCGTCAGCGCGGAAAAACGCGTCGCGGGAACATCTTTGGCGTTGTTCATGGCGATCAGGCAATTGGTGTTCGCCGGATTACCCACCACCAGTACCCGCACATCCGAAGCCGCTTTTTGCAAAGCAGCTCCCTGCCCGGTAAAAATGGGACCATTTTCCTTCAAAAGGTCGCCACGTTCCATGCCCTTACCTCTGGGTTTGGAACCAACCAGCAGCGCCCAATTGATGCCATCAAAGGCGACTTCTGGGTCATCAGTCACAACAACTTTTTCTAATAGGGGAAATGCGCAGTCATCCAGTTCCATCACCACACCTTCTAACGAAGGCAGTGCGGGCGTGATTTCCAACAAATGGAGAGCGACTTTTGTATCACTACCAAAGATCTCGCCTGAGGCAAGTCTGGGCAAGAGCGAATACCCTATCTGGCCGGCCGCTCCGGTTACAGCAACTTTCACTAATCGTCTTGACATAATATCTCTCCTTTTGTGCTAACATTGGTGGGGTCCCGACCCCATAGTGGGAACTATAAACGTACTACTTCGCCGAGTGGCGATCTGGGTTAATTATCACCAAACTGTCTTTTCTCGCAACCTGAGGACAAAAATGAGCTAGATTAAATCACCGGGCAGCAGCCAGTTTTTAATCCAATCGGAAGCATCGGGTAAGCCGCTGTTTATCGCGGGCAAACGCACAGCTTCAATATCAACCGGAACTCGCCGCAGGTCTACGCCAATGACGCCCTTATGGTAGTTGACAATGGCATATTCGGCCCAGGGCAAGTAGCGTGGCGCGTGCACAAAGAGGGCTTGTTCAAAAGGCATGCCCACGCTGCCGGCATTTGTTAACATAATGCCCTTGTGTTGGCGCATCATTTGCATGTGGGTGTGACCGCCAGCCATCACTGCGGCACGGTGGCCGTTGAGAAGCTCATCCACATTGGTGGGAGGGGTCATCGCCAGAATGATATCGGTGTTGGATTTTGGCGAACCGTGAAAACAAAGCAGGTTCTGGCTGTCGTCCAGGTTAATTTCGAGTACCGGCTGAAAGGTGGAGAGGAATTGGAAATCTTCCGGTTTTAATTGTTCCGCACACCAGCCGATAGACTCGACAAACCAGGAAGCGTCCATGTACTCAAAGAGGACGGAAGGCTCGAGCAAGTATTGATCATGGTTGCCCATGATGCATGGGCAGTTGAGGTCTTGGAGCAGTTGGATGGATTCCCGGGGCCGAGGGCCTAAGGTTGCCACATCTCCTAAACAGACAATTTGATCGACTCCCTCTCGCCGGATATCGGATAAAACTGCCTCGAAGGAAACAAGATTGCCGTGTATATCTGAGATTAACGCGATTCGCATAAATGGCTTCCTAATTCAATGGGGTATGTCATACCAAATTTGTTGCTTTGTAAGTCATTAGGCTGATTTCAAGGAAACCTGCTGCGTTGACGAACGACTTCAAAAAGTAATAAAGCTGTCGAAACAGATAGATTTAGGCTGTCGACCTGGCCGTGCATAGGGATAACAACTTGTTCTTGGGCAACCTGGAGCCATGTTTGGCTGAGACCATGGGCTTCGCTGCCAAGGAGGATGGCGACAGGGCCGGTGAGGGTAACGGCCGTATACGGCCGTGTCGCTTCCGGGGTGGCCGCGATAATGGGAATGCTCTGGTCTTGCAGCCAGGCTCGGACACGGCCGTTTTCCGCAGCCACCGTTGGCACCGTAAACGAAGCGCCCAAACTTGCCCGAATCACATTCGGATTATGAATATCCGTGCCATGATCTGTTTCTGCGTCACACACGATCAAGCCATCCACTCCGGCCGCATCCGCTGTCCGCAAAATTGCCCCAAGATTGCCCGGTTTCTCCACACTCTCCAGCACCACCAGAAATGGAGCAGCCGACAGCGGCAAATCGGCCAGCGTCCGGCGCAGATAAGGCATAACCAGCACAATCCCGCCGCTTTCGCCGCGATAGGCGATTTTTTCAAATACGGCCGTCGTCACCTCAAACAGTTCCGTCTGCCCTTGCCCGGCCAAGGTTGCCAACAATGCCAGACACTGCTGCGCCTCCAAATCTTTAGCAATCTGCGGGCAATAAAATGCTTCATAAGGCGTCAATCCGGACGCCAAAGCTCGTGATACCTCACGAACCCCCTCAACCAAAGTTCGCTGCTGCAGGTCGCGTTGGCGGCGGTTATTTAGCCTGATAGCCTGTTTAATGCGCTGATTTTGGAGACTGCTAATGAATGTGTGCATCAACGGAGACCGAAATGATGGATCGCCCTATGTCAGGATGTTTCGGCCTTGGGCGACAACATGATGAAGCCAACTTCCTTCAGCCCGTTGGTCACTGCGTCCTGGTATTGGCGGGCGAAAAAGTTTAAAATCTGGACAAATACCGCATCATAAAATGGCGTCAGATCCCCGCGCCGTTCCTCATGAATGCGAATTTCTTTGCCATTTGGGCCTAATTTCACAATAAAATGCGGGCCAACTTTTTTAATGAAGAAGCTCATCAAAAAAGGCAGCGGGTAGGAGCCGCCAGGTTCTTCAACCGACAGTTCCAGGCCAAAATGCCAAAAGGATTCGTTATCCATCTGCATCGCTCCGGCGAGCGCATAAAATCGATTGTTCGGATCGAGTTCTTCACCCAAAGGGATATACGTAATTTCCTGATTTTGCGGCCATTCAAAATACTCTATCATGCCGTCTACCAGGTCACGGGCAAAAGCCTGGCACAAGTTTTCATAATCGAGAAACATTTTTCTAGATTTTCGATACGTCAAACAAATTTCGTCGTATTTTGTCTTTGCTTCAGCCATCCAATCTTTCTCCTGAGGCAACAACACAGTTTGCATTCATGCTGGTTTCCATTTAGTTGGGATCACAGCTTTAGAAACCTAAGGATTCGTGCACCATTAACTTTTGAGTTTGCAGATTGGTCCAATCTGGGAGATTGGGGCAATCTTACCAGGTTAAAAACATACGGACCCTAAGGTCGAATTCGCGCCACGGCCGTTAAAAGTTTTTGGAAAACGCTTCGCAACTGCTCATGCTCCAGATGTGGTCTCCATTGTAACAGCATGGACAATTGTTCAGCAATGAAATGGGTTACTCTTTTGTAATTATCCAGACCCCAAGGGTTTGCCCCTGAGAATTTGGATTATTAGGGTATCAAACCCTTGGGGGTCTTGCCAGAGAAACCTGAATAGATACACTTTTTTTGAATTCTACCGATTATGACGACAACACCTTACGGTAACAATAACCATAAGCATGGAAAAACGGCCGTTTCCTGCCCCCAAACCCTAGCCCACAGACACCTGAAGGCGGCGCAGCAGCCCATCCAGCGCATCCGCCGCCACGCCGGCCATGCCTAACGGCCGTTCCACCCGATCATGGCAGTCTGATCCCCCGGTAATCAGCAGCCCGTACTCCTGCGCCCACTGCGCCAGCAGGAGCCGGTGTTCCGGCGTATGGCCGGGGTAATTCACCTCCAAACCATCCAACCCCAGCACGGCCTCCGCCAAAAATTCCGGCAGCAGCCGTTCCACAATCGCCAGCGGCGGCAGCACCTCGTTATACAGGCTGACGCCGGGAAACGAGCCGGCCGCCGGATGGGCAAAGACGCGCACCAACTGCGGATATTGGCGCAGCAGCGGCGTTAGCTGCGCCGGATCGATGCCTGAGGGCACGTAGGCGCGGCTGTCGTTGCCGATGAGCTGATTGATTTGCTCGCGGTTCAGACCGTGGTTCTCTTTGAGAGCCAGGGCAAAATGGCGGCGGGTGACGTTGGGCGCGAGGGTTTCAATTTCGACGGCCGTTAACTCTTTTACCAGCAGCGGGGTTTCGCCTTGCGGGCCAAACGCCTGGTTGATGGCCGCCACGCGGGCGCGCACCAGACCGGCGCCGCGCCCCTGGCTAAATATATCGGCGGCCATTTGCCGGAAGGCAGGGTCTGGCAGCAGTGCGTAGGGGATGTAGAGCAGGTAATGGAGCGTGCCGGTGAAATACGGCCGTCTAAACCGCAGCGACACCTCCACCCCCGGCACAACACCAATCCCGGCCGCTTCGCCGGCGGCCAGGGCTTCGTCCAAACCATCCAGCGTATCATGGTCGGTGACGCCGATGGCCTGCAAACCCAAAGCGCGCGCGGCGTTCACCAGTTCCGTGGGCGTGTATTCGCCGTCGGAAGCGGTGGTGTGATTGTGCAAATCGGCGACGTAATCCAAAGCCATCAGGACGCCAACCGTTTCATCAACCAATAACCCACACCGGCAAACACAGCGCCCAGCAGCAAAATACTGCCGGTCCACAGCAAGGCAAAATCGAACCAGAACTGCTCGGGGAACAAGCGAATGAGCGAGTCGGTGTAGGAGAAGGTCCAGGTGCCGGGGTCGAAAAAGATGTCGTGGAACAACGTGAAGAACGTTGTCCAGGCAATGCCGATGAAGGCCATCACGAGGATCACGGCCGTTCCCGTAAACACCCCGCCCTGAAACAAAGCCTTGGCCCCCATTGGCCGAGTATCCGGCCGGGCAAACAAGAAAATCAGCCCGCCAGCCACCACAACCAAGAGTACCCACATCACCGATTTAAAGGCATCGGCGACCACCTTCACATCCACCATATGACCAATTTCAGACGGGTTATAGAGCGGGTCGTTTGTGCCGGGCAGGCGCAAATCTTCCAATAAATAAATCACCTCAGAGGCCGGTTCGGGCCGCTGCAAGTAATCGAGCGTTGCTTCAGCCATGTCCAGCCGATCTTCTGGCGTTAAGCCGTAGCGGTCGGGGTCGATACGGCCGTATTCCCACGCCGGGTAACTAGGATTGTTCCAGGCAATTAACACCCTCACGGTCAGCACGGTAAATAAAAATGGCGTCGCCACCACCACCGCCCAGCGAATAATATTGGAGAGCAAGTTGTTATTCATCATCTTTTAGTCGATTTGTCCTTGGTTGATTCGAGTTATGGTCAAGTTGATTACGCCCTGGCGTGTGTCATTCGCCTAAGCCGGGCAAACCGGCCGGGCCTTCTTGCAGCAGGTAACGCAGCACCAGCGTATCCACGATGGTTTCTACCGGGGCGCGCTCATCGGTAAATACAATGTCGGATGGGGTAATGGGAACCAGATTGGCAACGGCCGTTTCCAATGCCGCTCGCAGCAAAGGGTCGGCGTCGCCTGCCAGTTGGGCCAGGTTGGCGGCCACATTTTCCGGCACAGTCGGCTGGTTGGTGGCCACCAAAATGGTATTCAACGAACCGGGCACGTCGATGGCCTGCACCGTGGGGAATACAGTCAGCAGCGTGGCGGTCATGGCGTCCACCAGCGAACGATCTTGCGGCGCGCGCCCCACGTTGATGCCCACCACACCGTCGGCCGTGAGATGCGCCTGCACTTCCTGGAAAAATTCGCGGGTTGTGAGGTGCCAGGGGATGTAGGGCACTTTGTAAGCGTCGATGGTAATCAGGTCGTAGCGGCCGTCGAGTTGGTTGAGTTCGTAACGGCCGTCGCCCACAATCACCCGCAGATTCGGGGCTGTCATGGCAAAATAATCGCGCCCCGCCTGCACAATCGCCGGGTCCAGCTCAATGCCATCAATCGGAATGGGGCCAAAAACGCGGGTTAACTGCTTGGCAATGGTTCCCGCCGCCAGGCCGATGACCGCCGCATTTTCTACCGCTCTGTCGCTTTTTGGAGCGTTAAAATAAGGCGCGGCCAGCATCATGCTCCACACCGAAATGCGAGACACCGCGCCGCCATCGCAGTAAAACGAGTGATAGGCTTGCCCTTCGTTTAGCAGCAAATAGTTGCAATCTCCCTGGCGCACCACCTGCACGTAGTTGTAGGCCGATTCGGTCTCGAAGAGCTGGCCGTCGTAGGCTTTGATGTTGCCTGGGGTCCAGAGCAAGACCACCGGCGTCAGCAGCAGCGCCGCGACGATGCCGATCAGGCCTTTTTGCCTGTTGTCCTGCCACAGACCGATCAGGCCGATAAACAACAGTAGAAAACCGAAGAGAACGGCCGTTACCCGCGATCCCAACAGCGGAATTGTCACCAGCACAGGCAAATACGTTCCGAGCAAACTACCCCAGGTGGAAATGGCGTAAATGCGCCCGCTGACCCGTCCCGCTTCGGCCACGTCTTGCACTGCCAGCCGAATGGCAAAGGGCGAGATGCAGCCCAACAAGGTCACCGGCACCGCCAGAGCCACAATGACGCCCACCAACGAACTCACCAGGGCGCTGACGTTGATGGCCGCCATCGCGGCGGCGGCCGTTTTGAGGATGACGCTGGTGAGCAGCAGAAAGAAAACGGCCGTAAACCCGGCCGCGCTGACAAGGGTGTAAAAGGTGGCGGGATACGGCCGTTTATCCGCCCATCGCCCGCCGATAAAGTAGCCAAGCGTCAGAAACAGCAGCACCAGGCCAATCACATTGGCCCAGACCAGATTCGACGTGCCATACACCGTCTGCAACATGCGGCTGGTGGTAAATTCCACCGCCAACGTACTCATGCCGGCGGTAAACACCGTCAGATACAAATACCGTAGATTTGGGCTTGCGATTTGCGAGTTGCGAATGACGTACCTCTCATTTTCCAGATTTCGGCTGAATAGCCCGACCCTGCATGGGCATCAAAGCGCCCCGATTATAACAGACTATACGGAGGCGGGTCACAGCATTCCGGGTTGACCAGTTCCCTGCGTTTGCCAGGCCTAACGGCCGGTGATGCGTGTGACGTGATGCGTGATTCTTGCCTCCGAAGACCTCACGCCTCACGCCTCACACATCACACCTCACACATCACAGTGTCCCCATCAGCCGCCGAAACCAGATTGCCAGGGCGACCGCCGCCACCATCATGGCTGCGCCCATGCCAAGATTTATGGTCAAAAACAACAAGACGAGCCATTGAAACAAGTAACTCACCCCGCCCAGCAAAACAAAGGCCCCATTCGCCAAAAAGGCCGTTCGGATGAGCTTTTCCAACCATCCGCCGCTGAAAACAGGCGCGACAAACAGCGACGACAGGCCAAAAAACAGCGTGAAACCCAGCATATTGATGGCCGACATGGCCGAGAAGGGGTTGGCTTGTAACACCTGTTCCAATCCGGCAAACTGTCCCATTGTCAGGTTAAAGCGCACGGCGCTAATTTGCACAAAGTAATTAACGCCGATGAGCGCGGCAAAAATCAACCCAAAACTGAGGCTGTTGCGGGTGAGGATTTTCTTGTCGGCGGGGGCGATCTCGTGGATGCTGTTCAGCGTCACCACGTATAACACGCCGAATATGAGCATGGAAGCCTGCGCCAGGTATTGCAAGAAACGGCCGTTCCCCTGCGCATACACCACAAAATCGGCCATATTCGTCCAGACAAACAAGGGCTGCACAGCCAGAATGGCCACAAAACAAACCGTAAATATTACATAGGTCACGGCGCTGCCTACCGCCGCCCAAAAGCCAAGTTTAAGGGGAATTTGATTCATCTGTCATCTCCTGAAAGAATTCGTTTTACGCTAACGCATGTTACGTATCCAAAACCCCAAGGGGTTAACTGACCTCTCGAAAGCAACCATTGATTCGGTAAAACCCTTGGGGTTTATGAGGCAAGCTAACAATTCGCCACCAACAGCGAACCGCTTGTGGCTAATTCAGGAGACAACAAGAAAGGGGAAATGCGTGATGCGGAACGGCCGTACTCACCGCCAAGCCGGCCAGCGACAAAAATAATGGACGAGGAGAATAAACCAGGGGGATAGAAACCCGCACGGCCGGGGCTAATCGCACCAGCCCAACCCACAGGCCCCATAAAAGCAAAACGATAAAACAAACCAGAAAAGGCATCAACAAATTATAACACCCTTGCCGGTTCAGCGTCAGGCCAGCGCGTCAATAATTTCGCGCGGCGATAGCGGGTCTGGCTGATTGATCACGGCCGTCACCCGCTGCACCACATAAAACGGCGGGCAGATCACTTTCGCCAACAGACTCGTCGCCTGATCATAACGCTCGATAAGCGCCGCCCGCTCTGCCACGGGCTGCGCGTGTAGGGCCTGCGCCTTTTCCCAGGCTGCATGACGCGCGCGCCGGATGCTAAAGTTGCCCAGCGCCTCATCCGCGCTGCCGCCGAGCGTGTCCATCATCTGAAAAAGCGGCGAGGATTGGTTTACGCCATCCTGCACTTCATCCAACAACCCGGCAAGCACCTGGTTGACCACAAAAAAGTCGTTTTTCAGTGGGGCTATCTCGCACTCGCGGCACACTTCGGCGGCGGCAATGCCCAAATCCAGGTTGATGTGGGCGTTCATGCCCAACAACAAATGCTGCAAAACAGTTGGCTGCGGGTCTTGGGCGCGCTCAAAAGTGTAAGCCCAGGCGCGAGTTGGCTGCTTTCCCTGGCGATACTGCTGGTAAGCGTCAATATACCGTCGGGCAAACACAACATCTAGCTGGATCATGCGCGGACCGTCTTCAAAACGGCCGTTCTCCACCCCTTCCTTTATCTGCGCCGTCACCTTCCGATACATCGCCGGAAAATAACCGAGGCGGCTGTCCATTTCCCGACATTCATCAATGATGGCGGTTAGATCGTGGATTACGTCGTCAATTGTTTCACCAGTCATGGTTCACTCGTCCAGGAAAACGTTACAATCGGGCAAATCATAGCCATCTAGGCCAGCGTGTCAAGCTATGGGCGGCACGGCCGTTGTGCCATCATGCCCGTTATGGCAAAATTGTACCTTATCCGGCTTAAAAGCAGGCTTACCCAGGCACGTCGGATTAAGCCGTAAGGATTTTGTCGATTGAGGCCAGAGGAGAAACGGCCGTAACCATGAACCCATCACCTTCAAATTTACCTCATAAATCGTACTTCATCGCCGCCATCGTCCTGAGTTTCCTGGGCGTATTATTCAGCCTCACGCAACTCCCTCTGGGCGCGCAAATCGGGCTAACCCCCACCCTGGAAGTCCGCAGCTACCTGCCCATTGCCCCCAACGCCCCCACCGAAACCCCCACGGAAACGCCGACAGCCACGCCAACCGCCACACCCACCGCTACCCCATCGTCCGGCTGCGTGCCGCCGCCGGAAATCCCCTCCAGCAACATCGCCTACGAAGAAGAAGTGCGCAGCGGCATTAACCAGCAGCGCGCCAACAATGGCCTGCCCGCCCTCAACCTCGCCGCCGAATTAACCCAATCCTCCCGCCGCCACAGTCTGGATATGGCCGTCAACCATATCACCAGCCATACCGGCTCAGACGGAACCCAACCCGACGACCGGATGCGCGAAGCCTGCTACGACCTGACTTATTACGGTGAAATTATCGGCTGGGGCTTTGTCGATCCGGCGGCGATGCTGAACTGGTGGATTAACTCCGCGCCCCACCTGGGAACTATCCTGAACGCCAACATGCAGGACTTCGGCGCAGGGTATATTTATCTAGCCGGCAGCGATTTTGGCCGCTACTGGACGGTCAATTTTGGCCGCCGCAGCCTCACGCTCCAACCGCAGCCCAACACCCTGTACACATGCGAATATCGGCTGGAAGGCGAGATGGGCGGCAGTTCTCTGCGTGTGGTTAGCCCGGAACCGTGCCTCAGCCTAAGCGAACAACCATAAACCAGCATTGGGCGCTGGGCACGGGCCAAAATGGCGGTTTAGGGGAAATTGATGCGACAGGGCTGAATGGATACGGCCGTTGCAAACTTGTCAGCTTGCCCCCTCGCTCGTACAATCCCAGGCGACACAAATAACACGCATCAAAGCCGGAAAGGAGAATGATATGGCTGCTGTAGTCGATAAACGAGCCGAACAAAAGGCCGCTTTAGAAAAAATCCGCCACGGGCTGGCAACCAAGGTGCGCATTCTCGCCTCCCACGACGCCTGCCCCGTTTGCAAAGCGCTGGAAGGCGCATACGAATTCGACGAAGTCCCCGAACTGCCTCACGAAGGTTGTTCACATCCAGATGGCTGTCGCTGCTTCTATGCGCCGGTACTCGATCGGTTTGGTCCCTGATTTTTGGCGAAACTGTCTGTTTTGGCTGGCCCGCACCCCTGCTGCGGGCTTTTTCATGGGTCGGTTTTTTGCCCACATGAGCTTTTTGTTACCTGTTGATCGCCTGCGTGAAACTGCCTCGCTGATAGCTTTTCGCCATCCCCGCCCGGCGTATCCGGTCCACATTCTCATCGTCCCGAAACGCAGCATCCCCAACCTGATGGCCTGGCAAACGGCCGATTCCGACTTCTTGCGCGACCTCATCCCCACCGTACAAAGCCTGGTCGCCGAACTGAACCTGGAAGCTGCCGGCTATCGCCTGATCGCCAACGGCGGCTCCTACCAGGACATCCCCCAACTCCACTTCCACCTGATTTCCGGCACTGCAGAAACAGAAATTAAAGATTAAAGTAATTGTTCAGGTTTCTCTGGCAAGACCCCAAGGGTTTAATGTCCAACTAATTCGATTTCTCGAGAACAAACCCTTGGGGTCTGTATAAATTTCTCTGGCAAGACCCCAAGGGTTTAATGTCCAACTAATCCGATTTCTCGAGAAAAAACCCTTGGGGTCTGTATCAAAACAGATTGAAGGCGACTCAATCTGCCAGTCTCCCAATCCCCCACCCTATCCGTACGCCAGACTTTGGCGCACGCTGATGCGCGTCGCCGCGTGCGCCGGAATCAACGATGCCAGAAAAGCAATCGACAGAATAGCCACCAGCCAGATAACCACCCCGCTGTAACTAAAAGCAAAATCAAGGTCTATTTTTAGGATGGTCTGGCCAAGCAGGTTGGCCATCGGGCGCGCAGCCAAAAAGGCGAGCGGCACAGCCACCAGCCAACTCATGATGCCTTGCAGTACCCCTTCCATCACAAACATGGTCATGATGGTGGGCGACTGCGCCCCGATAGACCGCAGCACGCCAATTTCCCGCGTGCGCTCCACCACGCTGATCCACAAAGAACCCATCAGGCCAATGCCGCCTACCACGCCCATCACCAAGGCCAGACCAAACAACATGCTGTTGATAATGTTAAACTGATTGAAGGCGTATTCTGCGTCGGCGGCTTTGGTGCGGCTGAAGAAGGCGCTGGTTTCTACGCCGCGCGTTTTGTAGATGTCGTTTAGGGCGTTCATCATCACGGCCGTAAACTCCCCATCATGCTGAACGGTGCGGATAACAATCTGGTTGGCGCGGTTGGCTTTTTTGGTCACATCCACCACGGCCGTTGCCGGAGCATAAATCGGGTCTGTGGAAATCGGATCGGCCGTCAGCATCTGGTAGGTGCCAATCACTTCCCAATCCGCCGTGCCCAGATTGCCAAAGTCGATGGTGATCGTATCGCCTACACGCAAGTTGTTAAATTCGGCCGTATCCTGACTGATAACCGCCACCCGGTTGCCAGCGTCTGTAGGGGCAAGCCAACGGCCGTCCACAATATACGGCTGATACATCGTGCTGTCCTGAGGAATGGCATACACCTCCGCCCCCAGCCCGGCCGTATCTTGCACCCGCTCACCTTCGCGCAGCACCGTACCCGACACCGTAAACCACGCTTCGGCGTCTACCACATTCGGCGTTTCCCGGGCAATCGCCTCCACCTCATCGGCCCGCTGCAAACTGCTGAAGAAAATTCGCATGTCATACTGCCGCCTGTCCATCTCGTTATCCAGCGTAAAGGTCATCGAATTCGCCAGCGTAATCACCATCAAAAACATCGTTCCGGCCAGAATAAGCACCAACTGCGTCAGCGCCAGCCGCCCTTTGCGCCGAAACATATTGCCCAAAGCGATGGCATAGGGCGACGGCAGCACCTTTTCGCCCAACTTTTCGATGGTCCGGTCCAGCTTGCTGCTGCCAAAATCGCCGCCAATGCCATATGAGGCGATGGCCTCACGCACCGAGATGGCCGCCCCGCTTAAAACCGGCCACAAAGCGGCCACAATCGGCGCAGCTACTGCCGCCAGTACCTGCAAAAATACCGCCCGTTGGGAAAATTGGAAGGTTTCGTAATCAATATTGAACAGCGCCAGGAACCATTTGCTGCCCTGATAGGCGGCAATCAGGCCGGTGGGCAGGGCCACCGCCAGCGCCAGAAAACCATAGATCAGCACGCCGGCCAAAAAAACCTTTACAATCAGGCCGGATTGGCCGCCAATCGCTTTGATGACGCCTATCTGGTCGGTTTGTTGGGTGATGATGGCGGTCATGGTGTTGGCGACGATGATCACGCTGGTGAGCAGCGAGACCACAGCCAACACGCGCAAGACGATGGTGATGCCTTCCAGAAACGGCCGTCCCCAATGCTCATCCGGTTTCTGGAAAATTGTCACCGCCACGCCCATATTTTGCTTCGCCAACTGGTCTTTGATCGCCGCCGCCCGGTCGCGGGCATATTCCTCGCTGTACGGTTCCACACGCACCAACATCTGCGTAAACTGCCCCTGAGGAATGCCAAACCGCGCCAGACCCTCGGCATCGACAAAAAAGTAGGCGTTGCCGCCAAAATCTGGCGGCGGCACAAACGGATGGCGAATTTTGCCGGTCACCGGCAAAGCCCGGTCCGTGCCGTCCAGTTCAAAAATCACGCTGTCGCCAATGTCGATGCCATAATAGTCGCTGGTAATCCGCTCTACAGCGATATTGCCGCCGTGCGGCCATGCGCCTTCTTTCAAAATTAACCAATCGTAGAGCTGGTTTGTGTAGTCGTCGCGCATGACGATGGTGGCGCCTTCCCAACGGCCGTCCACCTCCGTCTTATAACGCACCGAGGTAATGTTCAGCAGCTCAATGCCCGCCACGCCGGGGATGTTGGCCAACGAGCGCGCCGTGTCGCGGTCGATGGTTCCGCGCAGCACAATATTCATGTGCGAGGGGGCGACGGATTCGTGGGCGGCGTCCATCGTGGACAGCAGTTGGTTCACCAGGCCAAATATCGTCCCAATGGCAAACACGCCCGCCGCAATACTCAACACCGCCAGGAAGGTGCGCGCTTTGTGCTGCCAAATATCGGCCCAAACTTTAATCCAGATAACGCTCATGATAGTTGGGGAATGGCGATCAGGGGTTGGGGCTGCGCGGCTGTACGCTGGTCGCTGAAGATACGGCCGTCTCGAATCTCAATCGTGCGCGGCAAACGCGCCGCCAAACTGCGGCTGTGCGTCACCATCACCATCGTCTTGCCCTGATTCACCAGACTGGTAAACAATTGGAATACATCTTCCGACGTTTGGGTATCCAGATTGCCGGTGGGTTCGTCGGCCACCAGCAAGGGTGGGTCGTTGGCCAGGGCGCGGGCAATGGCCGCCCGCTGCTGCTGCCCGCCGGAGATTTGTGATGGCAGTTTGCGCGCCTGATCGGCTAATCCCACGGTATCCAGCAAATACATGGCCCGTTCGCGCCGCTGTTTGGGCGGCAGTTTCTTCACAAAGTCCATTGGCAGGACCACATTTTGCAGCAAGTTTAACGCCGGCAGCAGCTGGAAAAATTGGAAAATAATGCCCAAATGTTCGCCGCGCCAGGCCGCCAGTTGATTTTCGCTCAGGGTATGCACCGGCTGCCCGGTCACAATCACTTCGCCCTCAGACGGGTGATCGATGCCCGTAATCATGTTGAGCAAAGTCGACTTGCCATTGCCAGACGGGCCGACAATGCACACAAATTCGCCTTCTTGCACGGCCGTGCTGATGCCTTTCAGCACCGTAATTTCTTCGTCGCCCACCGGGAATCGTTTGAAAACGTTTTTTACCTCGATGATGGGCGCACCGTTTAAATTGTCCATGAACCTACTCAGGAATAAACAAAACAAAAGCCAGAGCGTGTAGTGCTTTGTCAGGTAAGTTTTTTGAAATTTATACCGCGGTTACAAATTCCACAAACAAAACTTGAAATTATTTTTGTAACAAAGCACTTAGACTCTAGCCAAGCCGACAAAATATGCAGGTGTACACCAGGAAATGAAAATCAAACAACCTGCAGAACTGAGATTAGAGATGAGAGATTAGAGATTGTTCAATCTCCAGTTTCCAATTTTCTATCAGTTGTTTAATCCACGTTCCTAAAGAGTTTAGCAGGGCGCGTGATAAAAATCACAATCAGACGGGGTTTCTAAGGATTTGTTGAGGCGGCGAGGAAATCGGCCACGGCCGTTGCCGAGGGCAGGCCAACCCGCGCGCCCACTGCGGTGCAGCACAACGCCGCCGCCGCACTGGCAAACCGCAGCAGCTTCGGCCAAGCGAACCCCGCTGCCAGGCCGTAGGCAAAAGCCCCATGGAAAGCGTCGCCGGCGCCGGTAGTATCCACGGCCGTCACCGCAAACGCCGCTAATTTGCCCATCGCCGCGCCTTTTTGCCAGACCAACCCCTGCTCGCCCAGGGTGATGACGGCCGTTCCCGCCATCTGTGCCAAATAGGAAACGGCCGTTTCCACATCCGGCGCGCCGCTATATTCCAGGCCAAATTTGGCCGAGGCCACCACAAAATCCATCTGGTCTACCAGCGCTGTCGTGCCGCGATGCACAGAACCGGCATCCAACACCGTGGGAATGCCCTGCGCCCGCGCCCAACGGGCTGCCGGCAGCGATGCCTCCGGTTCCAAACCGTCGAATAGGATAACCTGGGGCTGGAAAATAGTGGGGTCGATGACATCCGGGGGTAACGGCCGTGTGTCCCCACGATAATTGACGAGGGAGCGACGGCCGTCTGGTTTGGCCAAAATCACCGACAGCGGCGTTGGGTCCGTGCCGCGCACCACCAGCCGCGTATCCACGCCTGCCGCCCGCAATTCGGCCAGATGCAGGTCGCCGTACATGTCCTGGCCCAGGTAACCGGCAAAAGCGCTGCGCCCGCCGAGGCGAGCGACAGCCACGGCAGCGTTGGCCGCCGGGCCGCCGCCACAGCTCACCAGACTGTCGGCAACACTTTTTTCATCGGGCGCAGGGTGATGGGAGACGGCAAAGGTAAGATCGTAAGCGGCGTGACCCAGGCACAATACGTCGATGGGCAGCGCGGGCATGAGGATTATGGGGAAACGGCCGTGCGCAAGGCGCGGGTCAGGGCAACGGCCGTTATCGGCGCTTTTAATGTCGCCGTGCCAACCTCGACCACCGGAATGGCATACCGATAGCGGGCAAACAAATCCACATCCTGGGTTATGTCTACTTCCAACAAATGATGGGGGTACTCGGCGGCTAACTGCGCCAATTCAGCCTTCAATTCTTCACATAGGCCACAGCCCACTTTTGTATACAGAGTAACGGTAAGCATTAGGAAAAATGGTGTCCCAGCAGATGGTTGGCCAGCCAGCAATACACCATACCGCTGAGGGTCCGGACGTTTTTAACCTGGCAAGATTGGTCCAATCTGGGAGATTGGACCAATCTGCAAACTCAAAAGTTAATGATGCACAAACCCTTAAAACACGCCGGGCAAAACGGCGCTGACAATAATGGCTACCATCAGCACAGTCAGGTAGATATTGGAAGAAATAAATAAGCCGCGCGCATTTTTCTGGCTGGGGTCACGGATAAGCCGCACATTGCGCACAAACAAATCCACTGTCGCCGCCAGCATCGGCAAAAAATAAGCCCAGCCTAAAAACGGGAAAAAAGTCAGCCCCAAGCCAAACACACAGGTGGGCGCGGTATGCGACATCACCCACCAGGCCGCCTGACGCGGCGTGGTGTGCACCGGCAGCATAGGCACGTCGGCGCGTTTATAGTCGTCACGGTACAGGATCGCCAGGCTCCAAAAATGGAAGGGCGTCCACAGGAACAGAATCAGAGCCAGGATCAGCGCGCCAGGGCTGTTCCAGGAACCGGCGGCGGCGCTGCCGCTGAGTACGGCCGCGCTGCCCGCCGCGCCGCCAATGACGATGTTCAACAACGTGCGCGGCTTTAGCCAGATGGTGTAAATAAACACATAAATGGCTGCACCGAGCGCCAGAAAAAAGGAGAGCGGTTTATTAAAAGGAAAGACAGCCACCACCGGGATCACAATTAACAGAGCGCCAACCCACGGAACCCAGCCGGGATTGGGAATTTCGCCGTTGACTAACGGCCGTTTCTTCATCGTACGCCCCATCTTGTCATCTTTGTGCCGCTCCAGGTATTGGTTTAATGAAGACGATCCGGCTGCCGCCATGCCGCCTGTCAGCCACACCAACAACAGCGTACTCATGCCTGGCCAACCACCTGCGGCCATAAACGCGCCGCCTGTGGCTGCCATCAACAGCAGAACCACAATCCGCAATTTAAATAAAACCACCATCATCCGCAGCGTCTCACGCAGCGTCTTAGGTGGTGATGATAAATTTTCAGACAAGTTCGTCACAACCGGTTCAGGAACCTGACCCTGGTTTGAAGCTTCAGACAATGCCATGCTGCCTCCGAAAAATTGTGCTTAGGGTAATATCCGCCCCCGGAAATTTTAGCAAGCTTCAGCAAGACAAACAAACTGCAAATGAGTTGACATATTCTTGAGCCATGCTAAACTGCATGAAGATGGGCAAGCGATTAAGACGAGCTGGCCGGTCGTTCTGGGCTTTGCTCTTACTCCCCTTTCGATGGTTTGGACGATTGCTGGCGGTACCAGGTCGATGGTTAAAACCTGTGTTTCGACCGGTCTGGTTACGCGTTCGTCCTATCTTCCCCTGGTTCTGGCGCTTTTGGGGGCGTCTGGGACTGGCTCTGCGCAGCATACTCACCTGGACTATTTGGAAACCTATCTGGCTGCTTACCATGCCTTTCTGGCTGCCCCTGAGCTGGCTGGCGGAAGGGGTGCGTCACCGCCTGCCTGCCTGGAAAGCATTTGTAGGCCGGATGGGGTTGGCGCTGCGCCATTTGCTCATGCTTTTCTTATGGCGGCCAGTGCAATTTGGGGTTTTACGGCCGTTCCGCTTCCTCATCCTGCGCCTCATCTGGCCTCTCCTGATCTGGTTGGCCGACAAAACGCGCCGCTTCTGGCAAGCTGCCTGGGATGCCACCGAACCCCGGCGGTTGAAATGGCGCCGGCGATGGGGATCACGCTGGATCGTGTACCGCGCCCGGCTCCGAGTATTGTTCCATCGTCCCAAACCGCCAAAAACGGCCGTCTTCATCCCCCGCCAACCACGCCACACCCAACCCACCGTCCGCGCCGCCCGCTTCATCACCGCCTTCGCCAGCATCGCCATCGTCCTGACGGTGAGTTTTGTGACGTGGCAAGATCAGCAGCCCGGCCGAGTTTCAGCCGGTGACGGCCTCTCTCTCCCCCGCGTGATCATCGCCACCCCTTCCCCCATGCCCATGACCGAAACGCCCACGCCGCGTCCCACCATCGACGTACGCCTGACGCCCTGGCCCACCCCAGACCCCTTACAAACCGGTGGCAGTCTGGCCTTCACCTGGGATCACAACGGCAACAGCGACATTTATCTCCTGCCGGTCGGGCAGGCTGCCCCCATCCGCCTGACCCACCACCCGGCCAAAGACCGCGACCCGGCCTGGAGTCCGAACGGCCGTCAACTCGCCTTCACCTCCCGCCGCGATGGCAACTGGGAAATTTACATTTACGATCTGGACACCAACGACCTGCGCCGCATCACCAACAATCTGGCCTTCGACGGCGGCCCTAGCTGGTCGCCGGATGGGCAGTGGTTGGTATATGAAGCCTACCGCGAAGAAAATCTGGACATCTACATCATCAAAGCCGACCTCAGCGAAGGCCCCTACCGCCTGACCGAAAATCCGGCGCCCGATTTTGCGGCGGTCTGGTCGCCGGGCGGGCGGCACATTGCCTTCACCAGTTGGCGCAGCGGCAACAAAGATATTTTCATCATGTCGCTTAACGAAGTAACCGATGAGGCGGCCGTTAACCTGACCGCTTCTCCTGGCGGCCACGAAGAAGAACCTGCTTTTTCGCCCGACGGCCGTTTCCTGGCCTACCACGACGAAAGCGCCGGTTTCCCCCTGCTTTACGCCCTGCCTCTGGACGAAAATTATCGCCGCAGCGGCACGGCCGTTAGCCTGGGGCAGCAAGGCCGCCACCCAGCCTGGTCGCCCAACGGCGAATCGTTGATGTACATTTACGATCGCGGCGCGCAAAGCTATCTGATGGCCGGCAGTCCGGCCGGCTGGGGTGTGTCGCCGCAGGCATTTGTGGCCGACGGCCGTCTCGACGACCCCACCTGGACCGCCAACCCCCTGACCCCCGCCCAAACCGACAACATCGCCCGCTTCGACAGCCAATACCCCGACAAACCCCTCTTCACCGAAGCCCTCGCCCCGCCGGAAAAAACCGGCCCGCCCATTTTGCTCTTCGAAATGCCCATCAGCGCCCCCGCCCCCTACCTCAGCGACCGCGTTGATCAATCTTTTTTGGCCCTGCGGCAGCGATCCCTCGGCGAAGCCGGCTGGGATTTTCTTTCTAAATTGGACAATATGTTCGAGACCATCGAGGCAAAATCTGCCCCCGGCCAGAGCAATCAGACCTGGAACAAAGCCGGACGAGCCATCGACATCGCTTACCGCGATGCCCTCAGCTTCGAGCCGCTGCTGGAAGTCGTGCGCGAAGATATCGGCCTGGAAACCTATTGGCGGATTTATGTGCGCGCCGCCGCTCAGGATGGCAGCCAGGGCGAACCGCTGCGCGAACTGCCCTGGGACTTCCGCGCCCGTTTTGGCGACGAGCCGCAATATTACGACGAAGGCGGCGTATTAAAAGAGACCATTCCCACCGGCTATTACGTCGATTTCACCCATCTGGCCGCCGATTATGGCTGGGAGCGCACGCCCGCCGGCAACAACTGGCGCACATTTTTCCCCGGCATTGGCTTCTGGCACTACGAAAATCGGCAAAACCTCACCTGGGAAGAAGCCATGTTAGAAATTCACCCAGAAACGCTGCTGCGCCAGACCTTCCCCGACCGATAATCTATGACGTTGAAAGAAAAATTGACCGCCCAAAACCGCTGGCGCAATAGACAAAGCATCACATTGCGTTGGCTTTGGGCGCTGCCCTTGTTTGTTCTGGCTGGCTGTCAGGTTGATGGGTTGATGGTTGCGCCCACGGCCGTTCCCCTGGCTCAATTTCCCACATTGCCAACAGCCACGGCCGTTCCCAGCGAATTATTGGTGAATGACGAGGCCGGTATAGCGGAAACGGCCGTGCCCATCGCCGAAAACATCTCCTTTCCTGCGCCCACCCCCGAAACCAGCGGCCTGCGCCCCGACCAGGCACGGCAAAACTTTGTGCGCGACGCCGGACCCGCCCCGCGCGACGCCGCCGAATGGCGACCGCCAGCCATGCCCGCCCCCCTCTCAATCACCCCCGACGACCACTACTGGTTGATCCGTCCCATCCCATCCGGCTATCGCAACTACGATCTGGAATGGTATCCATTCGGCAACGACGTCCAGGCAGCCAACATTCCCCCTTACCGCGTTCATCACGGCCTGGATTTCCCCAACGAGACCGGCACGCCAGTACTGGCCGCCAGCAGCGGCACAATCATCCACGCCGGACCCTTTCCCAGCCCCAACAACGGCGTAAATTATTACGGCAACACCGTCATCATTCAGCACGATTGGCAGTGGCAGGGGCAAAACGTCTACACCCTCTATGCCCACACGCTCGAATTATTTGTAAAAGTAGGCGACACGGTAGAACAAGGGCAGCTCATCGCCGGTGTGGGCAGTTCCGGCGAAGTGACCGGACCCCACATGCATTTTGAAGTGCGCGTCGGCGATAACACCTACGCCGACACGCGCAACCCGACGCTGTGGCTGGCCCCCTACGAAGGCTGGGGAACCCTGGCCGGGCAATTTGTCGATAAACGCGGCCGTCCTATTTCCGACGCCAAAATCCAGCTTTTGCCACCCGGCAGCAGCCAAATCCTGCGCGAACAAAGCACTTACTCCCCCGGCGTGGGTTCGGATGATGTGTGGCAAGAGAATTTCGCCATTGGCGATATCCCTGCCGGAGAATATGTGCTGCTGATCACTATCAACGACATTACCTACCGGCGTGAGGTAGAGATTTTGCCTGGCCGCACCACGTTTGAGATTATTTCAACCGAATTTGAGTACAATCCCACCCCCACGCCGCTGCCCACCCTGACACCCTCTCCAACACCTTTCGGCACACCGGAAAGCGATGGCGGCACAGACCCATCACCCACGCCTGAGGCCGCGCCGACCGCATCCGAAGGAGGATAATCATGCCTGCCGACCCACACGCATCATATGCCTTCCACTCGCCGCTGCCCACCAACGATCTGGCAGCGCTGCTGCGCTCTGGCGAAGTCCCGCTGGCAGATTATTTGGCGGAGTTGGCGGAACGGTTTACGGCCGTCGAGCCACACATCCAGGCATTTGTGTCGGAAGACGGCCGTTTCGACCGCCTCTACCGCGAAGCCCAACACCTCCTGGCAACCTACCCTGACCCGGCGACACGGCCGTCACTCTTCGGCCTGCCGGTGGGCATAAAAGATATTTTTCACGTCGCTGGCTTCACCACCCGCGCCGGCTGCCAACTGCCCACCGACCTGCTCCAGGGCGCAGAAGCGCAAAGCGTGCGCCGCCTGCGCGCCGCCGGAGCGCTCATTGTCGGCAAAACCATCACCACGGAATTTGCCTATTTTGCCCCTGGCCCGACACGTAATCCGCATCGCCTGGAGCACACGCCGGGCGGTTCCAGCAGCGGCTCGGCGGCGGCCGTTAGCGCCGGGCTGTGTGCGCTGGCTCTGGGCACACAAACCATCGGCTCCATCAGCCGGCCGGCGGCTTTTTGCGGCGTGGTAGGCTACAAACCCAGCTACGAGCGCATTTCGCGGGCGGGAGTGATTCCGTTATCGGCAGCGTGTGACCATGTGGGCTACTTTGCGCCAGATGTGGTTGGGGCGGCGCTGGCGGCGCCGGTGCTGGTGGATGGCTGGCGGGCGGAAACGGCCGTAACCCGACCCCCTCGTTTCGCCATCCCCGATGGCCCCTATTTGGAACACGCGTCCCTCGAAGGGCTGGCACATTTTCAGGCAGCCTGCGAGCAGCTAAAAACAGCCGGTTTCGCCGTAAAATCGGTGGCGGTTATGGCCGATTTCGCCGATATTTACACCCATCACAACCAGATTGTGGCGGCCGAAGCCGCCCAGGTACACGCCGACTGGTTTGCCAGCTACGGCCATCTTTATCATGCCAAAAGCGCGGAATTGATCCGGCGCGGGCTAACTGTGTCCGCAGCGCAGCTAGCCACGGCGCGAGCCGGGCAGCAGCAGCTTCGCCGCACGCTGCAGCGTCTGATGACCGAGCAAGGCATTGACGTCTGGTTGTCTCCGGCGGCCCTGGGCGCGGCTCCGGCGGGTCTGGACAGCACAGGCGACCCGGTGATGAATCTGCCCTGGACTCACGCCGGCCTACCCACAATCACGCTGCCAGCAGGGACTAACGCCAACGGTTTGCCATTTGGCCTGCAATTGACCGGCGGTTGGCAGGCAGACGAACAACTTTTTGAATGGGCGGGCCAAATCGAAAAAAATGTGTAACTTGTCAATTTCGCGGCGAATACCCAAAGGGTTTGACCTTAAGGTCTGCCATTTCAGAAGCAAGCCGTTAGGGTCTTAAGTAACCGCTTAAAAATTAAGTGGCGCAGATTGGTCCAATCTAACTATCGCTACCCTATTGCTGCATGGAGACTGGGTGCTTTGTTACAAAAATGATTTCAAGTTTTGTTCGTGGAATTTGTAGCCGCGGCATCCTTACCCCGCTCTGGGAAATACGCGGCAAAGATACCACGGTTACGAGGCGTGAATTTCAAAAAATCTGCCTTACAAAGCCCTAAGGTCTGTATAGTTGTAACTTCATCCGTATTCGTTATAATGTGATCTGCTAATTGTCACGCTTTCGCGTATCTGGTTCTTTTAAGTCCTCGCCAATTTTGGCCAACTTGTTTTCCTCGCTCCCCCGCCCTGATTGGCGAATCACTTTAACCTTTTCCAATGATAAAAATTGACATTCCTGGTGATAAAGTCTATCAGTTAGCCCATCTGGTATTGGATTACAACGGTACATTGGCGTGTGACGGCCGTTTGCTGCCCGGAGTAACTGAACGCCTGACCGAATTAGCCGAACATTTGGCTGTGCATGTCCTGACAGCCGACACGTTTGGCAGTGCGCAGGCAGCGCTGGTGGGCATTCCTTGCCGGGTAGAGATATTGCCCGCCGGCGATCAGGCTGAGGGAAAACAGGCGTTGGTGCATGACCTTGGGCCTTCAGTAACCGCGGCAGTGGGCAACGGCCGTAACGACCAATTGATGTTGGTAACGGCCGTTTTGGGTATCGCCATTGTCCAGGAAGAAGGCGCGGCAGCCGCCACGCTGATGGCGGCGGACGTTATTGTGCCTTCGATAACGGCGGCGCTGGATTTGTTGTTACGGCCGTTGCGCCTTACAGCCACGCTGCGTACTTAACAAATCAGTAATTCATTCTTTTTCACGGTTCTTTGACAGGTTCAAAACGCCACCATAAGCTAAAATAGACAATAATCTAAATGCGTTCATAAACTTTGGAGCAAAAACCAGATAGGCCAGCAAATACTTTGAACAAGGGAAACTTTGGGGCCACATGACAGAAGAAAACAAGATTCGAAACACCGATGAATTGCGAAACCAAAACGCGCCTGACATAGAAATTGTCGTGCCGGAAATAAAATATCGCCCGGTGCCTTTCGAACCAATGACGCGAGAATTGGAAAATCGCCCTGTTTGGCGAATTCGTTTGGACCTGGCCACCAACCCACAAACCTGCCTGGGACTCGATATCAATGGCGAAGTGATTCTGGGGCGAGACCTGAATGAGTCAAATGTGGTCGATTTACAGATCTTCGAGGCCAGTTCGATGGGTGTTTCGCGGCAGCATCTGGTGCTTCGTCCGGCGGCCACCCACCTGTATGCCATAGACCTCGGCAGCACAAACGGAACCCTGCGGAACGGCCGTCCCATTGGCGTCAAAACCCCCTACTCCCTCGCCGATGGCGACCTGTTAACCCTTGGCCAACTACGCCTGATCCTGCATATCATCGAACGACCACAATACCAGACCGGCGTTCTGGAGCGTAAAATCGATTTGGCCGACGCCATGACCGAAATCGCCAAATCGATCACCTCCCAGTTAGACCCCGATGAAGTCCTAAACCAAGTCGTCGATGCCGCCATGACCCTCACATCGGCCGGCGACACCAGCATCTGGCTGGTGGATGAAATCAGCGGCGATCTGTTTTTGGAAGCCCAACGCGGCATCGAAGACGAAGCGATTCGCCGCCTGCGGCTGCCCATCGACGGCGAATCGCTGGCCGGAAAAGTGGTGCAATCCGGCCAACCTCTACGCGTCTGGCGGCAGCCGGGCGAAGAACAAATCAAGGTAAAAACCAATTACCTGGTTGAGGCGCTGGCTTATGTGCCCATTACCCTTGGCGGCGTGACCTTTGGCGTGCTGGCGGCCACCCACCGGCAGCCAGGCAAACGGTTTGATCGCCGGGACGAACGGCTGCTCACAGCCATCGCCGACTTTGCGGCCATCGCCATCCAAAATGCCCGCGTATACCAGGCCACCGACGAGGCTCTGGCCCGGCGTTACAAGGAATTGTCGGCGCTAAACGAGGTGGCGCGGGCGGTTTCGTCATCGCTGGACCTGGATAAAATTTATGAGGTGCTTATCGCCCAGGTGAACAAACATTGGCCGGTAGAAGCCGTTTTGCTCTGCCTGCTAGACGAAACAGGGCAGCATCTCAAGGCGTTTCAGGCGCATACCAGCGGCAAAGATTCCAAACCATTCACCATCACAAACGGGATCATTGGCGCAGTAGCAAAGACCGGACAGGCGATTATGACCAACGATCCGGCTGCCCACAGCGCGTTCGATCCGGACGTGGATGGGGTCTTTGGGGTTGTTTCCCGGTCGATTATCAGCGTACCCTTGCAGGTTCAGGACCATGTGGTGGGTGTGCTGACGCTTTTCAACAAAGAAAACGGCCAGTTCACCAAAGATGATTTAGCTCGGCTGGAGACATTTGCCAACCCGATGGCTACGGCCGTTGAAAATGCTCGCCTCTTCAAAGAATCTGAACGCCAACGAGCGGCTATCCAGGCGACGGCCAACACCCTGCCCCAACCGCTGCTCATTCTGGATGATTCCGGCAGCGTGCTGGTATCTAACCAGGCTGCCAATCGCCTGTTGGAAACCAACATGGCCCAATTGTTTGAAGGCATCAGCCGGGGCGTTGGCCGCACGGATGAAATTGTCGTTGGCGAGCAAACTTTTTTGTCGACTGCCGAACATTTGCCAGATGTCGGGACCATCGTTGTGATGCAAGACATCACGTATGTTAAAAAATTGGAAGCCGACCGCTCTGACTTTTTGCACATGCTCTCGCACGATTTGAAAAACCCGCTCACCGCCATCACCGGTTGGAAAGCCTTGCTGGAAAGAACCACGGAATTAGATACCCGCTCCACCCGATATCTGAACCAGATTGGGGTAGCAGTCGACCGAATGCTGGAAATGATCGCCCAATTATTAGACACCGTGACGCACGAAACAGCCCTGAAATTGAGCCTCAAACCATGCGATTTCGACACTGTGCTGGGACATGTGTTAAAAGATGTGTCGGGCGGGGCTTTACATAAAACCATCTCCCTCCGCACCGCAACCAGAGGGACGCCCTATCTGATCATGGCGGATGAAAACCGGCTTTATCACATGGTGTTGAATCTGGTGGACAATGGCGTAAAGTATTCGCCACGGAACACCGAACTGGCCATATTGGTCGATTACACCGAACAAGGTTTGTTGATTCGGGTGCAAGATGAGGGTCCAGGTATTCCCGAAGATGATTTGCCGCATATTTTTGACAAATATTTTCGCGGCACGACAGCCAAAATGCAGCCCGGCTCCGGGCTGGGGCTTTCGGCCGTGTGGGGCATTGCCAAAGCGCATCATGGCGTAGTTAAGGTGGCCAATCGTGCAGAAGGAGGCGCGGAATTTTCGATTCTGCTGCCGGGCAGTTTACGCTGCAATGCGGACGGCACGGCCGCAGACGGCACGGCCGTTTAACCTCTTATCCCCTTTGTCTCTCCCCTGATTCTCGTACGATTCTGCTTTTGCGTTCGTCTCCCCTCCAAAATCGGTTATGATCGCCGCCATGCGACAACATGCACCCTTCACGATCATTTTATTGCTGTATCTGGTAGTGGGCGCGCTGTATGCCATTTACACCCCAGATTGGCAAACCCCCGACGAACCGGCGCATTATAATTATGTGCGGCAGTTGGCCGACGGCCGTTTCCCCATTATTCAGCCCGGCGATTACGACCAGGAATTTATCATGCGCGTGGTCTTTGCCGGGCCGCCCTTCCCGCCCGAAGTTTCGCTCGAACCCATGTCCTACGAAGATTGGCAGCCGCCGCTTTATTACCTGCTGCAAACGCCTGCCTTCTGGCTGTCCGGCGGCTCACTCACGGCCATGCGGCTGGTGTCGCTGCTGTTGGGCGCGGGGGTGGTGGCGTTTGCTTACGGGCTGGCCTGGCGGCTGTTTCGGGCGCGGTGGCTGGCGCTGACAACGGCCGTCTTCGTCGCTTTCCTGCCGCAGCACCTGGCCATCATGGCCTCCGCCAACAACGATGCCCTGGCGGAACTGCTGATTGGGGCGATTTTGTTTGTGCTGGTGGGCTGGGTGGAGACTGGAGATTGGCGATTGGAGATTGGAGAGTCGCCCCAATCTCGCAAAACGCTGGTAGTGCTGGGCCTGCTCCTCGGCCTGGGTTATCTGACGAAAGGCACGGTATACCCGCTGACGGCCGTTGTCGGGCTGGCGATTGTGTGGCGCTATTGGCGGCGTTGGGGCGAATTGGTGCGGGCGGGCTTGTGGACGGCCGTGCCCGCCGGCCTGCTGGGGCTGCTGTGGTGGGCGCGTAACCTGATTGTGTATGGCGGCCTGGATGTGCTGGGCAAAGCGGCCCACGATTCCGTGGTGGTCGGCCAGCCGCGCACGGCCGAATGGGTAGCCGAAATGGGGCGCACGGCCGTTGTCCGCGCCTTCATTTCCACCACCTTCAACAGCTTTTGGGGCCAGTTCGGCTGGATGACCACGCCCATGGACGGCCGTTTGTACCGCCTGTTGTGGGCGTTTACGGCCGTCTGGGTGGTTGGGTTGGTCGTGGCGCTGGCGATATGGTGGGATCGGAAACGGCCGTCGGTATTGGCTGTGGTGGTCTTACTCGCCACTTTTTTGCTCTCGCTGGCCGTGCATGTGGTCTACAATTTTACCTTTGTGCAGCACCAGGGGCGTTATTTATTCCCGGCGCTGCTGCCGCTTGGCGTGGGGGTGAGCGTGGGCTTGGGGGTGTGGATACGGCCGTTTGTCCACCGCTGGTCGCCGCTGCGATACGCGCTGCCGCTCGGCCTGGGCCTGGCGATGGTCGGGCTGGCTGTCTGGGCCTTGTTCCGCGTCATCGTGCCATTTCTATGAAGAAATAGGACGCAGATGAACACGGATTTGGCGGATTTTCGCGGATATTTTTTTCAAAATCCGCGTCTATCCGCGTCCCATTCCCATCAAATCCAAAGCCAGTTTCTCGATTTCCGCCCCCATCGTTACTTTTTCGCGCCAGGAGGCAGGGATGGCAGCACGGCCGTAAAACGCCCCGGCAATTTGTCCACACACGGCGGCTGTCGTGTCGGCATCGTCGCCCAGGTTGACGGCCTGGAGAACGGCCGTTTCGTAGCTGTCGGACGTGTAGAAGCACCACAACGCCGCTTCCAACGAATCCACCACATACCCCGATCCCTTAATTTGCGCCAGCGACTTTTGCCGATACCCGCCATCGGCAATGGCCTTGATTTTGGGCGTGATGGGCGTGCAGCCCCGATAGCCCAAAATGTCATTTTTGCTGCCGCCTTGCAGAGCGACGTGCAGCATTCCGCCGTACAGGCGGCAGGCGTCCACACATTCGGGCGCGGCGTGGGTGGTCTTGGAACTTTCCCCGGCGTAGTGCAGCGCCTGGGCTTCGTCGGGCGTGAAGGCCATCACCACCGGCGCCAGCCGCATAATGGAGCCATTGCCCGCCGAATACGGGTCGGTGGAACCGCTGAATGGATCGCCGCTTTGTTTGTAACGGTGCAAAGCGGCCGATGTGGCGTTGCCGATGTCGAAGCAGCGGCCTGTGCTGCTCAGATAACCATCGTCGTACCAACGGCAGTAGCGGTTCATCTGGTCGGCGGCGTCGAAGCCGCCGGTTTCCACCAGGCTGTAACCCAGGCACAGGGCCATCGAGGTGTCATCGGTCCACTGGCCGGCTTGCAGATGGAACGGGCCGCCGCCAACCATGTCGGTCATCGGCGCGAAGGAGCCGCGCGGCTTAAATTCCACCGTCGTGCCCACGGCGTCGCCGCAGGCCAGCCCCAGCAAGCAGCCCATAAAACGTTCTTTGGGTGTAGTCATGGTAGGGTTTCCTCCTAAAAGCGAGAGCGAGAGTCAAGAAAAATGTCTTCACTCTAGCTCTTGCTCTAACTCCCATCGTAGCCGCGGGCGGCCCAGGCAGCGTAGAGGGCGATGGAACCGGCCACGGCCGCGTTCAGCGATTCGACATGGCCGCGCATGGGCAGCCGCAGAATGATGTCACAGGTTTCGCCCACAAGGCGGCGCAAACCCTGCCCTTCATGCCCCACGACGAGGCCGATGGGTAGGTTCAGGTCGAGGTCGCCCAGCGTTTGGGCGCTGTCGGCCATATCCAGGCCCACCAGCCAGACGCCTTTTTCTTGCAGCTGCTTCATCGTATGCACCAGATTTACCACCTGGGCGATGAGCAGGTGTTCTGTGGCGCCGACGGCGTATTCGGCCACCGCCGGGGTGATGTCCGGGGCGCGCCGATCTTGCAGGATAACGCCATGCACGCCGCAAATTTCGGCCGTGCGCAGCAGCGCGCCGATGTTTTGTGGCCCATGCAGCAAATCCAGCAGCAGCAGGAAGGGTTTTTCGCCGCGTGTGGCGGCCAGGGCGAGCATTTCGTCTACCTCGGCGTAGGGGTAGGGGCCAACTTCCAGGACTACGCCCTGGTGGCTGCTGTCTTGGGCAAGCTGGCTGAGTTTGGCTTTATCGGCCGTTTGGATGGGGATGCCGCGTGTTTTGGCGGCGTCGAAGATGGGTTGGGTGAATTTGCGATCCAGCCCTTTTTGCAGCCAGAGACGGTGGATTTCCCGGCGACGGCCGTTTAAGGCTTCCAGCACAGTGTTGCGGCGTGTAAGGAGTTCGGTCATGGGGAGATTGAAGATTGGAGATTGGAGATTGGGACTGGAAGAAATCTCCAATCTCTAATCCCTAATCTCCAATCTCCGGTATCTATTCCAGCTTCCAGATCGTCCCATCGGCGCGGTCTTCGAGGATGACGCCGAGGTCACGGAGCTGGTTGCGGATTTTGTCGGAGGTTGCCCAATCTTTTTGGAGGCGGGCATTGGCGCGCAGGTCAATTAGCAGGCGAATCAGGCCATCTTCGCGCTCGGCGCTGGCGTTGGCTTCGGCTTGTTCGGGGATAATGCCCAAAACGTCGCCGCCTAATTCGCGGTAAAGCTGGTCGATGGCCGCCAACGTGCCCTGATTGTGCGGTCCTTGTTCGTTGAGCAAGATGTTGACCTGGCGGGTCATTTCTTGCAAAACGGCCAGTGCGGCCGGGGCGTTGAAGTCATCGTCCATTTTTTCGATGAAGTTGGCTTTGAATTCGCCCAAGATGGTCAGAATGTTGGGGTTGGCGTCACCGGAAACGGCCGTGCGCAGCTGCTCCCGTACCAGACTCACCGCGCCCCACAGGCGCTGCCAGCCCTTAAAGGCCGCATCCACCGCCTCGTCCGAAAAATCGATGGGATTGCTGTAGTGGCTGGACAGAATAAACGTGCGAATGGCTTCCGCGCGCCATTTTGCCAGAGCTTCTTTGATGGTGAGCGTATTGCCCAGACTCTTGGACATCTTAATCCCGTCCAGCGTGAGCGAGCCAGTCAGCAGCCAGTAGTGGGCGAATGGCTCGTCGTGGGCGGCCTCGCTTTGGGCGATTTCGCATTCGTTGTGCGGGAAGATGTTGTCGATGCCGCCGCCGTGGATGTCGAAGGTTTGGCCGAGGTATTTGGTAGCCATGGCCGAGCATTCCACGTGCCAGCCGGGGAAACCATCGCCCCAGGGGCTGGGCCAGCGCAAAATGTGTTCCGGATCGGCTTTCTTCCACAAGGCAAAATCGGCCGGGTGCCGCTTTTCGCTGCGAATGCCCACACGCGCGCCTTCTTCCAAATCCTCGATGATCCGGCCGCTGAGTTTGCCGTATTCCGGGAAGGAAGCGACGTCAAAATAAACGGACCCATCCACCTCATAGGCATGGCCCTTGGCGATGAGTTCTTCGATCATGGTGATTTGTTCGGGCACGTGGCCGCTGGCGCGCGGGCTGATGGCTGGGCGGCCCACATTGAGGGCGTCCATGTCGGCAAAATATTCGCGCATGTAGGTTTCCACCACCTGCATTGGCCCGGCGGAAAGCTGGCGCGCCTTTTTGATGATGCGGTCTTCGCCGGTGTCCAGCATGTGGCCGACGTCGGTGATGTTTTGCACGTAGAGGACGTCGAAACCGGAATACTTCAGGTAGCGAGCGATGACGTCGAAGCCGACATAGGTTTTGGCGTGGCCGATGTGTGAATAGTCGTAGACGGTTGGTCCGCAGACGTACATATTTACTTTGCCGGGAGTGATGGGCACAAATTCTTCTTTTTTACGGCTGAGGACATTGTAGAGTTTTAGAGTCATGGTTGCTCCAGTTGTAAGATGTTTGTTTTAGGTGTTGATTGTTGGTTGTTCGCCGGGAGTAATTGTAGCTGATTCAGGTTGGCGGGGCACTGGTAAGGTTGTGCGCAATTCCTTACGTTGCGCTAAACGCTTTTGAGCGCTCTTGCCAGGCGGTGCATGGTACGGTCTTTGCCGAGGATGCTCATGATTTCCGGTAACGGCCGTCCCTCTGTATGTCCGGTTAATGCGGCGCGGATGGGATGAAAAACATCTGGCGCGCGCCACCCCTTGGCGGCTTGCAAGTCGGCGCGCATTTGTTGCAAGATACTCTCGGCGGTGGGTTTGTCCAGGATAACCAGGGCAGCCAGTTGGGTGATGAGGCGCAGGATGACGGGGGAGGCTGGAGCGGTTGTGAGGGCGAAGCGGGCGCTGCTGCTGTAGGAAAAATCATCGACGAAGGCCCATTCGGCCAGGTCGACGGCGTCTTCGAGTTTGGCGATGTCGGGACGGATAACGGCCGTTACCTTCACCAGCCAATCCGCGCTCATCGGCATCTCGCCATAGGCGTCTTCGAGAAACGGCCGTATCAAATCGGCCAACTGGGCATCATTCAGGCGTTGGAGATACTGCCGGTTGACCCATTTCAGCTTATCCCAGGCAAACACCGCCGGGCTGGTAGACAATCGTTCCAGGCGAAACTGCTGACGCACGTCCCATTTATCCACAATTTCCTGCTCACCATCCGGCGACCACCCCAGCAGCAGCAAATAGTTGAATAATGCCTCCGGCAAATATCCGGCGTCCTGAAAATCATTGATGAGGTAGCCGCCTCCGGGGTCACGCTTGCTCAATTTTTGGCCGCGGTTGTTCAGAATAAGCGGCAAATGAATCCAGACCGGTTCCGCCCAGCCCAACGCGCGATAAAGTTGGATGTGAATGGGCGTGGAAGCGATCCATTCTTCGCCGCGCACGACGTGGGTAATACCCATGTCGTGGTCGTCGGTCATGGCGGCGAGGTGATAGAGGGGACGGCCGTTGCTGCGCACCAACACGGGGTCTGGCAGCAAGCTGTTATCGAAGGTAATGGGACCACGCAGGGCATCGTTTACCACCGTTTCGCCGCTGCGGGGCAGGCGAAGACGGAGCGGTTGGTTGGGTTGTTGGTTGGCAGGCTGGTTGGGGCTATCGCCGTAGTAGGCCAAATCGGCAGCCAACAACTGGGCAGCAATTTCCTGATGGCGCGGCAGGCGGGCCGACTGCACGTATGGGCTAAATTCGCCGCCGATATCCGGCCCTTCGTCCCAGTCGATGCCCAGCCAGGTCAGCGCGTCGATCATAGCCTGAGCCGCGACCGGTGTATTGCGGTCGGGGTCGGTGTCTTCGATGCGCAGAACAAAATCGCCGCCGAGGGCGCGCGCCAGCGCCCAACTAAAGAGGGCGGTGTGCAAATTTCCGATGTGGGGCGTGCCGGTCGGACTGGGAGCAAAACGAAAACGGGGGACTATATCCATGGCTAAACCTTGGCAAAAATCATGCGCCCGGCTGTGGTTTGCAGCACCTTCGTTACGGTGACACGAGCATCGGCGTCGATGAGATGATTGCCATTTTCTACCACCACCATAGTGCCATCTTCCAGGTAGCCAACGCCTTGATCGGTTTCGCGGCCTTGTTGGATGATTTTGACGTGGAGCGTTTCGCCAGGCAGGAAAACCGCTTTCACCGCATTGGCCAGGTCGTTGACGTTGAGAACGGTGACGCCCTGAATTTCGGCGACGCGATTCAGGTTGTAGTCGTTGGTCATGATGGGGCAATGCAGGTGGCGAGCCAGGGCGACCAGTTTGGTGTCGGCTTCGCGGGCTTCGCTGACGTCTATGTCTTTAATTTCGGTGCGGATGATGGGTTCGTTTTGCAGTTCGGCCAGGATTTCCAAACCGCGTCGGCCGCGGCTGCGGCGGAGGGGGTCGGCGCTGTCGGCGATGTGCTGCAATTCGAAGAGGATGAAGTTGGGGATTAACAGGGTGTCGCGTAGGAAACCGGTGCGGCTGATGTCGGCGATACGGCCGTCGATGATCACACTGGTATCGAGCAGCACAAACGTTTCTTCAAAAACCGGCGCCAGGTTAACGCCGGGTGTGGGGTGGCCGTTAGACCGAAAATTATTAATAAAGGCTTGCAGGTCGGCGCGGCGGGCGATCAGAATGACGATGCTGAGGTAGCAAAATATAATTGCGGCAATGAGGGGAGCGATCTGGCCGAAGGGAGTGGGTAAAAGGGAGAGCGGCAGAGTAAGTAAAGCAGCGGCGACGAGTCCCAGGAACAGGCCGGCGATGACGGCCGTTAACTTATCCGGCGGCATGTTGGAGAGTCGGTGGGCAATGAAACGCATTGGGCGCGTGGTAAAGTAGGGCGTCAGAATGAGACCGCAAAGAAATCCCAACAATGCCAAGACTATAATCGTTGCTTCGGTTGGCGCACCGATATAAAAAGCAATTCGTGTGCCTAATATGCCACCGCCAATCGTGCCGAGTATGGCGCCAATCAACCGAAATATAAATTCGATACTCACAAACCCCATGATGGATTGCCTATTCCTTCTAGCGCAGATGAACGACAGGATGTGGGCCACATGTCGAACGATTTAAGCTTCTTTTTCTGTTCCATTTTCAAGGCGATGGGTGCCGCCAAACTTGTATTTACCGGGTTGATCTTAAAGCCCAGAGTGGTTTACCTGCGGACTTACACAGTGACGGGCGATAACAAAAACGGGTGAACATGCATTATTGCATATTCACCCGGCATGAGCTTTCGATAATACGATGCCTTGTCTTGTCGGCGGTTTCCGGCCAGTGTCGTAAGCAAATTTGCTTACGATGTAGCGGCTGAATTATTTTTCTACCTGGAGGCCAAGTTAAAGCTTGTGTGCTGCTGATCAGGTACAGTCAACTCATTTGTAAGCAGGCTGACCGGGTAGATTGTAAGGAAATCATAAACTCGTTGCGCTTATTTCTGCCGACACCGTGATTAACCAAAAAATAAATTAGGCCAGGGAATCAATCTGCAATAATCCCAAGATGGTAACACAGGGCCGAATGTACGGCAAGGCAGGGCAGAGCTGTCTCCTGGTTAGTCGTTTGAGTTGTGATTGTCGTTGCTGGTGTTATCACTGCCACTATCGTTGTCATTGCTGTTGTCATGGTTGTCGTTGTCGTCGCTGTCGTCGCTGTTGTCGCTGTCGTCGCTGTTGTCGTTGCTGTTGTCGTCACTGGTGGGCTGTGGGACAGGTGTATTGGTGATGGTGGCGGCTGGCACGGCCGTTGCCGTGGGTGTCGCGGTGGGCGGACGACGGGTAGCGGTGGGTGATGGTGTGTGGGTGGCGGTGGGCGACGATGTATGCGTGGCCGTGGGTTCCAGGGTTTGGGTGGGTGTAGGCGTGAGTGTGGTTGAAGGAACGGCCGTATGCGTGGACGTTGCGCTGGGCGTTTGGGTAGGCGTGGGCAAAATCAGGGTCATGCCCTCGCCAGGAATGAGGATGGATTGGGCGATAAAAGCGCCCTGGCGGGTACGCCCATGGACAATGGCCAACAATCCCATCTGCGGTTTGCCTACAATTTGGGTGCTCGGCGCAATTTCCACGGCCAGGCCACTAATTTGCCAGTTGGTTTCGCCCATGGTTTCAATGATGCCTTCAAAAACGAGGCCATCAATGTCTTGATTGGCGGCGAGAATTTGTTGAATTTCCAAACGGCGTGTTTCTTTATAACCTTCGATAAGTTCTAGCTTACGGTCGGCGCTGCCGGTGGTGGCGAGACGGCCGTTTTCGGCCAGGCGTTTGACGCTGTAGAGGGCGTCGCCGGGCATGGCACTGGCCGATAAGGGCAACAGCGCGGCCGAGAACAGCAAAAAAACGACGAGCAGAGCGAATGCCGGAACCAGGGCACGCTGCCAACGCCGCCACCAGACTACGCCAGCCGGGCGCGGACGAAGGGCGTTGGCCTGCGCCAGGAATGCTTGTTTGGAGCGGGATTGAGCGGCCAGCGACGGCTGAAGGTTAAGATCGGTAAACAGAGCGGCGGTTTCGAGAAACGGCCGTAAGGTCTCTTCTTGCCCAGGATACCGGCTCAATACAGCCGCTATAGAGTCACCTCGATCCAACGCATCTAAACTGTCGATGAGGATTTTTTCAAATTCCGTATTCATTCATTCACTCTTCCCGGCATTAGCCGGCGCGCCAGCGTGGCGACAGCTCGCGCTTGTAACATCTTTACCGAGCCTTCCGTTTTGCCCATCGTTTGCGCCGTTTCTTGAATCGACATACCAAAGCCAAATCGTAAAGCCAGCGCATTTTGTTGATCTTCTGTTAATTCCACCACCGCTTCGCGGAGCGCTTCTTTGGTCATATTGGCTTCAACTTTGTCATCCGGTTTTTCTTGCCGAGACGGCAAGCCTTCATCCAATTCCATCTCGCGGGAGCGGTAATGCCGACGATAATGATCTTTCACAACCCTGGAGGCCACGGCAAAAAGCCAGCCGCGCAAGGTATTTTGTGGCGCGGTGTGGTCTCGCAGGGCGCTTAATAGACGAATAAAAACGTCACTTGTCAGGTCTTCGGCCACATCATGATCGTTTACGCGCAAAAGAATGTAACGAAAAATCGGCGCGTAATAGATGTTATGAATTTCGGTGAGCGCGTCTGAATCTAGTGAGCGAGCACGATCAAGGAGTAATAATTCGTCTTGCACGTAGCGTCTTGTCTCCACGGAGCTTGGAATAGGCTTGTGCCGGTCAGTCCATAATGAAGAGCTTGTTATGGCCTGCGGACGAGCTGCTGGTGGTCGATTATAACGCATTTGTCAAAGTTCATCAGGCGTGGACTACCCAAGACCAATCATGAAGGGATTCAATGTCCTTCCTGCTGCGGTTCTAATCACCATTGCCATTGTCGTTTTGGCTCACACCGTCGTTGTTGTTTTGGCTGTCGTCGCCATGATTGTCATTCTCGCCAGGATCATTGTCATCGTCATGATTGTCATTATCGTTGGCGTTGTCGTCGTTACTGTTGTTGTCTTCGTTTTCGTTATTACCATTATCGTCGTTGGCGTTGTCGTCGTTGGCGTTGCTGTTGCTGCTGTTGGAATTGTCGTCATTCGAATTGTCGTCGTTGCTGTTACTGGCGTTATCGTTCAAATTGTCAGCGTTGCTGTTGTTGTCGTCGTTATCGTTCGAATTGTCGTCGTTGGCGTTAGCACCTGTCACCATGTTGCTGCGTGTATGGCTGCCGGACAGAGTGGCAGCGGTTTGACCGAGAACGGCCGTGTTACGGCCGTTTACCACCAGGGGAGCCAATTCCACACCTGCCCCCGCGCTAGAATCATCAGCCGCCTGCCTATCATCAGCCAATTGGCTGCCGTCGGTCGCCAAATCGCTGCCAGCATTGGACGCTGCATCTTCAACCGAATCCACAACAGATGCGGCCTCAATCAAAACATTAGCCGGAGCGTCTGCCGGATTGATGATGGCCGGCGCCGGTTCCGGCATGGCAGCCGCTGGGCTGCACGCAACCACAACCACACACAGGATCAGAACGGTTACAAATACATAAAAAATTGACTCTTTTTTCATCTCAATACGCCTCGCTAACAATAAATTCGCTGTAACTGTTCAGGTTTCTCCGGCAAGACCCCAAGGGCTTGTTACCAGGCAAACCTTTGTGGTCTGTATCGTTCCAATTTCCTTTGCTTAAATAGTCGTTGACGGGGCCTAAAAAGTAACGGTATCCTGTAAATTTGGGGTATTTTCCCCCTCCGCCCCATCACCGCACGGCAAAAATCACCGCGTACTCATCCCGATACACTTCTTCCAAACCAGGGTCATCAGCGGCCTTCTGCAAGAAATTTTCATGGTTTAAATCCGTAAAAACAAAGTCGCTGCCAAACCGCGCTTTAATAAATTCGCTGGGCGAATCCACTTTGCCTTTGGTCACCTGAACCCACTCCCTATACAAGTCGGCGTCGTACAACTCCGTGTAAGTCGGGTCCAATCCGGCCGTGTAGACAGCCTCGGTGTTGTAAAAAAACAGGCGGGTGAAATCATCCCAATCGGTCTGGAAAATGCGCACGCCGGGATCAGAATGGTCGCGCAGCCATAAGGCGGCGGCGGCATATTGGGCGGCCGGTTTGGAGCCGTCCAGGTCGTCACGAGCGGCCAGCAGGGTTTGAGTCATGGGATAAGCCAACACAAGCAGCATTACCACAGGGGTAAGCCGGTAGAAAATGGCGCGCTTTCCGGCCAGCCATTCCTCAAGCAGCGGAGCCAGGCTCAGAGCGGCAAACAGCAGCGCAAAGGCCGGAAAGTATTCCACAAACCGGCGGGAACGAAAGAGAAGGAAGCCAAAAAACACGGCCGTTCCCAACACCACCAGCGTCGCCTTATCCATTCGCTTCGTTCGCCAGCCCAGACCAAAAATCCCCAAAACAAAAACCGCCAGCGCAAAACCAGAATTTTGCAGCAGCGTCGCCGTTTCATATGGATACCACTCGTTGCCCACCTGCGTCGTCGATTCCCCGAGTTTAGGCAGCAGGTGATGGATGATGAACGTGACATTTTCGGGGAAATACGGGTTGATGATCACTCCCAGGGCAATGCCGGCCGCCGGGTAAACCAATGCTTGCCAGACAAACCGCCGCTCCAACAGCCAGCTTGCGGCGACATACACTCCGGCCACCACGAGCAGCAGCGGAAACGCGTTGTAAAGCCAGACATAAACAAACCCCAGGGGCAGCAGCCAACGGTAGCGACTTTGCAGCAGCCAGTGCAGGCCCAGCGCCAGCACCAGCAGCGAGGCAGATTGTGCCCGAGGCATGCTCATGCGATACAAAAAGGCGGCGGAAACGGCCGTTAACCCCAACACCCACACCGCCGCAAAACGCACCCCCTGCCCCCGCAGCAGCCACCACAGCGCCATAAAAGCCAGCGCCGGCAGCAAAATACTGGCAATTTTGGCCGCCAAAGTCAGCCCTGCGCCGCCGTCGATGGCCGGGTCTGGGGCCAATGCGGCAAAAATCGCCAGGTAAACATGGTACAGCAGATGGTGGTCGTAAAATGCGTCGGCGTTGAGGATGGTTTGGGGCAGGTAGGGGAAATCGGGCGTCAGTCCTTCACGCCCCATCAGCCAGCCCATTTTGATGTGGTAATACCCATCATTACCAGCCAGAGCGTCTGTGCCAAATTGGACGAAGGACAGAAAGCCCATGAATAGGACCAACAGCAAACCGGCTGTGGCCATAAGCCGAAGATTCAGGCGGGCGGAAGAAGAGGGGGCGGAAACGGCCGTTTCCGCCAAAGTCGTAGTAGTGTCGATCAATTCCTTCCTTTTGAACATACGCATGGGCTTAACCAATTAGTCGCCAAAAGGAAACAAAAGTAACGGATCGAGGGCTAACAGACAACTATTCCTGGCAGAGCAGGTTGTGGGCTGCCCGGCCAGGCGTGATGGTTGTTAATCCGGCAAGATTGGTCCAATCTCAAAGATTGGACCAATCTGTAACCCCAAAGTTCATTCAACTTAGCGGTCGCTTTTGGGCACTTTGGAATAATCGTATGGCTCCACACCGGGGCCATAATGATAGGTGTTGGGGTAGGGAATGTAATGGCTGGCAAAAACGCGTTCCTCGATCACCTGACCGTCTGCGTTTATCACCCGGCGCGTCACGTAAACATCCGCGCCTTCAGTCGCCCAATCGATCTGCTGCACCGTGCCTTCCGGTAAATCCGGGTCATATTCCCAGCGGTCCTGATCCGTCCCCGGCACTTCGGTAACATTCTCAAAGACTGGCCCATCTTTTTCGATGGTGCGTCCCATGCTGGTGGAATAAAACTTAAAAGTCAGCGCCTCATTTTCCGCACTGTAATAATTTTCGATGAGCAGGTGGTAGGGCGTGTTGTTGATAAACTTAAAATCCACAATCGGCGAATAAATGGTGGCGTCCATGCCCGGCCCTTCGCCGTCGTTGTAATAACTGAGCCAATACCCATGCTCCAAGCGGCTGACAATGGGGAAGCCAGCCCAAAACGCGGTCTGGTACAGGGTGGTGGAAACCTGGCACACGCCACCGCCAACCCCTTTGATGGTCTGCCCGCCGACAATAATCAACCCCTCGCTGTAACCATCCGCTTCGCTGATGCTGCCCAGGTATTTATTAAAGGAAAACTCCTCATAAGGCGCGACCACGATGCCGTAAAAATTGGAGGCGGCGCGGGCGATATTGTGTTTGCGTTCGTCGGAAGAGCCATAGAACCAGGTGACTTTTTCGCTGATGAGTTCCGTAATGCCCAGCTCTGCGGCGGTGGCCTCGGCGTTTACCAGCGGCTCGATGTCTTTAACGACCAGCGGCACCGAGCGGTTAGGGGTGTCTACCTGGGCGAGGAATTGGTTTAGGGTAGCATCGACGTCCAGTTCACGGCCGTTCACATGCGGCGATACCAAGACCAACTGCTGGGTTCCATCATCAAAATAAAAACGGGCATTCACCGGCAGCTTGTAAATCTCGTCGGCGTACTGCGAAATCCAGTACCGGACGGCATTTTCATCAATGATCAGTTTGGGCTGCTGCGTGCCATCGGCCGCCAGCGTCATTTCCACGCGCACCCACTGCGACAATTGGTCCGGCGACAGTTCGAGCACGCCCAGATCCACATCTTCCAATGGTTCCGGCAAATAGAAGTTCATCGGTTCAGAGAGCGCTTGCTGGATTTGGGCCGAGCTTTCGCCAGTGTCGGCTACGCGCGGCTGGGTGGGCACAATCGGCAGCGTCACCGCGACCGGCCGAAATTCGGCCAACGGGGCCAACAAGTTTTCGCGCACAACGGCCGTATCCAACCGCCGCCCCATCTGGCTGGCCACATATGTCGTATTGCCGCCATCAGAGGTAAACGCCGCGTCAACGGCCGGGCGGTCAATTTCCGCAGCCATCTCGGCCAACGATTGGTCCAACTGCCCCTCGTCCAAAATAATCGTCGGCACCAGCGTCTGGCCAAAATACCAGGCCGTAAACATATCGCGGAACTGGCGGATTGGCCCGCCCTCCCGGCCGACATTAAACGCCTCGTCCACCATGCGGTCTACATCCGCCGTAGCGCCCAATTCGCTGGCCGATTTAGACCAGGTTTGATTGGTGGCCGGATCGGTAAACGTCACCGAGCCTGCCTGCGCAAAAGGCAGCGCCTCCGCGAGAGCGGCTTTGGCCTCTTCCGGGGTCATCAGGCTCAGGTCCACGCCCATCATCGACACGCCGGAATAAATCACATCGCGGTGTTGGTTTTGGTAGGTCGCAACATTAAAAGCCAGAAACAGACTCACAATCACCAGAGCTGTCAGCGGGGCAACCAGAAAATAGCTTAGATTTCGACTAAAACGGCCGTTACCCGGTGACGGCCGTTGTGGCGCAGCAGCTTGCATAAGCTCTCCTCAATCTCGCAAAAATTTAGCCTGGGCATTATAACACGCGCTCTACCGGCCGCAGGCATTCCTAAGCAGAAACTCAGGCAAGCGTAAGCATGGCAGCTCATGTATACTCTCTTCCCAACAGCCTGGAATTGACTGTGAATCTGGCAGCCCAGCCGTCTCCCTGCCAGACAGCCCAAAGGCGAACCTGATGACTATTCGCATTTTACACCCAGATGATCAAGCCATTTTAGAAACGTTTTTACTGCCGCGCATCGAATCATCGCTGTTTTTATTGGGCAATATGCGCATTGCCGGCCTGGCCGATAACGGCCGTCCCTACCAGGGAACTTACGCCGCCGCTTTTGTCGATGGGGCGATTGTGGGCGCGGCCGCCCTTTTTTGGAATGGGATGCTGGTGGTGCAAGCGCCGGACCAACTGGATGATGTCTGGCGCACGGCCGTCGCCGCCGCCAACCGCCCCATCCACGGACTCATCGGTCCGGCAGACCAGGTACAGCGCGTTAAAGACAGCCTGGCCATCACCGCCGACGCCATCCAACTGGACGAAACCGAACACCTCTACAGCCTGGCCCTGGCCGATCTGATGGTGCCGGAAAAGCTGCAAACGGGGGTCTGGCACGGCCGTCGCCTCACCGCCGACGATCTGGACCAACAAACGGCCTGGCGAGTCGCTTACATGATCGAAGAAATGCACGAACACGACACGCCCGAATTGTGGCAGCGCGCGCGCCACAGCCTGGAATTTGCCGAATCAATGGGCCGCGTGTGGGTATTGGAGGAGGACGGCCGTGCCGTCGCCTGCAGCGGCTTTAACGCCACCGCCAAAGAAGCCGTCCAGGTTGGCGGCGTTTATACCCCGCCGGAATGGCGCAGCCGGGGTTACGGCCGTGGCGTGGTCGCCGCCTCGCTGCTCAATGCCCGCGCCGAAGGCGTGGAAACCGGCATCCTCTTCACCGGCGTCGACAACATCCCGGCGCAAAAGGCCTACATGGCGCTCGGTTTTCAGCGCGTCGGCGATTACCGCCTCCTGCACATGCGCCGCCCGCTCCGCTACGCAGGTTGATCCTGCGCCCCAATTTCCCCTGCCAACTGCGTTAAAAACGCCTGCATAAAAGCTGTGCGCCGCTGCGCTTCCCGGCGACCGGCGACCGTTTGCATGGTTCCGGCCAATTTAAACAACTTGGAATAAAAATGGTCCAGCGTGGAAACGGCGTCATCGGCAGAGCGCGCCGCGCAGAAGGGGTCTGATGGATGGTACAACGGCCGTTGCAGCGCCCCGCCCACCATGAACGTACGCGCCATGCCCACCGCGCCCAGCGCATCCAGACGGTCGGCGTCTTGCACCACTTTAGCTTCGATAGTTTGCGGCGCGATACCGGCAGAAAAGCTGTGGGCGGCGATGGCGTGGGCGATGGCCTCCAGGTATTGCGGCGGGTATTGTTGGGCGCGAAGGAAGGCAACGGCCGTTTCCGCGGCCATCCGCGACGCCTGCGAGCGCAGCGCAGAATCCTTTAGCACAATCACACAATCATGCAGCCAGGCCGCCGGAAACACCACAGCCATTTCCGCGCCTTCGATTTCCGCCAGACGCACAGCGCTAGCGACGACCCGGCGAACATGCGCCGCGTCATGCGCCGCGTCGCCGGGCTGGTCGGCGGCCTGCTGTTGGAGAAACCGTTCAAATTGCGGCTGCCAATCTTGCCAATTCATCATCACCCTGTCCTCGCTCTCACGGTTACGGCCGTGCAAACATCTCCCCCATTTCCGCCGCCGACAAACGGCCGTCATTGCGAAATATCATCGTCAACGGCTGGTCATACACCACAAAACTCTCGTCTACCCGGCCCCCGTTCAGCCCGGGCATGGATTCGGCCAGATACGCGCGCACGCCATCCGGCGGCGTTAAGCCCGGCCAACCAAACGTGTCTGGCCGGTAATGGGTGGCAAACAAATGGGGGTAACGGCCGTTCACCCACACCAGCTCATACCCCAACGACCCATCCAGCAGCAGGTGGTGATACTGGCTGGAAAAGGGATACATTTCCGGCAAGCGGGGAACCACGCCATACACCCGATTGCTCACCAAGGTTACATAATCCGCCCGCGCCAGCAGTTCCAAATTGGCGGCCAGCTTCGCCGTGTCGTCGGCTTCCCCCACGCCCGTCAACCAGGTAAGCTCTGCGTTTTCATACTCCGCCCGCAGCCGCGCTTCGCCGTCTAAAATAAGCGAGGTCGGCAGCGCATCGTCCCATTGCTCGCTAACAATCAGCGCGCCCGGCGGCACGTGGGCGTAAATCCACGCCGCGGCCGTTATCCAGGGGTGCGGCGTGTTGTAGATAGTAACAAAAGCCAGGGCGTAAACGGCCGTGCCCGCCAACACCCCGCCCACCATCAGCCAGCGCGCCCAACGGCGCCCAATTTGCCACAGCAGCGCCGCCGCAAAAATCATCAAAAACGGCGTCAGCGGCTGCATATAGCGCATAAACTTCACGTAAAAACTGCCGGTGACCAGGAAGAAAGGCACGGCCCAGGAAAGCAGCAGAAGATTGGAGATGGGAGATTGGAGATTGGCCCACCGCCAAAATCGCCAATTTCTAATCTCCAATCTCCGTAAAAACTCCCACACCGCCCAGCCAAACCCCACAAACGCCGCCAGTCCCAGCGGCCAGCCCATACCCCATTTTAGCTGCATTTCGATAGGGTACAGGTAGGGCAGTGTGCCTTCGTATTGACGGGTAAACGGAATGTCGCCGCCGCCGCCGACCATAACGCTCTGCGCGGTGATGTTGTCCAGGTAGCACGAAGCCCAATTGATTTCAGGAATGGTCAGCGGTCCCACAGACATAGCCGGGGTCACAACTTCACAAGACCAGTCCAGCACAGCAAAGGGATTGGTGAGAAAGAAAGCGAGAAAGGCAACCAGCACGGCCGTTCCCCACCAGCGCCACCACCGTTCACCAGCAGCGACAACGGCCGTTATCCCCAACGGCACAAACAACAACACCGCCGAAAACTTAGTCCCCACGGCCAGCCCGGCAAACACCGCCGCCAGGAAAAAAGGGAGGTGCGCGCGGGTGATCGGGTTAGGGAATGACAATGTGGCGACAGAATCCGAAATCCGAAATCCGAAATCCGAAATAAAATAAAGGGTCCCCACCGTAAAAAACGTCAGGTACGGGTCTACCGTAAAAAAGTGGGCGAGCTGGATATGCATCACGTTCAAGGCCAAAAACGCCGCCGCCAGCAGGCCAACGGCCGTGCCAAACACCCGCCGCCCCAGCAAAAACACAAACACAATCGTTCCCAGGTCCACCAGGCCCGTCAGCGCCCGCGTCACCGCCGCCAGATGGCGGTACTCAACCATGCCGGAGGCGTTCAAAATGTCTCGCGTCAGCAGCCAATTTTGCGGCAGGGCATTGGCCCACCTGGCCCCGGCCCATTCCGCCAGCCGCGTCGCCGCCACGCCCAGGTACATCGGCAGGTGACCATAGGCAAAACGGCGCGGGGTATCTTGCAGCACTTCGATGCCCGCACTGGCGGCTTCCGGCGGCCAGTAATACGGGTTCAGCGTCGATTGCTGGGGATCGAAGGCGGCGCGCAGGGATGACGGCCGTTCAATCGTCGCCGCCACCCAATGGATATACCGCTCATCCGGATGAAAATGCTGATAATCGTCCCAATCCAGCCCCGACCAGCGCAGCGCCGCGCCAACCATCAAGATGCCAATCAAACCAATCGCCGTTAACCGCTTGCCACCCATCATCCGCCAATCCCGAATAAAAAAAGGCCAGAACTCATCAAAGTTCTAGCCTTTTCCATTTTTACAATGTAGACAAAAGAGAATTAATCCTCGAAGTCGTCGTCTTTCTTGCCCTTACCAATCACTTCCACGGAATCAGCCATCGGCGCAAAAGCATCCAATTCTTCTCCCTCAGCCCCTTCAATTGCGGCGCGTTCATATGAGAACACCGCGACAATCGTTTCAGGATCGTCCAAAATGGTAACGCCCTGGGGAGCAACCAGATCGGCTACAGTGATGGCGTCATCGGGCGTGGTAATTTTGGTCAGGTCAACCTCAATCTGGGAAACCAGATCGTCCGGCAAGCATTCGATGGCTACGCTGCGCAAGCTCAGTGTCACCACACCCAGGCCATCGGCCTCCGGCGCCGCTTCACCCACACCAACCAGTTCAGCTTCGGAAGTAATGACCACTTTCATGTCTACTTCCAGAAAATCAACGTGAACCAGATCACCTCGGGTGACGTGTTGTTGAATTTCGCGCGCCAAAACGGTGTGTTTTTTACCTTCCACATCGACATCGATCAGATGCGTTGTGCTGGCTTTACGCAATGTTTTGAACAGCGGCAGCGTCTCCAATTTGATGTTCATCGGTTCTTGCTTTGTGCTGTAAATCACTGCCGGCGTCCAACCCTCACGACGTAATTGTTTGACTTGTTTGCCCACAACCGTGCGCGGCTCGGCTACCAATGTATAACGTTCTTCAGACATAATTCCATTCCTCGGCTTGTCAACTCCTCGATGCAACGTCTTCGTTCAACGAGGGGATTTTTTTAATTTTGCACCCCGTGCCAATACATCCACCACCATCCAAATTACCAGCCTCTGACGCACTTGGCAGTGCGTTTTGGCATACCTTAAAATCAACTGTTCGATTATAATTCGAATCTGGTTGGAAATGAACCGTCGAAGTATAAACAAGTATCAGTAAATCGTCAACTTGACGCCTGCCCCTGAGCGGGGTAAAAAAGTCACCTTGGAGACAGGACAATATGACCCAGACAATGACCAGCAGCATCTCGAAAAACGACTTAAATGCCTATTACACGGCCGTACAGCAAATCGGCAAATTGCGCACCCCCGATCACGCCCGGCGTTGGAGCCACGCTACCCTGCGCACCCTGGCGCTGAACCTCAACGGCCGTACCAAAAAACAACTCGCCAACGCCCTGCCAGAAGAATTGGGCCAACAGCTAAAACGCCAATTCTGGCTCCTCCACTTCCGTAACAAAAGCCTGACCCGGTTAGAATTCCAAAAAATGGTCGCCAACCGCGCCGGCAACACCGACGCCCAATTCGCCCGCTACCCCGTAACGGCCATTTTCCACAGCCTTAAAGCCCTCATTCCCAACGATGTCAGCCAAGCTGTCGCCGACACGCTTTCCCCCGAACTCAGCGAGATGTGGCAGAACGCTTGAAAGCCGTGGGTTTTCGTTTTTCATGCTTCGTGATGCGTGATGCGTGTTTCGTCCCCCCATCACGCATCACGCATCAGGCATCACGCGCCACACCTTCCCTCTTCCTTTTCCTGCTGCTATTTTTCCTGGCCGGCTGCGCGGTGGAAACCCCGGACACGGCCGTTCCCGAACCCCTCCAGGTCACTCTCATTGTCGATGGCGAGAGCTTCAATCTCATCACCGAAGCTACCAACGTGCGCGAACTGCTGGCCGAAGCCGGCGTGACCCTGGGCGAAAGCGACGAAGTGACCCCGCCGGTCTACACGCCCCTGGCCGGCGGTGAAACCATCACCGTCGTGCGCATCAGCGAAAGCATCGAAACCACCACCCAAAGCCTGCCCTTCGCCCGCAAAATCGTGCGCAACGAATCAATGACCGCCGAAGACCCGCCGCTCATTGTGCAGGCGGGCAAAGACGGCCTGCAAGAAACCACCATCCGCATCGTCTACCGCGATGGGCTGGAGGCGGAGCGCTGGCCGACGCAAACGGCCGTCATCGAAGAGCCACAGGACGAAATTGTGATGGTGGGCATCGGCGCGGCGGGCGGCAACGTCAGCTTTCCCGGCGTGCTGGCCTACATCAGCGACGGCACGGCCGTTCTCTTGCGCGGCGAATCGGCCTTTCCGGAGCAGTTGGCGGTTGGCGGGCAGCTAGACGGCCGTGTCTTCAGCCTTTCCCCCAGCGGCGATTATCTGCTCTACAGCCGCGTCGATGGCGACCCGGCCGTCTTCAACAACGCCCTCTACGTCATCCAAACACAGCGCAGCGCCGAACCGCGCCCCCTCGGCGTGGAAAACGTGCTGTGGGCCGACTGGAACCCCGCCGGTGAGGCGGAAATTGGCGAGATTGCCTACACCACGGCCGTTTCCATCACCACGCCGCCCGGCTGGGAAGCCAACAACGACCTCTGGCGGGCGCAAATCCCGCCCGACCCGGACGACGCATTGGAACCAGAACAGATCGTAGAAGCCTACGCCGCGCTTTATTCCTGGTGGGGCGGCAACTTCGCCTGGTCGCCCACCGGCGCGCAAATCGCCTACAGCTACGCCAACGAGGTGGGCCTGATCAATCTGGACCCGCCGCGCGACGCGCCGCAGCGGGTGCAGCTGCAAACCTTCACCGAGTTTGACCCGCCGGGTGACTGGGTGTGGGTGCCTACGCTGGCCTGGTCGCCAGACGGCCGTTTCCTGGCCTACACCGGCCACGACAGCGCCGAATCCGAAGACCCGACGTTTGCCAATTGGGTGGTAGACACGACCAGCGGCGTCGCCGGACGCTTCGTGCAAGACGCGGGCATGTGGGCGCACCAACACTGGGCCGGGAAGTTAGCGCCCGATACGCCCGCCAGCGATCTACCCATCGCCTTCTTGCGCACCACCGATCCGCTGGACAGCCAGCGCAGCAGCTATACGCTCTGGCTGATGGACCGCGACGGCAGCAACGCCCGCCAGATTTACCCCCCGGCCAACGAAAACAGCTACTTCCCGCGCCAGCAGGCCTTCATGGCCTGGGGACCAACCGGCGAGCATATCGCCTTCATCTTCAACAACGACCTTTACCTCTACACCCTGGCGGATGGCACGGCCCGCCGCCTGACAGAAGGCGACGCCGTGAACACGCACCCCACCTGGGCGCCGTATGGGTAGCAAACTTCCCGGAACCTCAGAGGTTCCGGGAAGTTTGGATAGTTTCCCATTTCCCCCATTTCCCCTAGAATACCAGCCATGTCTTCATGGCCTCTAATCACCACCATACGCGCCCGCTGGCTCTCCCTGGGCCTGCTCAGCCTCGCCGCCCTCGCCCTGCTCGCCCTCGGCGGACTGCGCGCCCGGCAAACCACCCTGCTGCGCGGCATCCCCGCCGGGCTGCCCGGCCCCATCGCCCACGCCGGCGCACGGCTCGGCCTCAACGTCGCCCTGGAGCAGTACGACGACGCAGCCCTGGCCGCTAACCTGGAGCAGATCGCCGCCCTGGGCATCAGCGACATCAAGCAAACTTTCACCTTCTCTGAGGATTTTGATTGGGCAGCGGCGGACAGGTTGGTAACGGCCGTTCTCACCCACCCCTCCCTCACCCTCACCCCCCTGCTCGACGGCGACCCGGCCAACCACTTCGCCCCGCCCGCCGACCCCGCCGCCTACGCCGCCTGGGCCGGTGCATTTGCCGCCCGCTACGGCGACCAGATTCAGCACTACATCATCTGGGACGAACCCAACCTGACCAGCCATTGGGGCAACCAGCCCGTCAACGCCGCCGAATACGCCGCCCTGCTGGCCGCCGCCAGCGCCGCCATCCGCGCCGCCGACGCTGACGCCGTCATCATCGCCGCGCCCCTCGCCCCCACCAGCGAAACCGGCCCGCAAAACCTGGCCGACCACCTCTACCTGCAGCAGCTCTACGAAGAAGGCGCAGCCGACGCCTTCGACGTGGTCGCCGGCAAGCCCTACGGCTTCGACACCCCGCCCGACGACCGCCGCGTGGACAACAGCGTGCTCAACTTCAGCCGCTTCATCCTGCTGCGCGAGGTGATGGAGCGCAACGGCGACGGCGACAAGGCGCTGTGGGCCGGCAACTGGGGCTGGAACAGCCTGCCCCCCAATTGGACCGGCGCGCCCTCCCTCTGGGGCCAAACCACCGCCCAGCAGCAGGCCGATTGGACCGCCGCCGCCCTGCGCCGCGCCCAAACCGAATGGCCCTGGTCCGGCGTGCTTTTCCTGGAAAATTGGGAACCCGCCGCCCCGGCGGACGATGCGCGCTGGGGGTTTAGCCTGAAGAAGGGATTGGGGGCTGGGGACTGGGGATTGGAGCCAGACCAAACCCTAATCCCCAACCCCCAACCCCCAGTTGCCTATCCCGGTTTCCATTTCGCCACGCCCGACGACCCGGCGCAGGTCTACGCCGGGGGCTGGCGCTTTTCGCCGGAGTTTGGGGCGGATATTAGCCAGACCATAGAAGGCGAGCCGCCGGACCGCGTGACCTTCACCTTTTGGGGCACAGACGCCGGGCTGCGCGTGCGCCGGGCCAACTTCCGCGCCCGGCTGTACGTGACCATCGACGGCCGTCCCGCCAACGCCCTCCCCCGCGACGAAAACGGGGCCGCCCTCGTCCTCACCGCCCCCGACCCGACCGAGGATTACATTACCATCGAGCCGGTAGCTACTGGGCTGGAACCGGGCGTGCATGTCATGGAAGTGGTGGCCTCGCGCGGCTGGGACCAGTGGGCGCTAAACGGCTTCAGCGTGGGCTACTTCCCACCGCAGGCGGACTTTAGCACGGCGACCTGGCTGCTGGGGGCAACGGCCGTTCTGGCCCTCATCGCCTCTTTCTACTTCACGCGCCGCGCCCGTTGGGGCGGCTGGCTGCGCGAAAAGTCGGCCTGGTACGCCCGCTTCAGCAGCGGCGTGCAAATTGGGGTAACGGCCGTCCTCGCCGCCCTCGTCACCCTGATGGGCTGGCTGACGTGGGGGCAGGAAGCGGCCACCCTCTACCGCCGGTTGGGGGATGGGCCGCAGTTGGGGTTAACGGCCGTGGTCGCCGCCCTGTTCTATGTGGCCCCCAGCTTCTACGTCTACATCATCGCCCTGGCCGCCCTGTTTGTGCTGATTGCCCTGCGCCCGGCCTGGGGCGTGGTCCTCATCGCCTTCACCATCCCCTTCTACGTCCCGCCCTGGCCCAAGCCCATGTTCCAATTCTTCTTCTCGCCCGTGGAGATTCTGACGGCCGTGACGTTTGGCGCGTTTTTGCTGCGGAAAATTTTGGAGTGCGGAGTGCGGAGTGCGGAGTGCGGAGTGCGAAGTGCGGAGTGCGGAGTGCGGAGTGCGGAGTGCGGAGTGCGGAGTGCGGAAACATCACGCAGCACGCCTCACGCAGCACGCCTCACCTCTGCCGACTACGCGGTTCTCGCCTTCGCCCTCGTCGCCACCGCCTCCCTGCTCTTCACCGAGCGGCTGGACGTGGCCACCAACGAGTGGCGCATGGTGATCATCGAACCGATTTTGTTCTACGTGCTGCTGCGCGGGGTAAAGTTGAGCCAGCGGGAGATGTGGGCGGTGCTGGACGCCTTTGTATTGAGCGGGCTGGCCGTAGCCCTGTTCGGCCTGTGGCAGGTCGCCTTCGACCGCGCCAGCCTGATCACCGCCGAGGGCGGCCTGCTGCGCATCCGCTCGATTTACGGCTCGCCCAACAACCTGGCGCTCTACCTGGGGCGCATCC
>JAGOMA010000110.1 GCA_017993775.1 Chloroflexota bacterium | reverse complement strand
CCACTGTGGCAGCAAAAATCATTAGCGTCCGTTTTTAGGCCCTAAAGGAGTGTATCCATGAACTGTTCTCAATGTGGTAAAGAGAACCCATCCGGTTCGCGATTTTGCCAGTATTGTGGCGCAACAATGGAAACGGCCGTTTCGAGTCTTTCCCCACAGTCTCCGGCAGAATCACTGCAACCGCTGCCGACTATGCCTGTGTCCAGTACGCCAGTTGCCTCCATAAACCCGCTCACACAAATAGGAGGTGGTGGAACATCAACGGCAAGCATTTGGGGACCATTTGCCGGTTATGGCACACGTGGCCGCCATGCTTCCTGGCTGTTGGACAACTTAGGTGTAAAAGCAGAAGAACTGCACAATGCTGTTACTCAGCGCTTTCAGCAGCGTCAGGTGCCGGCATCTCAAATGAGTTGGCAAGCGTTGGTGGCTAAAGGGCTTTTGGTGGAAAAACGGCCGTTTTACTTTGTCCAGCGGGGTATCACGACGGTCGCTTTATACATCGCCCGCTTCGGCAACGATCTCTATATCTCTCAAGTGACTTACGTCAAAGGCCCTATCAGCAATGTGCGATCCCTCGTGTTAGGGCTGATGTTTTTGTTCCAATTGTATTTCATGTTTGGTTTTACGCGTTCGTTGGTAGGTAGTGTAGAAGGTTTCGATCCATTTTTTGGTACAGGCGGAGGTCTTGGATCGATTGTTTTTTTGGCGTGTCTCATCGGTCCGTTAGGTACTATTAATAGTTTGGCGCTCATAATTGTCCTGGCATACAGTATTTTTAAATTTGTAACGGAGAAGGATTTGCTGGCAATTTTACGGGCTGCACCAAATGAATTTCAATACGACGACACCTTAGCACTGGAAAAAGCGGTGGAGGAAACAGTGCGTCAATCACTGGATGAAATTGGAATTGACGTCGCTTTGATGTTGCCATCAAAAGAAACCTCTAAGCGGAGACTGATTTAGTTTGAGTATATGTAGGAGTTGGTTATGGTCGTCCCTATCCAACGGCCGTTCATCCACACAATACCTGGCACCAATCCAACTGCTGAAACGGCTTTATTTGGCTATTATATTCCTTATCTGCCTGACTTTCTGGCCGACCATACCTTGCTGGGCGAACGGCCGTCTGAAAAACTGGCTGAAGTGCTCAACCGATTTACCCGCTTTGTAGTCGGTTTGCGGAAATGGCGACATTCAGCTTTTGCTTTGCGGTATATGGCCTGGCCTGAACAAGGGCGCATCGACCTGGGACTATTAGCCCGGGTTACTGGTCCTAAAGATCAAATCCACCACTTAGCCAGCCAGGTTGCCGCCGATCTGAGTGTCCATCTCACTGTCTTTGGACTGCCTTATCTACCTTTGAGCGCTGATGAAGTGAATAGTGCTAATTTGCGCCGGGTATTGTTCCCCTTTTCTGGTCCGCTGACGCTGGTTGAGGTCCGCCAGGCAGAAGCGCTTGTGCCGCTGCTCACCGTCGACAGGGAAGCTTACGTCGTCTATCCATTTTGGGAGCCAACTGCCGTTTTCTTGGAACCGTGCGAAAGTTTGCTGCGTCATTCCCATCCGACCGTCATTAGCATTTATCTGGAGCCGACAGACTTAACCGATAGCGAACTTACCGCCTTGTTTGAAGCGGCCCATATCGCCGAATCGGTCGCTGATTTGGACAGGCGGATTTTTTCTGAGGCCAGCGCTCGTCGTCTCCGCGATCCAGGCGCAGAATTGGTAGGACGTATCTACAGCGCTTATCGCCAATCGTTGGACGAGCCATTTCTACTGGTGAGCCAGGTTGCCAGCCCGGATCCCAATACTGCCTGGACGGTGGCGCGCACGCTGGGGACGGCCGTTACCGCCGGTTATCATCAACCTGACAATAACAATTCAAGTCGATCTCTTCCCAGCCAGGCCAGCGTTATCGCGCCCCAGTCCGAAGCCGAACTGGCTGCCGCCCGGCGCACCTTCACCACCTTGCAGCACACTGGCTGGGGAGCATCGTTGGCAACCCCGGGCAAAGAGCGGCTGCCCTACCTGGTGGGTGCGCGCGGTGCGGCCGCCGCCTTCCGTTTCCCTATCAGCGTGCATGGCGGTGTACCCGGTATCGCCGTTAAACAGCGCCCGCCTGATTTCGAGACCGGACCACGCCGGAAAACGGCCGTTGACGAACTCCACCTGGGTGACTTCCACAGCGGCGGCGCGGTCAATGTGCGCTTGAAAGCCCTGACTCGTCATGGCCTCATCACCGGGTTTACCGGCGCCGGCAAAACCAACACCATGCTCTACCTGCTGGATCAGCTCTGGGCACATCAGCGCGTCCCCTTCCTGGTCATTGAATCGGCCAAAAAAGAGTACCGGGGCCTGCTAGGCCAGCCTGGCTTCGAAGATTTGCTTGTTTTTACCCTGGGCGACGAGACGACGACTCCTTTCCGCCTTAATCCCTTTGAACTATTGGATGGCGTGCGTGTGGAAGCGCATCTTGGCCGGTTGCAGACCTGTTTTAATGGGGCACTACCGCAGTTCGGCATTTTGCCATCCATTGTGGCCGAAAGCCTGGAAGAAATATACCGTGAAAAAGGGTGGTTGCTGACGGGGCGGGGTGGGGAAGCGGAACGGCCGTTTCCCACCATGCGCGATATGTTTCGCAAAGCCATTCAGGTGTCAGAAACGCGGGGCTACGCTGGCGAAACCTACCAAAATATCCGCGCTGCCGTTTCCGGGCGTATCGGCGGCCTGCTGCGCGGCAGCAAAGGACGCATGTTCGGCGCCCAGCGCTCTTACCCACTCGATGTACTTATGCGGCGGCCTGTTATTTTGGAACTCAACGATCTCAACGCCGACGACAAGGCGTTGGTTATCATGTTTTTGCTGATGCTACTGCGGGAGTACCGGGAACTAAACCCGGCCGATGGCTTGCAGCACATCACGGTAATCGAAGAAGCCCACAACGTCATGGGCAACGTCAAGGCTACCGGTCCTTCGGAAGTTTCGGCCGATACCAAAGGGCAGGCGGTACAGGCGTTTGCAGACCTGCTTACCGAGGTGCGCGCCTATGGCGAGGGTATTCTCATCGCCGACCAAAGCCCGGAGAAGCTGCTGCCGGACGCGGTGCGCAATACCAATCTGCAAATTGCCCATCAACTGCGCGACGCTAAAGATCGGGAGGCCATCGCCCGTGCCCTGATCATGGATAAAACGCAGCAGGATTACCTGGGTAAGCTCAAGGTGGGGGAGGCGGCCGTTTTCCTGACGGGCATGGAAAAGGCGACTTTCATGCAAGTTCCACCCTACAAAGACGGCGCCGGTTTTGATGCCTTGCCCGCCGATGAAGCGGTACGAAACCACATGCAGTCGTTTACCACGCAATATCTGACCGCCCATCTGCCGTTTGACGGTTGTCGCTTTTGCGCCAGCCCGTGTCAATTTGTGGAGGCGATTGAACCGCAGACGCGGGAACCAGAACTGCACGAGCAGTTTATGGCGGCGCTGCTGGGGTTTGAGGAACGGCCGTCAGCCGAACAGTGGCCGGAGAACTGGTTAAACGTCGCTCGTGTGTGTACTGCGGCAGCCAGACAAGGTGGTCATGGACACCTGGATGCGGCTTATTGTTACCTGGTGCATGAGATTGATTTTCCGTTTACGACGCACATGCGTCATGAATTTGAAAAAGCGTTCAATGAGTTATCTGGAGGATAAAATGAACCTTACTTGTGAAAAATGTGGTACGTCAAATCCTGGCAATGTTAAGTTCTGCAAACAATGTGGTAATCAATTGATATTAAATGCCGCTACAACGGCGGCCTTTGAACAGGAGCGGCCTAAAAAAGATTTTTCAAGGGCACCGATTTCGGCGATCAGATCTTCCGCTGCGCC
>JAGOMA010000083.1 GCA_017993775.1 Chloroflexota bacterium | reverse complement strand
GTTCTGTTCACGACCCCATCGCCAGCCTACGTATCCGCCATACGTTGGCCGAGCCTTCTCTTCACTTTTATTACCAACATCTAAAGCCTGCGCTGAACATGCCTTCACCAAGAGAAACGGCCGTTGCTGTTTGTGCCAGTCTCAATAAGTCTCTGGGCCGGGAACCCTTTATGGTTCTGTGCCGGGAATGGGTCTGGGCCGCAGCAATCACGAAACAAATTGACATTCTGCCGCAGAAAGTCGGCGCTTATTGGGATGACCAGACGGAGGCGCCTGAATTCCCCATCGCCGTTGCTGATCCCTGGAAGAAGAAGTTGTTGGTGGGCGTACAGGCCTGGGATAACGACCGTTTGACGCCCGCCGATCTTGAAGAACTCATTCAAGACAAGCATCGATTGCCGCAAGGAAAGATTAAAGGATGGCGGGTAGGACTTATCGTCTTTGGGCAACGGCCGTTTACGGCAGAGGTATGTGCAGCGGCCACCGCTGCCGGTGTGCGCCTGGTAACGTTGGCCGAAATAGAGCCGCTGCTCTTAATGGCGCGAGACACAAAGTGGCGGGAACGGGATAGCCCCGCCTCTGAGCCATTCGAGTTTTGAGATGAAACAGGAGGATTAAAGTAAAGTATGAGCGAAACTCCCGAAACCACTGCTGCAAACGTGTGCCTTTCTGAGGAAAGCCTGCGTGACATTGTTGATGCGCTGGGCAGAGCCTTGAAGCCCCAAGTTTTCTTTCACCCGGATCATCATCAGATGACGGAAAATGCGCTCAAAAATAGCCAGGACCATGTTCAGGCAGCTTTAGGTTTATTACAGTCGGTGGGGGCTGTGAAGCCCCTACCGACTGTAATAAACCCCGAAACGGCCGTTATCCCCCCTGATTTCCAATGCCATCCCCAACACTTAAATCCAACGATTTAGAAAACAAAAGTCTTGCAGACCTTTATAGTCTCCCCCCCCTCACTCTCCCATGATTCCTTATTGACAATCTGTCTATACAGGCTTAAAATAAAAACGAACGTTCGTTCGCAACGGTGAGACTATGACTGAAGAAGGCCTGACAATCAGCAAAGGAGACCGCACTCGCCTGACCCTCATCGATGTTGCCTACACCCTGTTTGTCGAGCAAGGGTTTCACGGCACATCCATGCGCCAGATTGCCGAGGGAGCGGGTCTGGCATTGGGGGGCATATACAATCATTTTGCAAACAAAGAAGAAATTTTTAAGGCGGTCATATTCACCTACCATCCATTTATCAGGGTAGTACCACAGTTAACGGCCGTTGCCCCCACCTCAGCCGAAACCATGCTGCGTGAAGTCATTCGGCTCTTCGATTTAGAAATGCAGCAAGATAGAGGCATTTTCAACTTGCTGTTTATCGAATTGATCGAAATGAAAAGTAAACATGTGCCTGAAATGGCTGAACTGCTCATGCCATCCGTTCTCCCGTTTTTACAGGAATTAATGGGCCACTCCGATCAATTACACGTGCAAGATCCGATGGTCATCATGCGCATGTTGATCGGGACGATGCTATCGTTTTACCTTACCGGTCAACTGATGTCTGGCACTGTATTGGATACCGAATCCACCCGCTCAATTGAACCATTCATAGAAATACTTTTAAGAGGTCTTACGCACGATCAACCAACGCCGTGAGAGCTGCCATTTATCTTTGCCTACCCATAGCCAAACACCCTGTGTCAAGAAGAATGGCGATTTATTGGAGCAATAACAAGTATGAAACGTCGCATCCTCTCACTGATCCGTAAAGAATTCATCCAGATCATTCGTGACCCACGCACCCTGGCATTAACACTCGTCTATCCCTTGTTCATGCTTTTTGTGCTGGGCTTTGCTTTTACGGACAATGTGAGCAGCATCTCCGTAGCGGTGTTGGATCAGGATCAATCCAGCCAATCACGCGCCTTACTGACTGCCTACCGCGTCTCCGATTATTTCAATTTAGACCATTTCGTCGCCAATGAAGATGAAATTACGCAGTTGATTGAAAGCAATGAAGTGCCTGTTGCCATCATCATCCCACCTGACTATGGCAAAGAACTGGTAGCCGGGCGTGTGGCACAAGTGGGCTTTGTCATTGACGGCTCGAATCCCACTATCGCTTCTACTGCCCTGTCAGCAGCCACCACGATTGGTCAGCTTCATGCCACCAGAATCGTCGCTGAACGAACCATGGGCAGCAAAGCAGCCCAACTCCCGATCGATGTACGCACACAAATCTGGTTCAACCCGGACATGATCACCCCCCATTTTATGATCCCGGCGCTCATCGGTATGATTTTGCAGTTCCTCTTGACTTTCTTGACGGCGATTTCAATTGTACGCGAGCGGGAGCGAGGCACGATGGAACAGTTGATTGTCACCCCTATTCGCTCTTGGGAATTGATGGTTGGCAAGCTGATTCCATACGCGCTGATTGGCTTCTTTGCTACTCTCGAGATCCTTGTGCTCGGCGTATCGGTTTTTCGTGTGCCGATCAATGGCAGCCTGATGCTGCTTTTAACGCTCTCTTTTCTTTTCCTGATAGCTATCCTGGGGCTTGGCCTGTTGATTTCAACGTTAGCCAACACCCAGGGAGAGGCGATGCTGACCGCCATGTTTTTCCTCTTGCCAGCCATATTCCTCTCAGGTTTTATGTTTCCATTGGATACAATGCCGCTCATTCTCCAGATTTTTAGCTACGCCATCCCCTTGCGCTATTTCCTCGTGATTACGCGGGGTATCATGCTCAAAGGCTCCGGTGCGCAAGTGTTGTTACCCGAGATTATCGCGCTTTGCATCACGGCGCTCGTCATTATTAGCGCGGCCGTTGTACGGTTCAGGAAGCAATTGGACTAGCAATGAGCGACCCCATCTTGATCGTCTCCAACCTCTCACGTTCTTTTACCTCTCATGGTGGGGAACTCATTCAGGCCGTAGACGATGTCAGCCTGTCCGTGACGACTGGTCAGATTTATGGCCTGGTCGGCCCGGATGGCGCAGGCAAGACGACGACGCTGCGCCTGATCTTCGGCGCATTCAAGCCAGACGGCGGAACGATAACGATTGGTGGATTTTCAGTGGCGCAGCAGCCCGAAGCAGCCCGGACAATGCTGGGTTATCTCTCCCAACGCTTCTCGCTTTATGAAGAACTGACAGTCATGGAGAATATCCGCTTTATGGCCGAAGTGCGCGGGATGCCCAAAGAGGAGTGGCTCCCCCGTGCCCGCCAGGATTTGGCCTTTGTCGGGCTGGCCGCATTTGAGGATCGTCTGGCCGGGCAGCTTTCCGGCGGCATGAAGCAAAAACTTTCGCTGGCCTGTGCGCTTATTAGCCGGCCGCGTCTTTTGCTGCTTGATGAACCCACCACAGGCGTTGACCCGATCACACGGCAGGATTTCTGGCAGCTAATTATTCGTCTGGCCGGTGAGCAAGGATTGGCGGTGCTGATCTGTACGCCCTACATGGATGAAGCGTCACGCTGTTCGCGGATCAGCTTCATGCGCAGCGGCAAAATTATCCAGGAAGGCGCACCGCGCCAATTACGCGATCTCCTGCGCGGGCGCGTGCTGGAACTGTCTGGCAGCCCGATTGATTTACTGGCTCAAGTCGCCCGCGCCGATCCGGATGTGCAGGATGTGCAGCGTTTTGGCGACCGCCTGCACCTGAAGGTGGCTCCCGGGCAAAGCGAGGTCGTGCAAAATCGCCTTCCCGCCCAAATCTCTACCGCCGGAGGACAGGTTGAACAGGTAGAACAGATCATGCCGCTGCTGGAAGATGTCTTTATTGATCTGTCGGGCAGTTCGGCAAAGACAGACGCTGAAGATGGTAGAGGGACAAAGTGACGAGTACGCCCATTATTTCTGTCCGCGATCTTACCTATCGTTTTGGTGATTTTGTGGCGGTTGATCATGTCAACTTCGATGTCGAACCCGGGCAGGTTATCGGCTACCTGGGGCCAAACGGCTCGGGTAAGACGACCACCATTCGGATGCTGCTGGGGGTGCTCCGCCCCAGCGAAGGCTGGGCGCATGTGCTTGGTTTTGACGCCGCCAGCCAGTCTGAGCAGGTACGCGCCCGCCTTGGCTATATGTCACAAAAATTTGCGCTGTATGACGAGCTAACGGCCAGGGAGAATCTGGCCTTTTATGCCGACGTTTACGGGGTAAAAGAGCGGCAGCGACCAGATGCGCTTCTTGAACAATTGGACCTTACTACGGTGACCAAACAACAGGTGCGTACTTTATCCAGCGGTTGGCGACAGCGCCTGGCCCTGGCTGTCGCCATCGTCCACCAGCCACAAATGCTGCTGCTCGACGAACCAACGTCAGGCGTAGACCCCAGCGCCCGACGCGCTTTTTGGGAACTCATCTACGGGCTGGTTGCCGAGGGAATCACGATTCTGGTCACTACGCATTATATGGACGAGGCCGAATATTGTAATCAGGTGGGCATCTTGAGCGAGGGCAAGCTGCTGGCAATGGGGTCGCCCGCACATCTGAAAGAGGCGCTGCCGGGGCGGATGTGGGACATCATCATCGGCCGAAGTGAGCAAGGCCAGATCGATCAGCTTTTGCCTGTGTTGGATTTGTTAAATTCAGTGCCTGGTGTTTTACGCGCCAGCCTGGCTGGTGATCAGCTGCGGGCGTTGGTGGAGAATCAAATGAATCAGACCGACCTCACCCAAATCCTGGCTGCGGCCGGGTTCACGGCAGCGCAGGTGGAGCCGGCCCAACCGATGATGGAAGATGTATTCATGTCGTTGGTAAAGCGGAAAATAGACCATGACCCCTCATCTGCTTAGGAAAATAAAGGAGCCGGATGAGTCGAGTTATTGATTTTACTAAAGTTAAAGAGGGAAATTATGCCTGACAACAGGAATCGATTGATTCCGATTATCGTGATCGTTCTAGCCATTATTGGTTATGGGGCTTACAGTTTCTATCAGACTTATGCGTCAAATTCCGAGCAGGTTGTTACCGGGACGATTGAGGCAAAGGAAATTCATCTTGGGGTGGTGATGGGTGGCATTGTTGATGAAATTTTGGTAGAAGAAGGCGATGCTGTGATTGTAGATCAGTTATTGGCAGTTGTTGACAGCGCTTCAGGCGGCTCCGGGGATAGAATCCGCTCTCCAATTGATGGCGTGGTACTGCTGCGAGCGGCCGAACCGGGCGAGATTACAGTCGCAGGGGGTTCCTTGCTGGTGATTGCCAATCTGGATGAAATGACGCTGACCATTTACGTTCCCGAAGATCAATACGGCAAAATCCATCTGGGAGAGGAATACCCCATCACGGTGGATTCGTTCCCGGATCGGGTCTTTATGGGCCAAGTAACTCATATCGCTGACCAGGCTGAGTTCACGCCGCAAAATACCCGCACGGTGGAAGGGCGCAAGAGCACTGTGTATGGTATCCGTTTGACAGTCCCTAATGCTGAGCATGATCTCAAACCGGGTATGCCGGCTGATGTGACGCTGAATCTCAGTAAATAGGAAAAGGCACCATTTATTGAAAAATATCAACTCGATTGGATGGAAAAATGTGATTCCCTATGGAGTTCGTTCTGATTCGCTAGTCATTCAGCTCTGAAGATACATCTGCAAAGCGTCCTTGGTGTATTGGAGAGCAGCCAGTTATCCAGGAACGAAACGGCCGTTTCGTAGGCTTTCAGCGGGATGGGTTTGTAGCTCGTCATGCCCATTTCATCCCCCAGGGCGGCATAAACGACCTGATAGTGGCTTTCACCTGGTTCGTGTTTAGTCATCTCTTAAGCGATGAGATTGACGCGCCGTTTAATCTCCGCTGCCTGTTCCTCGGTCAGTTTGCCCGCCCGGACCTGCTGCTCAACGGCCGTTACCCGTCGGGTCAAATTTTGCACCACCAGCGCCGCCCGGTCTAGCCGTTCGGCATTGGATTGCGCCAGGTACTTTGTAGCCAGCATCTCTCTCGTCGTGGCGGCAATGACCAGGGCCATGTTGTGCAGTTGTACCAGAGGCTCATCACTGGCGCTGGTGGGTTGTACGGCCGTACTCTGGCCAATAAAGGCGTCGGCCAAAACTCGGTAACATTCTCGCTGGTATCTGACAAGTTGCTCTTGCACTTCCAGCTTAACCCGGTTGGCATTTATGCCGAAGAGCCAGCCGTTGAGATAATCCAAAGGCAGGCAAAACATTTCCTGTCTTTGCGGCGGTCCTTCGGTGGGTGTGATCGTTACGATCACACCCTGCGCCACATCCACCAAAACCCGGTCACGTTGAATGCGTAAGCGTTGCGCAGACCAGGCTATGCCGAGAAAGTCGCACAACGGCCGTATAGGGATATAAACCACCTGACGGCCGTCTACTTCCACCATCACGGCCGTTATCACATCCCCGTAAAAATCTATGTCTCGCTGCTCCACCGGGACCAGCGCTTTGTCACCCTCATTGCTCATGTTTTACCTGCCACCTTGCTCGTTTCAGCTTCCGATAGCCCACAGGATTACAGGACGGGCTGCCGTGCCCTGCCACTGCCCGGCAGCGGTAACGGCCGTCACCGCCACCACTGATTAAACCGCCAAGACTTCCCCCACCCGGCTGCTCTTGACGGCCGTCACCCGACGCCTATCCGCGCCAGTCCTATACGAAACACTCGTTGCCTTCCTTGCAGCCCCTTGGGTATTTCAAGTCAAAACAGCCTACGGCTGTGGGCGGGCGAGAAAGGGCTGGCGGCTTGCCGGTCCTACAAAACCAATCTGATGGAGGCATGGGTGATGACAACAGAAGTTTCTCTATTCGTAGATGGCAGCTGCCGCGGCAATCCCGGCCCGGGTGGTTGTTGCGCCATTTTGCAGGCAGGCGGCCGGGAAAAGGTGCTGGTAGACGGAGCCGACGCCACCACCAACAACCGCATGGAACTGACGGCCGTCCTGACCGGTTTGCAGGCTTTGAAACGGCCGTGCGCCGTCACGGTCGTCACCGACAGCCAGTATGTGGCGGCCATTCTGCGCGGCGGGCAGGCGAAGGCCAACCGCGACCTGGTGCGGCAGGTACGCGCGGCGGCCGCCCGTCACACGATCACGGTGCAGTGGGTGGCCGGACACAGCGGGCACGCCCTCAACGAGCGGTGCGACCGGCTGGCGCATGCCGAAGCAACGAGACGAGTGGGGAGTGGGGAGTGGGGAGTGGGGAGTGCGGAGTGCGGAGTGGGGAGTGAAAGATGAGCGAGGTGGTTAACTTTAAGCGGTATGGTTCAGTGGCGGCGTTGGACCAGGCGTTTGGCGACCGTTGGGTCTACATCGGCCGGGCCAACAGTCGTGCCGGATTGGTCCAGTCCCCATTGGCCAATCCATTTAAGGTCAGAGACTATGGCGGGCAGCGCGGAGCGGCAATCGACGATTACCGCCGTTGGCTGTGGGAGCGTATCCTGTCCGGCGACACGGCCGTGTTGGCGGCGCTGCGAGCCATAAGTGAGAAAACCGTTCTGGTCTGCTGGTGCAAGCCGGGTCCGTGTCATGGGGATGTGGTTCAGGCGGCGGCGCGCTGGCTGAGGCGGCAGACAGGACAAATCCTCTTTGTTAGCGGTCATCGCGACTTGCTGCCGGCTGAATTTGGACAGCATTATGTGCCCAAGCTGGATGCGGCGATAGCCGAAGGTCATTGCTTTGTGGTTGGCGACGCGCCAGGGGCAGACGCGATGGCGCAGGCGTATCTGGCCCATCGGGTATCGCCGGAGCGGGTAACGGTCTACCATGCCGGTCGCCGTCCGCGTCACTGCGCGGAAGGGTTTGCCGTGCGTGGCGGTTATGCCAACCAGACGGCCAAAGATGCGGCGATGACGGCCGTTTCAGATGACGACATTGCCTGGGTGCGACTGGGCAGGGAAACGTCAGGCACAGCCCGCAATCTGGCGCGGCGCTTGTTGGTGCGTTAGTGCGTTTGTTCATTTGTGTAGTGAGTGCGGCTGTTTCGGCTTCACGCAATGTCAGCGCTGCCTGTATGGGAAACGGCCGTTTTGTATGTCGGTTTCAAGCCAACAGCAAAGGAGAAAATCTTGATGTTTACCGAACGTGTTTTCAATTTCATTTCTCGTCTTGTCTTCAGCCGATGGGTATCCGGGTATGACGAACACAACGGCCCTTACGAGGAGGCTTGTACCGCGAATCTGGGTCCCCTGCGCCTGAGCGCCAACTATTGTTTCGTGCTCGACCACCGCGACGCGGGCGTCAGCCTGACGCTGCCTCTGCCGGGCGGCGAGCTGCATCTCAGTTACACCGTCTGCCTCGGCGACGAGCCGATACGGCCGTCCGGCTGGGCCGCGGGTTGGCAGCGGCCGTACCGCCCCACCCCACCGACCGCGTCGTCGGAGGAGTTTCCGGTGTAAGTTAACGGCCGTTCGGGCAACGCTGTATTAGCGCTCTATATAATAGGAAGAGAGGCAGTCCATATGGGCTGCCTCTTTGCGTTTCCAATGGAGGATTTCATGAACAAACCAGACCCCCAAAAGGCAATTTATCTCCAACCCAACCAGCGCCGCGTCCCTGGCAAACGACGCAGCCAGCGGCAGACGGCCGTTCCGCCACAATGGGAGCCGCACCAAAGCGACCAGGCGCTGGATGCCTGGGGCGCCGCCCTGCGCGACATGCGCCGCGCCGGCAAATGGCCGGGAAGCGAGAGCTAGGGCGAGAGCGAGAGGAAGAGGCAGGGTGACGCCCTGGTTCTTCCTCTGACTTTGCTCCAGTTCCCAATCCTATTCCCACGCTTTTCTTACTCTTACTCTAGCTCTAGCTCTAGCTCTAGCTCATAAGGAGAAAAATGATGACAACCATTCATTTTGACGACAATCGTGGTGGTTTAGCGTATCCGTTCCTGCCCGCTGCGCTGGCATGGCAGATTACCGCGCGTTCCTTGGGCGACGAGGCGGCGCTGGCCGAGATTTTCCAGGCCGACACGCCGACGCTCCGCTGGGTAAAGGACGACAAGGTGTTGGACCTGCACGTGCCAGGGATGGATACGGCCGTTTTCCTGACCCACACCGGCCTGAAACTTTCCCTCGACAAAGGCGGCTACGTCCTGTCCAAACGGCTGTCGCGCATCATGCGGCCGTTCCGGTACTGGGGTTTCTTCGCCGACAGCGACATCACCATCGACTACAACCCCCACCTGGACGGCCGTTTGTGGGACGGCAGCGGCCAGGTCAGCCGGGGCTTCATCCAGCGCCTGGCCGACACGCTGCCGCTCGAGGAACGCCATCGGCAGGAACTGCTGACCGCCAACCGCTTCGAGGGGACGACGCTGCACAGCGGCGGCCAGGACAAGGGCCATGTCCTGGTGGTCGATGACCTCGCCGTCGACTTCATGTTCCCCGCCGGCAGCGCCAAACAAGAACTGCGACTCGCCAACCCTTCGGGGGACTCAGGGCAGGCTTCCCGTACCTTCATCGGCTTGCACCCGGTCCACAGCGACAACCAGATGTGCCTGGACATCCAGAGCCTCATCAACCTCTACCCCTTCTTCCAGCCGGAACAGCTGCTGGTCTGGGCGGAGATGGAGAGCGCCCTGTTCCTGGATGGCATCCGCAGCGGCCGTCTGGAGCGCATGCTCAATCGGCTGCCTGACATGGCCAGCCTCCCCGACGACGCCAAAGCTTTGGCCGACGCCGCCTTGGCCGACGCCGACCCGGACGCTCTGGCCGACGAGCGCGACGGCTGGCACGTTGGCGAGTACATCGCAGGCGACGGCCGTCTCATGTGGTTTGCCGGTCTGGTCAAGGCGGTCGCCCGGCAGCACCTCAACCGGCTGGGCAGCCGGGCCGACAAACTGCGCCTGCCCGTCCCCGGCGGGCGTTACTACCTCTTCCCGGCAGCCGTCGGCCGCCGCCAAGTACCATCCGGCCATGTCGAACTGGACCCGGCCAGCGCCACCGCCTGGGTCAACGACGCCGACTGGCTGGAGACCATCGTCGATGTGTTGGGCGGCTGCGACGGTGACGACGCGGTGTGGGTCTTGCCGTTTAGTGACCTCGGCGACGGCCGTTGCCCTCACATCCTCCTCTGGCGCAGTCCCAACCAGGTGGGGGAATACGTGCTGCTGCGCCCCACGGCGGCCAGCCAGCCCATCGCCTGGGAAACGGTCGCTGCCCCGCTGCTCTTTCCCGCCCTGGACAGCCACCGGCTGCCGCCGCGCATCGACATGGTGGCTCATCAATACGGAACGCTCACGGCCACTGGCAATGGGCGCGACAGCGGTACGGCCTACGCCGTCGCCGCGATGGACACGGCCATCCATCAGGCGGCGGTCAATCAGGGCGTGCTGGGCAGTCACTGCAATGCCCTCATGCTGTGCAAGGCGGTTTACGGCCGTCTGCCCGACCGGCTGCCGGCCACCCTGGAGGCGGTGATTGACGGCAGCGTCAAGAGCGGGTTGGACCTGAGACCGGTCAAACAGTGGAACAAGATGGCGCTGCAGCGCATGGCGCGGCATGGGGTCAGAAATCCCGACCGGCTGCTGCCGGCCGCGCTGGTCAGTCGGCTGCCGGAATGGCTGCGCCAGACGGCCAGCGACGCGCGGCAGCAGGCAACGGTCGCCGGTTGCCTGCCCCCCCACTGGCTGGACACCTTGAGCGCGGCCATCGAGAGCCACCGGGCGCAGTATTGGGCGGAGGTCGAAGCGCTGGCGGCGGAAGCGTGTCCGCCGCTGGCCCTCTTTGAGCAGGGACGCGACTGGCTGCACCTGGGCAAAGAGCTGCGGCAGGTCTACAGCCGGGTCATTCGGCAGGCGCTGGCAGCGGCCGCCACCGACGAGGCGCTGCCGGAAGCGGTCTACGACGAGGCGCGGCAGGCCAGCGAAGCATATCTGGCCCTCTGGCCGGCGGCCCAACGGCCGTTCATCCTGTTGGGCGCAGCGGCTTACCTCTACGTGCAGGGACCGGAAGGCGGCGCGCCGGTCCGGGATGGGGTGTTGTGGCAGTTGGGGGCCAGGCGGCCGGAGGGAAACGGCCGTTTGCCGGGCATCGCCCAGGAGATGATGGCCGCCTTGCGGCAGATAGGGCTGCTGGACGAACCGGCGTGGCCCACGACCGAACCGGCGTGGCCCACGACCGGGGCGGCACGGCGCGACTACGACGCACCGCCGGGCGTGCCGGTACGCATCAACGGCACATGGCTGAATCTGCTGAATGCCCGGCGGTCGCAGCCTTACACGCGCATGAGCGACGTGCCGCCGGCGGAGCGCGAGCAGGCCAAAACGCTTGTCGCCGCCTACGCCGCCACGAAATTCCAGGGCATGGCGCTGACAACGGCCGTTACCGACGACAATCGGGTCATCACCCGCACGCCACATGGCAACCTGTTCGGCTACGTGCAGCGCGACCACGAACTGGCGGCCATCCGCCACGACCAATGGCGCATCGCCTGGGCAACGGCCGTGGACGGGAACGTGTTGGCGGTGCTGGTGCCAGCATAAGAGTGCGGAGTGCGGAACGCGGAGTGCGGAGTGCGGAACGCGGAGTGCGGAGTGCGGAGTGCGGAACGCGGAGTGCGGAGTGCGGAACGCGGAGTGCGGAGTAAAAGAACCTCTTCACTCGTTACTCCGCACTCGCCACTCCGCACTCCAAGAGGGCGCTATCGCGCCGGATGGGATGAAGATTGTTTATCAACCCATTTCACCTATAAAGGAGAGTGAATCATGTACCAAAAACTCACAATTGTCGGCAACTTGGGTCAGGACCCGGAGATGCGTTATATGCCCGACGGACAGGCGGTGACGAACCTGTCGGTGGCCACCAACCGGCGGTGGCCGGACCGGGCGACGGGCGAGATGCAGGAAGAAGTGACCTGGGTGCGCGTGTCGGTGTGGGGCAAGCAGGCGGAAGCGGCCAACCAATATCTGAGCAAAGGGCGGCAGGTGCTGGTCGAGGGACGGCTGCGGCCGGACCCGAATACCGGCGGTCCGCGCCTGTGGACGCGGCAAGACGGCACGGTGGGCGCGTCGTATGAGATGGCGGCCGAACGGGTGCAGTTCCTGGGCGGGGGCAACGGGGCCAACGGCAACGGCAATGGTCAGGGCGCGTCCGAACCGGTTTACGAAGAGGATGATGTGCCCTTCTAGCGCCTAGCTGGCATGTCAATGTCCCCTGCTTTTGGCATTGGCAAGCGCAGACACGGCCGTTTACGGCCGTGTCTGCGCTTTTTTTATTTCCCTGGAGGGAACCCCATGACCCGAAATGCACGACACGCAGTATTCCTGTTCATCATTGTCGTCTGCCTGCTGCTAGCCGCCTGCGACGGCGGCGGCATAGACAATGGCCTCGGCGACAGCTGCGGGCATCTCGACTGCCTGCCGGAGACCGACGCTATGCCTCGCCTGGAGGGCCTCCTGGAAGACGCCGAGGATGGCGTCATTGACGAAGGCGAATCCGAATTGGGCGATGCGCTGCTCAGCGCCGCCCAGTGGCTGGTGGAAACCGGCCCGTAACGGCTTGGCCCTGTTTTTCGGAGAGGCTGCTGCCCAACTGGGCGCGGCCTCTTTTTTTTTCAAGGTGCGGGTTTCTCCTCTATGGCGCGCCTGCGCCTAACGGCGCGCATAGCACGAATACTCTGGCAGAGCCGGGGGGAGCGGCGCTTCGCCCTCGCCGGGCGGGCTGGTTGGCGACAGAGAGGTCCGAGACCTTTACGCTTCCGGAGGTATCATGGCCCAATTTTGTACCGGTGACATGTGGACGGCTTACGAGACGGCCGGGTTGTTTCTCATTGCGACCAACAGCACGGTGAAGGCTGACGGCCGTCTGGTGATGGGCCGGGGAATTGCCCGGCAGGCCCGGGACCGTTTTCCCGGCCTGGACGCAGCACTCGGCGCGCAAATCCTGACAGTTTGCGGCAGCGGGGGATTCTACGGCCTGCTTATCAGCCGGCGCTGGCCGGCGGCGAAGTTGGCGGCCTTCCAGGTGAAATATCACTGGCAGCGGCCGGCCGACCTGTCCCTGATTACCCGCAGCGTGACCGCCCTGACCTGGTGGGCGCGTTACCATCCTGACTGTTCCATCCACCTCAACTTTCCCGGAATTGGGAATGGGGGATTGGCGCGCACAGCCGTTTTGCCTCTGTTGGACCCCCTGCCGCAAAACGTGACTATTTGGGAGTACGCCGCACCGCCAGTCACAATGCCCGGACAAGAAAACGATGAACGAACTTAAAACGAAATTGGCCGCCCTGCCCACCCTCGCCCTGGGCGAGCGGCCCTACCTTTCCTACCAGGCGGTCACCGATACGGTGGCCGCTTTTTTATTTCCCCAGAGCGACGCGCCTTTCCCTCACCCTGCCAGGGCGATGGACGCCGCCGCCTACCAGCGTATCCTGGAAACGGCCGATGCCCTGTGCCGCGAGCTGGGCTACACGGCCGTTGTCAAGCTAACTCCGCCGGACGTGGCGCTGTCGGCGGCAGGGTTGTACTGGACGGCCGTTGCCCCCGAACCACCCACCCCAGTCCCAGACCAAGAACCGGTCCTCATTCACGTTGGCCCCGGTCCGGCCGAAATGCTGGCCGACGGTCTGCTGCTGGATGCCAGATTGGGCCGTTTGGGTCTCGATGAAGTCAGCCGCCAGCATTTCAAGATACCGGTGACGGCTTCTGACGCGGTGGTAGACCTGCTGCACCGGGCGGTGGCGAGCGCCTGGCCCAACGACTACAAGGGCTTATGGTACGACGTCCTGGGCATGTGCATCCGCAGCGGCAAGGATGTCAGCCCGACCCGGCGGCAGTTCACGGTCATCATCCGCGGCCTGGAGCGGCGCTACTGGCGTTTCCAGGCCGACGTGCGCCAGGACAACACCGGCGCGCCTTACCTCTATATCTCTCTGGTCGAGGAAGCCAATCGTGGTACGAAAGGGCTGTTTCCCCTAGGCCAGCTGGTGATGACCCCCGGCGTGGCGGCGTTGGACATTGACGTGATGTCGTTCATTGGCCGGCATCACCTGGGGGATTGGGGAGAGCTGGATGCCTTCGACAGGCGGCAGAACGAGACGGCCGTGCGCGAAGGCCTGCGTATCCTCTCCGCCTACGATGTGCTTGCCGGCGATGGTGAAACGACGCGCCTGTGGGTGATTACCGAGGCCGACCGCAGCGTCACGACGGCGCTTTTACCGAGTGAGTATTGAGCTAGCTAGAGCTAGAAGAGGAAGAGGCTTACTCCGCACTCCGCACTCCGCATTCCGCACTCCCCATTCCCCATTCCCCATTCCGCACTCATAAAGGAGCATTCCCATGCCAACAACCCCCATCCAACACCTGAAATCCCATCCGGCGCAGATGCGCACCACCTATGACCTGGAGGCGCTGGCCGCCCTGACACTCCAGGTCCACGAACGCGGCCTTGACCGGTGGCAGCCGGTGGTGGCCACCCCGGTGGCGGCTACACCTGTTGCCAATGGGCAGACGGCCGTTACAGAGGCGGCCGGCTACCACATCATCAGCGGCCACCGGCGGCATATGGCCCAACTGCTGGCTTTTGCCCTGCGGGATTGGGCGGCGGAACACCCGGAGACGGAAATATCCATC
>JAGOMA010000033.1 GCA_017993775.1 Chloroflexota bacterium | reverse complement strand
CGCCGGTATTGTTGACGATGGTCATATAAAATGCGCCGTTAGGCGCGACCATCGGCGAATTGCGTCCCCAAACATCTTTCACTTCCAACTGCCCCGAAGATTGTGGCTCGCTTGTGGAGCAAGCGGCTAATACACCAATCAACACCAGTAACAAACCAATCGAAACACGTTTCATACAACTTCTCTCCTTTTAAAATTTGCACTATAGTTTAATGAACTGCGGTCAATCTGTTGGGCGCACCCGAATACTTACCAAAATTTGCAAACCAGACAGGCTCTATCGAGGCGTTTTTCTCGTCGGAGCCAACTAAAATATGTGATGATTTGATAAGATATGGTGCAAGTATCATTGTATAACACATATTTCACATCTGCAAAATTTTTCTGGCTTTTGTCATAGGGCAAAATCTGGCCCAAACTACGACGCAAATAACTTAAAAAACATCTGTGGAGATGCAACCCATGCTGAACCGGCCCTCGGACACTCAACTGCTAGAAAATTTACACGCGCTCCCTTTTTTTCAAGAATTAGACCTGGGGACAACGGCCGTTCTCGCTGCCCAAACCCGCTGGCAAACCTACCACACAGGCGAAGTCATCTTCTGGGAAGGCGAATCGGCTGCCGGGCTGTACCTTCTGCACGCCGGCTGGTTAAAAGTGGTCAAAACCACGTCGTCTGGCAGAGAACAGGTGCTGCGTTTTTTTGGCCCGGGCGAGATGTTTAACGAAATTGGCGCGCTGGCCAATCAGCCGAATCCGGCAACGGCCGTTGCCCTGGAATCTGCTGGTCTGTGGCTCTTACCCCGTCAGACGATGGTGGAATTGATGGCCGAACGGCCGTTTTTCGCCCAACACCTCATCCAACAACTGGCCGGTCGCGTCATCCACCTGGTCGGGCTGGTCGCCGACCTGTCCTTGCGCCCGGTCGTTGGCCGGCTGGCTTCCCTACTGCTCACCGGCGCCACCGACGATATCCTGCATCGCCCACGCTGGTATACCCAGGCCGAACTGGCCTCGCGCCTGGGAACCGTACCCGACGTGATCCAACGTGCCCTGCGCCAGTTGGAAGACAGCGGCGTCATCGCCGTGGAACGCCATCACATTCGCGTGCTGGATCGTGAAAAACTGGCCGAAATCGCCGCTCAATAACCTCAATCCGACAAAAGTCGCCGACAAACCATCAGCCCCCTGCTATCCTGACAGCCTGATACCATCATTTACCGTTTATGGAGAACTGCGGTGGCTGCAAACTGGCCTATTCCTTACATTGATGCAGCCTTGTGTGACGGCTGTGGCTTATGCGCGGCGGCCTGTCCGGAAGGCTGTCTGTCCGTTGAAGCCGGGCTGGCGGTTGTGGCCGTGGCCGCCAACTGCCAATACAGCGGTTTGTGCGAACAGATTTGCCCCCGGCAAGCCATCAGACGGCCGTTTTGTTTGGAATTTGCCGATACGGCCGTTCACCCACCGCCCGATCTCCCCACCCGACAAGAGGAGTAAACAACCGTGACAACCAGTCAAAACCCCATCCAATGGGCCGACCAGGTGCGCTTTGCGCCCGACGGCCCGCAGCCTGTCAAAATCATCGAAGACAGCACCTTTCGCGCCGTCCTTGTGGGCCTGGAGGCCGGGCAGCAAATTCCCGTCCACCCTGCGCCGGCCTCCGTCTACCACATTATCCAGGGCGAAGGCTGGATGACTGTCGGCGACGAACGGTTCGCTGTTTCGGCCGGCGCGACGATTACGGTGCCGCAAGGCGCACGGCGCGGCCTTGAAGCCACAACCCGCGTCGTTTTACTCGGCGCACAAGCCGCAAATTAGGAGCATACAGATGAATTTATACTTCTTGATGACCGCTATTTTTATGGGGCTGGCAATGATCGCCGCCTTCGACACCACCCTGACCAGTTGGAACATTCTGACCTGGTTTAACGGGCTGCGCTGGCTGCGCGTCCACCTGATCACTCTGGGCGCGCTGACCGAGGCTATTTTTGGGTTGCTGCCGGCGCTGGTGGCCATTCGCGCCAGTTTACCCAAACCGGCGTTTCGTTGGGACATCTGGCTGACGCTGAATGTGGGCCTCCTGACCCTGTTGTTTGGCATCCCTATCATCAACACGCCGCTTATTTTGATTGGCGGAACCCTGATTTTTATCGCTACGCTGCTGCTGATCCAGCAACTGCGGCAGTTACGGCCGTCCAAACCAGCAGTCAAACCAGCGCCTGAAGGGCCAAACGGCCGTCTCTTCTACATCGCTGGGCTGAGTTATTTCCTGTTGGGCATCATCATCGGCACGGGTTTGTGGATGGGTTGGAGCGATATTTTACGCATCAAGACGCCTGTCGAAGTCCATATTCACGCCAATAATTGGGGGCTGATGTCCATGGTTTTCGCGGGTATCCTCATCGACATCTACCCACGTTTTGCGGGACGGCCGTTGGCCTGGCCCCGTTCCATCAATGCCATTTTTTGGATGATGACCCTGGGCGCACTGGGCCTGGTAATCGGTCCCTGGATCAAATCAAACTATTTCACGGTTCCCGGCCTCGTCTTACACGTCTCCGCCACGGTCTGGCTGCTGCTGAATGTAATTAAGCCTTTGCTGCACAATCCCGCTGTCTGGCGTGGTCCGGGCATCTGGCACCTGACCACCGCTTACGTCTGGATTCTGGCTCCAATCCTGGTTGCGCCGCTCATTATCCTCAAAGTGCCCGGATTCCCCGGCGCAGGCATCGAACAAAACGCGCCGCAAGCCCTCATTTACGGCTGGGTGTTCCAGTTTGGGTTTGCTATTTTGCCTTTTTTCTTCCGCCAGGCGTTTCAACCTGGGGAACCGGCGCGGTTGGGTGGCAGTTGGTTTAGCCTGACGGCCGTTCACCTGGGCGCTGCCTTTTTATGGGCCAGCATCTTCCTGGTCGATTACCACTCGGCGCTGCACGGCACAGCCTACCTTCTATGGACGCTGGCTATTATGCCCATCGCCTGGGAGATGTGGCAAATTGTGCAAAGCGGGTTAAATCGGTTGGAGGAAACGGCCGTTTCCCCCTCCTAAAATCTAACCTCGCTCACTCATCCAAATGCCCGCCCGCCTCGGCTTGCGCCAAAACCGCGGTAATCGTTTCCACCAACGCGCGCGCGGCCTCGGCGCTCAATTCCACCGCCACGCGCGCGCCGAGGCCCTGAGCCTCATTGACAAAGTCGATGTTCAGCGTATGTTCCATCGGCGCATCAAACGGGTGATCATACGAAACGTTGGCCTGACGCAGCGGGAACCAGCCGCCGGCTCCCTTCCCGCTGCCGTCAATCTCAACTTGCTGCACAATCATCGTACACATTCTCAAGCTCCTGTTCGATTCGGAAAAAATCAGGCCGATGGACCAAGGTGTTTGTCCAGAAAAGCAAACACCTTCTGCCAGCCATCCACCGCCTGTTCCTGGCGATAATTGGGCCGGTTGTGATAGAAAAAACCATGCCCGGCGTTGGGGTACATGTGAAATTCGTACGGTTTGCCATGCGCCTGCAACGCTTGTTCATGAATGGCCACCTGTTCCGGCGTCGGGCTGCGATCATCCGCGCCAAAAATGCCCAGCAGCGGGCAGGATAGATCGGCCGTGTAGTCCACAGGCGCAACCGGTCGCTTGGACGAAAGGTCTTCTGGAGCCATCACCACATGACCACCCCAACAATCGACAACGGCCGTAAACCCCAGCACACGACAGGCCGCCAGATAAGCGTGACGGCCGCCTGAACACGTACCAAACACCCCCACCTTGCCGTTCACATATGGCAGCACGTGTAAATAATCCAACGCTCCGGCAATGTCGCCCAGGACCTGATCATCGGCGACGCCGCCTTCCGCCCGCACTTTCACAGCCACATCTTCTGGCGTGCCATGGCCGGTGCGAAAATACAAATTGGGGGAAAGCGCTGCATATCCCTCATGGGCAAATTTGCGGGTGGCTTCCCGGTACCAGCCATCCCAGCCGGGCATGTGGTGAATAACGACCATGCCGGGAAATGGGCCAGGGCCTAACGGCCGTGCAAAATAAGCGTTGATCAGCTCGCCATTCATCCCCGGCATCATAATCGTCTCGGCGATCATCCCTTCGTACATATCTGTCTGGTACATCTTGCGCCTCCTCGAGCTGTTTTTGCCTCTGACTTGATTGGCCGCGAAACGGCCGTCTCCCCCATCATCCTGCCCGCCAACCTGCGTGCGTATGCATAACCCACCCTAACGTCACCACCAGCCGGTCAATTTGTTCCTGCGTGTGCGTCGCAAAAACGGCAATGCGCAGCGCTCCGCCGTCCGGCACGCTGGTGTAATGAGTGGAATGGGCCACCAAAATATCGTGGGCAAACAGGTCGGCCTGAATGCGGGCCAGGTCCAACCCAGCGCGCTGCGCCAGGCAAATCACCGGCGCTGGCGAATCCGACACCGGCCAACCCAGCGCCCGCGCTCCGGCGCGCGCTTGGGCGACATTGGCCCGTAGTTGGCGGCGCAGCGAATCATCGTCGCGCAGCAAGGTGACGGCCGCGCAAGCGGCGGCGGCGGCGGGCAGCGGCGGGCGGCTCGCGCCCTCCTGTACGTTGGCGTTCGTCACCAATTCATCGATCAAGGCTGCCTGCCCAACGATAAACCCGCCATACGCGCCCAGCGCTTTGCTGAAGGTGTGGCTGGTCACGCAGCGTTCGTCGCCATCCAGGCCAAAATGCTCCAGCGTGCCACGGCCGTTTGCGCCCAAAACACCTGTCGCATGGGCATCGTCCAGACAAAGCTGGCCATCAAACGGCCGTATCGCCGCCAACAAATCCGGCGCCGGCGCAATTTCCCCGGAAACCGGAAATACGCCGTCGGTCATGACAAACGGCCGTTCCCCAGGCTGCAGTTCGCGCCGGCACACCGCCGCCAAGTCATCCGCGTCCAGATGGCGGTAGGCATGGACCGGTTTGCCGGCCGTGCGCGCGCCGTCCCAGACGCTGTAATGCGCCTGTTCATCGATAAAAATGCGCTCGAATCGGGTTTGTAAACCCTGGGCCAAAATGGCGTTCCCCAGGTAACCGGAGGCAAAATAAAGCATTTCTTCCGCGCCAAAATAGGCGCAGACCGCCTCTCTAAGCTGGTGATAAACGGGATGATTGCTGCCAAAGCCGCCGGAATTGGCCAGGCCATAGGTGGTCAGCGCGTTCACCGCCGCCTGCCGCACGGCCGGGTGGTTTTGCAAACCCAGGTAGCCGCAGCCGGCAAAATAATCAACGACACGGCCGTCTATCATCGTCCGCGCGCCCATTGGCCCTTGCATTTCGTAATTCATGATGTGCGCCTCAATTTGCATCTTCTAAGCCCGGCAGGGTTTTTGCCAGCAATGTCAATTTAGGTAGGGAGGAGACGAAGCCTCAAGGACACGGCAGTTCCAATCCGTGAGTCTGCAAAAAGACCGGATCGGACAGCAATTGGCCGGTGGGGCCATCCGCCATAATGCGCCCATTATCCATGATCACCATGCGGGGCAGCAAATCACGCACCATGAGCAAATCGTGGGTAGCCACAATCATGGGAATTGGCAATTCTTGCAGCAGGGTGATCAGACTGCGGCGCGCGCGCGGGTCCAGCCCGGCCGAAGGTTCATCTAGCACCAGAAGCTCTGGCTGCATGGCCAGCACAGTCGCCACAGCGATGCGCTTTTTTTCGCCCACGCTCAGGTGGTAGGAGATGCGGTCGGCGTAGGCGGCCATGCCTACCTGCGCCAGGGCGCGCGTAACGGCCGTTTCAATCTCCTCCGCCGTCAAGCCCATGTGCAAAGGGCCAAAAGCCACATCCTCACGCACCGTGGGCGAAAACAATTGGTCGTCGGGGTTCTGGAACACCAACCCCACTTTGGCGCGAATGGCCGGTAACGTGCTTTTTTCCAGGGTTAGCGAGCCGACGCGGATACGGCCGTCGCCGCCCAACAGCCCATTCAAATGCAGCAGCAGCGTGCTTTTCCCCGCCCCATTCGGCCCAACCAGAGCCACCTTTTCGCCCGGTTTGATGGTTAACGAGACGTCATGCAGGGCCTGACGGCCGTCAGGATAATGAAACGACAACGATTCAACCGCCAGAATGGTTTCGGCGGCGATGGAAGGAGGCACAGCCGGCCGGTTTGCGTCGTGAAGAATGGGCATAAAAATCCTGGGATGAGGCCGAATTAAAAGCGGCCGATAAATTGAATAAACAGCAGCGCCACAACAACTGCCGCCAGCGCCAGCCAATCCCGGCGCGCTATTTGGTGCGGATTGCTCGTCGGCCATTCGCCGCGATAGCCGCGAGCCAGCATGGCCTGATAGATGCGGTCACTGCGCTCGTAGCTGCGTAAAAAAAGCTGGCCGACCATGTGGCCAGCTACCTGCGCCCGCCAGAGCAGCGAACCGCCGGCTCGACGCCCCTCCAGGGCAGCGCTGCGCGCTTCTCGCGCCCGCAGCAGTCGCTTCACCTCATCGCCCAACACCGTCAGGTAGCGCACCATAAAAGAGATGATGGCTACAAAAACGGCCGGCAAGCGCAAATGGCGCAGCGCGTGCAGCAAATCTGGCAAACGAGTGAGGGCTACCAGCAAGATGGCCGCCTGCACCGCCAACAAACCGCGAATGAGGATGCTGACAAAACGAACCAGACCGGCGTCACTGACAATCAACTGCCACGAACCAAGCTGAATGCCCAGCAACGGCCGTCCGGGCAACGTAAACATCACGGTCGTCGCGGCCAGCAGGAATGGCAGCACCACAAAAGAGCGCTTAACGCCGTACAACCAGCCAAATCCGGCCGCCCGGCTTGCCGCCAGCAAACCCAACCCGGCCAATAAAAACGCCCACCACGCGCCATCCGGCAGCAGCACCGTCGATAGAATAACCAGCAGCGCGCCAAGCACTTTGACACGCGGATCCAGGCGATGCAAAACGCTGCTGCCTGTCTGATACCGATCAAGCGCGTGAAATTGCATGTTAAGAACGCCCGGCCGGGCGTCTTGTCAGGCGCACCAGGTAGACGGCCGTGGCGGCCACCACCAACACGCCCAACGCGCCCGCCAGCAGCGTGGATAGGCTTTCGCTGCCCACAAATGGGATGGTGTAATCCGGCAGGACTTCATACGGCGCGGCCACGGCCGTGCTGATAAACCCCATATCCTGCGCCACCCGCTCCAGGCCATCCGGGCTGGCCGAGGCATAGGGCGCCAGCAGCACCACCGCCAGCGAAAGCAGCACGCCGGCCACAATCCAGCCACGGCCGTTGCGCTCTTCCCCCGCGTTGAGCAAATCGGGGCGCACACGAAACACAAAAGCCAGCGCCGCCACCGTAATGAGCGCCTCGCCCAGGCCGATAAGCGCGTGCACGCCCAACATCACCGGCACAACCAGACCCGCGGCCGCCGTGCCGCTCAGCCAAAGCTGCAGCGCCGTGAAGAGCGCCGCCGCCATCACCGAAAGCCAGGCCGCCACGCCAGCCGCCGCCAATTTAAACGACCGGCTGCGGCCGCCGGTTGTGCGATACAACCCGTACCCCACCAACACGGTCACAATGCCCATGTTAAAGATATTGGCCCCCATTACCAGCAGGCCGCCATCCTGAAACAGCAGCCCCTGAACGCCTATCACGCAGGCCATGACCAACATGCCCACCCACGGACCCAGCATGATGGCTGCCAGCGCGCCGCCCAACAGGTGGCCAGAAGTGCCGCCGGCCACGGGAAAATTGATCATTTGCGCGGCAAAAATGAAGGCGGCCATAATGCCAGCCAGCGGCGCGAGCCGTTCGTCGAATTCCGCCTGACTTTTGCGCACGGCGATGGCCAGGGCAACGGCCGTTAGCCCCCAAAACAGCGCGGAAATTGTCACGCTCAAAAAGCCGTCGGGAATATGCATTGGGCTGATGGATAACAACGTCATGAATTTTCCTCCAAATGAAACATTATAGACTGGAAGCCCGGCAGTCGGCGCACACGCCTTGAATGACCACATGGTCGAGGTCCGCCTGAAATCCATGCTCAACCAGCAACCAATCGGCCAGATCGGCCAGCTGCGTGGCGGCCAATTCCGCCACGCGGCTGCACTGGCGGCAAACCAGGTGGTAATGGGGCTGTTCCCCAACCATTTCGTAAACAGTTTGGCCGCCAATGTCGCTTTTGGCGATCAGGCGTAATTCGACAAAAAATTCCAGGGTCCGGTAAACAGTGGCCTGATTAAGAGCCGGCATCTGGGCTGAGACTTGATCATAAATTTCGCTGGCTGTGGCATGGCTGCTCATGGCGCACAACGTATCCAGCATCAGCTGGCGCTGCGGCGTCAGCCGGTAGCCCTGGGCGCGAATGAGTTGAGGAAGGTCAAGATGGTGATGAGACATGCAATACTCGCAAAAATTTTCTATTGCGAATTTTTGCAATAATTGGGCGATTTGTCAACTTGTTGGCGGCCGAACAAGGGCTAAAAATCCCAGGGGGCGGCGCTGCTGCCACCGGCAGTGTAGAGCGAGGCGCGCACGGCGGGAGCGAGATCGGGCAGCAAATCGGCGGTGGCGGCGAGCAGGCCAAAACAGCCGGTGAGCATCATATCGCCAAAAGGCGCGGCGAAATACGGCCGTAAGCCCGACCCAGCCATCATCGCCCGCCGTGGACCGGTGACAGCCACATCAAAACGGCCGTTTCCCAGGGGCAAAGGCTGGCGATGAGGAATATACGCTCCGTGGCCGTGGTCCTGGTAGACGGCGTCGTGCTGCAAGCTGCCGTCTGCCAGGCGATACAGCAAATCGTCGAGCCGGGGCCGGTCTAGCAGGCCGGTATGGTGCTCAAAAACGCCTTCGATGCCTGTGGGGCCGACGCGAAAGGCGAGCGTATGCAAATTGCCGAGATTGGCGATGAGGACGCGTGGTTCGACGCGCACGGCCGTGTCCAGCATCGCCCCCAACACTGCGGCCGGGGCGGTATCCATCACCACCAACGGCGCGTCGATGTCCTGCGCGGACTGCACCACGGCTTGCAAACGAGTCATGATGGGCGGTACGTCGGCGGCGCGGTAGGCAAAGGCGCTGAGGCGGCTGTTGGCCTGCACCCGCTGGCGAATGTAGTCGAAACGAAAGAGGCGGTCGGAGTAATCCGGCGGTGAATTGCCGTGATCGAACACGCCAACGGCCACGGCCGTTACATCCGCCAGAGAAACGCCAAATTCACTCAACGCCCGATCAATCGCTCCAAAATCAAAATCACGCAACGAGAGCCGCTGCACGTCGCCCGGCAAGGCGGCAAGTTCGTCATCGCCCACCAGGGTGATGCCCATTTCGCGGATCACGTCCAGGTCGTCGTTGAAGGACCGGGCGGCGGCGGGCGTGGCGTAAAGCGGCCAACCGGCGCGCAGATGGGCTTCGGCGGCCCATTGGCTGGGGCCGCCGCCCATAGTAAGACCGGTAAGGGCAACGGCCGTTCCTCGGCGCGTGGCCTCTTGCAAGCGATGGTGCACCATCATCGTCGGCGAAGGCACAACCAGCTTGAAACCATTTTCAATGTCCAGGCGCGAATCATACAAAAAAATGTCCTGCGTACCGGTGCCAATGTCTACACAAAGAATTTTCATGGTTGTTGCTTCTGTAAGAAACTAGAGATAAGAGATTATCCAGCCCCAAAATCGCAAATCGCTAATCGCAAATCGTAAATCGCAAATCTACAGGTTCACCGGCAAGCCGGCCAGACGCATAATTTTCAGGGCGTTGGTGGTGGGGCATGGGCCAGGGTGCAGCCGGAAATCGAAGACCATCTGGCCGTCTACCACGTCATCGCGGAAATGGAAATTGCTAACGGCCGTATTCTCATCAGCCAGCTTCACCAGTTCCAGATCGTGGGTGGCTATCAGCCCTACGCCACGCCCGCCCACCAGCGCCTGTACAAACGACCGGCTGCCAATCAGGCGCTCTCGATTGTTTGTTCCCCGGAAAATCTCGTCGATGAGGAAAAATAACGGCCGTTCGTCCGCCTCTTCCAACGCCGCCAACAAGCCCTGTAACCGCCGCACTTCGGCATAAAAATAGGAAAACCCATCCGTCACCGAGTCGTTAACCCGGATAGAGGTGTATAGACGGAACAACTGCGCCGCAAAAGATTGGGCCACAACCGGCCCGCCGGCATATGCCAGGACCAGATTCACCCCCAACGTCCGCAGAAACGAGCTTTTGCCAGCCATGTTCGAGCCGGTGATGATGGCAATGTCGCCCAAATTGGTGATGCGAAAATCGTTGCACACCCGACCCTGGTCGCCAATGAGCGGATGGCCAACGGCCGTAACCGCCAGCAGCGGCCCATCAGCCACCTGGATGGCCGGGTAGCTGGTTTCCGGGTTCAGATAAGCGAACGTTGCCAGACTGTTCAACGCTTCCAGCTCAAACCAGCGGTCCAGCCAGCCCGGCAAGCGCGTTTGCAACGCTCGCCGGCAGGCATCCAGCCGATCGGCCACAAACAAATCCCAGGGCATCAGGGCGTTAAGCCAGAGCCAGAGGAAGGGATTTTGGCGCAGACCGGCCAGGGTGAGAACTTTGGTTACAGCGCGCAAATGGGCAGACGGCCGTTCCTTGGCCGCCAAAAACGGCGCGCACAAAGCTGCCACCTGTGTTCGACGGCCGTACCGGTACGTCTCCAAAAAGCCAAAAACCGTGCCCAGGCGGCGCAAGTTTTTCTCCAAAAAATAGGCGTCCTCAAAAACAGCCGGGACATCCCGCGAGCGGGCGGCGTAAATCAGGGCGTAGACCAGCCAGGAATAGGGCCACAAAACCGGCAGCACATCGGCCAGATTCAACGCCAACAGGCTGAGATTGATGACCGCCAGCCCAGACAACACCCACAGAGCGGCGCGCACCGATTTGGCCTCGGCGCGGCTTTGCAGCCAGGCGAGGATGCGCTGACCGGGCCATTTTTCGCCATCGTCGGCGGTGGCCAGGGTGGCGTACAGGGCAAGTTTGTCGCGGAAGCGGGGCATCGCCGCCAGTTCGGCGACGAGCGGTTGGCGAGCGGCGATGTTGGTCAATTGGGGATTGGTGTCCAGCAGCCAACTGCTCAACCGCTGGCTGCCTTCAAGGGAAACGGCCGTGTCCAACAATTGCAGCAGCGAATGGTCGCCCACCAGATCCAGGTCCAGGGCAAAAGGATGGTCCAGCCGCGGCGGCACGGGCGGCGGCGCGGGAATTTGCGACCAGTCCAGGCTCATGCGGGCCATGTGGGTTTGTTTGATGCGCCGCCAGATATCATGACGGCTGACAGCTTCTTCGATGGTTCGGTGGGCGCGGACAAACAGGATGAAGGGGAGGATGGCGACGGCCGTTACCCCCACCCAGGCCCAAATCCCCCAGGCCAGCAAACTATAAGCCGACAGGCCCACAGCCGCTATAAACGATCCCAGCCGCCAACGGGCCAATGTATCGCTGGTGCGGCGCAGCGCTTCCAGGCGACCATCGAGGCGGGCTATTTGACGGGTCAGCGCGTGGCGGCGGGCTTCTTTTGGCGTCATGGTTATCGTCCTAACAAAATGCGCTCGAACCAATCGCGGGCTTCGACTGGGCGCAAGAATTGACCGATGTAATGATCACCCAGCCACAACTCAAAATGCAGGTGGGCATCCGAATCTTCACTTTCTAGCGAGGAGGGCGAGCCGGAATTGCCCACCGCGCCGATGAGCTGGCCCTGAGCCACCGGCTGGCCTTCCTGAATGCCGTAGTCGATGCTGCTGAGGTGAACGTAGCGCGACACCAGACCGTTGTCGTGTTGAATCCACACCTGCCGCCCGCGATAAAAATCCAGCCCGGCTTCGGAGGTATAGCCCAACTGTTGGGCTTCTGCCTGCCAGTTGAAAAAATCGGCCGGGAATGGCGGCACGTAATCATGCATGGCGCGAATGACGGTGCCAGCGGCGGCGGCATACACTGGCGAGCCGACGCTCCAATAGAAATCGGCTCCCTGGTGGACGCCGAGGCGATAATGGCGGGGCGCGCCGGGCATTTGCAGATCGCGGGTGGAAATGTTGGGACCAATCGGCGAGACAAAGCCGCTGATGCCGCCCAGGAAGGCAAGATCATGGGGCTGCGGGTTGGGCAGGGGCGCGCCGCCGGTGATGGCTGCCAGCCGGTCTGGCCGATTGGCAAAATAGAGACGGTCGCGGCCGGCAAAAAGCAGGTCGCCTGCGTCTGTCAGGGCCACGGCGCTGACTTCGGCCGGAAGCTGCCAAAGCTGGCGCAGTTGGCCGGAATCGGGCGACAGAACGAGCAGGCGACGGCCGTCGCTATCTAGCACGTAAACGGCCGTGGCCGCAGCTATCACCTGGCGTGGTTGGGAGACCATGTCTGGGGAGCGAAACGTGGGTACGCTGGCCGTGTCGCGGTAAAGATGCAAGCTGCCCGCCTGTGTATCCATTTCTTGCAGCAAAACATACACATTTTCGGCGGCGGCGGGACTGCTGACGGCGGAAACGTCCACGGCGCGGGCTTCCGGCAGCATCCACAACGACTGCTGCACATCATCCACAACTTGCATGACATAGTTGTAACTGGTTTCCAGGAGGTAACGGCCGTTGCCCAGGCCATCCAGCGCCACATAATAATGGCTGGATGTGTCCCGAATCGGTCGGTCGTCGCGTTCTAAAGTCCAGGTCTGGCTCAGCCAATCGCGGCGGTAAACATCACCGGCGCGGTCCAGAGCCAGGAGGCCATCAGGGGCGGCATAAATGTCCAGCGGCTCGATCACCATCACGCCATCGACGACGTCGCCGGGCGCGAGGAGCTGCGCCGGCGGCGCCGGCTGGGTTAGATTTAAAGCGAGTACGCGGCCGGCATCGAGCAAATAGGCGGTTTCCTGGTGCGTTACCAGCGCCAGGGGGTGAATGAAGGTGTTGGCGGCAAACTGCCATAGGCCGGTATTGGCCGGGTCGGAGAGGAAGAATTCGGCGTTGTAGGTTACGGCCGTTTGCGCCCAGGCATCGTGGCGCATGTTGCTGAACTGCGGCGGCGGGGGTGTGGGGACGAGGGTAGGAACGGCCGTTGAGGCGGCGGTGGGCGTGGGCGGCGGGGCAAAGGTTGCCGGCGGCAACTGGGTAGCGGTGGCTGTGGGCGAGGCGTGGGTAGGAACGGCCGTCGGGAGTTGGTTGGCGCTGGAAGCAGAAACCGGATTACAGGCTACCATGCCTGAAACCGCCAAAAAAATGAACAGCGCCAGCAGAAAAAGGAGCGGCGGCGAGAAAGTGAGCGATTTATTTTTCACGGGCAGGATTGTAGACCAGTTTAGCGAATTGACCAGACGCGGGGCGGCATCCGGCAATGAAAGTTTCCCATCTCTCATCTGCCGGCCAACCAAGCCTCGTGTATCGACTTCTCTGCAATATGCGCTGGTTGTCCTTCAGCCAGACGGAGATGGCGCTTTGCGCTGGCGCGTGGGCCTGGGAGTGTTTGCCAAATGTTACAAAACTGTTACGGCCGTTTTACCCCGACGTGTTTCCAAGTAAACTGTGACGATGCTAAGAATGGCCTTGCTCTTGCCCCCCATCCGCGAATTAGCAGCCATTTGCGCCAATACCAACCGCAACCAGGAAATGTGGCAGGTGATAGAATGGCAAACGATCACCTTTTTATGGAGGAAATATCATGATCTCAGCGTTAGCAGCATTGGAAAGATTGCAGGAAGGCAACCATCGTTTTGTCGCCGATATTCAGGAAGGCAGCCCCACCACCGGCGCGTCGCGTCGCCGCGAGCTGGTTTCCGGGCAGGAACCATTCGCCATTATTTTGGGATGTTCAGATTCACGCGTGCCCGCCGAAATCGTCTTTGACCAGGGGCTGGGCGATTTGTTTGTCATCCGCGTGGCCGGTAATGTTGTGGCGCCATCACAAGTGGGCAGCGTGGAATTTGCGGCCGAGAAATTTGGCACGCGGCTGGCAGTTGTGTTAGGTCATTCGATGTGTGGCGCGATTTTAGCCACTCTGGACGAACTGGAGCGGCCATCGCAAAGTCGCTCGCCAAATCTGCGCTCGATAGTGGATCGGATACGGCCGTCATTGGAAGAATTGCTAGAAACCGAACTACGGCAAAACCGGGAAGCGCTGGTGCGGCAGGCCGTTCGGGCCAACATCCGCGCCGCCGCCAATCATCTGCGGCATGGCTCGCGAATTTTAGAGCAGTTGATCCAAGAGGATGGTTTAGTCGTGGTGGGGGCGGAATATTCACTAGAGACCGGCGTCGTCGATTTTTTTGACGGTCTTCCAGAAATTGGTTAGTAACCAAGCAAAAACAAGTTGGCGGTTCTCAGATTGGACTGATCTTTAAAGATTGGTCCTATCTCGCCGAGTTAAAGATCAACGATTCCTTAACAAAACTCGCTGATTTTGGCCAGCGTTGAGAGGTGGGTTTTTGGGGTGCGGGGTCCGGCGGGCGCCTTGTTCAGACCGACGCTCAAGCCTGCACCGGTCCGCGTAAATTGGTTAGCAAAATAAAAACACTGACCAAGAATACCCATACCGGAAAAATCAAAGCTGTCCACAAGCTAAGATTTATGACCACCAACAAGATCAGCGCCACCGAATACGTGACAATCACCAGCCAACGCGGCATCAGGTTGGTGCGCAGCCAGATGGTCCCTAAGGAAATCATAAACGCGCCAGCCATGCGCAGCGCATAGACATTGCTAATTTGCAGCATAACGGCACGGCCGAAAACAATGAGGTCTGGCTGGATATTCTGCCCGCCCTGAATACTGACGCTGTTCACAATGCCGCCGGCGATGGCCATGGCAACAAAAGCCATCGCCAGGAATAAGAGGCCGCTGCCCAAAAACACGGTCGATAAGAAATGTTCTTCGACCTCACTAAGACGATCACGAATTACGCCCATAAACCACAAAAACGTAATGCCGGCAAAAGGCATTAGCAGCAGAGAAAGCGTGATCCATCTGGCGCCTTGTTCTACCCAGGATGTGTCGCCAGAAAGGGTTTCAGGGACAGCCAGGCGCATCAAGATCACGCTGGCCGCAAACAGCAGCGCGAACAGGATTCCGGCGGCGGCCATTGCCCGCGGCGCAGTCAAACGCAGTCTAATTCGAATGGGTTCTTCAGAAGTCGTCATCCTAGCAATCCTATCATGGCTTTATAAGAGAACAAAAGTCCAAAAAGCAGCGACACGCTTATGATTATCACACGACTGTTGCGCTCTAACCAGACTTGCCCTGCCTTCAGCGGCCTGGCGACTTGCCGCGGCGCGATGGCGCGACCCAAAACGGGCAGCAGCATGAGCATTTGCGTGACCAGAATGTAAAACAGGTAAAGCCCCAGGCCAGTGGACAGACCCAGTCCGCCTTCGCTGATGATGCTGATGGCCGATAGGGTGAACACCCATTGTTTCGCGTCGATGGTGATGAAGAAGACGCCCATGCCCATGGCGCGCAGCGCAGTAAGCCCGCTGATGTTGGACATCCATTTAGGCGAGGGCGCGTCGGGGTCTTCTTCTTTGCGCCATGTTTTAACGGCCGTTACCAACAACAACACCCCAACAACCAGCAGCAGCGTCGAAGCAATTAATTTTCGACCACCTTCGGGGTTCGCGTCCATCGCCGCGCTAAAGACAAGGCCAAAGAGAACGCCCTGCGCCAGACGCATGGCCACACCGCCAGAAATAAAAGCAATGGCTTTACGCAGCCCATCTTCGCTTTGTAACAAAAGCAAGGTCACAACAGGATACAGCGGCACTATAGTCGCGCCCACCATCACCGGCAAAAGATTCACGAGTACGTAATCCATCGGATTAGTTACCTTCTGGGGATTTTGCTATGGATACACAGTTGGCGCAAGGTCGAAGCGCGCCTTCCTGGAATTGGTAGATTCTTAACCATACGCTTTCCGGCTAATACTTCCCCAAAATGGTAGCCACTGTATGAACCAGATGTTCAAATTGAATCGGCTTTTTTAGAACAGCAATAACGCCCAGGTCTTCTAAAAGAGTCATGTCAACATCGAGCGGGTGTCCCGACATGAGTACGACTGGAATGTCCCTGTTCCGCTGGGCGAGATTCTGCAACAAGGCAATGCCACCCATGCGCGGCATAATGACATCACTGAAAATTAGAGCGACAGGTTCTTGCAGCTTTTCAAGTAGTGCTAAAGCCTCCACCCCGTTGTCGGCGCTCAGGGTGCGATACTGCCACATCTCCAAACTCTGAGATATCACCTGGCGCAGCATTTCCTGATCCTCCACAATCAAGATCAATTCCCCGTCACCCTTGGGAAGATCGGCGTCTGACTTGATGGTTAGCTGGTCAACTGGGATTGTTAGGGCTGGCAAATAAATGGTAAAAGTTGTGCCCGCGCCCGCCTCGCTTTCAACGGTAATATGGCCATCATGTTGGGCGATGATGCCATGCACCTGGGCCAATCCCAGCCCGGTTCCTTCGCCTTGTTTTTTGGTGGTGAAAAATGGATCGAAAATATGCGAGAGAATGTCCTGGCTGATGCCGTGCCCTGTATCACGAATGCTAATTCGCACCCAATTTCCCGCAGCCATGTTCGGAACCGGTGAATTTTTCGCTTTTAGCACGGTCACTCTGGACAAATCAAAGGACAATTTCCCGCCGGTTGTCATGGCATCGCGGGCGTTAACTGCCAGGTTCATAATCGATTGTTGGATACGGGCCGGATCGGCCTGAACAATAAATTGGCCCGGTTCGGCTTGGAAGCGGACATCAATGTATTCCGGCAGCATACGCTGCATGAGCTGAAATTGTTCTTCAAGCAAGGGCAGCAAATCCACCGGACGGCGCTCCATGAGAGATTGGCGGCTGAAATCCAGAATTTGTTGAATCAATGCCGCGGCTCTGTTGGCTTGTTCTATGATGGTTGTCAGGCGGGTCTGGGTGTCCGCGGAGGGGTACGATGCCTTCTGCATCAGTTCAGCATAGAGAATGATCACGGCCAAGATATTATTAAAATCGTGGGCAATGCCGGCAGCCAGTTGACCAATGGCGGCTAGTTTTTCTTGCTGCTGAAGCTGCTGCTGAACGAAGCGTTCTCTGGTCACTTCACGCAGGACCAGCACCCATCCTTCAGTGTTGGGGGTATTTTTTTCGATGGGGCGGGCGGCGGCGATGAAGATACGGCCGTCATCTGCCACCACCTCATGACCACTGCCGGATAACGGCGAGGTTTGCAAAGCCTCCAAATTCAGCGCCCCCAGATGCGTGAGAATCTCGCCAATTTCCTCGCCGCCGAGCAGCGCGAGGTATTCCTGGCCTTGCGAATTGGCCAACAAAAGGCGATTTTGCCCATTGAGCAGAAGGATGCCTTCGGGCACGCTCTGCATAATCTGGCTCATCTGTTCCGCCTGCATGCGTACCTGGCTTAGCAAATGTTCTCGCTCGCTTTCTTCTTTTCGCCGTTGGGTCACATCTTGTTTGATAGCCACAAAATGAACAATCTGGCCTGAGTCGTCTCTAACCGGAGTGATAGAGGTTTCCTCAATATAGGAAGCGCCATCTTTGCGCTGGTTAACAATTTCGCCGTGCCAGGATTGAAGCGTGGTGAGGGTTTGGGATAATGCTTCGTAAAATGCCTGGTTGTGGGTATCGGATGGCAGCAGGGTGTATAACAGTTGTCCCAGCGCTTCTTCGCGGCTGAAGCCGGTAACGGCCGTAAAAGCAGGGTTGACCCATTCGATACGGCCGTTTACATCAAAAATGACGATGGCGTTCGCCGCCGCTTCCAAAGCTGTGCTTTGCAGCCGGAGCTGCTGCTCATTCTGGATGCGGTCGGTAATATCTCGCGCCGCAGCATAGGTTATTTCGCCAATTTGTGAAGCGCGCCACTCGATCCAGCGGTAGCTGCCTTTCCGATGCTGGTATCGATTCACAAAATTGACCACCTGTCCATGATTGAGCAGATACTCAACGGCCGTTTCAGTTTTATTTTTGTCTTCAGGGTGGACATATTGCATGAACGGCCGTCCGATGATTTCGTCCAACGGGTACCCCAACGTTTCCTCCCACTGTTTGTTTAACCGCCGAAAATTACCGGCGGCGTCGGCGATGCACAATAAATCCAAGGAATTGGTGAAGTACCCGTTTAACTCGGCCGCCACTGCCCGCAAATTGGATTCGGCAAGCTTCTTGTCGGTCACGTCCATGGCCATGCTGATAACCGTGCGCCGGCCATCTGGCAGACGGCCCAACGGCGAGGTGCTGAAATCCCAGATGCGCTGCGAGCCATCCCGGCAAGTAATGGTAAATTCCCCTTCGGATGCACGCCTGTTCAGCGCGTACAGACGGTCGATACCTTCTTTGATCGGGGCTTGCCTTTCGCCGTACGCCCTCTCCGTCCAGTCGGGAATGGTCTTTAAATCGGCCAGGTCGTAGCCGGTAAATTCGGCCCAGGTCTGGTTAATGATCAGAATTTCGCCATCTTCGGCGTGGATGATGATAGGAAACGGCGCCTGATCAATAGCCGTGCGGAAGCGGGTTTCGCTGGCTTGCAGCGCCTGGCGGGTTAACACTTTTTCCGTAACATCGCGGGCAATACCTTCGACGGCCGTTAAACGGCCGTCCTCTTCATCAAAAATCAACACCGTGCGCTGTTCAATCCACAATGTCGCGCCATCTTTACGCACCCAACGCAATACCTCCGATATATCATGCGCGGCATCACCCTGCCGGATCTTATCTAACAAATGTCGATCCTCAGGATGCACCAGCTTGTAATCCAACCCGGCGTCCTGGTAAAACTCGTCCGGCGTATAACCGGTCATGGCCGTAGCCGCCGGACACACATATTCATACCCTGGTGTCGGCAGCAGCCGGTACCGGTAAATAAAATCAGGCGCATTCTCCGCCAACAACCGGAAACGCTCCTCGTTGGCTTCCAACTCAACCTGGCTCCGTTTTTGTTCCGTGAGATCATGCACAACAACCAGGCGCGCTTTACGATTCTGGTAATTCAATGTATGAGACACAATTTCGACCGGAAAAATCATGCCGTCGCGGCGCATATGCCGCCATTCGCCCGCATTGTTGAGTGAACGTGTGGTCGCGGCGACATCGGCTAACAAACGGGGAATATCCGCCGCCGGGCGAATATCCTTCAAAGTCATCTTTAAAAACTCAGCCCGGGTATACCCATACTGTTCAATGGCGGCTTCGTTCACCGCCAAAAAAGCAAGCGTTACCTCATCATAAAGCCACATAGGCAAGGGATTGTTCTCAAAAAGAAATCGATACTCTCGTTCTTGCTTCTGGAGAACCTGCTGCGTGGCGCGGTGCTGCCTGGCGCTTACGCGCAAAAGGTAATACAACAACAAAGTGCTTCCAAACACAAACACCCACCCTTTCAGGGTTTGCCAATTGGATAATATGTTGGCATCGACAATCCGCGCAGCCAGCAGTTGGTCCGTTAAAACAATCCAAAATATACCGAAAAGCAGATAACTTACGGCCAGGAATATTGGGGAAGTAAGAAAAAATCTTTTCATCTCGAGCCTTGATTATTACACAGCGATGAACTCATCACGTGTCCAAAGTCATTGTACTATGAAAAAGTTCAACTGAACGAAGAACCTGACTTGTTACCGGGAGACAGTGACGAATGGGGGAGGCCCTACCACAGCGTAGGTTGTTGAAAAGGTATGGTTGGACGTTTTCCAGGTGGCGCAAAAACGGCCGTCTGACCGGCCAAAAACACATAGCCCATGCTCACATAGAACGAACCGCCCACAAACCAGTCTGGCAGCTTATCGTTCCCGCAAACGCGGGTCGAAAATTCGTTCCAGAGCCAACCCCACCATGGCAAAAGCAAACCCCACCAGAAATAGCAAAAGAAACGGCGCTAACACCAGATGATACGCCTCGCGGTACACGCCAGAAGAAAGAGCGTCTACCACCAGTTTGCCCCATGTCGGCAAGCGCGGGTCGCTTACGCCCAGATAAGCCAGCGTCGCTTCCAAAAAAACGAAGCTCGGCACCAAAATGATCAGTTTAGGCAGCAAAATAGGCAAGACACGTGGGGTCAGGTAGCGCGTCACCAAACGGCCGTCGCTGGCCCCATAAGCCTGCGCCGCTTCCATGTATGGCGATTCTTTGATTTGCAAAAAGACAGCACGATAGGTCTTGATCGAATGACTGAAAATGTTCAACAAAATGGTCACGCCCAGGATGGTCCAGATGCTTTTAGAATACAACGTATACACCATCAGGCTCACAGCCAGGAAAGGGAGCAGCAGATTGATTTCGGTCAAAAACTGGACCAACCGATCGACCCAGCCGCCATACCAAACCCCAACGGCCGCCAGCAACATGCTGGCAATGGACGTAACAACAGCCGCAACCAGACCAAAGGCCAGCGCCACTGGCGTTCCCCATAACAAGGCCAGAGACAAATCACGCCGGTTGGCGTCTGTCCCCGCCAGCCCATGCACCTGACCAAACAGGACAAATTCGGCGTCTACCATCGCCTCGTCTTCAAAAACCAGAACATCAAAACGGAGCTGATACGGGCCTTGCACGATAACCGCTTCTTCCGCGTCGCGGTCCAAAAACAATGCTTCTTGGGGATAATCGGCCCGCAGCCGGCGCTGCAACCGTTTATCACGGGAAAAATAAAAAGCAGACCCGTCTTCGCCGGACAGACTGGCGATTTCTGTTTCCTGCCCGGCGGGGTTGATCCAGGTCATGGTCACATATGGCAGTTTTTCGTTGTACTGCGAGGTGAAGTAAACAGCCAATTCCTGGGGGAAGTGGCTGTAAGGGTAGTCGAAGGCAAACGTATAGCGAATCTCTGTCTGGCTGTCGGAAACGACGCGCACTTGTTTTTGGATGGCGGGGTCCTGGCTGTTCATGACAATCGTTTCGGGCAGTTTGTCGCGGCGGAAGAAATTAACCCAGGCAGGCTGCGCCTCTTCGGGATTGCGCGCCCAGACGTTGTTATCGCCGCGCCAATCGGCGATGGCCTGATTGTAGGGCATGGCGATGACAGTGTAGATGGCGATGCCGACAAAGATAGCGATGACGATTAACCCGAAAACGGCCGTCGGGTATTCCGCCAACTGCCGCAAGATGCGCCCCAAACCTTGCGCCTGCCGCCCCACAGCCGCCAAAACAGGGCGCAGCGACCAGCGATTGGGCCTGGGCAGAGTAGGAAATTTCAGGCGCGGCAGGTGAATATGAGGACGGAAACGGCCGTGTCCCTTCCCCTGGGCAATCACCAAATTCCCGGCCTTCTCCCGACTCCCCACCGACAGCCTGGGGTCTACAAACGCATAGGCAATGTCCAGAAGCAGCACCGTCAGCGCCAGCAAATAGGCAAATATCACCGCCAGCCCCACAATAACCGGCGTGTCTGAAACCCGCAACGCAATCACAAACACTTGCCCAATCCCGGCCACGTTAAATATCGCTTCCAGCACAATCACTTCCTGCCACAACACAACCGTCATCAAGGCAAAGCTGGTCAGCAGGCCGGGCAGAGCCGGGCGTAAAATGTATCGCCGCTCAATTTGCCGGTTAGACAGCCCTTTCGCCCTGGCCACAGCCACATAATCCTCGTTCGAATAAACCAAAAAATAGGACCGCCAAGAATTAACGGTCAAAAACAGGCCGCTGATCAAAATTGCCAGGAAGGGCAGAAACATCCGGCGCAGCAAAAGCGGCACATAAGACACCTGAAACTCTTCCGGCCAGGTATCGAACGTACCACCGGTCGAAAACGTGAAAAGTCGCAAGAACAGCACACTGAGGATTACGCCATACACCCAGGCTGGGGCGGCCGAGAGCGGCGAAAGAAGGACGAATAGTTTATCGAACCAACGGCCGTAATACCGGTTTAGCGTCAGCGCCAAAAAAATAGCCAGCACAAACAACACCAGATAAGCCGCGCCAAAGATAAACAACGTCCGCGATAAATGATCCAGAATAATTTGCCGCACGCCGGCCGAATTGGCGCTGTTGCCGTAGGCCTGCGGGTGATCAGCCTGCCCCCAATTCAGCGTCAGGCCATCCACCAACCAGCTCAGCGTGCGCAGCGGAAACGGCTTGTTTAAACCGGCCGCCTCCTGCATAGCTGCCCGCGTCTGTTCATAAACAAGCGTCCGCTCCTCTTCCGGCATGTCGCGCAGCCAACCTTCACGCACCATGCCGCCCAACGTCAACTCAATGCGGCTTTTAACGATCTCATCAATGAAGCCACCGTAATTGGCCACGAGGATAATGATGTAAACGGCCGTCACCACCGCCAGCAGAGACAACGCCCCCCGGCCAAGAATATATCGCAGCAAATTCTGCCAGCCGGACCGCGCAGGTTTGATTGTGGTCATATTTTCCAAAGGGAGGTCAGCCAAAGTCTGTTTCACAACATATTCCAAAGGCGCAAATCAAGCCAACGGCCGTACCCCCACCATCCCAAGCCAACAGCCCATTTTCCCATGCCTCCGATTGTATCAGATTGATACCTGTTTAGGTTTCTCTGGCAAGACCCCAAGGGTTTAATACCCCAATAATCCAAAATCTCAGGAGCAAACCCTTGGGGTCTGTTTAGATACCCGGCGGCGGATTAAACCCCCAACGCAATAAAATCATCTGACCCTCCGGGCTGAGGATAAAGTTGATGAATTCTTGCGCCGCCGCCGGGTGCGGCGCGTCAGCCAACGGCGCAATCGGGTACACAGCAACCACGTTTTGGGCATCAGGAACAGCGATTTGTAAAACCCGATTGGCAATCTCTGGCGTCACATCCGATGTGTACACAATGCCCGCGTCAGCCTCTCCCAAGGCAACTTTTGCCGCCACTTGCCGCACATTATCCTCTTCAGACACCAGGTTGGCGTAAAATGACGCCTGAAAATCCGTCGGCATCCGTCCGACAATCTGGTCGGTATAGTCGCGTACCGGCACACCCTCTACCGCCAGAATCAGCTTCACGCCCGGTTTGGCCAGGTCTTCCAGCGCAAACAGGTTGGCCGGATTATCTACCGGCACGATAACCGCCAGACGATTGGAAACGAAGTTCGCCTCAGCTCCCGCCTGAATGCGGCCCATATCGATGCCCGCCTGCATTTGTGCCTCGTTTGCCGAGGCGAATACATCCGCCGGAATGCCTTCGCTTAGTTGGGCCGCCAACTGCGAAGACCCGGCAAAATTCAGCGCCACCCGGATGTCCGGATGTTGCGCCTCAAACGCTTTGGCCGCCTCTTGAAACGCTTCCGTAAGCGACGAGGCGGCAAAGACAGTAATTTCTTGTGGCGGAGTTGCGTTTGCCTCCGGCCGAACCAGGCCGCATCCTCCCAGCCCCATCAAGATGAACAAGATCAGTCCAAATTTGGCGGTCATGATTTTCTCCTTCTAGCGGCGGTGAAGCCGGGAATCTTTTACAAAAGCAATTTTAGTAGTTGTTTGCAAAATAATTATTAGCCACAATTCAAACAACAACTACCGGGCTGCATATCCGGCAGTTGTGTAACTGACTGATATTGTAGCAGGGCAGCTTTCCATGAATCGAAAAACCATGACTCTGATTGTGAATAGCAACAAAGATTTGAGACCACTGAAAAACTAACCGCGGAGGGCGAGGAGGACGCGGAGGGCAAAAATCTCCAGAAAAAAACCTCCGCGCTCGCTGCGCTCTCTCTGCGGTTAAAAAGTCTTTTTTCAGGAGACTTCATGAGTAGCCAACCCACCACCACAAATCAAAATCAGCAGATGACGCTGATCGCGCCGATTTCCCTCTGCTTCTGTGCTTCTCTGCGTTAACTTATTTTCCAGGGAGGCTCAAGCTTAAACATTGTGCAGCGGTCAAGAGTTGGCTGAGGTCATTCTGACAACGCTTCGGCGATGCAGTTGCCACAAGGGATGATTTAATTGTAAGATGGCACAAATAAACCATTCCTCAGAAAAGGTGTGTTATGACTGTAAGCAATCCTGCCCTAAAATTTAGCCTCCGCGCGTTTGAGCCGCGAGACGTTGCTCCCCTGACAACCACCATCAACCGCATTTATCCGGATGAACCATCGACGCTGGAACAAAATGAACATTGGGAACAGACGTATCCGGCCGATAACCCCAGGCTGCGGCGTGTTGCTGAAACAGAAGATGGACAAGTGGTGGGGTTTGGAGAGTGCCAACGGCCGTTCTGGTCAGATCAGTTAAATACCTACGCTATATTTATCGCCGTCGATCCTGAGTGGCAGCAGAAGGGTATTGGGCAAGCTTTGTTTACGGCCGTTGCCCCCTTCGCCGCCGCACAAGGCGCCACAAAATTACGCACCGACTGCAAAGAAGACCACTCAGGCGCAATCCGCTTCCTGGAAAAATCCGGCTTTACCCAAATTGGCATCCGCTTTGAAGCGGCGCTGGACATACCGGCCTTCGATGATTTACCCTTCCGCATCGCCGAAGACCAGGCCACAGGCGCAGGTTATCAAATTATCACGCTCGCCGAAGCCCGCCAGACAGACCCGGACGCTGATTTACACCTCTACGAAGTGTTTGCGGCTACCATTGTGGACGTGCCTTTTCCCGGCGAGGACCGCGCCAAACCCAATTACGACAACTTTCGCACCCAATTCCTCAGCGCGCCCAACACCGACCCCAACGCAATCTTTATTGCCCGGCAAGGCGAGCGCATGGTGGGCATGACTTCTTTGGAACTGCTGCCCAACGCCATCGCCATCACCGGCATGACCGGCGTGCTGCGCGAACATCGCGGCCACAATCTGGCCACGGCGATGAAGCTGGCGTCATTTCGCTATCTGAAGTCTCATGGTTTCACCGAAGCGCGCACACACAACGACACCGCCAACCCGCCCATCCTCACCCTAAACAAAAAGTTGGGCTACCGGCCGCTGCCCGGATGGCTGGTGTGGGAAAAACCCCTGATTTGAGCAACAACTTGTCAATCAGGGCGGGTAACCAGCTCCAAAGTCGTCAAAAATTGCAGCGCTTCGGCGTCGGTTTCATGGCACATTTCCAGGCTGGGCTGCAAACGGCCGCACACAGACGGCCGTTCCGGGCGACCAAACAACAGGCAGCGATTATCCGGCGAGAGCTGGATGCAGCGCACGCCAGCCGGTTTGCCCTGCGGCATCCCGGGAATGGGGGATGAAATGGAAGGGGCAATGCAGCAAGCCCCGCAGCCAATACGACACTCCATAAAATATGATCCGGCGAAAATTTTCGCCATTATACACGCAAATCCCGGATGGCTGGCGCGCCGCCCTTTATCACAATAAGACGATGTCATGACACGGCGCAAGCAGAAGCCATCCCCCCTCGCGGTCTAGCCCCACAGAAGCCAACTGCCCTGAATACACTCCTGTCTTCCTATCTTTTAAGCAGTTCTACAGTATAATGTTTCTAACGGTTGAGCCCGCCCCCTGGAGATTAAACATGAAACGCAAGAATCACCCTGACAAGCAATCAGATACAAACATCCCTCAAGAACCAGCATCCACACCACCTGAAAACGCCAGAATAGATGAACCACACGCCACCGAACAACCGGCCGGTTTTCCTGTCGTCGGCATTGGCGCTTCGGCCGGCGGATTGGCGGCGTTTGAGGCGTTTTTTGCGGCTATGCCAGCCGATGTTGATCCCGGCATGGCCTTTATCCTGGTGCAGCACCTGTCGCCAAACCACAAAAGTCTGCTGGTAGAGCTGGTCAGACGTTACACGCGGATGCAAGTTTATGAAGTTGAAGACGGCATACTGGTCGAGCCGAACTGCGCCTATATCATCCCGCCCAATCGAGACATGGCCTTTCTGAACGGCAAACTGCACCTGCTAGAGCTAGACGCCAGCCACGGGCTGCGACTGCCGATCGATTTCTTTTTTCGCTCCCTGGCCCAAAACCAACAAGAGCGGGCCATCTGCATTGTACTGTCAGGAACGGGCAGCGATGGCGCGCTGGGACTGCGGGCGATCAAGGAAGCCGGCGGCATGGCGATGGCCCAGTCGCCGGACTCAACCGAGTTTGACGGGATGCCGCGCAGCGCCATCGCCACTGGCATGGTGGATTATGTGTTGCCGCCGTCAGAGATGCCGGCCCAACTGATCGCTTTTACCGCCCATGCTTTTGGGCGAAAATCGCGCCCGGCCCTGGTAGTCAGTCCTAAGGAAAACGGGCTGGAGAAGATATTCATTCTCCTGCGCGCCCAAACCGGCCATGACTTTTCGCAGTATAAACTGAATACGATCACCCGCCGTATCGAACGGCGCATGGCGGTTCACCAGATTAAAGAGGTGGAGCAATATATACGTTTTCTGCAGCAAAGCCCCGCCGAGGTCGACGCGCTTTATCAGGATTTGCTGATTGGGGTGACTCATTTTTTCCGTGACCCGGAAGCGTTCAACGCGTTGGCGGAGCATATTGTGACCCACATCCTGGCCAATAAGCCGGCCGGGACATTGGTGCGGGTTTGGGTTCCGGGCTGCTCTACCGGAGAGGAAGCGTACTCCATTGCCATTTTGCTGCGAGAGCAGATGGAGGCGCAGCGGCAAAATTTTAAGGTGCAGATTTTTGCCACCGACATCGACAGTCGGGCAATTGCCACGGCGCGGGCAGGCATTTATCCGTCGAGCATTGAGGCAGATGTTTCTGAGGAACGATTGGCCCGCTTTTTTGTGCGCGAGACGGAAAATGACACTTACCGGATTGAAAAAAACATTCGCGATATGCTGGTTTTTTCTGAACATGATTTGCTGCAAGCGCCGCCGTTTTCCCGGATAGACCTGATCAGCTGCCGCAATTTGCTCATTTACTTGAATGGGGAATTGCAGAAAAAACTGATTCCGTTGTTTCATTATGCGTTGAATCATGGGGGGCTGCTCTTTTTGGGCAGTTCGGAGAGTGTGGGCGAATTTATCCAACTTTTCGCCACGCTGGATCGCAAATGGAAATTGTACCAGCGTCAGGAAGAGTTGCTGGACATAGGCTACCCGAATCTGGTATCGCTAATGCCATCGGCGACAGTTATACGCGCGGCCGCACGGCCGTTAATCAAAACGCAAAGTTCAGACAAACAACCTCTGCGGAAACTGATCGAACAAATTCTGCTCACCGAGTTTACCCCGGCCGCCGTGCTGGTGAATGCCCAGGGAGACATTTTCTATATTCACGGCCGTACCGGTCGCTACCTGGAACCTGCCACTGGCGAAACAGGCATCAACAATATCCTGGCCATGGCCCGCGAAGGGCTGCGACGGCCGTTAACCTCCGCTCTGCATAAAGCAGCAGCCGAAAACATCCTGGTGACCCGCCCTGGCTTGCAGGTGAAAACAAACGGCGGTTTTTCCGTCATCGATCTCACTGTGCAACCAACCACCTTCATCAACAACAAAGAGCTGTACCTGGTGGTTCTGGAGCAAGGGATAGGGCCAAAAGAGGAAACGGCCGTACAACTTGTCGCCGCCGACCCCGGCGAACCCCGATCCACCAGCGAAAGCGAAACACTCATTACAACGCTGGAACAAGAGCTGCGCGCCAAAGAAGAATATCTGCAAACTGCTGTCGAAGAGATGGAAACGACCAACGAAGAGCTAAAATCCACCAATGAGGAGCTGCAATCGGTCAACGAAGAACTTCAGTCTACCAATGAAGAACTGGAAACCTCCAAAGAAGAACTGCAATCGGTCAATGAAGAACTCTCTACCGTCAACGCTGAACTGCAACAGCGGGTGGTCGAACTATCGCGCATGAACAACGACATGAACAACCTGCTGGCCGGCACCGGCGTCGGCACTGTGTTTGTAGACCATCAACTGCATATCCAACGCTTTACCCCGACCGTAACGCATCTCATCCACCTTATTCCCACAGACATCGGTCGACCGGTGGGCCACATTACCTCCAATCTGGTTGGTTACGACAATTTGGTAGCCGATGTGCAGGCTGTGCTGGACACCCTGGTGCCCAAAGAGATTGAAGTGGAAACCCAAACGGGCCTCTGGTATATGCTGAACATACGGCCGTATCGCACCCAACAAAATGTCATTGAGGGCGCCGTCATCACTTTTGTAAACATCACGCGCCTCAAAAAGGCGGAATCGCTGCAACGTCTGTCTGTGGTGGTGCGCGACGCCCACGACGCCATCACCTTGCAGGATTTTGATGGGCGTACCCTGGCCTGGAACCCGGCAGCGGAAAAACTCTATGGCTGGAGCGAGCCTGAAGCGCTGCAGATGAACGGCCGTGACCGAATTCCCCAAGAGCTGCAAGAACAAGAAATAGACCGGGTCCAACGGCTTCGTAAAAGCGAACTTTTGGAGCCATATCGCACAAATCGTTTGCATAAAGATGGCCGGATTATTACCATCTGGATGACGATCACTGCGCTTATCAATGAGAAAGGCGACCCTTACGCAATGGCTACCACCGAAAAACAATTAAATTTGGCCGCCAAATAGAACACGCGAAGACGAGCAGGCCCATGAACCAACCAGAGATAAATTCTACTCAGGCAATGCGGCAGCGCGCCGAAGCCATCGCCGCCACTCAGCCCCAAAATGCAGATGTCCTATCGCCTGAGGCAAGGCAAGAATTATTGCATGAACTGCAAGTGCACCAGATAGAACTGGAGATGCAAAATGAAGAACTGCGCCGCACGCAAATAGAACTGGAAACATCACGAGCGCGGTATTTTGATCTGTATGATCTGGCCCCGGTGGGTTACATGACACTGAGCGAATCTGGTCTGGTTCTGGAAGCCAACCTCACGCTGGCCAATTTGTTGGGGGCTACCCGAAGCGGGATGGTGAAACGGCCGTTCAGCCACTTCATCTTCCCGCTCGACCAGGACATTTATTACCAGTATCGCCGGCACCTCATCGACGGCCATCCAACGCAGACGTGCGAACTTCGGCTAAACCACGCCGACAACACAACCTTCTGGGCCGAGCTGACTGGCGTTATCGTCCCAAATGAGAGCGGCGAACCGGTTTTCCGCGCCACCATCAACAATATTACCGAGCGCAAACTGGCAGCCAAGGCCCTGCGCGAAAGCCATGACCACCTGGAAGCCGCGCTCGAAGAACTACGCCTGGCCCAGGCGCAGCTTGTGCAGCAAGAACGACTAGCGGCCGTCGGGCAGTTGGCGGCAGGGATCGCCCATGATTTCAACAACATCCTGGCCGTCATCAGCATCTATGGGGAGATGAGTTTAGCCACGCCAGAGCTGCCCCCCAAACTTCACGATCGCCTGGAAATCATCAACCGGCAGACCGCACTCGCGGCCCACCTGGTGCAGCAAATTCTGGATTTCGGCCGTCGCGCCGTGCTGCAAACCAGTGAATTGGACCTGGCGCTCTTGCTGGAAGGCCTGGTCGGGTTGTGGCGGCGCACTTTGCCAGAATCCATCAATATTCGGTACAGCGGTCAGACCGCCAAATGCACCATCCATGCCGATCCCTCCCGTCTACAACAAATGTTCACCAATCTGGCCCTGAATGCCCGCGACGCGATGCCCAACGGCGGCGACCTGCACATCTGCCTGGATTGCTTGCAGCTGGACGCCTTCGACCCCGCCCCGCTGTCCGACATGACTGACTCGAATTGGGCGCAGATAACCGTCAGCGATACCGGCACAGGCATTGCCGATGAGGCGCTGGCGCACGTCTTTGAGCCATTTTTCACCACCAAGGAACCGGGCAAGGGCAGCGGGCTTGGCCTGGCCCAGGCGTATGGGGTTGCGAAACAGCATCGCGGACACATCAACGTGCAAACAGAAGTTGGCCGGGGCACAACCTTTACTATCTACCTGCCTTTGTTGACCGCGCCAACCATGATACGAACGGCCGTCTACCAATCGAACCCACCTCAAGGACACGGCGAAGTGATACTGGTTGTAGAAGACAATGATTCTTTGCGCGAGGCGCTGGCAAACGCACTAACCATGCTAAATTATCTGCCATTGACCGCCGCCAACGGCCGGGAAGCGCTGGAAATTTTAGCACAACCGGCGGCAGCCGTGCTGGCCGACGACAAAGCAATTCAGGCTGCGGCGCGCGCAGGCATCGCTTTGCTGTTGTGCGATCTGATTATGCCCGAAATGGGCGGCAAAAAATTGCTGCAAACAATGCGGCAGCGCGGGCTGACTGTGCCCGCAGTGATTATAAGCGGCCACCCCCTGGAAGACGGGCAGCTTACGCTGCAAAACATCAGCGCGGTTGGCTGGCTAAACAAACCGCCGGGCATGCATGAATTGGCGACGGCCGTAGCGCAAGCCCTACATTTTCGGCCAATCGATGAGTAACCCGCGCCGCCAGGTGACCCTGATTTAGACCTGGCAAGGTTTCTAAACCCTGTCAGGTCTTGTGGTACGCAGCGTTTCCAGCAGTTCGCCACCACAAAGACTGCCCAATCGCCAATCTCTCAGAAACCACCCTCTTTCCAACCCCAACGCGCCGCCAACAATCGCATCATTTTCTAACCAGATCGTGACAATGCGGCCGTTTACAGTCATAATCAGGACATTGGATTGGCGAGGGAAACGTGGTGAAGAGATCATTCTACTTATTTAGTTACGCGACGTTATTTCTTATTTTGGTTGGCTGTCGGGGATGGTTGCTAGAAAACCAGCGCTTGAACGGCCGTATCATCGTCTGGCACAGTTGGAACAGCACGGAAACGGCCGTTCTCCAGGAAGCCCTCAGGGATTTTGAAGAAATCAACCCGGACATCATGGTGATCAGCGTGCCCCTGGCGACAAACGAACTGCTGCCCCGGTTCATCCAATCGGCCAGAGAAGGCTCCGGCCCAGATTTGCTCATCGGCTCCGACGATTGGATCCAGGAATTGGCCAACGCCAACTTGATACGGCCGTACACCTTCCAGACGGCCGTGCCCATCAACGGCCTGGCCCAACAAGCCATCTCCTACCAGGGCAACCTCTATGGCCTGCCCCTTTTCTTTGAGCCGTACGCCCTGTACTACAACAAAACCATCGTCGCCGGATCACTCGCCCGCACACTCGACGATCTACTCGTCCAGGCAGCCCAAGGGCGGCGCGTCGCCTTTGTGCCGCGCTTTGAAGAAGCCTATTGGGGCATTCAGACATACGGATCAGACATATTTGATCGGTCTGGGAATTTGAACCTGGCCGACAGCGGCTTCATACCCTGGCTAGATTGGCTCAGCGAGATGCAAAACCGACCCGGCGTCATCCTCAACGTAGACGACGCCTCCCTGGAAGAGCTGTTTATCCAGGGACGGATTGCCTATTACGTCGCCGGGCCAGAAAAACAAGCCGTTTTCAACGCCGCGATGGGCGAAGAATCCTACGGCGTCACCACCCTGCCATCCGGCCCTGATGGCACGGCCAGCCCGCTGCTGCCGGTGGCAACGATGATGTTTTACGAATTTTCTTCCCCCGAACAGGCAGTTCTGGCCACGACACTGGCTGAGTTTTTGGCCAACCAGCAGCAAGGCATTCGCTTTATGCGCGAATTGGACAAACTTCCGGCCAACCCACAAATCTCGGTCGATTCTCGGATTTACCCCAATGTGTCTGGTTTTTGGCGGCAGTCGTTTACGGCCGTGGTACTGCCCAACACATTCGAGAAATCATCGTTGATCACCGCCGGAAACCGGGCATACGCCGCCACCTTATCCGGAGCTTTAACGCCAGAAAGCGCTGTCTGTATCTTCGGCCAGGAAGTCGCGGCGGCAAACGGCTTAACAGCGGAGCAAGTTACGCTGCCGCCAAACTGCGAGCTGCCCGAAACGCAGCCCTAACCATCACGAGGTCTTTGTGAACCCGGAAACCACCAGCACGGCAAGCAGCATTTCGCTTTGGGAAATTCTGCAAAACCAACTCAATACCAGTTTAGCCATCGTCATGCGTCCGGTGGTGCAGCAGCAGCTGCTAACCATCCTGGCCATTTTGTCCGTTACCTTAATGCTGCCCGAATTAATCCGTTTCTGGCAAATTCGGCAGGCCCGGCGAACAGGCGATCAATTAAAACAGTTGGTGTGGTGGAACAAGTCTCGAGTTCTTATATTTCCCCTGGCCGCGCCTGTCGGCAGCATTTTGCTGATCAACCTGGCCATCTGGTTATTTACCCTACGCGATTATCCCAGCGGGATGCTGGAAAACGTTCGTTCGCTGTTCAGCTTATGGCTCATCTTCCGTCTGGTGGTGACGTTGTTATATTACCGCTGGTCGGATGGGGTACGGCCGTATTACAGATGGGTACTGTCGCCCATGTTTATCATCATCATTTTGTGGAAACTCATCGGCAGCTCAGTCGGCCTGAACTCGATCATCACCATACCTATCCTGACTATCGGCGACAACGCGATCAGTCTGGGGAACCTGCTCTCGTCGGCGATCACCCTCTATGCGTTCGTCGTCAGCGGGTGGATGGTTGAGCAAGTGCTGAACCGCACCCTACCTGATCGGCTCAATGCCGAGCCGGGCATGATCCAATCTGTAGCCACCCTGACCCGCTATGCCATTTTGGCCATTGGCACGGTTTTTTCTCTGGCGCTCTTAGGCTTCGACGCCACCTCTCTAGCCATTGTCGCTGGTGGTTTGTCTGTTGGTATTGGTATTGGTTTGCAAGACATTGTGGCCAATTTTGTCAGCGGGTTAACCCTGTTGTTTGAACAATCGCTGCGGCCTGGGGACATCATTGAACTGGATGGGACCATCAATGAGGTGGAAAAGGTTACGCTGCGCGCCACCATCGTGCGCACGTTAGACAATGTCGAATTGATTATTCCCAACGCCAAATTTACCACCGCCCAGGTCAACACCCTCACCCGTTCCAGCCGCCTGATTGGGGTTCGTGTGCCGTTTTTTGTACATTATGACAGCGATCTGGCTTTTGTACGGCAGGTGGCTCTGGATACGGCCGTCAAACATGAACTTACCCTGGCAGACCCCCCACCAAGAATCCTCAACCAAGGCTTTGGCGATTACGCTTTCCTTTTTGAACTGTTCGTCTGGATGGAGTACCCCAAAAAGCGGGGATTGTATCGCAGTGATTTATATGATCTGCTGATGGATGCCTTCTCTGCTAACGGGATCAAAGTTCCGTACCCGCAGCGCGATCTGCACATGCGCTCCGAGTTGGCGGCTTCCGGCGAGTAACCCCTTCCCCGTGGGCACAACATCGGCAGCCAGCTGCCTGCTGGCCCAACAGAACCGGCGCACGAAAGAGACGGCGTTGGCTGGCTAATTCTCGCTCGCCAAAATGGCGCTAATTTCTTGGGCAATCGTTTCCATGGCCAATGGTTTTTTCAACCAACCGAGAATGTTGGGCGGCAGTTGGGTAACGGCCGTTTCCCCCAACGAATGACCGGTAACCAACAATATCTTGCCGGGAATCTGCTGGCTTAACAGCTCTTGGGCCAATTCCAGGCCGCCCATTTCCGGCATAACCTGATCGGACAGAATAAGCGCGATGTCGCTCTGTTCCTGGGTAAGGCAGCGGATGGCTTCACGGCCGTTTGCCGCCGCCAACGTCCGATAATTCAGTGATTGCAAAATATCCATCAAAGCCGTGCGCACGGAGGCATCGTCTTCCACCACAAGGATGGTTTCCTGATGGCCTTGGGGAATACCGCTTTTAGTCATGATAAAGTGAGAGGTGGTGGCCGTGGTGGCGTGCAGGTAGAAGGTGAAGGTTGTGCCCTGGCCAACGGCCGTTTCCACCGCAATATGCCCGCCATGTTGTTTCACAATGCCATACACCTGGGCCAGGCCCAGCCCGCTGCCCAGCGGCGCGCGCGTAGTGAAAAATGGTTCAAAAATGTGGCCCAGCACCTCATCGGGAATGCCTGAGCCTGTATCAGACACAGCCACGCTCAGCCAAGAGCCAGTGGGAGAATGGTCACAGCAAACGCACCGGATCGGCGTTTCCGCCGAGATTTTACCCAGAGCGATATGCAAGCTGCCGCCCTGGGGCATGGCGTTTCGGGCGTTTAGCGCCAGGTTGAGCACAACTTGCTGGATGCGCGCGCTGTCCGCTTCGATGACATAGTCGCCCGGTTCCTGGCTCAGGGTAACGCTGATATTTTCGGGCAGCGTGCGCTCCAACAAGGCAACTGTTTCCTGGATAAAATCAGACAGGTTTAACGGCCGTAAATCCACAATCGACTTGCGGGCAAAATCCAGGATTTGCTGCACCAGCGTCGCGCCGCGCTCCGCCTGGCGCACGATTGTTTTCATACGCTCACGAAACACTTTCGAGAGGTGCGCATCACGCGAAGCCATGTCTGCATAGAGCATAATAGAAGCCAGGATATTATTAAAATCGTGGGCAATGCCCGCCGCCAACTGCCCCACAGCCGCCAGCCGTTCATGGCGCAGCAGTTGTTCTTGTGTATTGGTAAGTTGGTCCAGAGTTTGGGCCAGCCGGGTATGGCTTTGCTGCAACGCTTGTTCTGCCCGGAGCCGTTCAGTAATGTCGCTGCAAAAAGCCAGATATTCCTGCGAGCCAATGGGAACCGCTTTGACCAGCATGTTGAACGTAGCGCCATCAGCACGGCGGAACAACAATTCCTGTTCCCCCCAACCCAGGCGCCGGGCCTGATCCAGAAAAATCAATGTGGTTTCGTGTTTATGCCCGACCATGAGGCTGGAAAAGGGAACGTTCAGCAGGTCGTTCTGGTTATAGCCGGTAAGTTCGGCCGCCTTGTTATTGGCGTCCAGGCAACGGCCGTAACCATCCAACACAAACACGCCATAAGGCGCACTATCGACATAGGTGCGATAGCGCTCTCTGCTGGCGCGCAGTTGCAGTTCGATAGCCCGCTGGCGAGCCATGCCGACCGACAAAACAATGACCAGGCCCGACAAGACAAGAAAAATAGTGCTTATGGTCCAAACCAGATTTTTATACTTTACATAAAAGCTTTCTGGTTGATTGATAATGACATGATCCGGGGGTAGGTCAGACGGCCGTATGCCAAACTTAACCATCTGAGTGTAATCGAACACAGCCATGTTTGGGCTGATATGGATAACCGGCAAAGCAGACGGCGGTGTCCCTTGCAAAATTTTCACCGCCAGGGAAGCGGCCGTTTGCCCCTGCACAAAATGGGAAATCAACACCCCGCCCAATACACCCTTGCCCATGCCGTGATACCACAAATGATAAAGCGGCGCCTGCAAATTGGCGGTGATAAGCGCTAAACTTTCATCAAACGACAACGTCGTACCGGCGCTGTCGTTGTAAGCCGAGAGCAGCAGCACCGGCGTTCCGACATCTACCGCTTGTAAGGCCACCGCCAATTCGGCAAAACTCATTTCGGTCAACGACAACACCTGAAATGAAAGACCAGGAAATTCCCCGGCGAGAGTGTTCAACGTTTGAAGATCGCCTTGCCCGCCTAAAGTATCATCCACGATCACAGCAATGGAATCGGTCCCCGGCGAGAGATCGGCCATTAAGGCGATGGTCTCGCGCATGGACACAGCCTCGATAACGCCGGTCACCAGATCGTTCTCGTTTTGTCTCAGCGCCAATTCCTGATTGTTAACCCCAAAAAAGACAACCGGAATACCGGCAAACAGATCCGCTTCATGCATTAACGCAAACGCCAGCGCGTTGTCGTCGGCCACCAGGATAATATCGTAGGGCGGGTTTTTAGAAATTTTATAGGCCAGCGACTGGTAAAAATTATCCAGATTTTGCGGGTCGGTAAACCGCTTGGTGTCCATAAACTCAATATCCAGGGCGATATTTTGCCCTTCAAAACCGGAACGAACACCTTCAATTTGGTCAAAAAACGTGGGGAATGTCGGGTGGTAAGAGAGGATGAGGAGAGCGCGCTTCTGGGTGTCAGCATGAACAGCCTGTCCAAAGAAACAGGCTATACCCGCCAACATGACGACTAAAAGCGCTTGCCGCCAGGCCTTAAAATGGTTCAGTACCATGGGTTTATTCTTTTTAATTTGCCTAAACCAGGACCAAATTGCCTCGTTGTTAGACAACCGCTGCCTGCCATTAACAGCCAGCATAACACAACAGATTTGTCTCGTCTATACATTTCATCCCTGCCAGGAGTAATTATTGGAAGGATTCACTGAAGCGTCTTACAATCGAGGATTGTAGCGGCGGTGCCTGAATGAGCGCCATGTGTAGTTGAAAGGAATCATGGGCCGGGAAACGGCCGTATTGCACCTTTAGCGATTGATTGATGGGTTGATTGATTGAATGGAGCGTACCATGCGAGCAGACCTGTTAACGGATGAACATTTGATGTTCCGCGAGGCCTTCCGGCGCTTTGTAACCAAAGAGATTACGCCCCATCATCCGCAGTGGGAAAAAGATGGCATTGTGCCCCGCGAACTGTGGCAAAAGGCCGGCGCCGCCGGATTTTTGTGCATGGATGCGCCGGAAACCTACGGCGGTCTTGGGGTCAAAGATTTTCGTTACAACGCCATCATCAGCGAAGAGTTAGTCCGCGCAGCTGCATCCGGGCCGGCGTTCGCCGTACATACCGATATGGTCGCGCCCTACATCAGCCAGTTTGGCACAGAAGCGCAGAAACAGCGCTGGCTGCCCGGTCTGATTAACGGCCAGACCATCGCCGCCATCGCCATGTCGGAGCCAAATACGGGCAGTGACGTGGCAGCTGTGCAGACAACGGCCGTGCGCCACACCGATCATTACCTGCTCAACGGCCAAAAAACCTTCATCTCCAACGGAATCCTCAACGATCTGGTCATCGTGGCCGCCAAAACCAACCCCGAAGCCGGCGCCAAAGGCGTCAGCCTCATCGTCGTAGAGCGGGGCATGGCCGGCTATGAACGCGGCCGCAATCTGGATAAAATTGGGATGCACGCCCAAGATACAGCCGAGTTGTTTTTCCGCGACGTGCCAGTACCGCTCGACAATCTAATCGGTCAGGAAAACATGGGCTTCATCTACCTGATGCAGCGCCTGCCCCAGGAACGCCTGACCATCGCCGTGGGCGCCATTGCCGCCGCCGAAATTGCCCTGGAATGGACGGTCGCCTACTGCCAGCAGCGCACGGCCTTTGGCCGTCCCATTGGCAAATTCCAGAATTCCCGCTTCAGATTGGCGGAAATGAAGACAGAAATCGAAATCGGCCGTACATTTGTCGACTATTGCATCAGCCTGCACAACCGGGGCAACCTATCCGTAGAGCAGGCAGCAATGGCCAAATGGTGGACCACCGACCTGCAAGTGCGTGTAATCGATCAATGCTTGCAGCTTCACGGCGGTTATGGCTACATGATGGAATACCCCATCGCCAAAGCATACATAGACTCCCGCGCCCAAAAAATTTATGGCGGTTCCAACGAAATTATGAAAGAAATCATCGGTCGGGCGATGGGGTTTTAGTGTGTTCGATAATTTGCTTACAAAATTCCCGTTCCCTTTCACCCCAACTTCCAATTTGGAACACAATTACCGATCTGTTCCTGCAAACCAAACTGGGCTTCCCAACCGCAAGCCCACAACCGGCGCTCCCGGACAAGTACCACTGCGTGATCGGCGCCACGCAAAGGAGTAAGGCCAATGGAAGATTCGCCAGACACAAAACCCCAATCACCTTCGGCCGCAGAACATGCGCCCGAACCTCCTCCGCAGACAGCCCAAACAAAGCTGCCTCTATGGCAGCGAATTGGTTGGGGCAAAATTATCCTATTCATCATCAGCCTTTTTCTCTTTATTTTGGGCATAACCCAGATGAAAGAAGGGGCAAAAGATCTCGCTCCACTGGTGCAAAACCAATTTTCCGTCACCAACCCGGCCAACAGCCTGGGATTCGGCTGGTTATTTGCTTACATCGTCATGAGCGGTTCGCCCGTAGCCGCAGCGGCGCTCACCTTTTTCGACGCCAACGTTTTGAGCCAGATGAGTACATTCACCATGATCACCGGCAGCCGATTGGGGGCCAGTTTCATTGTGTTATTCATCGGGTTTATTTATGTGCTTCGCGGGCGAAATAAACGCGACAGCCTGGGAATGGGTTTGTTATCCCTTTCCGTCACAGGCAGCACTTACATTGTGGCGTTGGTGGTGGGCGTTGTCTTACTGCAATCGGGTGTGTTGGACCAGTTTCAATTGCAGTCTGGGGCGATTTTAAACTCCGTCACTGATTTGATATTTGACCCCATGGTGAATTTTTTACTCAGCTTTTTGCCGCGCTGGATGCTTTTTATCACCGGTCTGGGGACGATCATGGTTAGTTTTAGCCTGTTTGACCGCTGTTTGCCGGAGATGGCCGTGAAGGAAAGCCAGGTGGGGCGCATGTCGCGCCTGATTTATCGGCCGTGGGTGATGTTTTTGTTGGGCGCATCGATCACCCTGATCTCAATGTCTGTGAGTGTGTCATTGAGTATTTTAGTGCCGTTGAGCAACCGTGGGTTTGTGCGGCGGGAGAATGTTATCCCGTATATCATGGGGGCCAATATCACGACATTTGTCGATACGCTGCTGGCGGCCGTTTTGTTGAATAATCCGCAGGCGTTCACGGTTGTATTGGCCGAGATGGCCAGCATCACCATTGTGTCGATTCTGGTGTTAGCCTTCATCTATCGCCGGTATGCGCGGGCGATGTTGGATTTTGCGGGTTGGGTCACATTGAGTAATCGCAATTTGAGTTTGTTTATGCTGTCGATCTTGATTGTGCCGATTATTTTGCTGCTGGTGTGATACGGCCGTATTCACCCAGGCATTCTATTCGAGAGGTTAACCTATGATGCGTATTCTGATTGCCACAGGGGGCGCGCCCCACTCCGACACGGCCGTTCGCCTTGGCGGGCGGCTGGCTGCCATGATGAACGGGACTGTTACGCTGCTGACCGTCGTGAAACACGAAAGTGACTCCGCCAAAGGCGACCAGATATTAGCGGCCGCCCAAACGCTGCTGCCAGAAGGGGTAACGGCCGTTGCCGCAAAAATCCGCACCGGCCACCCCACCGAAGAAATCGCCGCCGAAGCCGAAGAAGGCGCGTTCGATCTGGTCGTCGTCGGCTCGCGCCCCATGCACCACCTCGTCAAACGCCTGCTTGGCCCAGTGGCCGAGCGCGTGATGCTGCGCGCCAACTGCCCCGTACTCATCGCCAAAAGCGAGCCAGACAGCCTGCACCGCCTGCTCATCTGTGAAAGCGGCCGCGAACCATCCCTTCTGGAGCGCCTGAACACACGCCTGCCAACCTTACTCACCCCCGGCACAGAGATCACCGTCCTGCACGTCATGTCGCAAATTATCGCCGGGCCAGGCGTGGAAGAATGGGAGCTGCACGCCAGCGCCGCCGAGTTAATAGCAGAACACACGCCCGAAGGCGAACTTCTGGACCACGACATCGCCTTGTTGGAACAAAACAAAACCAATCCCAAGGCTAAAATCCGTCATGGGCTGGTGGTAGATGAAATTGTCGCCGAGGCGGCCTCTGGCCTCTATGACCTGATGATCATTGGCACACATACCAGTACCGGCTGGGAGCGGCTGCTGCTGGATGATGTCAGCCATGCGCTGGTGACACAAGTGGAACAGGCAATTCTGGTCTTATAACCAACAAGCTATGTCCGGCAATCGGAAATCCGCACCCCCCAGAAGCCCGTACTATGGACTTTTTAGCGAGGATGATTTAATGTTAACAACTGAAAATGAACAGTCCTGCCAGATCGATTAGAGGCCATGTCCTCGACGCCTCGAGTACCGAAGAGCACATACCAATGGGTCTCAACAGCAGGAAAAAATGAGCAATGGATAGCCATACATGGTCAGCATAATATCACACCAAAAACTTGCCAACCGACTGACCGGCATTCTGTACATCGGCCAGAATACCTCTGTAATTTCCAATTTACGCGGGCTTTTTGAGGGGGCGGCCGATTTTCAATTTTATGCCGAATTTTCTTTGGAAGATGCGTTAGCGTTGGTAGAAAAGTCGCCAACGGCCGTCATCCTCCTCGAATTCACCGCACCTGTAGATAAAGGCTTGAGCAGCCTACAACAACTGCGGCAACAATTCCCGCACAAACCGGTTATTTTATTAGCCGATGTCGATGGTGCAGATACGGCCGTTCACCTCGCCGAAGACAACTCCCTAGATTACCTCATCAACCAGGAATTCGATAAAGCGCATCTCTTCCGAGCCATCAAATACAACCTGGACCAACAGCGCCTGCGCACCGAGCTGGCCTTTATCAATCAAGTTGGCCGCCAACTTGCATCCTCACTGGACCTCAACCAGGTTGTCGCCACCACCCTGGAACAAGCTCGCCGCCTACTAGACGCTATGGCCTGCTCTATCTGGCTAATCGACAAAGAAACCAACCATCTCGTTTGCCGCGAAGTCGCTGGCCCCGGCAACGAATACCTTCGCGGCTGGCGCTTAGAAATGGGTCAAGGCATCGTCGGCTGGGTAACCACCCACAACCACCCAGTCCTCATTGAAGATACCTGGTCGGACCCCCGCTATTATCCCAGCGTTGACCAAAAAACCGGCATTGCCATCCGGTCCATGTTATGCCTGCCACTACAAACCAAACAAAACACATTAGGCGCGCTCCAGCTTGTAGACCAGAACGTCGCCACTTTCACCCAGGCCGACTTAACCCTCTTGGAATCCGTCGCCTCATCCGCCGCCATTGCCATCGAAAACGCCCAACTTTACGAACAAGCACAGCAAGAAATTGCCGAAAGAAAACGAGCAGAGGAAGCCCTGCGCCGTCGCAACGAAGAACTCGATCGCCTGTATCGGGCATCCGATACGCTGCTAGCTTCTACCACCCCCGACTTTAGAAGCCTGGCCAAATCCATCGTCGAGACCGTCCGGCGCGAATTTGTCAATACAAATTGCAGCCTGGTTTTAATAGACACCGAAACAGACAAGCTCAATCGCGTAGCCGCATCAGGCCCATATGTTGACGAAGTCAACCGATCCATCTTAACCGTATCCGGATTAGGTATCATCCCGGAAGTAATTCGCACCGGCAAATCTTTAAACGTCGACAATGTGGATATGCAGCCACAATACAAACGCGGCTGGGACCTGACCAAATCCGAATTATGCGTGCCCTTAAAAATCGATCGCCGGGTCATTGGGGCCATCGACATGCAAAGTTCAGACTATCACGCCTTCGACCAAAACGACGAACGGCTGCTATCTCACTTTGCCGACCGGGCAGCGCTGGCTTTGCAAAGCGTGCGCCTGTTCAACGAAACCCAGCGTTGGGCCAAAGAGCTAGATCTGCTGAACCACATCATCGCCACCATCACGGCCGGCGCGACAGAAACAGATATTTTCCAAACTGCCTGCGTGGAATTGTCAAATTTTTTGCAGGCTCCGTTCACCTTTTTAAGCCTGCTGGATGAAGAACAAGTGACCCAGGTCGTGGTTTCAGAAATGCTGCCGCCGCGAGCCATTTCGCAGATAGGCGCGGCGCTGCCCATGCAACACAGCCTTTTGTTTCAAAGTATTTTTGAAACTGGACAGGCGTATGCCAATGCCAACTTTGATTTACAATCCGATGCGGCTTTCAAAGCGTTCGCCGATCTGCCAGACTTTCAGGCTGAAACCATATCGTTGGTTACGGCGCCAATTGTTTACCGTGGTCAGGTAGCCATTGGCAGCCTCATATTGTTTTCCCTGGAGAACCGGGCCTTTTCGCCAAGCGAGGTGCGGCTGGTGAAAGTGGTTGGGGAAGAGTTGGGTCGGGCCTTGGAAACGGTGCGTCTTTCCGATCGGCTGCGGGCGTATACGAGTGAATTAGAGGAGCGGGTGGCTGCGCGTACTGAAGAACTGCACATTGCCAATACACGCCTGGTGCAGGCGCTGCAATCGAGGGATGAATTTTTGGCCAGCATGAGCCATGAGCTGAGAACGCCGTTGAACGCCATTATGCTGCGCTGTGAACTTATGCGTGAATCGAGTCCAAATGTGATTGGGCAAACGAGATCTTTAAACATTATTGAAGAAAGTGCCCAACATCTGTTGGAATTGATCAATGATATTTTGGACGTGGCCAAAATTGAAGCGGGCAAATTGGAGCTTTTGGTTGAGCCGGTGCCTGTGCGGACGATTTGCGAGAGCAGCTTGCGCATGGTGGCGCATATGGCGCACAAGAAGCAAATTGAACTGAAAGAGACGATTGATGACACGGCCGTTATCATTCATGCCGACGGCCGTCGAATCAAACAAGTCCTCGTCAATCTGCTCACCAACGCCATTAAGTTCACTCCCGAAGGGGGTAAAATTGGCTTAGACGTGCGCGGAAACATAAAACAAGAGATCGTCCAATTTATCGTTTGGGACAATGGCATCGGCATAGACCCCGACGATATGCCCCGGTTGTTCCAGCCATTCGTTCAGTTAGATGCGACCCTCTCGCGTAAATATTCTGGCACAGGCCTGGGCCTGGCGCTCGTCCACCGCCTGGTGCAAATGCACCACGGGACCATCGAATTAGAAAGCCAGATTGGCGTTGGCAGCAAATTCACCATCTCGCTGCCCTGGTCAACGCCCACAGGCAAGAACCAAACGCTGAATGGCCTGACGGCCGTTCCCCTCATCCCCCTCCCGCCTACACCACCGGCCGTCGACAACAACGACTTCACCCTGCTGCTTGTCGAAGACAATGAAGCGGCCATGGAAGCTCTGAGCGAATACCTGGTCACCCAAGGTTATCAGGTCCTACAGGCAAGAAATGGTCTGGAAGCAGTGGAAAAGGCATTGGGTGAAGCGCCCGATTTGATCCTCATGGACATCCAAATGCCTGGGTTGGATGGCCTGGAAGCCATGCGCCGCATTCGCGCCAATCCCAATCAAGCAGCGACAGTTATCGTCGCCATGACGGCCCTGGCTATGCCCGGCGACCGCGAACGCTGCCTGGAAGCTGGCGCAAATACATACATCAGCAAGCCGATTAGCTTTAAGGAACTCAACAACGCTATCAAAAGCCAAATAGCAGCTCGATAAACATATGGCCAAAAAACCCCGCATTCTTGTGATAGACGACGATCTGATCGCCCGTGAAACATTTGCTGAACTCTTGATGATGGAAGGTTATGAAACGGCCGTTGCCGCCGACGGCCTGGAAGGACTGACGGCCGTAACCAATTTCGACCCCGACATCATCTTGCTAGATGTCATGATGCCGATCATTGATGGCTACACCGTCTGCCGCCGCCTAAAAAACAATCCCCAGTGGCAGCACATACCCGTCATTCTGGTCACTGCCTTAGACAGCCAGGCCGATAAACTGCGCGGCCTGGAAGCCGGCGCAGACGAATTTTTAAGCAAACCGATAGATCGCACCGAACTGCGCGCGCGAATGCGTACCTTACTACGCATCAAACGACAATTCGACGGCCTGCAAGAAGCGATCAAAATGCGCGAAGATCTGATCAACATGGCGGCGCATGACATCCGTTCACCGTTAACGGCCGTAGCCATGCACTGTGGCCTCCTTGCCAGCAACAACAGCAACCTCACCCCCGGCCAGATCGACTCTATCGAAGCCATCCGCAGCCAAACCCAACTGATCAACACCTTTGCCAACGATTTATTGGTACTGGCAAAAATGGAAAGCGGGAACCTGGTCATCAAACCAATCGAAGTCTCGGTTGCCAGCCTCATCGGCAATCTGCAAGAGCAGTACAACCGGATGGCTGATTTAGTGGGCATCGATTTTCAGGTACACATTGAACCGCAGCGGTATCGGATCGAATTGGATCGCAGCCTATTCACCCGCACCATCGACAACTTGCTCTCCAACGCCTTCAAATTTTCTTCGCCCGGTGAAGCCGTCACTCTGGAAATTAAATACCCCCATACCTATTCGCCCCAAGCGCCACGCCTGCGCGTGGAAGTGATCGACCAAGGTCCTGGCATTCCGGAAAAATATCGGGAAGCGGTGTTCGACAAATTCAAGACGATTTCCATGAAGAAACAAGGCGTGCCCCAAACTGGCCTGGGATTGGCTTTTTGTAAAATGAGCGTCGAAGCCCACAACGGCCGTATCTTCGTCACCGACAACAAGCCCAAAGGGACCATTTTTGTGGTAGAAATTTAATCCCCGGCCAGCCAGCGCGTAAGGTGGGCATACACGGCCGTTTCCACGCCCGCCGCATCCATATCAAACCAGGCAATCGCCGGGTCATCCAGCCGAAACCAGGTTCCCTGCTGCCGGGCAAAACGGTGCGTTTCAAATTTAATCCGCTCCACCGCCTCCGCCAAGCCCATTTCCCCATCCAGATACGCGCCCAACTGCTGATACCCTAAACCACTCATCGACGGCAGCGAACGGCCGTAACCCATTTCCCGCAGAGCAGTCAATTCAGCCAATAAGCCTGCCGCCATCATCTCGTCCACCCGCGCATCAATCCGCCGGTACAACGACTCCCGGCTCCGCGTCAGGCCGATCTGGCAAAACGCATAGGGCGGTGGGGTTTTGCGCTGCAATTCCGAGATCGGCCGTCCGGTCACCAGTGTTACTTCCAGGGCGCGAATGACTCGGCGCACATTGCGCGCGTCGATGCGCGCCGCCGCTTCAGGGTCCAAAGCCGCCAGCCAACGCGCCAGTTCCGGGCCGCCAACAGCCTCCAGCGCTGCGCGCAGGTCTGGTTGGGGAGCCACGCGCGGAATCCCCCACCCTTCGACAACCGCTTTCACATATTGGCCGGTGCCGCCAACCAGAATGGGCAAACGGCCGTTCGCCCACACCGCCTCAATGGCAGCAAAAGCCGCCTGTTGATACGCTCCCAGCGTCACCGTCTCGTCCGGATCGCACAGATCGATCAGGTGGTGGGGCGCTGCCGCCCGCTCCGCTGCGGAGGGTTTGGCCGTGCCAATATCCATCCCGCGGTAAAAAAGCCGCGAGTCGGCAGAAATGATTTCCCCATCCCAACGTCGGGCAATTTGCAGCGAGAGAGCCGTTTTGCCAACGGCCGTTGCCCCCACAATCACCAGCGCCATCGGTGTGTCTTGGCTGCGTCTTTCCCCCACTGGCTGCCTCACCACCCCAGCACCACATTGGGAATATGGTCGCAGCGCAGCAGCTTGCCGCCAGAATCTAATTCCACCGCCACCAGGTCCACCCGCCAATCGGCGTCCAGATCATGCGCCAGCAGATATTCTTCGGCCACGGCCACCATTTTGCGCTGTTTGGCAGCGGTCAGCGCTTCTTCCGGCGCGCCCATCGTCTGGCCGCGCCGCGTTTTAACCTCTACAAAAACCCACTCCGCGCCTGTTTTGGCCACCAGATCCACTTCGCCGTATTGGCAGCGCCAATTGCGGGTAACGATCTGGTAGCCCCTGGCTTCCAGGTGTATGGCCGCCAGCGATTCGCCCCAGCGCCCTAAGGTTTGCCGTTCATTCATAGATGGTTTCTGCCTGCACCACGCACTGCGCCAACCGGGCGATTTCTTGAGCCGCATACGGCCGTGCCAGCCCCCAACAGGCGGCGCGCATCTGCGCCAACTGCACATCATCACCAAGTAAATGCAAAATTTGCGCTCCCAATGTGGCGGTTTCTTTCGCGCCGACAACAGCGCATCCCTCGTTTACCAGCAAATCGGCGTTGGCCTGCTCCTGGCCCGGACCAATACCCAGCAGCAGCATGGGCACAGCGCAGCTCAACGTTTCCGCCACCGTGAGGCCGCCAGGTTTGGTCACCATTAAATCGCTGGCCACCATCCATTCGCCGATATTTTCCACAAAAGGAAGCAGCGTTACGCGCCAGGGCAGGCGCTCGACCAGACTTTGCAGCAAGAGAAAACTTTCCCGATTCCGACCGGTGATGACCACAATTTGCAGGTCTGCGGGGGAGGAAACGGCCGTTGCCCCGGTCCCCCACCACTCAAACAACTCGCCCATCACACGGGCCGATTGCACATAGGGTTCGTTGTGCCAACTGCCGGTAATCGCCAGCAGCGTGGGCTTGTTGGCCAAACCCAAACGGCTTCTTACGCCAGCTTGCGATTCAGCCTGGGCGGCAAAATGCGCCGCCACCGGAATGCCCAGCGCATGAATTTGCCGCGCCGGATATCCCCGTCTAACCAGGCAGGTTTGCGCCGCCTCGGATGCCACAACAAAGGCCGACATGCGCTCCACCGGCCAAAGGCCATTCACCATAAAATCGGTGGCTACGTTGATGGTGGGTTGGGAACGGCCGTCTTTCAACCACAACAGGCTCAAAATACGCGCCGGCAGGGCATGGGTACACACAAAAACGGACGGCTGATGTTTGGCTGCCAGCTCGCGCATCAACCCCACCATGTTAGTAAGCGCCAATACTTTATCCAGCGCGTTTAGCGCTTCGTGGTCGCCCCAGTAATGTTCATAAAACGAGGCCGACAATTTCAAAAGCCAGGCGCACATATTGTTAGCCAGACCGGGCAGGCCCGACCAAACAAGGGATAACACGTCTACGGTAAGACATGTCCAACCATACTGTTGGGCAAATGTTTCCGCCAGAACCTCGGCTGCACGCCGATGCCCGGAACCAATTGATACATAAAGAATTAAAGCGTCCATTGAGAAATCCCCCCCGTCGCGGCAGTCGCAGGCACACCTGTTGCCAACTTGCTCAAGATTTTGGCCGTTTCTTCTAGCGGCTGCCGACTGTCAGATAGGGGCTTTGGGTAGAGATTTGTGTTCAGGGATGTGCCAAGAGCCAACGGTGCAAATGCGCCAGCCCCAGTGTACAGGCCCACTGATTAATATTTTCCGGATGACCGCCAAAGGAACGTTGGGTCACCGATACGCCTTGCGCCGAAGCGAGATAAACGCTTAACTGCACGCCGCCAGGCATCTTATCATTATACACGAGGAGGCCAAGGCTCACGGCCGTTTTGCGCACCATCTCTTCGGCCGCCGTGCGGCACCATTGGGTGATGGTACTGGTTGGTGTGGGCGGCTCTATTTGTAACGCGTTGGCCAGATCAACTTCGGATTCTACGGCCAGCGGCAAGATGGAGGCGGTAACGGCCGTGTCGGCCAGCAGCAGTTGGGAAAGCGCGTGATCGGTATGGCACTCAGCCACAGCCACCCGGTATCCACCCTTACCCAACATCGCCAAAATAACAGCCTCCAGCCGATCTTTATCCTGTCCAAATACATGGTCCCCCAACCGCTGCAAAATGGTCCGGCGCAGCATGTCTAACTGCACCTGAATATCGGCCTCCGTGTCGGCCATCACCCGCAGACGGATGTTGGATTGCCCGGCATACGAATCAAAGCTGATCCATTGATTGGGCCCCAGGGCAAGATCCGCAAGCTGCTGGCGCAGGCTGCTTTCCATAACGCCCACCGTGCGCAAAATGAGCATGCCAGATTTGAGCCTGGCTCTGGCCCGAAGGTAGGGAAACACTTCAGTTTCCAGCAAATAAGCCATTTCTCGGCGGCTGCCGGGCAAACAAACCAACATGCCGGGCAGGTTGTCCAGGATGAAGCCGGCAAATCTAGGCGCCTGATTGCCTAACAAAATGCTGCCGTCAAGCTCGTTGGTGAGGGGATTGAGAGAGGAGTGGGTGGTGATGGCTGCTGCCTGCCGGGTAAAATCGCGCGCCTGATCGCCCAGGCCGCCGGTTGTCAGCACCAAATCCGCGCGCGCCAGGGCAATACGCAGAGCGCCGGCGATATGCTCCAGATTATCGCCGACGGTGACTTTGTAGATGAGTTCCGCGCCAACTTCCTGCAAGCTGCGTGAAATATAAGCGGAATTTGTATCCAATACATCACCCAGAAGATGCTTTGTGCCGATGCTGACTATTTCCGCTTTCATGACTCTTCCGGAGGCGTAACTGATGGCGGTTCGCGCACGGCCGTTCGTCCTTTCATGAGATCACGCCCCAGAAAAGAGAACGGCCGTTCCTCTATAGGTTTGGTTTGCCGCCCAGACCTTTTAATCTGGCGATCAGGATTCGCGTTTATTCGATTGGGATAACATCAACTGCAACTGCCGCACGGTTAAATCTGTGTTGCGAATCTTAAACGCCAGATCGGCGGCCAAATTCTTCATCAACTTGTACCCCAATTCCGGGTACGTATCACACAGAAGCATCAAGCGCTGGCGGGAAATTTTTAGCAGATACGTGTCATCCCGGTTCACGCGCACCGTTGCCGACCGGGTTCCCTGGTCTACCAACGCCACCTCGCCCGTCACCTGCCCCTGGCGCAGCTCGGTTATGCGAACTTCTTCCGAGCCGGGCAGCACATCCTTGCCCACCACACCGGCGCTGACAAAAATCTCCACGCTCCCCCGCGCGATGATGTACAACGCGCTGGTTTTTTCGTATTCGCGGATCAGCACATCCCCTTTTTTATAGGCTCCAGGCTCGCAAATCGCGGCCACCAACTCTAATTGCGTCGGCGTAAAATTATCGAAAATTTCCGTAACCGCCAGATTAGCGACAATACTTGGTTGCATGTTTCATTACCTTCACTGCGTTTGGGTTGGGCCAAAGATTGTAGCATAAGCCCAGAGGGGTCGCAATTTAAAGCACGCTCCGTTTGGCGGCAATGGTGTCCATCAACTGCCCAAAAGAATGGGCAAAAGCGTCTACGCCTTCCACTTGAAGCTGCTCGGTTATGGCGTCGAGGTCGATGCCCAGCTCGGCCAGGCCAGCCAGGACAGCCTGGGCCACAGGCACGTCTTGGTCCAGGGTGTTGGCCACACGGCCGTGCGCCCGAAATGCATCTACCGTATTCGGCGGAATCGTCGAAACCGTCTGCGGTCCAATCAACTCGTCTACGTACATGGTTGGCGAATAGTTTGGGTTTTTGGTGCTGGTGGATGCCCACAACAACCGCTGCACGGCCGCGCCGCCCGCCGCCAGATCGGCAAATTCTGGGCCGTGGAATAATTCCTTAAACCGTTGATAGACTACTTTGCTGTTGGCTACGGCCGTTTGGCCCATCAATCCGTTCGCCGCCGGAACATCCATCTTTTCTAACTGCGCGTCCACGGCCGAATCGACACGGCTGACAAAGAAAGAGGCCACTGAAGCCACCTTGCGCAGGTCGCCGCCGGCCGCCGCCAGGTGGCGCAGACCGTCGATGTAGGCATTAGCCACCGCTTCGTAATGGGCCATGCTAAACATCAGAGTCACATTCACGTTAATGCCCTCGCCAATAAGCTGGCGAATGGCCGGAATGCCTTGCGGCGTCGCCGGAACTTTGATCATCAGATTGGGGCGATTGACGGCCGTTAACAACCGCCGCGCCTCCACCACCGTGCCCTGCGTGTCACGCGCCAGATACGGCGACACTTCCAGGCTCACATAGCCGTCTTCACGCTCTGAGGCCACGTACAACGTCGCAAACAAATCACATGCGGCCTGAATGTCGGCAATGGCCAGGGCTTCGTAAACGGCCGTTGTGTCTGCGCCTTCGCTGACCAAATGCTTCATTTGGTTGTCATAATCATCGCTGCCGCCAATCGCCTTCTCGAAAATGGAGGGATTAGAGGTCATGCCGCGCAGGCCATCTTCGGCAATCAGGCGCGCCAGCGTGCCATCTTGCAACAACTTGCGCCGAATATTGTCGTACCAAAAGCTTTGCCCGAAGGCGTGCAATTCTACCAGAGGATTCATTTGTTTCTCCTTTGAATGGAAAGACCCTAAGGGTTTCAGGTCCAAACGGACTACTTTTTCAAGAGCAAGTCCCTGGGGGTCTCAATGGTTACGACGAGACTATTTCTCGTCCACGCGCAGCGGCGTCAGGGTTATGGTGTCATCCTGGGTGATACGGCCGTTCGCCGTTACCAACTGCAGCCGCTTAAACTGCCCTTCTTCCAAAGTATACACCCCTAACATGATGGGGTATACGTCCGGCGGCGTCTCTGCAGCCAGGGTAAGGGTCAGGGTCACCGGCTGCGCCACACCTATCGGCCACTGCGATGTCGGCGATGGCTGGCTTTCCGGCGGCAAATCTTGCGCCGCCCAGCGTGTTGTGTCGGCGTCCACTACCTGGGCAAAGAAGGTGTAATTTTTGTTTAACGGCCGTTGCGCCTGCCAATAGACCACCATCGTCACCGTCTCGCCCGGCTGCGCCCGGCGTGGCATAACTTCAAACCCAACCAGCGCCAACTCGTTACCAAAATTCACAAAAGTCGCGTTGGGAAAATCGCCTGGCACGGCCGTTAACGCCACATGGCCGATCTGCGCCGCGTCAGATTCTACAACCTGCTGCTCGGCGGCGGTGATGGGCAGCCGTTCACACGCCGGGCAGGTGGCAAAATCATACAGCCCAACAGCCACCTGCAAATCGGCCGGAGCGACGGCTGTCGGCGGCACAGCCAGCCGGTAGCGCGTGACAATCCGCTGCCCAGGCTGCAGCAGCCGCGTCGCCAGCAAGCCCTGCCCCGGATACATATCCCGCTGGGCAATGGGCCGCCCCAACACCGGGTCATTCAGGTGCACAAATACGCTCCAGTCGCGGTCCATCGGCGCTAAAACTTCCCAGTCCAACGTCACCCACACCTCGCTGCCGGGGGAAACGGCCGTTTCCTCCACCCTATATCCTACCAGCCGCAGCGCATCGCCAAACGTCACGCTGTCACCGGTGGGCGGGGCCGTAAAAAGCGGCGGCCGGTACGCCGGCTGAATCCACAGCCAGGGAGCCAGGGCCGCCACGCCAAACATGAAGCCGCCCAACCCGCCAGCCACCCAGCGCGCCGGTCGGCGCGGCAGCCAGCCGGCCAGCCCGATAACCAGAAGCACGCAAAGGGCGGAAACGGCCGTAAACACCAGTCGTCCCTGCGAGGACCAGGTCGTCGTCGCCCACTGCACCAGACCAAACACTACCGCCAGGGAAAACAGTAAACACACAGCCAACCCAAACCGCGAAGCAACCAGATACAAAAAATTGGCGATCCACGCGTAAAGATTGGTAAACGTGTTGGCAGTTTCTAATCGCCACGCTCGAATCTCTTTTACCAGATACACGCCAAAACCGGCAACCGCAGCGACCAGCACACCGTTCAGCACGGTGTAAATCCACAGGGGCATGGGCACATTGACGCCGCCAAACAAGCCCCAAAAGGACATCATGAAGCCCACGCGCTCATCCCAAAGCTGGGCCAGCGAAGCGGGATTGGCGCGAGAACCCAGCACGGCAATGAACGCATTCCAGCCCAAAAAATCACCGTACAACTGGATATTGCGGTAATACCACCAGCCGGCAATGAGCAGCACCGGGATGAGGAGCAGGGCAAAATACAAAACAGACCGGCCCAGGATGATGACCAGTTGGCGCAGGGAAAGGAGACGGCCGTTGCCGCCCATTTCGCTTGCCGCCGACGCCCATAAAGCCATAAAAATCGTCCCCCAGGCCAGTGGCAGCAGGGCAAACGTGCCTTCCTTCGTCAGAAGGGCCAGCCCGATCACTGCCCCCAGCAGCAGCCAATACCTGATCGCCGGAAACTGATAATCGGCAAGCGGCGAGCGGCATTCGGCCAGCGCCCGCACCATCAGCCAGATGGCCAGCGATGCCAGCAAAATCGCCAGATTGTCGTTGTTGACCGCGCCGCTGATGAAGAGGAACATGGGCAAAAAGGCGTTTACGGCCGTTGCCCCCAAGGCAATCTCCGGCCGGTTTGGGATTGCCGCCTTGGCGATGAGGTAAGTTAGCAGCACCGTGCCCGCGCTTAGAAACACCGAAAAAATGCGCACGATGCGCACCGCCAGCAGTGTGCCCTGCCACGGACTCCAATCCGGGTCGTGGATGGCCAGATTGATGTTGCCATCGGCCGTGATAATGCCGTTGTCCACGTGCGGATTCAGCCAGCGCACCTGCGCCATGTCCGACGTGTCAATCCAGAAAGTGAGCGCCGCGCCCAGGTAATAGTACAACGGCGGCTGGCTGGCTTCCTGTTTCCAGGGGCCAACGGCCGTTGGGTCAAACACCTGCACCGGCAGTGGATTGCCATTCGCCAGGTGTTGAATCATCGGGTAATGCCACAGCTCGTCAGACGCCTCAAAGATTGGCGTCGTCAGTGCATACGTCGCACCCAATACCATAAACAGCCCTAGAATCAGGGCCAGCAGTCGTCGCTCACTCATAACAGCCCGATTCTACCGACAACTGCTTAACTTGCCACCCGGTTTTAACCATCAGTGGTCAATTTTCGATTGTCGATTTTCGATTTTCGATGGTCAACGGGTAGGTGCTGCGCGCATCGCCTGGGCAATTCCCCCAATCTCCAGGAATTCTCAATTTAACTAGAAATATGTCATGCTGAGGTCCTCCGAAGCATCCCGTTCAGCCCTAATGACCAATACATGGGGATTCTTCGCTCCGCAGACTCCGCTCAGAATGACAATTCAGCCTAAATTGCAAAGAAATTGCCCTGTTCGCACGAATGCCTGATCTAAATTGAGAATTGCTGCCCAATCTCCCAAGAGTTAAGGAGAATTTAACATTATTTAGGCCAAAGTTAACCATGACCGTTCACGAAAGACGTATCCTTCTACCTGTAGACATTATTCACAGACAAATTATCGGAGGCAAGAACATGGATCGTATGAAAGGTATTTTGGCTGCTGGCACCTTGACCGGCATCATTTTAATCACGGTATTGGTATTGGGTTTTGGCAATTTGCAGGCGCTGAATGACAACACGGCCGTTCCCCCAACCGTCGTCGTCAACCCCATCGCTATGCCCGATGGCACGGTCAGCCTGACGGCAGCGCAAACCGGCGCTCAAGATACGCAGGCGCTGCAAGCTTACGCGCAGCAGTTGGAAAGCGCGCTGCAAACGATGCAAAGTCGGGAAGCCGCCTACCAGGCACAAATCAACACCGCCAACCAGACAGTTGTGCAGCTGCAAGATCAGTTAAACGCCCAAACGGCCGTTCAACCCCAGGCAGTTTCCTTTAACAACCAGACCGCGCCGGTCACTTTTTCTGAGCACGAACACGACGACTAAACTACCGGAAAGCCAGAGCCTGAGCCAGAGTAAGCGGGCATTCGCAGCCCACTTACTCTGGCCCTCACGGAGAGAAATCATCATGACCAATCGATCAAATTCACGGCCGGGGCAGCAGCTTGGGGCGCTGAAGTTAGCGGTGGCCGGCGGCAGTTTGGCTGCCGCGCTGCTAGGTACGCAGTTAGTAGCCCGGCAGGAGATGGCCAACACGGCCGTTTCCACCCCGGAACCCATCGTTATCACCGTGCCCATTCACTTGCCCGCCGCGCAACCGGCAGCAGTTGGTGGGGGAACGGCCGTCAACACCACCGCCAACGGCGGGCAAACTGCCCAACTATCACTCAATTTGCCGCCCATCCCGCAAGCGGCCGTACCCCAAATCAATGCGCCTTCTGCCCCCGTGCAGGCTGCGCCAATCACCCAAACGCAATCATCTCGTTAATGGATACCCACCCTGGTGCGGGTCCGAAGCTCGCACCAGGGCCTTTTTGAGGAGCAATCAATATCATGGCATCTGCATCTGAAACCACTCCCCCGACAACCCCAACGGGCCGCATGTTACTCCTGTTCGGCAGCCTGGCCTTCGGCTTCATCGGCGGGCTAATTGTGTTGGGCCTCGGCTGGCTGCTGCTAACGGCTACCCCCCTGGGCGCATTTCTGGGCGGCGCGCTGGGCATTACCACCAAAACCGCCTGGCACCTCACCCGAGCCAGCGGCACGGTGGCCTACATGCTCCTGGCAGCTTCCACAATCTGGGGGTTGCTGTTGAGCAGCAAAATCATCAAAGAAACCGTTTCGCCGGTGCTAGCCCTGGCCATGCACAACGTCCTGTCTTGGGCAGCCATCGGCATCACCGGCATCCACGTCTTCGCCTTGTTGTTCGACAGCTACTACACATACCGGCTGGCCGATCTGGTCATCCCGTTTATCGGGCCTTATCGGCCGGAGTGGGTTGGCCTGGGCATCATCGGCATGTACTTGATGCTGTTGACCTCGTTGAGCTTTAGCTGGCGCAAGCAGTTGGGGCAAAAGTGGTGGCGGCGGCTGCATTACCTGACTTTTGCGGTCTATCTGATGGTTACGGCGCATGGCGTGATGGCCGGAACCGACAGCGGTACGCCAGGCATGAAAGCGCTCTACTGGGGCAGCGGCCTGCTGGTTCTGCTGCTGACCAATTACCGCCTGCTGACATTGGGGCAGCGCGGGCGTCCGGCGGCGCGGCCGGCGCGCAACGGCCGTCCGGCGCAAAACGGCTAAACAAAAAAAGACCCGAAGGGTTTTGAAAACCCTTCGGGTCTTAGCCAATTCCTGACAAAACTTATAACCCTGCTTTGCGAAAAGCCGCCTGGACAATCAACTGGGCTTCTTCTTGAATTTGCTTGAGGTGGGCTGTGCCTTTGAAGCTTTCGGCGTAAATTTTGTAGATGTCTTCAGTGCCCGACGGCCGTGCGGCAAACCAGCCATTCTCTGTCACCACTTTCAACCCGCCAATCGGCTCGTTGTTGCCGGGGGCGCGGGTAAGTTTGGCGGTGATGGCTTCGCCGGCCAGTTCGGCGGCTTCCACCATGTCGGGCGAGAGTTTTGCCAGCACGGCTTTTTGTTCGCGGTTGGCCGGGGCATCCATGCGTTCGTAGACCGGGCTGCCAAATTGGGCTTCGAGCGCCTGATAATGGTGGCCGGGGTCTTTGTGGGTAACGGCCGTAATCTCCGCCGCCAGCAAATCTAAAATAATTCCATCCTTGTCGGTCGTCCAGACCGTGCCATCCTGCCGCAAAAACGACGCGCCCGCGCTTTCTTCGCCGCCAAACCCATACGAGCCATCCACCAGACCAGCCACAAAATATTTAAAGCCCACCGGCACTTCAGCCAATCGCCGCCCCAACTGCGCCGCCACGCGATCAATCATCGAGCTGGACACCAGCGTTTTGCCCACGGCCGCGTCAGCGCGCCAGCCCGGCCTATTTTGGAACAGGTAGGAGATGGCCACCGCCAGAAAATGATTGGGATTGAGCAGCCCGGCGCTGGGGGTGACAATGCCGTGCCGGTCGTGGTCGGGATCATTGCCAAAAGCGACGTCGAACTGGTCTTTCAGGCTGATCAGCCCGGCCATGGCGTAGGGCGACGAGCAGTCCATGCGAATTTTGCCGTCTTTATCGACGGTCATGAAGGAAAAGGTGGGGTCAACGGCCGTGTTCACCACGTCCACATCCAACCCATACATC
>JAGOMA010000082.1 GCA_017993775.1 Chloroflexota bacterium | reverse complement strand
GTTTGCAGCAAACCCCAGGTGGCCGCATCCATCACCAACTGCGGGTTGCGGCCGATGCGCGTGTTTTCGCGCACCGATTGTTGGGCAAAGATGGGGGCAATGCGCCCGACTGCGCCGGTGGCGCGCAGGGCGGCGACGTGGCCGGGCGTGGCCAGCCCAATCCGGTCGCCGAAACCATAAGAGGTTTGCGCGCCCAGCGGCGCCGGGTTGAGCCACGGGAGCCGCTGGCGCAGGGCGGCGGCGTTGGCCGGGGTTAGTGGGGCGATGAGACCATCGGCGGAAGGGGTTCCTTGGAAAACGGCCGTGTCGCCCCTCACCACCAACTGCTTTTCACCGCCGGGCAATCTGACCAGGAAGTAAGTGGTGTCCTCATGAACCACGATCGATTCGGGATAAATTGTGCCGTTTTTAAAGGTGATCTTGTTCATTAGTTGTCCTCTTGCGTCTCGTTTGTCAGACAGTCAGCCGTTGGGTTGGCAACGGCCGTTTGGGTTGTGTGGATGCTGCTCTCCCTGAAGCAGGTGTATGGCGAAAATTATCACATGGCTGAAGGAGGGGCGCAACTTGTGGCGCGCGCTTTCTCGCATGGCGGGCTGTTTTCTGCTATCTTTCTATCAGGGAACCGCCCCCACAATAAACGGCCGTACGACAGGAAATTAACGCAGCCTCATCCAGAGGTGGTAATGATTCGACACCAGGACAGCAGCGCCAACCTGAGATTGCGCAGGAGGTTTAAATGTCCAGAAAGCCCTGTTTTTTCTGTTTCTTAATTGGCCTCGTCTTCATTCTCGCTCTGGCTGGCTGCACAAAATCCCAGACATCTTCGCCTGACAAGCCGCCCGACAATCCCGCGCCTGACCTGGACCGCACGCCGACACAGATTCCTGGTTTGGCCCCTTCCCCAACACCTTCTGTTACGCCAACTCTTACGCCTGCGCCGCCCAAAGCCATCTCCCAATGGCTTTTTTCGGGCAGTTATGCCCGCGCAGACACCGGCGCGCCGTGCGCCCAACGATTGCCCGCGGGCGGCGTTATCTTAGGCGCGGATGCGGACAGTTGTTTGCCGGCAACCACGGGCGGCAGCGCCGAGATTTTGCTGCAACCGCCGCCGGGCGAACCATACCAGATTGCCCTGCTGCATGTGGTGTGCGCGGACAGCGGCGAGGATTGCACAACGGCCGTTCAGGTCACAGAACCCGGCGGCGTGTTGTCGATTTATGTGGACGACCAGCTGTTGTGGCAGGCCGACTGCGCATCCCTGCCGCTGGCGGAGTGTACGTCGCGGTTCCTGTCGCCAGCGCCGACATTCGCGTTTAGGGTGGGGGAAACGGCCGTTTCCCGCCTTCAAATCAAAACGTCGCCCAACATCAGTTGGCAAATATCCGATCTGCAAATCGAGTGGCAGCCCATACCCGACCAGCTGCAAGGCATTGCCTACAGCCCTTTTCGGGATTGCCAAAACCCGCATTGGGGGCCGCTGCCATCCCCAGACGAGTTGCGCGAGGACCTGTTGCTCATCCGCCATATGGGCAATGCGGTGCGCACCTACTCCAGCGTAGGCGTTCAGGGGCAAATTCCGGCCATCGCGCAGGAATTAGGTCTGCGGATCGTGGCCGGAGCCGATTTGGGGCCGGATCGGGCGAAAAATGAAGCGGAAATCGACGCTCTGATCCAGTTGGCGCAGCAAGACGATGGCATCGAGTCGGTCATTGTGGGAAACGAGGTGTTGCTGCGCGACGACCTGACCGAAGCGGAGCTGATCGCGGACATCAAGCGCGTTCAGACGGCCGTAGACGTGCCGGTCACCTCGGCGGAAACAATCGGCTATTTGTTCGGCCATCCGGCGCTTATCGAAGCGGTCGATTATGTTTTGGTGCACATTTACGCCTATTGGGATGGCGTGGCCATCGAGAACGCCGCCCAACACACGTTGAATATGTACCGGCTGGCTCAAGACCTGGCTCCGGGCAAGCTGGTGGTTATCGGCGAAACCGGTTGGCCGTCTGCCGGCCCGACAAACGGCACGGCCGTTCCCAGCATAGCCAACCAACAACGCTTCTGGCGCGAATTTCTGACCCTGGCGCAAAATGAAAACATCCCGTTTTTTGCCTTTTCCGCCTTCAACGAACTTTGGAAAACGGAAGGCGGCGTCGGTTCTTATTGGGGATTATACGATTCCGAGCGGGTGAATAAATTTGATGTGCAAAGTGTGTATCCGCCGCTGGCCTACAACACCGAACCGGTTGCAGCGGCCGCGCCCATGCCGACGGCGACGCACGGAGCGATGGTCGTTTCCGGCCAGGAAGAACTGTTTCCCGTTTTTGTCAATTATGCGGCGGCCGAAAATCATTTCGCGCCCAGCGGCTACATGGGCGATTATCAGGCCATCACCTACAGCGATTGCGCCCGGCTGACGGATGTTTGGGAGGAAACGGCCGTGTCCATTCACTACGATCCTGCCCTGGAAAACGACCAGGGGTGGGCCGGCATCTACTGGCAGGAGCCGGAAAATAATTGGGGCTACTACGCTGAAGGTTACGACCTGGCCGCCTTTGCCCACCTGCGTTTTCGGGCGCGCAGCCCGCAAGCTGGCAGCCAGGTGCAATTTTTTGTGGGCGGCGTGTACACCGGAACCTACCCCAGTTCCATTCCCCAGCCTATCTACCCTCGTGAAGCCGATGCAAATGGGTTTGTCACCCTGTCCGCCGACTGGCAAGAGTTTCACATCGATTTGCACAACACTGACCTCAGCCATGTGATCGATGGCTTTGGCTGGGCGGCCAACGACGAAAAAACGCCTGATGGCGTTCTTGTTTACCTGGATGACATTGTGTTTGCTCAACCGCCCTTGCCAACCGTAACCCCTGCGCCCACCTTCACGCCTGCGCCCACGCCCGCACCACAGCCGCATCTGGTTTATGCCGGAAATACGCTGGCTGCCGGCTATGACATGGGCGTGGATACCGGCCCTGGGCGGCTGTCTGATTGGGCGGCCGACATGGGCGGCTATATGTGCCTGAACTATCCGGGCGGGCAGGATTGGGGCGCAGTTTTTATCACCAATGGGCCGCCGCAGCCTCCTGGCAGTCGGCCGGGCAAAAATCTTAGCGAATTTTCTCGTTTGTACGTGGAGCTAAAAAGCATGGTTGGCAATCAAACCGTTCAGGTGGGCATTAAGGACAACACAGATCCCGACACCGGCGCGGAGACCAAATTTACCATAACCCCGCCTGCCGATTGGCAGGGTTATGTCTTCCAGCTAGCGGATTTTGCGACGGCCGATTCCAGCAGCATCTATGTCATGATAGAATTTGTGTTTGGCGGCGCTCCGGCCGACATTTGTTTTCGCAATGTGCTGTATTTGCCGTAGAAGGGAACGTTGGATGCTCCCCCACCGACTGACGGATGAAACCCTAAGGGTTTACCGGACCTCTGGAAAATGACCGTTGATTCGTTAAAACCCTTAGGGTCTTTAATAGGAAGATGCCTGCCATGGATGATAAACCAACCGGAAGAATAAACCCCTCCAAACTGCGCGATCTGATGAGAGAGCATTATAACCTGGCGGAATTACAGGAGATGTGCACCGATCTCGGCGTGGATTATGAAGATATTGCCGGCGACACGCTGCACGCGAGAGTACACAATCTGATCCGGCATCTTAAGCGGCAGAACCGCCTGGAAAAACTGGTTCAGAGGTCAAAGGAACTGCGACCGGCTGTGGATTGGGACAGCGTTTATGACAACCGACCGATTTGGCGGGTTGCGGCGAGAAAGAATGGGGTGTGGGGAACGGCCGTACTCCTCATTCTTGTCCTCGCCGCAGGGGTGTATCTCTATGCCAGGTCGGGTCGTTCATGCCCTTACCGCGGCGAAGATGATTACGCCACGATCATCCAGATCATCAAAGCCGAGAGCCAGGCTGTCAACAGCGGTAATCTAGACATCATCAGCGATATCTTTGCCCCCGATGCTTACCTGCAACAAACGGAAAAAGCAGACGGCTCTATTAAAGAATGGTTCGATCCCCTGGCCCGTTACAGTGCGCTGTTGGCAAGCACCACATTCCAAAACGCACGGCATCAGGATATTTCAGGCACGGTCAACGGGAATTACGCCCAGTTTACAAGCGGCAGCTACGGAAACTATACAACAAGCGATTATCATGGCGAATATGCCAATGAGGCTGGCAACCCGGATGAAGAAGAGGTCTGGACGCTGCAAAAGAATTTTTACGGGTGTTGGCGCATCACCCGCTTTGAGTTTCATTAGTACAGTTTCCCACAAGTCTATAACAGGTTTTCCCTCTCCCCAACCCTCTCCCTCTGGGAAAGAGAGCAGTTTCCCCTCCCCCTGGTAGAGGATTAAGGCGAGGGGGGTACCTGACAAAGATTTACGGATTGGTGAACTAGCTTTTCGTACACCTGAACATCCCAATGTGTTAGACAGCTTGCTGTCTGGTGGGAAGGAACTGATTTCCCATTTCTCTTTTCGCCGCTTACCAGAATCCATGTCGATTATGGTACACTTTTCGATAATTTGTTACGTTGGCAACTAAAATATACGGATTGAATAATTTGCGGGAGACTGGAGGTTAAACCAGTCTCCAGGCACGAATTTGAGTTTCGCAGGTTATTTTGTCCCGTTCCTAAGGAATATGGAGCGAACTAATGGCCTCTGGTTTATTTCACCAACATAGATCACCTCGTTTAAGAATAAAAACCGCGGCCCTGCTCATTTTTCTGCTTTTAGCTGCCTGTCGCAGCCCTCAAGCTGTATCGCCTAATCCTGAACTGGAGCCAGTAACCCTCCAACTCAAGTGGTACCACCAATTCCAGACGGCCGGTTATTACGCCGCGCTGGAACAAGGGTATTATCGTGACGCCGGTCTGGATGTGACCATTTTGCCTGGCGGACCTTTTAATACCTATGAGGAAGTGCTGTCCGGCCGCGCCCAATACGGCGTTACCAATACCGAGGTTTTGCTTCACCGCCTGGATGGGGATCCGCTGGTGGCGCTGGCGGCCATTTTTCAGCATTCCCCCCAAGTTTTTATGGTGCGGCAGGATTCAGATATTTATGAGCCAAAAGACTTGATCGGCCGTCGGGTCGGGATGTCTACAAGTACACGCACGGCCGAATTACAGGCCATGCTCCTGCAACAGGGCATTCCCCTCACCAGTCTCGAACTCGTAGATAGAATCGATGATTCTTCCGATTATCTGTTTGACGAAACAATCGACGCCCAAGGCGTTTACGCCACGAATGAGCCTTTTGTATTGGAAAACGCCGGTATCCCCACGCGGCTGATCGCCCCCGCTGCCTACGGCGTCGATTTTTATGGCGATTTGTTATACACCACTGAAAGTGAACTGGAGGAACATCCTGACCGTGTGGCCCGGTTCCGCGCTGCCAGCCTGAAGGGCTGGCAGTATGCGTTGGGTCACCCTGAAGAAACCATCAACATTATCCTGGCCAATTACGATACGGCGCACAGCCGTGACCAATTGGCGTACGAAGCGGCCATGATGCGTGAGTATATATTGCCTGATGTCATTGAGATTGGGCACATGAATTCTGACCGATGGGAGCATATCGCGGATACTTACGTTTCGTTAGGTATGGCCGATTCTGCGTACACCCTCGACGGGTTTGTGTACGATCTGATCCCTATTTATGATCATGGCTGGTTATATTTGCTGATGGGGATTGCGGGGGGGATTGCTTTGTTGGTTGCTCTGGCGGCTGTGGGGTTGGTTGTTTTTAATCGGCGGCTGCACACGGCCGTTGCCCAGCGCACCGCCCAACTCCAGACCAGCGAACAACGCTATCGAGGCCTGTTCAATAACTCCCTCGAGGCCATCTTTATTGCCGATGACCAGGGTTATTACATAGACGCCAACCCGGCTGCCTGCGAGATGTTGGGCTACACACAACCCGAACTGCTTTCAATGGGCGTGTGGGACATCTCTGCCAACCCGGATCGCGGCTTGTTTCAAGAAGCCTGGAACTCTTTTAAAGCCACTGGTTTTAGCCAGGGAACCTATACGCTGCGCAGCAAAGACGGCAAACTTGTCGAAAGCGAATTCCAAGCTGTCGCCAATTTTATGCCGGGGCTGCATCTCTCCGCGCTCCATGACATTACGCAGCGTAAACTGGCCGAAGAAGAACGCCGCGAAAGCGAAAACCGGTTCCGTGCTTTGTTTGAGTTGTCCCCGGACGCTATCTTGCTGGCTGAAGTTGCCACCGGCATGTTGGTAGATGCCAATCCCGCCGCCGAAATACTGCTGCAATTGCCGCGTGACCAGATTATCGGCCGCCACCACGAATCACTCTACCCGCCGGATCAACAACCCAAAGCTCACGAATCTTTTGCCTATCGATCGCTCACCCCAATCGGAGATGCGCCGTCGGTGGAAATCGATCTCCTATCGGCTGCCGGCCAACGAAAAACGGTGGAAATCCGAGGTCGTGAAATCGAACTGGCCGGCCAGAAGTATGTCTTCGGCACATTCCGTGATATTAGCGAGCGCAAGCAGTGGGAAGAAAAACTGCAAGAGAGCGAAAAACTGCACCGGATTACCATCGAAAATATATCGGACCCTATTTTTATTACCGACGACGACGGCCGTTTCACCTTCATTTGCCCCAACGTGATGCATAAGCTTGGTTATACCGACGCTGAAGTGTGGGCGCTTGGCCGCATTGACCAATTGTTTGACCCTCTTTTAGACGCGCCGGAATTTCTGGCCTCAGGTGAAGTTCATAATCTGGAACGCGTCATCAGCGATAAACATGGTCATCCCCATAACTTTCTCATCAGTGCAAAACGTGTATCAATCAAAGATGGGACCATCCTCTTTACCTGCCACGATATTACCGAGCTAAAAAAAGCGGCAGCTACCTTGCGCGAAGCAGAGGCCAGTTTGCGCGGTCTGGTGAATGCCACCTCAGATGTGGTTATCTTGCTCGATGCAGATGGCATAATCGTTGAAGGCAATGAAAAATTGGCCCAAAATTTTGGTTGCTCGCGTGATGCCCTGGTTGGCAAAAATGTTTACGAATTTATGGGCGGCCCTGTGGCTGAAGTGCGCAGCGCCTACATGGCTCAGGTGTTGGCAACTCGAGAACCGGCGCGGTTTGTGGATGAGCGAAACGGCCGTGTCTTCCATACCATTGTCTACCCGGTTCTAGACGATACCGGGCAAGCCGTGCGCGTGGCCGTCTATGCCCGAGATATCACCGAAGAACGCCAGGCTCAGGCCCACATCCGCGAAATCGAAGCCAAAAATCAAGCCATCCTGGAAGCGCTGCCAGATATGATGTTCATCCTGAACCATGATGGAGATATCATTGATTACCAGGTCAGCAATAACGGCGATTTGATTTTAGATCCAGAACAGGTTGTTGGCAGCAACATCAAAGATTCCATGCCCCAGGAAATTATCGCCCTCATCCTCGACAACGTAGCCAGATGCTTTGAGACCGATCAAATGCATCACTTTGAATATCGCCTTCAAGTCCAACGCGGGTTTCAAGATTTTGAAGCCCGTATGACCAGGATCAGTGAAGATCGTGTCCTGGCCATCGTGCGCAATATCACCGACCGAAAAACTGCCGAAGCCGAACGGGAAGCCTTGCTCAAGCAAATCCAGGCCCAGGCCCAGTTGATGCAAAAAATCATGGATAGCGTGCCCGAAGGCTTGCTTTTGGTAGACCCAAACGGAGCCGTTTTACTCAAAAATCCTATAGCCCAGGCTTATCTAGCCGTCCTCGCCGATAGCCAATCCCCAGACACCCTTTCCTATCTGGGCGCACGCCCGTTCTCGGCTTTTCTTATTCCGCCGACTTCAGGCCAATTCCACGAAGTGCAAATAGACGACCAGGCATTTGAAATTGTCGCCCAACCCTTTACGGCCTCCTCCATTCTGGAAGGCTGGCTGCTGCTTATTCGTGATGTAACCCTGGAAAGAGAGTGGCAAACGCGCAGCCAACAGCAAGAAAGATTGGCGGCTGTGGGCCAGTTGGCAGCCGGCATGGCCCACGATTTCAACAACATTTTGGCCGTCATCTCGCTTTACGCCGAGCTGCTGCAACTGCATCCCGCGCTGCCTCTGGACGTACTTGCTCGGGTACAAATTATTGGCGATCAGACCCATAAAGCCAGCGACCTGATTCAGCAAATCCTCGACTTCAGCCGCCGCAGCCTCATCAATCTTCAGCCTATCGATCTCCAGACGTTGTTGCAGGAGACCATTCACTTACTCGCCCGGACATTACCGGAAACCATCGACGTTTCCCTGGATGCCGGCGATTTCCTCCCGGTAATAGAAGCTGATGCGACGCGCATCCAACAGGCGCTGCTAAATCTGGCGGTGAATTCCCGTGATGCTATGCCCCACGGCGGCGCGCTGCGCCTGGAATTAACCCCGGTCTATATCGCTAAAGAGCAGCCGGCTGTGCCGTTGGATCTGGCTCCCGGTGAATGGGTGCGGCTGGATGTTGTTGATACCGGCATGGGCATACCGGCCGATATTTTGCCGCGAATCTTCGAGCCATTTTTCACGACCAAAGCGCCAAAGGGCAACGGTCTGGGTCTGGCTCAGGTTTACGGCATCATCAAGCAGCATAACGGCGAACTGACGGTGACATCAACGCCGGGCGTGGGCACGCAGTTTTCTATCTATTTGCCGGCATTAACCGGTTCGGGTTTGGTGGATGAGACCAGCCATGCGGCGGGTACACCACAGGGGTGTGGACAAACCATCCTGGTGGTAGAAGACCAGGTAGTGGTGCGGTTGGCCCTGGCCGATACGTTGATGTCGTTGCATTATGAGGTGATAACGGCCGTTCACGGCCAGGAAGCCCTCGCCATTTACGACGCCTCCCCGGAAGATATCGATCTGGTCATAACCGACATGATCATGCCTGTCATGGGCGGGAAAGAATTGTATTACGCGCTCCGCGAGCGGGGAACGGCCGTGCCCGTCATCATCATCAGCGGCTACGTCACCGAAGAAGAGCGGCGCGACCTGGAAAAACACAACCAGGTCTTCTGGATGCCCAAACCGCCCAACCTACAGCAGCTTGCCTCTTTGCTCGCCCAACTGCTGCCCATCGCCTGAGCCTGCCCATCGGGACTAAGGAACGCGGATAAAAAACCTACAGGAGATTAGAGATTGGAGATTGAACCAGTCTCTAATCTCTAATCTCCAATCTCCAATCTCAGTTCTGCAAGTTGTTTGATTCACATTCCTAACGGGTTTCTGTCACTTTGCGAATGGCGCGCGGCTGGTCCACATTAAAGTCGCGGGTGTGGGCCAGGTGCATGGCAAAAAGCTGGCCGGGAATGATATGGATAATCGGGGAGATCCATTCCGGGGAAGCGACCGGCAGTTTGAGCGGCGTACGCGCCAGCGCCAGCGTGGCCGCATCGTCGCTGATGGCAATGATTTCCGCGCCGCGCTCCTGCAACGTGCCCATAAATGCCTGAATCTCCGGCAGCATCTGGCCGGAGGGCGCAATGACAATCGCCGGGAAGGCATCTTCGACCAGGGCCAGCGGTCCGTGCATAAAATCGGCGCTGCTGTAAGGCTCCACCATCGTATACGTAAGTTCTTTCATTTTTAGAGCCAGTTCAAAAGCGGTGGCGTAGTTGAAGCCGCGCCCAATCACCACGCAAGCGCGCATGTAGCGGTAGCGTTCTACCAATCGGCCGATTTCCGGCCCCATCGTCAGCGTTTTGGCGATTTGGGTGGGGAGCTGCTGCAAGGCGGTGCGCATGGGGGCCGCGTCGGCCAGGGTGGCGCTGAGCAGGGCAATGGCCGCCAGTTCGGCTGTGTAAGTTTTGGTCGCGGCAACCGATTTTTCCTGCCCGGCGTGCAGGTCGATGACAAATTCGGCCGTCTGCCCTAAATCGGAATCAGGGATGTTGGTGATGACGGCCGTTAACGCCCCTTGTCGTTTCGCTTCTGCCAGCACAGCCACAATATCCGGGCTTTTGCCGCTCTGGCTGATGCCAATCACCAATGTGTCCGACAGGCGCGGCGGCCGTTGGTAAATGGTGAACAAACTGGGGGTAGCCAGAGCGACCTGCAGGCCGTTGACTGCGCCCAGCAGGTACTGCGCATAACGACCCGCGTTGTCGCTGGTGCCGCGCGCGGCAATCAGCACATGGTGAATGTCTTGCGCCTGAATCGCCGCCGCCAGACGCTCAATTGTTTCGCGTTCTGATTGCAGTAAATTGGCTAAAACGGTTGGCTGTTCGTGTATTTCTTGAAAGAGCAAGCTGTTCTCCAGCATAGTACCTCTCCTGTGGTTCGTTTGCGTTGTTTGTTATGAAGACCCTAAGGGTTTAAGAAACCCTTAGGGTCTGGTCGTTACTTCTGTTGGTTTCCGGTACACAATGTCGCCGGCAATCAGGGTCAGGTCCACTTGAAGATCGTCGTTGAGCAGCACCAGATCGGCGCGGCTGCCGGGGGCGATACGGCCGTATGCCCCCAAACCCAACACTCTGGCCGGGGTGGTGGTGACTGTCGCCAGGGCGTCGCTCAGGGCGCAGCCGGTGAAGGCGATGAGATTGCGCACGGCCGTGATCAAATCCAACACGCTGCCGGCCAGCGTGCCATCCGCCAGCCGCGCTTCCCGTTCTGTCACGGTTACGTCAAAATCGTTCAGGCGGTAGACGCCGGGCGGGCAGCCCAGCGCGGCCATCGCATCCGTTACCACGTTCAGGCCATGCGGTCCTTTGGCCTGCCAGGCCAGCTTCACCATCGCCGGATGGACGTGGATGCCATCGGGAATGATGCCGGCGACGATGGCATCGGTGTGGAGCAGCGCGCCGACCAGCCCTGGCTCGCGGTGGCCGAGGGGCGGCATGGCGTTGTATAGGTGCGTGCCATACCCCACGCCGTGGGCAAAGGCGGCCTGTGCTTCGGCCAGAGTGGCCATCGAGTGGCCCGCGCTGACAACCACGCCGCGCGCGGCCAGTTCTTGCGCCAGGGCCAGCGCGCCCGGCAGCTCCGGGGCCAGCGTTACCAGGCGGATGCCGGTTGCGGGCGACCAATCGGCCACGGCCGTTTGCTGCGGCAGGCGCAGGTAGGCCGGGTTGTGCGCTCCTTTTTTGGCCGGGTTCAGGCAGGGGCCTTCGATGTGCAGCCCCAGCGGATGCGCGCCGCGAAAGTTGGGCGGACGGCCGTGCCGCACCACATCTTGCGCCTGGGTGATTTGCGCCAGCGGCGAGGTGATGATTGTGGGCAGGAAAGCCGTTACGCCCCAGCGGGGCAGGTCGGCGGCGACAGCCCAGATGGCCCCCGGATCTGTGGTGAAGTCGTGGCCGAATGCGCCATTGAGCTGCAAATCGAGCAAGCCTGGGACCAGGATACGGCCGTCTCCCTCCACGACCGTGGCGTGTGGGGGTATGGGCAGGTGGGCGGTGGGGGCGATGTGGGTGATACGGCCGTTCTCCACTTGCACGGCAGCATTGTGCATGGTTTGATTGGGGGTCAGGACGGTTGTGTGGCGGAGGATGAGCATACCAAAAATCCATCAATCTTTGTAAGCTGACTTAACAAACTTTACATCATGCACGGTCGGCTGTCAATCAAGTCGGCCAACAATGAACGCAGCGGCTAAACGGCCGGTTTGGGGGTGGTGTTATCTGGTGATCTGTGTGTGCGGTGGTTGCTTGAACCGCGCACAAGGCCCATAATTACGCGGAAAAGCCATTGGTAAGAGCCTCAGCAACCAGTTAGTATCTGTTCGGGTTTCTTTGGCAAGACCCCAAGGGTCTGACACCCAACGAGTCCGAATTCTCAGGAATAAACCTTGGGGTCTGGATAGTTACACCGCTTAAACATGAAGTGGCCCAGATTGGACTAATCCTAAAGATTGGTCCAATCTAATCACCGCAGACTTATTGGAAGAATGGGGCGCGGATGAACACAGCTAGAGCGGATATTACTGGGCCTTAAACGTGCGTGTCCGGCGACCTGAGTCCGGCGCGACTACTTATTATAAGGAAGAACGCATACCCTATGAGCAAAGATTATCGCACGCTGCCGGTTAACGCAGTGCGGCGGCAAGATCGTGAGGTGACGGATGAGAGTTGGATTCGCGCCTTGCTGCACCGCGCACCGATTGGTTATCTGGCTACGCAGCATGATGGCCAGCCGTTTTTGAACAGTAATTTGTTTGTTTACGATGAGGCAGCGCAGGTGATTTATATGCACACGGCGAAAGTGGGCCGCACCCAGGCAACCATCGTGGCCGACGGCCGTTACTGCTTCACCGTTACCGAGATGGGGCGGCTGCTGCCGGCCGATGTGGCTCTGGAATTTAGCGTGGAGTATGCCAGCGTGGTGGTGTTCGGCACGGCCGTATTGATCAGTGATGAAGCGGAGGCAACGCATGGGCTGCAGCGGCTGTTGGACAAATACGCGCCCCACCTGACGCCGGGGCAGGATTATCGCCCGCCGGTGGCTGAAGAGCTGAAGCGCACGGCCGTTTTCCGCTTGAGCATCGACCAGTGGAGCGGCAAAAAGAAGGAAGTGGCCGCCGATTTCCCCGGCGCGTATTGGTACGGGGCAGGGGGTGATGGCGCAGAATGAGGGCATGAATAAGGCAAATTGGGCCATATTCGCCTTGACGGTTTAGAACGCATGTGCTACTATACTCATGCAAACATACGACCCGATTTGCTCCAAAACATCCTCTTCCCCCCAAATATGCCGGCGCCGTAAAGCGCTGGCCCCCTTTCAATTCCCCTTCAACTCCTCACCCTCCCAACGCGAAAACGGCCGTCTTTCTGAAAAGAGAGACGGCCGTTTTCGTGTTGGATGCAAACGTAAAATCGCCAATCGCCAATCGCCAATCGTAAATCGCCAATCGCCAATCGCCAATCCTCAATGAATATCGGCCATCTCAATCCAACGGCCGTCTAGTGTCAGGTAACGTTTGAGCAAATTGGCTGTCAGGCAGGAATGGACGGGCAGCACCAGCAGCAAATCGCCGATTTGCGCCTGCTGAAACAGCGCCTCGTCGGCCTGGATGATGCCGTGTTCTTGGGACATCGTTTTGACGACGTTTTGTGGCGGGAGAATGTGCCAGCCGTGCGCCGTGGGCAGGGCGATACGGCCGTAATTCACCTGCCCGTCTGCGTCTGCCAGCCGTTCTTTGGAGAGATGAATTGCGCCGCCGTAGACCACAATCTGGCGGCGGTCGGCGTGTTTGGCGACGATGGGACAGGCGCAGGCGACGGCCACGTCTTCTGGCTGGCAGGCGCCGATGCCCACCTGCATGGTATCGTAAAAGACAAAGTTGCCGGGCCGGATTTCATCTACGCCGTCGAACCGGTCGACCAGACTGCCGGTGGGGGTGTCGCCGATGGACACGGCCGTTTCCAGCCCCACATTGCGCAGCCCGTCGCGCACGGCGTTCATGCGCGCCACCATCTGTTCATAAACGGCGTGGGCTTCAGCCGCGCCGCCTACTTTGTAGCCGTAGCCGGCGTGGGTAAGCAGACCGGCCAGGCGTAGGCGGGGCAGGGCGTGGACGGTTTGGGCAACGGCCGTGATGTCCGCCATGTGTTGCCAATCCAGCCCAGTGCGATGATAACCGACGTCGATTTTGAGCCAGATAGCCACCTCGTGGCGCAGTCCGGCGCTGAGGCGCTCGGCGGCTTCCACCGATTCCAAGAGCAGGTGCAGGTGGATTTGTTCGGCCAGCTGGTCAAGTTCGGCCAACTGGCGCAGGTTGGCGGGGAAGGCGATGAGAATGTCGTCCCAGCCGTGGTGGGCGAAGTAGGCGGCCATATCGACGGAGGAAACGGTGATGGCCGTCACCCCTTCTTCGCGGAACCACTGGCCGATTTCGGCCGATTGGTGGGTCTTAAAGTGGGGCCGGAAGCGCACGCCGCTCTGCCGCGCCTTGGCGGCCATGCGGGCAATGTTGCGCCGGGCGATGGTTTCGTCTAGCAGCAGGGTGGGTTTGGTGATTTGGTCGTAGGTATTCATGGGGGTTGGGGGTGGGGAGTGGAGAGTGGAGACTCCAGTCTCCACTCCCCACTCCCCAGTCTCTAGTTTCTCTGTAACAAAAAGGGCAAGGCCAGCCGGTGGAGGCCGGCTTTGGTGACCAGGGTGAGGCCGAGCAGGGTGGTTTCGTCCAGCCAGCGTATTTCGTCGATGATGATGGGCCAGGGGAAGCGGGTTCCGGGCGGGTAGGTGATGGCGAGGCCGGGACGGCCGTCTACCAGCGAGACGGCCTTAACCAGTTGGACGGGGATGATTTCCACCAGTTCGCCGCGCCGACGGACGATGTTCATGCCCTGGCCACGGCCGTCGAACTGTTTGCCCCACCAATGGCCCAGACCCAAGGGGGCCAGACCGGGCGGGGCGATACGCCGCAGCCAGCCGGGACCGACAAATTGAGCCTGGAAACGGCCGTGCATCTCGCCTGTTTGCGGCGGTGTCAGGCCGTGAAACAGTTCGGGAAAGGCGGCCAGAGGCAGGCGGTTGAGGTGACCCAGCGTCGAAGTCATTGGGGCAAGGGGTGGGTTAAGGCTGTGCGTTCGCGGCGAAAGAATGTTCCGGATGCCGGGCGGTGACGCCATCGTAAAAGGATTTGATGATGGGCAAATCTTCTTCCAGGTTGCCGGTGGGTTTGAAGGTGGGGCCAAAGCGGACGGATTTACGGCCGTAATCGAACGCTGCGACCACCACGGGCACGTTGGCGCCTTCGGCGATGCGGTAGAAGCCCTGTTTCCATTCGCGCACTTTGCCGCGCGTGCCTTCTGGGGTAATGCACAATATCA
>JAGOMA010000081.1 GCA_017993775.1 Chloroflexota bacterium | reverse complement strand
CTTCGGGGGCGCTTTTTTTATCGCCCAGCGATTTTTCCAGAACCCGGCGCATGTGGCCAACGCTGGCGAAGCGTTTATCCGGATCGATGGCCAACGCTGTGAGGATGATGGTTTCCAGGCTGGTGGGGATTTCCGGCACATAGACGCTTGGCGGAATGGGCGGTTCGGTTAGTTTGAGGGTCATTAAACTGGCCGGGGTGTCGCTGTCGTAGGGATAATGGTTGGTGACCATGAAATAGATGAGCATGCCCAGAGAATAAATGTCGACGGCCGTTGTAATTGGCTGGCTGCGCATTTGTTCTGGGGCCATGTACAGGGGCGTGCCGATGGTGGTCTGGCTCTGGGTCAGGCCGGGAACGGCCGTCATCTGCGCTATGCCAAAATCCATCAGAAACGCCGTGCCATACGGATCGACCATGATATTGTCTGGTTTAATATCGCGGTGAATGATGCCCCGCTCATGGGCATACTGCACCGCGCTCATGATCTGCTCGCAAATGGTATACACCTTATCAATCGGCAGCGGGGCGTTTTGTTCCAGATACAGATTCAACGACTGCCCATGGACAAATTCGAGCACCATGTAATAAAGGCCGTCTTCTGTCGCGGCAAAATCATACACCTGCACGATGTGGGGATGGCGCAGCGTTGCCGCCATTTTGGCTTCGCGCCGAAACCGTTCGATGAAATTGGGGTCGTCTGTCCGGTGAGGGTGCAGAATTTTAATGGCCACTTCGCGGTCCAACTCGGGTTGGCGGGAAAGGTAAACTTCCGCCATGCCACCGCGCCCCACCAACTCCCCGACCTGGTAAAGGCCGAGCTGGCGTCCGGTGTAGTGCGCATAGGATTTAGAGGTGGATTTCATATCAGACATTTTTTCATCGGGTACTGCGCGAACTGTGGGTTATTATACCTAGCTTTTCCAATTCTTAACTGTTGAAATTGTCCGGCGCCCCTTTTCCCAAGCAAATTAGCGTTTTTTTGGCCGCCAGCCGGCCGAAATCAGGCAAAGTCGGGTTGACACGAACAGGAGTTTTGCTAAAATACCCGTCGCTGCATTCCTCAGTAGCTCAACGGCAGAGCATGCGGCTGTTAACCGCAGGGTTGTTGGTTCGAGTCCAACCTGAGGAGCACGAAAGACGACAGGCTTAAAACCTGTCGTCTTTTTTTGTTTCAGACGGCCGTATCATTTGGTACAATCGGCGAGAAATCATGCCGTTTGCATGACGAATTGTGACATCATTCACACCAATACGGAGTTGAATATCTTATGAAAAAATCTTACAAACCGGTCGCCCTCATCATCATGGATGGTTGGGGCATTCGGGAAAATGCTTATGGTAATGCGGTCGTACTCGCCAATACACCAAACTATGACAATTGGAATCGCGCCCTGGAACGCTCAGTTCTGGATGCGTCTGGCGAGGCTGTGGGGCTGCCGGAAGGCCAGATGGGCAATTCGGAAGTCGGGCACCTGAATTTGGGCGCCGGGCGCATTGTGTACCAGGACCTGACACGCATCAACCTGGCTATTCGGGATGGATCATTTAAGAATCTGCCCGCGCTGGTCGCCGGCATCGACAAGGTGAAGGCGGGCGGCAAGCTGCATGTGATCGGCCTGTTTGGTCCTGGCGGCGTACACAGCTTCAGCGAGCATATGTATGCGATATTGGATATGGCCAACGCCCACGGCGTCGAACCCATTTTGCACATCATCACCGACGGCCGTGACACGCCGCCGCAAAGCAGTGAAGATTTCCTCAAACCGCTGGAAGCGTATCAGCAGACCAACAAGGTGCAGGTGGCGTCGGTAAGCGGCCGGTATTACACCATGGACCGCGACAAGCGCTGGCCGCGCATTGAAATGGGGTACAAAGCCATTGCCAAACACGAGGGACATGAGGGAAGAACGGCCGTTTCCGCCCGCGCCGCCATCGAACAAGCCCACGCCGAAAAAACCACCGACGAATTTATCCTGCCGGTGGCCATCGACTGCGACCGCGACGTAACGGTCCAACCCGGCGATGTGGTACTGTTTTACAATTTCCGCGCCGACCGGATGCGCCAGATCGTCACCAGTTTTGCCTTCCCCGATTTTGATGGGTTTGCCCGTGACTACATCGAAGACCTGACCTTGATTACCATGACCAGCTACGAATCAGATTTTCCGGTGAAAGTTTTGTTTCCAGATGTGGAACTGGTCAATGTGCTGGCCGAAGTGGTCAGCAAAGCCGGCCTAAAGCAGTTCCATGCCGCCGAGACGGAAAAATACGCCCACGTGACCTACTTCTTCAACGGCGGGGCAGAAACGCCGTTTGCCAACGAAGAGCGCCACCTGGAACCGTCGCCCAAAGTGCCAACTTACGATTTGCAGCCGGAAATGAGCGCCTACCAACTGACCGACGCCGTTCTTGAACGTATCGCCGAACACGACGACGATTTTATTCTGGTGAACTTCGCCAACCCGGACATGGTGGGGCATACCGGCGTGCTGGAAGCGGCCATCAAAGCGGTGGAAACCGTGGACGATTGCGCCAACCGGCTGGCCGAAGCCGTGGTTGCCAAGGGCGGCGTCGCCCTGATCACGGCCGATCATGGCAACTGCGACCGCATGATCGACAAATTCACTGGCAATCCCCACACCTTCCACACCACGCAGCCGGTTGCCTTCTTCGTTATTGGTTACGATGGCTACATCAACCTGAAACCACGCGGCAAACTGGCCGATGTGGCCCCCACGGTGCTGGAGTTGATGGGCCTGGAGCAGCCCGCCGAGATGACCGGGCTTAGTCTGCTGGAATATACCGGCAAATAAATGGTTGATCAGGAGGAAGGCGGCACAATCACCTTCCTCCTTTTGGAATTTTTGATGGAAAACGGCAATTCTTTTCGTGTGTTCACCGCCGATTCGGCCGCTTATTTGGCCGACAGGACGGTGGCTGATTATTACGCGGAGCCGCTGCCGGCGGCCACCGATGAAAAGTTGGATGAGATGGTGATTCGGTTCATGGCCGCCACGGCGGCGGAGCGCGAATTTTTCCAGGCTGCCTTAAGCCCGGCGCAGCGGTCGCTGTTTGGCATTTACGGACACCGCGCGGCGACAACGGCCGTGCGTTCCCACAGCCGTGATCATCTTCTGCGCGGGCTGGTGGGGGCGGCCATCGCCAACTACACCATCCCCGACAGGCGCAACGTGGAAGTGGCGCTGGCGGTGTATTATCACTGCGCCGGTCGCCTGGATTGGCACACGGTGGACTTGTTTGAAGCGGCGGCTGACTATGCCGGCGGCGAGATTGTGGGCGAGTTGTTGGCTTACGGCCGTCGCTCCGATATCACCCTGCAAAAATTCGGCTGGCGCGAGGTCAAATCACCGGATGGGATCCGCTATAAATTTGGTTGAGAAATCAGGCCAAACAGGACTTGACAAGCCTGATTTTGCCATGCTAGACTGCTAAAACTATGTCTACCTTACACGTTTATTTTGTTATCGCCTTACAAGACATGACCGGTTGCGCCCCCCAGGGTGGGAAATCGGCAGATGCCGCGTGTTGGGAAAGATTAGGAAGAGGTTTGGGCCACAGGCGATAACAACCTCCGAGGAGAAGGAGTTTTTTTCAAAGGCGCGGTGATAGACACCGCGCCTTTTTGGTTTTTGGGCGATTTGCGATTGGCGATTGGCGATTAAATCATCTCAAATCTCCAAGCTCTAATCTCCTATCTTACAGGCAGGTGGATGATGCGTGACGTTGTTGTACATGTAGAAGGGTTGGCGAAAACATTTTGGGTGAAGCAAAAGGCGGCCGGGCTGCGCGGTAGTGTGCGGTCGTTGTGGCATACGGAGGAGAAGGAGGTAACGGCCGTTGCCGATATCTCGTTCTCGCTGGAAAAAGGGGAAATGCTGGCCTTCATTGGGCCTAATGGCGCGGGCAAGTCTACCACCATCAAGATGCTCACGGGCATTTTGTATCCCAGTGAAGGGCAGGCTTCAGTCTTGGGTTATACGCCGTGGAAAGACCGGCGCAAATTGGGCTACCACGTGGGTTCGGTGTTTGGGCAAAAACCGCAGCTCTGGTATCACCTGCCGGCCGAAGACACATTCCGCCTGTTCGCCCACATTTACGAACTAGACATGGGCGAATTCCAAAAACGGCGCGATTTCCTGGTGGAATCGTTCCAGATTGGCGATTTACTGCAAACGCCGGTGCGCAAATTGAGCCTGGGCCAGCGGATGAAGTGCGAGATTGCCGCCTCGCTGCTGCACCGGCCGCGCATCATTTTCCTCGACGAGCCGACGATTGGGCTGGACGTGGTGGCCAAGCAGCAAATCCGCGATGCTGTCCGCTACCTGAATGAGCAGGAGCAGACGACCATCTTCCTGACCAGCCATGACGCGGGCGATATCGAGAGTTTGTGCAAACGGGTGGTAATTATCAATCACGGCCGTCTCATCTACGACAACTCGACCTCCGCCCTCAAGCGGCAATACCTGCGCCGTAAAATTATCGACGTGCGCTTCGCCGAGCCGCTGACCGCGCCGTTTGTTTTGCCCTGCGTGGAGACATTGAAGCAGGGCACGTATGGCGTCAAGTTGGAATTCGACGGCCGTGACATTCCGGTGGAAACGGTGGTGCAGCAAATTATGGCCGCCCACTCTTGCCAGGACATCACCATTGCCGACCCGCCGCTGGAAGAGATTATTCGGGAGATTTATAAGAAGTGATGCGTGATGCGTGACGATTCACGCATCACGCATCACGCATCAAAAAGGATTCACCATGCTCCTTCAACTTCGCCGCACAACAACCAAATACGCCGCCATTACCATGACCAATCTGCAAAACCAGCTGGCTTATGTTTGGGAGGCGTTGAACCGGGCTGTCTTTATTGTGCTGATTATGTTTGTGTTTATTCAGTTGTGGACGGCCGTTTACGAATCCCAGGGGGCAACGGAAATCGCCGGTCTAACTTTATCCGCCACCATCTGGTACTTTCTCATCGCCGAGGTAATGGAATTGGGCAAAATTCGTCACGATGAGCGCATCAGTGAAGAGGTGAAGGATGGTTCGGTGGCTTATACGTTGACACGGCCGTACAACTATCTGGCCTATCACTTTTTTAATGGGTTGGGGGAAACGGCCGTTAAAATGACCCTCATCTTTCTGCTGGGCCTGCCCCTGGTCGTCTACTACGCCGGTTGGCCGACGATTCAGCCGCAGCATGTGCTGCCGGTGCTGCTGGTGGCCGCACTGGCGATGCTGCTCGACTTTTTTGTCTTCAGCATCATCGGTCTGCTGGCCTTTGTCACCGAAGACACCTTCTCCTTCCGGCTGATTTACCAGAAGCTCGTCTTCATTTTGGGCGGGTTGATGCTGCCGCTGGACTTTTTGCCGGCCTGGCTGCAGCCCCTGGCCCGCGTGCTGCCCTTCAACCTGACCACTTACGCCCCGGCCAAGCTCTTCGTCGCTTTCACCTGGGCGCAGTTCTGGCAAATTCTGGCCCTGCAAGCCATCTGGCTCACCATCTTTGGCCTCGTTCTCCTGCGCCAATACCAGTGGGCGACGCGGCAGTTGGTGGTGAACGGGGGCTGAAAATGGAGATTGGAGAATGGGTCATCTCCAGTCTCCGATCTGAAGGCAAAAACCATGAAACGTATTCAAGCAGAACTCATCTTCCTCCGCGCCCTCGTCGGCGTGAATCTGGCGTCGGCGATGGAGTACCGGGCGAGTTTTATCTCGCAAATTGTCGGTATGTTCATCAACAACGGCATCTACTTTGTCTTCTGGATTATCTTTTTTAACCAGTTTGGCACGATACGCGGCTACAACGTGGACGAAATTTTCCTGTTGTTCGCCATCGTCACGCTGGGCTATGGGCTGGGGTTTATGTTTGCCGGCAATACGCGGCAGTACATGGCTTACCTGGTGGCCCAGGGGCGGCTTGATTATTACCTGGTGTTTCCGCGCAACCTGCTGCTGCACGTTATCTTTTCCAAGATGATCGTTTCCACAGTGGGCGACGTGGCCTTTGGGCTGATTGCCTATGGGTTCACCGGGCGGTTTAGGTTGGTGGAGGTCGGGTTGTTTTTGAGCACGGCCGTTCTCGCGGCCATCATCTTCGTGGGCTATTCGGTCATCACCGGGTCGCTGGCCTTTTACATGGGCAACGCCCAATACGCCAGCCAACAGATGACCAACGCCATGCTAACCTTTGCGCTCTACCCCAATTCGCTGTTCAGCGGCGCGGCGCGGCTGATGCTCTACACGGTAATCCCGGCGGCTTTTGTAGGGTCTGTGCCGGTGGATATAGTCAGAAATCAAGACGGCCGTCTCCTCCTCCTGCTCGTCGGCGCGGCCGTCCTTATCTGGCTGATAGCCCTTTTCCTGTTCTACTACGGCCTGCGCCGCTACGAATCCGGCAGCGCCATCAATGTCAACGTCTAACCCCAAAAAATCGCCTCCACACAAACCTTGTGTCGAGGCGATTTCATTTACAGGCCAGCCGGCGCAGCGCGTCGTCAGGAACAACACGAGCGCAAATCCACAATCCGGTCGATAACCGGCGCGATGTGCTGCGCTACCTCCTCTTCACTCAGCCCCGTCACCTTAAACGTTACCAGCTTGTTCGCCGGGTCTTCCCCATCGAACATGCCAAAGGCGATAAACGAGCCGCCGGCCGCCGAAATGATGTGTGTCAGACGAGCCAACTCGCCCTGTACATCCGGAACCAATGCGGTAACGCGCACGCCGGGATCCCGCGCGCCCATCAACTCCTGAAATATCTTAAACAAGTCGGTTTCGGTAATCAGCCCGACCAATTCTGTGCCCCGCATCACCGGCAAGCCGCCGATTTTGTTGTCTACCATGATGCGGGCGGCTTCTTCAATCGGTGTATCTTCTTGGACGGTGAGCACATGTTTGGTCATCACCTCTTCCACGCGCAGTTTGGACAGCAGGTAATTGATCTCCCACACCGAAAGCGATGTGGCGTCGGATGGCCCCGCGTCGAGCAAATCCTTGTCCGACACGATGCCTACCAGCTTACCATCGTCGATCACGGGCATCCGGCGAATTTTATGCTGCTTCATCACGGCCATCGCATCCATAATGCGTCTGGATGGCTCCACAGTAATTACCGGTTTAGACATACGTCCCCTAACAAGCATCTTTGCCTCCTATTTGCCAAACCCTAAGGGCTTGTTTGACCTCTGCAAAATGACCATTGATTTGCTAAAACCCTTAAGGTTTGTGCATTGCAAACTCCAATCTCCAGTCTCCAATCTCCCTAATGCCCCAAATAAGCCGACCGCACATGTTCGTTTTCGGCCAGTTCGCGGCTGGGACCATCAATTTCTACCCTGCCTTGAGCCAGCACATACCCATAATCGCTGATTGCCAGGGCCATTTGCACATTTTGTTCCACGAGCATCATGGTCAGACCGGCGTCTTTTAGTTTTTTCAGGCTTTGGAACAAGTCCAGCACCAATACAGGGGCCAGACCCAACGACAATTCATCAATCATCAGCACAATGGGTTCCGCCATGATGCCGCGGGCTACAGCCAACATTTGCTGCTCGCCGCCGCTCATCGTGCCCGATTTTTGGGCGCGCCGCTCTTTCAGCCGCGGGAACATCTCATAGACGCGTTCCAGATTTCGGGCAACATGGGCGCGTGCCCGTTTGGGTGATGCGCCCATCTCCAGATTTTCTTCTACCGACATGTCGGTGAAGAGCTGGCGCCCTTCGGGAACCAGCACGACGCCCATTTCGGCTTTGGCGTGGGCCGGCATGTGGCTGATGTCTTGCCCATTGAACCAGACGGAACCTTGCCACGGTTTGATGGACCCCATGACTGTGCGCAGAAGGGTGGTTTTGCCCGCGCCGTTCGCGCCTACGAGGGAGGTTAACCGCCCTTCTTCCATGCTGAGGCTCGTCCCCCATAAGATTTGCACTTCCCCATAACCAGAGGTGACGTCTCGAATTTCTAATATCGCCATCGTCGCTTCCTTTGTTGCAATTTACCGGAGACCCTGAGGGTTTTTAAAATCCTCAGGGTCTTCCCTTCAGGCTCTTGTCTCATCACGCATCAGGCGCAAGGCCAGATCTGGGTCGCCCAGATAGGCTTCGATCACTTTGGGATCGTTGGCTACATCGTGGGGCGTGCCTTCGGCGATTTGGCTGCCGTAATCTAGCACGAGCAGCCGGTCGCTGACGCTCATGACGGCTTTCATGACGTGTTCGATCATGATGATGGTGACGCCCTGGTTGCGGATGCTGCGCACAATGTCTACCATGTGGCCGATTTCCGATGGGTTGAGTCCGGCCAGCACTTCATCGAGCAGGAGGAGATACGGCCGTGCAGCCAACGCCCGCGCCATTTCCAACCGCTTCTTTTGCCCCACATTCAGGCTGCCGGCCAACTGGTTGCTGCGCGGGGCCAGGCCGACAAATTCCAGCACCTCGTCGGCAATTTTACCGGCGGCTTTCAGGCCGTGGCCTTCGCGGCCAAAGCAGCTCCCGGCAATGACGTTTTCGCGGACGGTGAGTTCGTTTAACGGCCGTACAATCTGATGCGTCCGCGCCATGCCCAACTTAGCCATTTCATACGGCTTGTTGCGCGTCACATCCTCGCCGCGAAAAATCACCCGCCCTTCTGTTGGCGTATACACGCCGCTGATGGAGTTGAACAAAGTCGTTTTGCCCGCGCCATTTGGCCCAATCAGCCCCAGAATCTGCCCTTCGGGTAAATCAAACGTCACATCAGATAACGCTCGCAGCCCGCCAAAGTTCTTGCTGACGCCTTCCAATTGTAAAATCATTGCAGCACCCTCCGCAGCGCCGGGAAACGGTTCCGCAGCCAGCCAACCAACCCTGCCGGCACAAACAGCACAATCACCAACAGCAGCGCGCCGGCTACCGCCAGCTGAATATTCTTAAACAGCGGACTGGTCAGCAGGAAGCCGCGCAGGCTTTGGTAGCCCACACCGCCGATGATTGGCCCCAGCACCGTGCCCTGCCCGCCCAGCATCACCATCACAATCATCTCGATGGAAAAATTCAAACGAAACGCGGGAACCGGCTCAATGCTGCCGTTCTTAAAGAAGAACAACACGCCAATGATGCCAGGCAAAATTGCCGAGAGCACATAAGCCCACGTTTTGGCCGATGGCGCGACGACGCCCATGACCTCGGCTGCATCTTCATCTTCGCGGATGGCCAGCAAGCCCAGGCCAAATTTAGAGGTCCGCACCAGGTAGCTGATGATGACAATGAGCAGTGTCAGGGCCGCCAAAATGTAAAAAGCCAGGCTGAGTGCCCTGGCTGCCCCGCCATAATCTTTGTAAACCTGAAAATTAAGGGTCATGCCCACCGGGCCGCCAAAGGGCTTGAAGTTGTTGATGAAAGCGCGCATCGCCTCGTTGACGCCGATGGTTGCCAGGGCAAAATAACCGCCGCGCAAGCGTAAAATCGCTTTGCCTAAGAGAAAGGCCAACAGCCCGGCGGCCAGCCCGCCCATCGGCATGGCCAGCCACAAAGACCAGCCCTGCACAGCCATCAGGTAAAAGCCCACATAGCCGCCCAGACCAAAAAAGACAACGTGTCCAAAACTGACATAGCCGGTGTAACCCAGGAGAATGTTCAGGCTGGAAGCCAGGGCGATGGAGAGCATGATGGTGAAGATAGACTCGCGGGTGATATCTTTGCCGGTGATTGTGGGCCAAATGGTCAGGGCGAGAATGATGGCGACCGGCAGAATCAGACCGACAAAACTGCCCGCGTTTTGCGCCAGAGCGGCGCTGAGGCCGGTTTTTGTGTTGGCTGCTGCGAGTTGAGTGTCGTTTGGGCTGCTCATGATTTTTTCGCTCCGAATAATCCCTGGGGCCGGACCATCAAAATGAGAACAAAGAGGATGAACTCGATGACCGGAACCCAGGTGGCTGGCATGAAGGTGGGAATGATGCCTTCCAGTACGCCAAGGATGAGGCCGCCCAGCAGCGCTCCGACGGGATTACCCAGGCCGCCTAGAACGCCGATGACGAAACTTTTTAGTTCGTAGGTGCCACCGGCCAGGATGGTGAAGGGGAACAGCGTGGCGATGAGGCCGCCAGCAACGGTGGCCAACATGGTGCCGATGCCAAAACTGAGGGCCAGAATACGCACGGATGGGACGCCCATGAGTTCGGCGGCGTTGCGATTGTTCGCTACGGCGCGAATGTAACGACCGGAGCGGGTGCGGCGGAGGTAGATGTAGAGTCCGGCGGTGATGAGCATGGAGAGCGCGGCGGCGACGATGCGGTTGATGGGAATGGTGGCGCTGCCGAGGGTGAAGCTGCCCAGGCTGTAGTCTACATTGCGCGGAGAGGCGGAGAAAACGGCCGTGCCCAACCCCGTAATGATCATCGACACCGAAAAAGTAGCCAGCAGCGTCGACAGATGCGGCGCATTAATCACACGGTTAACGGCCACAAAATAGATGACAATGCCTAACAACAGACCGAAAATGGCGACGAAGATGAGCGCGACGTAAGGATTTATGCCCAGCCCGGTAAACAACAGGTAGACGCCAAACATGCCCAGAGAAATGATGGGGCCGTGTGACAGGTTGATCACGTTCATAACGCCCCAGATCAGTGTTAGACCCATCGCCGCCAGGCCATACACAAAACCTAATAAAAGTCCGTCGAGGATGGAGGTCAATAGAAAGTCCATAAAGTTCTCCAGGAGAAGGTGGCGGGATTAGAGATTGAGCTTTTGTGGTGCAGGGCTAAAGGAGAGGCGGGGTGGGTAACGGCCGTTTCTGCCATGCCACAGCAATGTGTTTATCGTAGACCTGCCATCTCCCAACAGTAAAAGCCCAATCTCTAATCAATCGCCTCGTGCGATACAACAAAATTCCAGGTAACGCAAGGTAGGGCAGCCCTATCCCTGCGTTACCGTGATGGACCTTTCTAACTTAAGGTGTCGGATAGAGCGTTTCGGCCGTTGCCCCTTCCAGCGGCCAGACAACTTCTTTGACCAGATTGCCGCTGGCGTCTTTCTGCCATTGGATGTAGACCATGGAATGGCCGGTTTGCAGCCCGTGGGCTTCGGCCGTCGTGTCGAATTGAATGTGGCCAAAGAAAGTTAGCAGGTTCATGTCTTCCAACGCCTGCCGTACCGCGTCGGGATCAGTCGAACCGGCGTCTTTGATGGCCTTCTCTAAAATCAACCCGGCCGCATAACCGCCAGCAGCGTGGTAAGAGGGTTCCGTTCCGTCAAATTTGGCTTCGTATCCCTGCACAAATTCTTCGCCGAGGAAACCGTACCAATCCAGACCGGCGGCAGTGGCCGATTCCGGCGTAAAGGCGGCTTGCAGTTCCCATTGGCTGGGGCCAATCACGCCCACGGCCGCATCCCCCAAATCGGCAAAGTCCGGTTCTGGCGGCGCTACCAGCAGCGCAAAGAAGCTGACGCCGATGTTCTTTTCGTTCAACTGGCGGGCAAACGTGCTGCCGTCCTGGAAATGACCGCCGCCCATGATGGCGTCTGGTTTGGCGTCCTGAATTTTGTTGATGAAGGGGCCAAAATCGGTGGTCTCCGGGTCGTAGCCCTCGACCAGAACGACGTTGTAGCCTTTACCTTCGGCATATTGCCGGGCGGCTTCCACCACATCGGTGGAGAATTTGCTGTTTTCGTAGACGAAGGCGATGTTTTTGGCGTTGGCGTCCACGTGTTCCAGCAAATCAACCGCGCCGGTAAGGTAGCGGGAGGCCGGGGTGTATGCCTGGTAAACCATCGTCAGACCTTGTTTATAGGTGTCGTCGGAAGCTGCGCCGGTAGTGATCATGACTTTGCCGTACTGCTCGGCGATGACGGCGGCGGCGGCTGTCAACCCGCTGGAGTATGGGCTGATGAGGAAGTTGGCATTATCTTCCGTTGCCAGACGCGTATAAAGCTCTTGGACGCGGTCAGTATTGCTTTCATCATCGTAAGAGACAAATTCCACCATTACTTTTGTGCCGTTGGGCAGCTCGATGCCGCCGGCGGCGTTAACGGTGTCTTTCCACAAATTCAGGCCATTGACCTGACCGGTGGAGGCGACGTTTTGGCTGCCGGTTTGGGAAGCCGTAAAGCCGATTACCATTGTTTCTGTGGCGGCGGCGGGGGCGGCGGCTTCTGTGTTTGCCGATTGATCGGCGGCGGGGGCGGCTGTGTCGTTAGCGGCAGGTTGGGCGGCGGGCTCGGTGGTTGTTCCACCGCCGCAAGCGGCCAGAGCCAGGGCCAAAATTAAGAACAGGGACAAAATGACTGTGCGTTTCATGCGATTTCTCCTCTTCTGAAATGGGGCGATAGGTGTGGGGGGCCGGAAACGGCCGTTTCCTTTTCACCTGGTCGCCAAATTGGTCAAAGGGTGGGGACACCCGGTCGGCATGGTTACAGTGTACAGGTCGCATGAAAAAATCGAATAAAGACAGGCGGGTTTATGTAAAAAATGCATAAATAACGGCCGTGTTTATTGGGCGTTTTGCTAAAAGCGGCGGCCATTTCAGATACCGCCTGGATCATGCTTACCCCAGCCATCCCGACCGCGTTATAATCAGCCGCATGTGGTTGAAGATGAAGCGCCTTGCCGCCAAGTACGTTCCCGGCATTATGACAGGACTCTACAGCGGTCGCCTGCTTAGTGAGCTGGCGGCTTTTTATTTCCACCTGCCCATTGGAATAATGGCGGCTGGTTTGATGACGGCCGTCGCGGTTCTTTTCTCTGTCTGGATGCTGCGCCGCTATTCAATCGCCCAAACCTGGCCGCTGTTGGGGTTGTTGGGCTACGTGGCGTATCCATTTCTCTCCTGGCCGGCTGCGGCTACCGCCCTGGCGGCTGTGGCCTTGGTATGGGTGATGATGCGGCCGTTTACGTATCCTTTTTTTTCGGAGCGTGGGTGGCAAACGGCCGTGCTGGCTATCGTTGGGTTGGGGTTCCTGGCCCTCTACATTGCCACTTTGTCCCCTGATCTGCTGCCCGCCGACAATGGCGAATTCCAGCTCGCCGCCGCCACCTTGGGCGTTGCCCATCCCCCCGGATTTGCGCTCTACACGTTGCTGGCGCACCTGATGACTCGTTTGCCCTGGGGCGCAACGCCTGCTTACCGCGTCAATTTGCTTTCGGCGTTTACCAGCACGACGGCGCTGCTGTTGGTGTGGCTGGCTGTGGCGCATCTGAGCAAAAGCAGATGGGGGGCGTTTACGGCCGTACTGGCTCTGGGCACAGCCACTACCTTCTGGGCGCAGGCGACCACCGCCAACATTCGCAGCCTGACGGCCGTGTTTGCCGCCCTCTCTTTTTATGCGCTGATTCGCTGGCAGACGGCCGTTAAATCCCCAGATACGCCATCCGCCGACCGCTGGTTAATTGTGTTGGCGCTGGCGCTGGGTTTTGGCCTTACTCACCATGTGTCGTTGGCCTTTATCGGCCTGATTTGTCTGACCTTTATCCCCATTGTCGATCCGGCGTTCTTGCGCACGCCGCGCCGGTGGCTGCGGCCCATTTTGGCCGGGTTGTTGGGGTTTATACCCCTGCTTTATTTTCCGCTGCGCGCTTATTCCGGCGCGCCGGGAGCCACGGCGGATCTGGCTGCGCTGTCCGGCTTTGCCAACCATGTGCTGGGCCTCGGTTTCAGCGGCGACTTTTTCGCTTACACTGCGCCGGGGATTTTGTGGGAACGGCTGCGCGTGATGGGCAACGTGTTGACCTTTCAATTCTCGCCCTGGCTGCTGGCAGGGGCGGGATTGGGGTTGGCATTGTTGATCTGGCGCAACCGCCCGCTGGCCTGGCTGCTTGGCGGCTCGTTCGCCCTTCATTTATTCATCACCGCCACCTACCGCGCTCCGCAAACGGTTGAGTACATGCTGCCGGCCTATGCGCCGCTGGCCATTTGCCTGGGATACGCCATGGGTTGGCTGGTGGATGGGGTGTCGTATCCGGGAGTAAAAGCGGTGGCTTATGTGACGGCCGTGGCGTTGTTGATGACGGCCGTATGGCAAACCATCCGCCATTTTCCCAGCTACCAGACCCTGCACCACTCCACCTACGTCCGCGATGCGATGGAGCCGCTGCTGCGAGACGCGCCGCCGGACAGCATCATCCTGGCCGATTGGCATTGGGCGACGCCCCTGTGGTATTTGCAGGCCGTGGAAAACCGGCGGCCCGATGTCATCGTGGAGTTTGTCTATCCGCGCACGGCCGATTATGGCGCGGATTGGGCAGCGCGGATTGGGGCGGAATGGGGTAACGGCCGTGCCGTCATTGCTACCCATTTCGACGAAATCGCCTATGCTCCTTTGCCCGTTCCGGAACCAGTCGGGGATGCTTTTCTATTTCGCCAGGAACCCCGCCTGAGCCTGCCAGACGATTTTGCTCCTCTCGACCTGACCCTGGGCGGCGTTGTTCAGATTACCGGCTATGCTGTCAGCCAGACGGCCGTGGCCATTGGCCAGGAAGCCATCCTCACGCTCGCCTGGCAGCCAACCGCCGATCTCCAATCGCCGATCTCCCTTTTTGCGCATCTGGTGGGGGTAGACGGCCGTGTCTACGCCCAACAAGACATACCCGCCGCGCCGCAAACCGCCGGCCTGACGCTAACCCAATTTCGCCTGACGCCGCGCCTCGGCGCGCTGCCAGGCGATTTCGCCGTGCTGATTGGCGCGTATGGGGCTGAACCGTTGTTAACGGCCGATGGCGCCGCGCGCGTACCCATCACCACCTTGCCCGTCATTGCCATGCCGCAGCCGCCATACACCCAAAACCGGACCAACCGCCCCTCAAGCGACCTGTCGCGCACCCTCGTCGGGTATGATGCGGACCAGACGCTGCCAAACCAAAGCCGCCTCTATCTCCACTGGCAAGCTGGTGATGGGTACGTGACCGAGGTTGATGCTGGTAACGAGGGTTGGGTTCCTGATTTGCTGGGAGCCTGGGGCCTGGTCACGGCCCGATGGGTTCCAGCGCAGGGTCGCGACTCGCATTACATTCCGTTTGGCCAGGGCATTGTCTGGACGGGCGGCATGATGCCGGTGGAGGGTGTCACACGCGGCGCGGCGCTGACACTGCGGCAGGCATTCGCCGCCGGTTGGCCCATCACCAGCGATTTGGTGACTTCTGTGCGCCTTATTGGGTATGAGGCAGATGGCATCCATTGGGCGTGGTGGGATCTGAGCGATGGCGTGCCGGCGCTGGGCGCGATTCCTACATTGAAGTGGATTGCTGGTTCTCAGGTCAATGACCCTCATTTTGTCATTGTAAACCCAGCGACGCACAGCGGGCAGCTAATTGGCGCGACGGTACTCCTGTATGATGCCTTCACCAATCGGCCGCTGCCGATTCTGGATGAACGGATTACAACCGATTTGCAGTTTCCCTGGATTCCATTGGGCCAGACAACTGCGCCGTAAAACGAAAAAGGCTTGTACGCTGGTGACGTACAAGCCGTTGGATTTATGGGCCCACTAGGATTCGAACCTAGAACCCAGCGGTTATGAGCCGCTTGCTCTGCCATTGAGCTATAGGCCCTAAGCCGAATGAGAGCGGCAGACGGGACTCGAACCCGTGAAAACAGCTTGGA
>JAGOMA010000109.1 GCA_017993775.1 Chloroflexota bacterium | reverse complement strand
TCAAACGCTATCCAAATCGTAAGCTCTACGATACAGAAGCCAAAAAATACATCACCCTCGATGGCATCGCCGAACTGATTCGCAAAGGTGAAGACATCCGGGTGGTAGATCATACAACAGACGAAGACCTGACGGCCGTTACCCTTACCCAAATCATCTTCGAGCAAGAGAAAAAGAGCAGCGGTTTCCTGCCCACATCTGTCCTCACAGGTCTTGTCCAGGCTGGCGGCCAAACTGTCAACACCCTCCGCCGCTCCCTCACATCGCCACTGGAACTGCTCAACCACGTAGACCAGGAAATCGACAAACGCCTGCAAAGCCTGACAGAACGCGGCGATCTGGCCAAAGACGAAGCCACCCGCCTACGCGAAAAACTCTTGAGCGATCCCGCCCGCATGGCCGAAGAAAAACTCAACGCCACCGCCAGCGAAATCGAAAAAATTGTGCGTTCCAGAGGCATCCCCACCCGCGACGAAGTTCAAACGCTCATCACCCAATTGGATGATCTGGCCGGCAAAATTGCCGCCATCACCATTCAAGAGCAAGAAAACCACCCGGATCAGGGAGCGTCCTGATTCTGACGATGATGAAAACTCAGGGAAGTTTTGCCTTTGCCGCCCCGCCAACCGACATCTGGCCATTTCTCATCAACCCACAGACCCTCAGCCACATCCTACCTGGCTGCCAAGGCGTTACCCCCCAGGAAAACGGCGCGTATCTGGCAAAGTTACACATCCGCCTCGGTCCATTGGCCGGCGAATACGCCGTTACCCTCCAGCCGGCCGACATCCAACCGCAAACCGCATTTACCCTCGCCTTTTCCGCCACCAGTAAAACCAGCGGCGTGCAGGGCCACGGCCGTTTCCACCTGGAATCCCCAAATCCTACAGAAACCATCCTCTATTACGAAACGCAGGCCGAAGTTAGCGGCGATTTGCAGCAATTTGCCGCGCCGCTGTTGGAAACCAATGCCCGCGCCATCACGCGCCAAAGCCTGGAAAATCTGGCCCGCCTGCTGCAAAGCAGACAGCCCAAACTCGCCGCTGGTCAGCCCGCCCTCATACCGCCGACGGCCCGCGCCCAGCAATCATTCATGCCCTACGCCGCCCTGGCCACGCTCGCGGTTATAGGACTTGTCATTGGCCTGCTGATCTGGCAGCGCCGCAAAAAATAGCTCCTACACTCGCCACAAACGCATGAATGAGATCATCACCGACGTATTAGCCTGGCGCAAACAGCCGTCCACAAAAATCGGCCTGGCCACGGTAATCCAGACCTGGGGATCCGCGCCACGGAAAATCGGGGCCAAACTGGCCTTCTCTACCAACGGCCGTCTCAGCGGTTCAGTCAGCGGCGGGTGTGTAGAAGGGGCGGTTTTCGAAGCAGGACAAACCGTTTTGGCTACCGGCATCCCCCAACTGCTGCATTTTGGCGTCGCCGATGAGACCGCCTGGGACGTTGGGTTGGCGTGCGGCGGCAGTATCGCGGTGTTTGTGCAAGTATTGGACACGGCCGTTTTCGATTTTCTCCACGATCTCATCCGGCACAACCAGACCGGGTACAGCTACACAGTCATTCGCGGGCCAGAGCATCTGCTCGGCCGCCAATGGGTGGTCAACAGTGACGGCCGTGCCGCCGGCAGCCTCCCCGCCGAACAAATGCCCCCCCTTCCACCCACGAACTATCTAACCGGCCACATCCTCCACCCCACGCCCGATATCGACATTTTCGTCGAAGCCTACCGCCCGGCTCCGGCGCTGATCATGGTCGGCGGCGTCCACATTGCCATCGCCCTCACCCAAATGGCCCACCTCCTCGGCTTTCGCACGGTAATCATCGATCCGCGCCGCGCATTTGGCAGCCAAGAGCGCTTCGCCCACGCCGACCAGCTGCTCCAACTCTGGCCCGACAAAGCCTTTGCCCAGGTGGAAATGACTCCAGAAACGGCCGTTGCCCTGCTCACCCACGACCCCAAAATCGACGATCCCGCCCTCCGCATTGTGTTAAACAGCCCTGCCTTCTACATCGGCGCCCTGGGCAGCCCCAAAACCCACGCCAACCGAATCACACGCCTGCAAACCATGGGCTTCCGCCAAGATCAGATCAGCCGCATCCACGCCCCCATTGGCCTAAACATCCACGCCCAAACCCCCGAAGAAATCGCCCTCGCCATCATGGCTGAGATCGTGAAAGCTTACCGGCAGTTGTGATGCGTGTTGCGTATTTTTCGGCAGCTCACGCTTCACGCATCACGCTTCACGCCTCATATCCTTTCGGGTTTTGCGACTGCCACCGCCAGGCATCGGCGCACATTGCTTCCAGGTCGCGCTGCGCCTGCCAGCCCAACTCCCGCGCCGCCAGCGACGGATCAGCATACGAACTGGCCACATCGCCCGGCCGTCGCGCTACAATCTGGTAGGGGATTTCTTTACCAGACACCTTTACGAAGGCCGCAATGACATCCAAAACCGAGTAGCCCACGCCTGTACCAAGGTTATAAATCACAATCCCAGGATTTTGCGCCAGCTTGTCCAAAGCCTTCAAATGCCCGTCGGCCAGATCAACCACATGGATATAATCGCGCACGCCCGTGCCATCCGGCGTGTCGTAGTCGCCGCCAAAGACGCGGAGGAAGGGCAGTTTGCCCACTGCCACCTGGGTGATGTATGGCAGCAGGTTGTTGGGGACGCCGTTGGGGTCTTCGCCGATGCGCCCGCTGCTGTGCGCGCCCACCGGATTAAAGTAGCGCAGCAGCACGATATTCCAGGCGTTGTCCGATACATACAAATCTTGCAAGATTTTTTCGATGATGGCTTTGGAACGGCCGTATGGATTCGTCGCCTCCTGTAAAGGCATATCTTCTGTTACCGGCACGGTTTCCGGCTCGCCGTACACCGTGGCCGACGAACTGAACACCAGATTCTTCACGCCTTGTTCGGCCATCACCTGGCACAACGTCACCGTGCCGCCGATGTTGTTGTCGTAATAAGCCAGCGGCACAGCCACCGATTCACCCACCGCCTTCAGGCCGGCAAAATGAATCACGGCGTCAATGGCGTGCTGGGTGAACACGGCCGTTAACCCGGCCCTATCCCGCAAATCCACCTGGTAAAACGTCGCCGCCCGGCCGGTAATGTCCGCCACCCGCCGCAGCGACTCCTCCTTGCTGTTCACCAGATTGTCCACCACCACCACGTCGTGCCCGGCCTGCAACAAAGCCATCACCGTATGGCTGCCAATGTACCCCGCGCCGCCCGTTACTAAAATTCGCATATTGTCACCTCGGTCAAAATTTATGAAACAGGGACAAAGAAACAGAGGTGTTTTTTTGTCCCTTCTGTTCGTTTGTATCTTTGTATTAAAGAATCTGCCCCCGCCGCCAGCCGCGCACAGAGTTGATAAGATAAATTTGCGCCGCCTGCCGCAAATCCTCTTTGGTTAATATTTTTTCGTGGATACGGCCGTGCGCCAACATCTCCTCGCGCAGCGTCCCAGCCAACAAGCCACAGCTTACCGGCGGCGTCCACAATGCGCCATCCAATGCCAGAACCACATTCGAGGAACAGGCTTCGGTCAATTCGCCGCGCTCGTTCCACAAAATCACCTCGTCACAATCCGGCCGCGAAGCCCTGGCCGCCTCATACGCCTGTCGCTGTGTGGTTTTGTGGCATAAAAACAGGTCATCAGACCGCACCGGCTCAAGCGCCAATCCGACCAGGGCTGGTTCAGGCATCTGACCCAACGGCATAGATTCGGTCTGAATACGGCCGTTCTGCCCCACCACCAACCGCACTTTACACGGTTCCGCCAACCCGGCAGCGTGCTGCGCCAACGATGTGCGCACGGCCGTTTCCGCCAGCGCCACATCAAAATAAGCCGCGCTGTCCATCAACCGCGCCACGTGCCGATCGAGCAAAAAATAACCGCTCTCCGGCCGCCACAACAGCGATTCCAGGAGGTCAAAATCTGGCCGCCGCGCCAGTAGCACTTCCGCTTTCAACAAACATTCCGCATACTCAGCCGCCGCGTCTGAATCCCAAACCACGCCGCTGCCCACGTTGTAAACGGCCGTTTCCCGCTGCCTATCCACCACCACCGTGCGAATGGCCACATTAAATTGGGCGCGCAGTCGTGACGGCGCTTCAGGTTCCGGCGCAATCAACCCCACCGCCCCGGTGTACACCCCGCGCGGCTCCGGCTCCAACTCCCGAATGATGCGCATCGTGCGCACTTTGGGCGCGCCGGTGATGGAAGCGCA
>JAGOMA010000010.1 GCA_017993775.1 Chloroflexota bacterium | reverse complement strand
GCAGTAGGATGACGGCCGTAATTTGGTATGCTTTTTCGTGGAGGATGGTGGTTACGGCCGTTACCACCACAAAAAATAACAAAAACCACCCATACTCATAGCGCGTCGTCGTGCCAGAGAAGTTAGCAAACTCGCGCAGCCCGGTTTTCACCGCATCCCAGGGCGTATGGGTTGCCTCGGTTTCGCCTAGCATTAGCTCGTTCGGGTCAATCCCAAACGCCGCAGCCAGCGCCCGGACTGATTCGATGGAGGCATTGCCGCCGTTTTCTAGCCGTTGAATGGTACGCAGACTCAGCCCGCACGCCTCGCTGAGCTGCTCTTGCGACCAGTTTTCGGCCGTGCGAAATTTCTTTACCAGGCTTGAATCAATTTTCATCTGCATTTCCCTCATTCTATCGTTTGCGGTTATTGAACCAGGCGAAGTATAGCCGAGAGAATGCAGTCATGTCTACGACAACCGGGCGTCAGTTGGGCGACAGGGGTGGATTTTTAGATTGGACCAATCGCCAAGATTGGTCCAATCTAAAAATCTGTAGATGACGCAGATTTTGCTCCGCGTTCATCCTATTCTAGTTTCAAGGGAAAAAGTTCATGCCTAAACATCGTATTTTTACGACAACATTTGCCACTGTTTATCCGCTGTATGTTCAGAAAGCGGAGCGCAAAAACCGTACGAAACAAGAAGTTGACCAAATTATTTGCTGGTTGACGGGCTATGACCAGGCGGGATTGCAGCAGCAAATTGAACAGGAAAATGATTTTGAAACGTTTTTTGCGCAAGCCCCAGCCATGAATCCAAACTGTTTGCTTATTAAGGGCGTGGTGTGCGGTGTTCGTGTTGAAGAAGTCGAAGATCCGCTGATGCAAAAAATACGCTATTTAGATAAACTGATTGATGAGCTGGCAAAAGGCAAGGCGATGGGGAAGATTTTGCGGCAGTAACGCGCTTCGCCATCAGGCACGGCAGCGCCTGGAGGGCCTCTCCGGGGCGTGCATCATCTGGTCTGGGGGAGTAGAGAGTGGCATGAGGAGAACCTATGGTGAATGATATGCAGGTGACGCTGGAAATCGGACCGAAGGGTAAGAAGGTGGTGGCGGTGGCGCCGGAGTGGCCCGGTCTTGAGCGCGGAGCCAAGACCGAGGCGGCGGCGATCGAACGCTTGCGCGCCTATGTCCCACGATATGCCGCGGTGGCGACGCTGGCGGGGATGGAGGCGGTATTTGCGGCCATCGCCGACGCCGACGTGGTCGAGCGCTATCCGGGCACAAGCTCTACCGACTTCTGGGGTATCTCGTTCGCCTTTTCGCGCATCGACCGGCAAGCCATGTCGGGCGAAGCATTGGCGCGGGAACTGACGCTGATGCAGGCGGCCTGGGCGTTTTTCGACGAGGTGCGTATGCGCGTATCGGCGGAGATGCAGCGGGGTCCGCGCGGCGGCGGGCGCGACCGGGACCACATTGTCCGGCATACGTTTGCCGCAGAGCTGGACTGGGCGAAGAAGCTCGGCGTGCGCACGCCTCTGGAAGGGATGCTGACCGACGAGGGATTGAAGGCGCATCGCGGCGCCTATTGTGAGGCCATCAGGGCGTTTCATGCCCAGGGCAACATGGTCCGCACGTGGCCGCTCCGGTACCTGATTCGGCATACCGCGTTTCACACGCTTGATCATGCCTGGGAAATGGAGGACAAGGATTTGCGTGCGGAGGTGTGAGTGCAGCGTGCGGAGTGGCGTCAGGCCGCCCGGAGTTTTGCTAGCCGGGGTCGATAGACCCTCACAGGAAGGTGTGTTGTATGAACAGGGGCAGAATATTGGTACTCGTTGGCTCGTTGGCCTTGATTGTCGGAGGGTTTCTGCCGTGGATATCCGTGCCTCATCTATTTGGTCTGAGTGGGCTTGCCTACGAGGGTATAGAAATAGGCTGGGAAGGGGATGGATTTTTGACGGCCGGCATTGGGCTAATCCTCTTATTTGGCGAGTTGCTGTTCGGGGGAGCGTCTCGGCGGTGGTTTGTACTCCCAGGGGGCGTTCTGGCGATGCTGGCGGCGTCGGTGGCGCTGCTTGACTTTCGACGGATTGTGGAGATAGCCCCAGCAGCAGGTTTTTACGCGGCCACAGATATTGGCCTTTATGTGACTCTCGCAGGGGCGCTGTTGGCGCTGATTGGCTGCCTGTGTAGATATGCGCCGGCGTCAAGGCTCCAGGGGGAGGTGGCTGCAGGCTCAACGGCCTGGTACAACAGTCCATAAATCTTCAGTGCTTTGTTGCAAACAGATTTGCGAGGTTTGTTTGTGGAATTTGTAGCGAGGCTGCGGGAGATACGCGGTAGGGATACCGCGGCTACTGACAGCCTGGCCTGTTTTGCTCATCGAAACGAGCGGTGGGTGGGTGGTATATAAAACGGCCGTATACCCTCAGGCGACACGCCATGCTATTGTGTTATCTGCCAGAAGCGTGTAGGATGTTGCAATGAAAAAACCCGCACGCTACACCTTCTTTCTCATTTGTGCCGTACAATTCTTCCTTGCCATCGCCTTCTTCCTGCAACTGCCTTTGGCGGTCAATTTGTGGCCGTTTCCAGGCACGACGCCTCTGACGTTCATTTTTGTTTCTTCCATCTTTGCCGCCGCAGCGGCCTCAACTTTGTGGGCTACCGCCTCCAAAAACTATGGCGCATTGGCCGGTATCGGTCTGGATTACCTCACGATTCTGCTGCCCGTAGCCGTCCTCTCGTTTCGGCTGGGGGCTAACAGCGAGACGCCTCAGTTGACCATGTATGGCATTGCGTGTGTGTTCGGAGCCTTGTTCGGATTGGGGCTGGTGCTGTGGAGCATCCGTATTCCCATCGACACCACGATACCAATGCCCGGAGTCGTGCGCTGGTCGTTTGTAGGCTTCATCGCGGCTCTGCTGATAGTGAGCACACAGCTTTTATGGCGCGTGCCGAATATCATCCCCTGGAAAATCACGCCGGACCTCTCGGTTGTGATTGGCGCGATGTTCCTCGGGGCGGCGATGTATTTTGTGTATGCGCTGGTCCGGCCGAGCTGGGTGAATGCCGCCGGTCAGTTGGTGGGTTTCCTGGCCTACGATGTGGTCTTGATAGTGCCGTTCCTGACGCGGCTGCCCACGACACCGCCTGAGCAACGGACGGGTATGATTGTTTATACGGCCGTTGTCATCTACAGCGGTCTGCTGGCGATTTATTACCTGTTTATGCACAAGCCGACACGCTTATGGGCGAGCAGGCCGGCCAGCCGCTCGGCCACTTCGTAACCGGCTGAAAACTACGCGGCGCAAATTGGTCCAATCTAAAAACGGTAGGTTATTCTTAGACGATTACTTCATGAGGCTGAGGTCTGGCCACGCATCCGGTCCGGCAGGTGAACGGTTGCGCGGCTTATCTCAGCGATAGGAGGTATGACTTGGATAATAATTGGCAAACGGCCGTGGCCCAACAATTTGGGGCGGCTATCGATATGCTGGAGAAGGTACTCGTTGCCTGTCCTGATGAGCTGTGGCGGGTTTGCCTTTGGAACGATCCGCAACTGCCCCGGTCCGCCGAGTTTTGGTACGTTGTTTATCACACCCTCTTCTGGCTCGACCTGTATTTATCCGGTTCGGTTGAAGGGTTTATGCCTCCGGCTCCATTTACGCTGGATGAATTGGATCCGGCAGGCATTATTCCGGTGAGAGCTTTTAGCAGGGACGAACTGCAAACCTATCTGGCGCATGGCCGCGAAAAATGCCGGTCGACACTCAGCGTCCTGACCGATGAGAAGGCGCAGCAGCTTTGTGCTTTTCCGTGGGGAGAACTCACGTTTGCCGCGCTCCTGCTGGATACGATGCGCCATGTTCAGGAGCATGTGGCCCAATTGAATATGATTCTTGGGCAGAAGATTGGCTGGTCTCCTGGGTGGATTACGAATGCCGGGAAAACGGCCGTTTGAGTGCGGAGTGCGGAGTGGGGAGTGGGGAGTGGGGAGTGGGCAGTGGGCAGTGGGCAGTGCGGGGCGCGATGAACTATTATTTTGTGCCGATGAATGAAGCGTACGCGCAGGAAATTGTGATCCATTGGGTGTATGGTGGGGAGTATGCCATCCATGATTATGCTCATGAAGCGGATCATATGCAGGATGGGACAAGCTGGGGCAAGGGGTTGTTTGCTGTTTTGAATGATGATGGTGATTTGGTGGGGGAGCTGACGACGGAATTCTTCGACGCCGATGATGTGTGTGTGGCGTATGACGATTTTAACCCGCAGACGCTCAATGCGGCGGAAATGTGGCTGGGATTCGGGCTGAAACCGGCCTTGACGGGGCGTGGTTTGGGCGCGGCGTTTGTGGCTGCGTGCATAGATTTTGCGGTGCGTACGCATTGTTATGCGGGAGAAGCGGTGCGGTTGGGCGTGCCGGCCAGCAATACGCGGGCGATCAAGGTGTATCAACGGGTAGGGTTTACCATCTTCAATCGCGTGATGGGCGAAGTGGCTGGACAGACGTTTGAAGCGGTTCAGATGAAGAAGGTGTTGGAGAAACGGCCGTAGATTGTGGGCGAAAAGTTGGCGAATGAGGGCTATGGGCAACGCCATTGATGCCTACGCAAATGCCAACCTCTGTACCAACGGCCGTTCCTAAAAAAGACAACAAGATAGGGCAACGGCGTTCGACAAGCAGGAAATGAGCGATGTGTTGGGGACAACTCATTTGCCGGCTCAGGTCAACGCGCAAGACAAGGTTTGCCTGGTGTTTGCCGTCGAGAATGTGGAGGCGATGTGCGCCAAGTTAAAAGCGGCGGGGGTGCAGTTAGCAGCTGAGTTAACCGATCATCCTGATTGGGGCATTCGCACGGCTCATTTTCGTGATCCGGACGGGAATCTGATTGAAATCAATCAGCCGCTACCTTAAGAAGCCGCCGCTTTGAACGGCATGACAGGTGTCTGGAAACCGTGGGAGGGATGCAGGGGGAAACGGCCGTAAGGCGAAATAAAAGCCAGCCAAAGCTAAAATATCGCCCATCCGTTAGAAGCGACAGGCCTGAACATGGAGGTTCCCTTGCAAAAACAAAACAATCTTTTCGGACAGATTGGCGGCTGCCTGCAAACCGCGCTCTTCTCGTTGATCTTCATTCTGGTTGGCGCCGGGCTTTCCTGGTGGGGGTGGACCATTTTGCAAAATGCCCGCAGCAGCGCCAGTTGGCCCAGCGTCCAGGGGCAGATCACCAGCTCACTGGTGGACTATTCCACGGATGCCGAGGGTGGTGATTCGTACTCGCCCCAGGTTGCATATGCGTATACGGTAAACGGCCGTTCCTACGAAGGCCAGACCATTAAATTTGGGGAGAACAGCTACAGCAGCGAAAGGAAAGCTCAGGCAATCCTTGATCGTTACCCGAATGGGCAGCGGATTGCTGTTTTTTATGACCCCACGCAGCCAGACAACGCGGTGTTGGAGCCAGGCGTCAGCGGGGGAAGTTATATTGTCTTGGGGATTGGCTTACTGTTTGTGTTTATATCGCTGCTAGTCGTGGTGTTCGCGGCCGTGCGCGCAGTTATACCCTCCAGGACATGAGATAAGGGGATGACGAGGAGGGTGGGAAACGGCCGTTTCCCACCCCCATTACTCTTCTTCTTTCTTCACCAACACCTTGTCCACCCGCCGCCAATCCATATCCATCACCTCAATGGTCAAACCGCCCCAGGTAAAGTGATCGCCGGATTGAGGAATGCGGCCCAAAAAGCTCATCACAAACCCGCCTACCGTTTGGAAGTAGTTTTCCGACTCTTCCGGCAGCTCGGTCACCTCGAATAACTGCTTAAACTCTTCAATCGACAGCTTACCGTCAATCAGCCAGGAGCCATCGGCGCGACGGACGGCGATGGGATCCGCCGGGTCGCCATGCTCCGGTACGTCGCCGACGATCGCCTCCAGCAAATCGTTAAACGTCACCAACCCTTCAATGCCGCCGTGCTCGTCGGTGACAAAGGCGATTTGCGCCCTGGCCTCCTTAAAACGTTCCAGAACGTTGTAAACCGGCAGGCCGGAAGGCACAAAAAGCGCCGGTTTCAGAGCGATCTTTAGCTCTGGCGTTTCGCTGCTCAAGGCTTGCACCAACAAATCCTTCACAAACACCAGGCCGACGATATTGTCCAGGTCCCCATTGGCCACCGGGTAGCGAGAATGCACGCCATCGGCAATTTTCTCGCGCAGGGCGTCGGTTGAGTCTTCCAGGTCCAACCAGATGATGTCGGTGCGGTCGATCATTAGATCGTTGACGCGCAAATCGCCCACACGGAACAGCTTCTCAACAATTTCTTCCTCAATAGGATCCACGACGCCGCTTTCGGTCCCTTGCTCCAGCATCATCTGGATTTCGGCTTCGGTGACGGCCGGTTCATTGGAGGGGTTGATGGGCAGCAGGCGCATGATGGCGCGGGTGGAAATGCTGAGAGTCCAGACAAACGGCCGTGTCACCGCCGCCAGCAGCAGCATCGGCGCGGCCGTCAGCCCGGCCACCTTTTCCGCATTCCCCAGCCCAATCTGCTTCGGAACCAGTTCGCCCAGGACCAGCGAAAGAAACGTCACCAGCCCAATCGCCAGGAAATTGCCTACCTGTTGGTGGAATTGACCCAGCAGTGGCAAATTTTGCAGATACGGGTCCAGCGAAACGGCGATATTGGTGCTGCCAAATGCGCCAATCAAGATACCAATCAGGGTAATGCCAATTTGCACGGTGGAGAGGAAATCATCTGGATGATTGGCCAGGGCCAGGGCGGCCTCGGCTCGTTTGCTGCCGCTGTTGGCGCGCTGCTGTAAACGCGCCTTACGCGCCGACACGACGGCAATTTCAGACATGGCAAAGATGCCATTAATTAAAATCAGTACCAACAAAATAAACATGAACCTATCTCCCAATGGGTCACGGGTTTGTTACATGAATCGATTGAGTCTAGTCTAGCGCAATTTTTGGCAGGGCGGAAAACAGTTAAGTAATCGTTGATCTTTAACTCGGCGATCCGGCAAGACCCCAAGGGTTTGATGCCCCAAACGTCCAAAATCTCAGGAACAAACCCTTGGGGTCTGCGGCGTGATACAGAGACCCTAAGGGTTTGGTATCACGTAAATAAACATGCGTTCGTCCAAACCCTTAGGGTCTGCGGGTCTAGGGATTGATTACGTCTTTCACCGGACAGCGACCGGCATCATACAGGCCGATATTTTGCCCCTTGAAGTTGAGTCGAAAGGGGGCAACCGCCCGCCCTTGTTGCACCGCATATTCGGCCAGGCTCTCCAGCCAATGCACGCCGATGGGTGGGATGAGTGGTTCGTCGATGACGCAGCAGGGGAAGAGGACGAACCCGCAGCCATAAGCCGCCGCCGCGTCGATAATGGCGATGTTGCAGCCATGCGCATGCATCCCAACGAGCAGATCAAACTGCTGGCCCATCTCGCGGGTGAATGGTTTGTCGAGGTAATGGACCTCTTCGGCGGCGTCCAGGCGTACGCGCTGGCCGGTGACGATGTCTTTGTATTTGTCGGGCAGCGGTTGGTATGAAGGGTCGATGACGGTGGCCTGCCAGCCGCTTTGTTGCAGCAGGTGGGCCAGCAGACCTTTGCCGCCGGCGATGTCGGCGACGCGGCAGGGGGCAAAATGTTCGGTCAGCCAGCGGTGCAGCAGTTGGAAGCGAAACTTTTTCATTTTGCGTAGTTCCCGGGCGCGCCCGGCTTCTACTTGCTGCTGGTAGGTGAAATCGGGGCGATGGAGGGCGGTAACGGCCGTTATCTCCTCCAACCGTTCGTACAAATTCTGGCCAAATTCCCGATCCTTGTGTTTGGTCATAGGGAGCGGATTGTAACAGGTCTACCCAGAGCAGCCAACGCGCACGGCCGTTGCCCGGCCGCGCCGTTTCTCGTTTTTATCACCCCAACCTGTGTTATAGTCTAAGCGTGGCAAACGACAGGAGACCAAAACCAAAATGACCACCCCTACCATCCCTTCCAGCGAGCCAACCATCGTAGAAAAAATGCGCGGCCTACGTTGGAGCATCGCCGGTGACGCCGTCAATTCCATTTTTGTCCAGTTCACCTTCTTCGGCTCCGTCTTTATTCTCTTTTTGGATGCGTTGGGTCTGGGCAAAGGAGAAATTGGCCTGCTGCTTTCCTTCTTTCCGTTCGCCGGCCTCATCGCCCTGGTCATTGCCCCGGCCGTCGCCCGCTTTGGGTATAAACGCACCTTCCTCACCTTCTGGGCGCTGCGCACCGTCATCACCGCGCTCCTGCTGTTCACGCCCCGCGTCCTGGCCGCTTTTGGCGAAGCGCCCACCATCCTCTACGTCGGCTTAATCGTTGCCGGATTCGCCCTCTGCCGCGCCACCGGCGAGACCGGCAAATATCCCTGGACGCAGGAATACGTGCCCAACCATGTGCGCGGCAAATTCTCTGCCCTGGACAATTTTTTCACCACCACGGTGGGCATCCTGGCCGTCGCCACGGCCGGATTTGTTATCGACCGCACCACAGACCTGCGCGGCTTTATGCTGCTAATGGGCGCCGGCGTGCTGGCCGGCTTTTTGTCCGTTTGGGCCTATTCCTTTATCCCCGGCGGCCTGCCCATCACCGAAAACGAACGGCAAACTCGCCGCGAATTACGAGACGCCATCGGCGATACCAGCTTTCGCAACTACCTGACAGCCATTGCCCTGATGACCCTGGCGACCACGCCTATGACTTCTTTTTTGCCGCTGTTCATGCGCGAACAGGTGGGCCTGGGCGATGGCCAGGTCATTTTGCTGCAAAATGGCACCCTGCTCGGCAGCCTCGTCTCGGTGTACGCCTGGGGATGGGCCGCCGACCGGTATGGCAGCACGCCGGTGATGTTATCTGGCGTGTTGATGCGGGTGGTTTTGCCGATTTTTTGGCTGCTGATGCCCCATCACAGCCCCATCAGCCTGCAAATTGCGTTGGGCATTGCTTTTTTCCAGGGCGTGGCCAACATGGGGTGGGCCATTGGTTCGGCCCGGCTGTTGTTTGTGCGCATTGTGCCCCCGGCGAAAAAGAGCGATTACATGGCGCTTTATTATGCCTGGATTGGCGTGGTTGGCGGCTTGAGCCAACTGGTGGGCGGCTGGGTTTTAGACCTGGCCCAAAATCTATCCGGCACCATTTTGCTTGTAAATCTCAATCCCTACACGCCGCTGTTTTTGTTAGGCATGACGCTGCCCCTGGTGAGCCTGATCTTTTTTCGCGGCGTACAAACCGACAGCACGGTCAGCATGGGCACTTTTGCCGGTTTTATGCTGCGCGGCAATCCGTTCATGGCCGTCGAGTCGATGATCCGCTACCACCTGGCCAAAGACGAGGAGGCCACCATCCGCATGACGGAGCGGTTGGGGCAGGCGAAAAGTTTGCTGACCAGTGAGGAACTGCTGGAATCGCTGGCCGATCCCCGGTTCAACGTGCGTTTTGAGGCCATTGTGGCCATCGGCCGCACGCGCCCGGACGAGCAGTTGATCGCCGCGCTGACGGAAGTGCTGCACAGTACCGACCCGGCCTTAAGCGTGATGGCCGCCTGGGCTTTGGGGCGTATGCACGATGAACGCGCCCGCCAACCGCTGTTGGCGGCGCTGGATTCTGATTATCGTTCCATTCGCGCCCACAGCGCCCGCTCGTTGGGCGCGCTGGGGGACGAATCGGTGGTTCCTATTTTGTTGGCGCGGCTGGCTGTGGAGCGGGATCATGGGCTGCGCGTGGCGTATGCGTCGACGTTGGGTCAATTGCAGGTAGCTGAGGTGGCTCCCACATTGGCGCAGATGCTTTATGTGGAAATGGATGTGATGCTGCGCCGCGAACTGGCGCTGGCGATGGCCAGGCTGGTGGGCGAAGAACACGCGTTTATCCAATTGTCGCGGCAGATGAAGGTGGAGCCGGGCACGGTGCTGGCGCAAACGGTGACGGCGTTGGACAAGCGGTGGAATGGGGTGGGGAACACGGCCGTTTCCCCACCTGATTCACTTTTAGCCGACTGCGCCGCCGCTCTGAGCCGCGACGACCTGGATGCCGGTTTTGATCTGTTCGCCCGTTTTCTGGCCAACCTGCCGCCCGAAGCGTTTGACGAGCCGCAGGCCGCCATTTTGCGCGATTGCGCCCTGCGACTGGCCGAGTTTGGGGGCCAGCGGCCTGAATATGCTTTGCTGGCGCTGACCATCCTCACCAATTTGCCGTTCCCGGATACGCTTAAATCCACCGATGCGCTTTAGCATCCCATCCACAAACATGCGCACACACATAGAAAAAGAAAACCAGCCGATTCCATAAATTTCAGAAAAATCGGCGTTATCTGCGAAATCTATGGGTGGTTTTCGGGTTATCGGGGTCAGGTTTGGGCGCGTCAATTTTCTAACCGTCGTTTGAAAATCTGTTGCCTTGCGCCAATCTCGCATTATAATCAACAGGATAAGTTGACCATCTACCCCGGCAAAACAGACGGACAGATGGCGACTCATTGCCGGAAAACCTGAAATACCGGCCCACACCTTGAGGGAGACACGCCATGCGATTAGGAAAAGATTTAGTTGGAAAACCGATCATTAGTATTACGGACGGCCGTCTTGTGGGCTATGCCAAAGACGTTTATATCAACCAGGACCTCTACTGGATCACCGGCATCTTTACCGGTTCCGAGGGGCTTATCAGCCGCAAATCTCGCCTTATCGAGCGTGACAGCGTCGTCGTTTTTGGCATCGACGCCATCCTGGTGAAAAACGCCGACGTCCAGACCGATAATAAAGAACTGGATGAGGCCGACAAATGGCTGCGCCTGGAAAAACTGCGTGGTCGCGGCGTCGATACACCCGGCGGCACCAAAGTCGGCACCATCGGCGACATCATCATTGGCGAAGAAGGGGAAATTTCAGGGTTTGCTCTGTCCCGCGTTTTTGTCGAAGGCCCGGTGGCTGAGAAGGGCATGGTTCCGCGCAATACCATCATCGACACCGGCCAGGTAGACGGCCTGATGACCATCGACCTGCAAAAAGTGGAGCAGTATCTCATCAACCCGCCGGCTGAAGAATCTGGTCAGGAAAACAATAAATAATTCCGTTGGAAACCCTTCGTAACCGTCTAAAAATTGCGTAACGCGGATTGGACCAATCTCCAAGTTTGGTCCAATCTACAAGCGGGAGATTACTTGGGGTTTGTGAGGTTACTTCCGTTCATTATTCTGGAGGCAGGGAGCCGCTTCCACGCAACCTGAACCCGGACAGCAAAGTCAAATTAAGGAGAAATGTACACAATGAGTTTAAATGATGGTATTAGCTTTGGCTTAACCGAGGAACAGCGCGAGATCCAATTATTGGCCCGTGAATTTGCCAAAAATGAAATTGCCCCCAAGGCGGAACATTATGACAAATCTCACGAATATCCCTGGCCGGTTATTAAGAAGGCGCAGGAATTGGGTCTGACTACCATGAGCATCCCGGAAGAATATGGCGGCCTGGGTCTGAGCCTGTTGGAAGAATGTGTGGTGACAGAAGAATTGGCCTGGGGCTGCTCTGGCATGAGTACGGCTATGGGCGTGAATGGTCTGGCGATCTTACCCATCCTGATTGCCGGTACGGAAGAGCAAAAACAAGGGTATTGCGGCCGTTTGGCCGGCGGCGAGATGTCGTCTTACTGCCTGACCGAGCCGGAAGCTGGGTCGGATGTGGCCGGCATTAAAACCACGGCCCGCAAAGATGGCGACCACTACATCCTGAACGGCAGCAAAACGTTTATTACTGGGGCGACGGTGGCTAACTTTTTTACCGTGTTTGCCTACACTGACCCCGGCGTCCGCTACAAGGGCATGAGCTGTTTTGTGGTGGAGCGGGATTGGGAAGGTGTCAGCGTTGGGCAGCCCTTCGACAAATTGGGGCAGCACGCTTCTGATACGGCCGAGGTCATCTTCGACAACGTGCGTGTGCCGGAAACTTACCGGCTGGGCGCGGAAGGGACCGGTTTTATCACGGCCATGAAGGTGTTTGATCGCAGCCGTCCGGCTACGGCCGCCGGCGCTTTGGGCGTGGCTCGCCGGGCGTTGGAAGAATCGATTAAATATGCCAAGGAACGCATCTCCATGGGCAAGGAGATCTGGCAGTATCAGGCCATCGGGCACAAAATCGCTGACATGGCGATGGAATTGGAAGCGGCTCGTCTGCTGGTTTGGAAATCGGCCTGGGCAGTGGACAATGGCCAGCCGGATACGATGGTGTCGTCGTTTGGCAAGGCGTATGCCGCCGACGCGGCCATGAAGATCGCCACGGATGCGGTGCAGGTGTTTGGCGGTTATGGCTACATGTCGGAATATCCGGTGGAAAAGTTGATGCGCGACGCCAAAATCTTCCAGATTTATGAAGGAACCAGCCAGATTCAGCGTAATATTGTGGTGCGCGAGTTGTTCCGCAAATAATTGCCTGCTTTTTTGCTGATTGTAAAAACGGCCGTTCCCCTCAGGAACGGCCGTTTTCTTTAACGCCCAACCACAAAAAGCTTTTCGTTGACACTTTTTACCAGATTTTGGTATTGAGCCTGCGATGCTGCCAGATGCTCGGCTTGCAAATTATCCAACATCTCGTCCAGGTCAATGTCTGCCTCTGCCAGCCGGTCCAGGTGGTTTTGCGCTTTGGTTCGACCTCTGGCCAGCGTTTCGGCGACATGGCCTTGCTTCTGAAACGTGTCCAGCGTTTCGGGCGTGAAGGTCATGACTGTGTTGGGGCCAATCAGGGCCTCGGTATAAAACATGGCTGGGACTGTGGGGTTGGTTGGCCGAATGCGGGTCCATTTGGGGCGCAACGGCCGTGCGCCTCGGCTTTCCAACCGCTGCCAGCGCGGCCCTCGGAAAATCTGTTCGAAGCGGGCATAGAGCATCCGTGCCAGGGCAATGCCGGTTTGGCCTTGCCAATCGGCCAGGCCTTTGGCGGCTAGCAGGGGGTCTACGGCCGTATCAATGGGTGACACGGAGAAGGAGGCAACGGCCGTGGGCGCAATGCGCCAGATGCTGTGGGTCTCGAAATAGATTTCCAGGCCACAAATATACGCCTGCGCAGCCCGTTCAAAACCGCTGATCGAAAAAATGTGGGTGGCATTGATGCACACGCCATCCGATGTCAGGCTGCGGATGGCTTCACAGCCCGCCTGCGTCGCCGGAATTTCGACCATGGCGTTGCCCCGGTCGATACGTGCCAGGATGTGGCCAGCCGTGGCGGCCGTCTCTACCGCCTGATGAGCCAGAGACGGGTTCAGTTCCAGGCTGGCAAATCCATCCAGCCCCTGACTGCTCTCGAAAATTGGGTGCAGGATGTCGGCGGCGCGCTGCACGTCGTCGACCATCAGGGCGTTGTGGATGCTGTTGTAGGGCGTGCCGTTGACGATTTCCTGGTGGATGGCCTGGTCGTAGTCGGTGTGGTGGGCGATGGTGTCCTGGAAAACGGCCGCATTGGCCGTAATCCCCTGAATGCCATCCGCAATACATTGTCTCAGTTCACCGGATTGGATGAAAGCGCGGCGCATATAGTTCAGCCAGGTGGACTGCCCAAATTCGTGAAGCTGCTGAAGTTTAGACATGGTGATCCCCCTTGATCAAATTAGGTGGTGTCCGGCATGGGTCGGACACATCGGCTCCATGTCTATAGTATAAACGATCTGGCGGCTGAACGGGCGGTAGAATGGGAGGGTTTTTAGCCGTCCAGCCTGTCGCGCCATTTCTCTGCCAGGGTGAGCAGTCCCCAGGGGACAAGGATCAGCAATGCGCCGCCGAGCAGGCACGGCACGGCCGTTACCACTGCCTCCCAGCCGAAAATCAGCCCAATCAATCCGCCGCCAACCACCACCAGCATAAAAATCACCAAAACCAACAGGCGTTTGTCTGTTTCCTGGCGATTGCGACGCATGTTGGTGGGCAACGGCCGTTTCTCGTCCCCATTATCGTTGGCCATAAAACCTCCGTATAAGACCCAAAGGGTTTGCTCTCGAGAAAATAGCCTTGTAGAGATCAAACCCTTCGGGTCTTCTTATGCAGTTATCCTTACTTTACCATCAAAATCTGCAAACCATCTGCAAAAGATGTGATAATCTTGGGAGTAAGAACGCTGAAAACAGGGGTTGTCTATATGATCCGGAAATGACAATCACTTGTGGAAAGGATACTTATGAGCGAACAAACCTTCCAAATCACCGGCATGGACTGCGCCGACTGCGCCCGCAGCATCGAAAAAGGAGTCGCCAAACTAGATGGCGTGGCCTTGTGCCGCCTTAATTTCACCACGGAAACATTGCGCGTCGATGGCTCTGTGGACCAGCAAACGGTCGTCAACCGCATCCGCGAACTGGGTTACAATGTGGCTGCGCCCACCGCCGAGCAAGCTGCCCAACCGCCAGCCGCTTTCTTCCCCTACCTGTGGCAGCGGCGCGATACGCGTCTGGCGCTGCTGGCCACCTTGCTCATCCTGCCCGGTTTGCTTTTTCACGAACTGCTGCCCGGCGCAGGTATTAGCGGTGTGTGGATAGACCTGACGGCCGTTCTGGCCATGATCATCGCCGGACTGCCTATTTTCAAAAGCGCGTGGACGGCCGTGCGCGTCAACCGCGAAATTAACATCAACGTCCTCATGTCCATCGCCGCCATCGGCGCAGTGTTGATTGGCGCGTACACCGAAGCCGGCATGGTGATGGTCCTGTTTGTCATCGCCGAAGCCATCGAAGGGTACGCCACCGCCCGCGCCCGCCAATCCATCCGCAGCCTGATGGAGCTGGCTCCCGGCAAGGCCACCGTCTTGCGCTTCTGTGTGGACTGCGCCAGCCACCTGGGCCAGGATGGTTATGATGGCGGCCCGTGCCCAATTTGCGGCCTGGAAGAACAGCGCGTGCCGGTGGCTGATTTGCGCCTGGGCGAAACAATTATCGTTAAACCCGGCGAGCGCGTGCCCATGGACGGCCGTCTCCTCTCCGGCAGTTCGGCCGTCAACCAGGCGCCCATCACCGGCGAAAGCGTGCCGGTGGAAAAACAGCCCGGCGACGACCTCTTCGCCGGCAGCATCAACGGCCAGGGCACGCTGGAAATCGAAGTCACACACCTGGCCGAAGACAACACCATCAGCCGCCTCATCCGGCTGGTGGCCGAGGCGCAAGAAAGCCAGGCTCCCACGCAGCGCTTTGTCGATCAGTTTGCCAAGTATTACACGCCTGCTGTGGTGGCGATTGCCGCCCTGGTAGCCATCGTGCCGCCGCTTTTTTTCAACCAGCCGCTGGTGGCGGCGGCGGATCCGGCCCAGGGCTGGTTGTATCGGGCGCTGGCGCTGCTGGTGGTTGCCTGTCCGTGCGCGCTGGTTATCAGCACGCCGGTCAGCATTGTCAGCGCCATCAGCAATGGGGCGCGGCATGGGGTTATCTTTAAGGGTGGGGCGCATCTGGAGGAATTGAGCCGCGTGCGCGCCATCGCCTTCGACAAGACGGGAACTCTGACCTTGGGCAGCCCGGCGGTGGTGGCGGTGCGTTCCGTGGAGTGCCGCCGGCCGGCCGATGCCGATTGCGCCGATTGTGACGATCTGTTGGCGCTGGCCTGCGCCGTGGAGCAGCGCAGCGAGCATCCCATCGCTCAGGCGGTGGTGGAGGCCGCGGCGCAGCGCAGCCTGGATCGGCAGTATGCGGCCGCCGAGGATGTGCGGGCGTTGATGGGGCGCGGGGTGACAGGGCAGGTGAACGGCCGTGTCGTCACCATCGGCAGCCATGTTTTTTTTGCTGATCATTTGGCCCACGCTGCTCACTGCGCGGAGCTGGAGACGGCCGCCAATCAGGGCTATACCACCATGCTGGTCAGGCGCGATGACGCGTATTTGGGCTATATTGCCGTAGCCGATACGATGCGGCCATCTGGCGAGACGGCCGTTGCCGAACTGCGCGCTTTGGGCATTGACCACCTGATCATGCTGACCGGCGACAATGAACAAATCGCGCATAAAGTGGCCGCCGACGTGGGGGTCACAGAAGTGCAGGCTAATTGTTTGCCTGAAGATAAGGTAACGGCCGTGACCAAACTGCGCCAGCAATATGGCCATGTCGTTATGGTCGGCGATGGCATCAACGATGCCCCGGCGTTGGCCGCCGCCAATGTGGGTATCGCCATCGGCCACACCGCGCAAGCCCTGGAAACGGCCGATATTACCCTGATGCGCGACGATTTGCGCTTGCTGCCGTTCGCTGTGCGCCTCAGCCGCGCCACCATGCGCATCATCGGCGTGAACGTAGCTCTGGCGTTGGGGTTGAAATTTGCGTTTTTTGTGCTGGTGCTGCTGGGGCTAGGCTCGATGTGGCTGGCGGTTTTGGCCGATATGGGTGTCTCGCTGCTGGTGACGCTGAACGGCATGCGGCTGCTGCGGAGACCAAGGATGGAAGAGGTGGAGTAGGGGAGAGGGGGATTGGTGTAATCTTCAGTCTCCAATCTAAACCTCTTGGTTCAGTTAATCCGGCAGGTCGTTGAATACATCTTGCAGTTGCGTTTTGTAGGTTTGGAAAGCGGCGCGGCCAACGGCCGTCAGACGTACCATTGAATTGGGCTTGCGGTCCACAAACTGCTTTTCAATGGCCACATAACCGGCTTCCTCCAATTTGCCCAGATGGGTGGCCAGATTGCCCCAGGTAAGACCGGTGTGATGCATGAGAAAGGTATAATCGGCGCTGTCGACTACGTACAGATAGGTCATGATCATCAGCCGGGCGGGCGCATGAATGACGCGGTCGAGTTCTATCAGCGGATGCATGGGCGTGCTGTCGGGATCGTCGTTGAGGTTCATATCAATGCATTTCCGGCACGTCATACCGGCGCAGGAACTGCGCCAAGAGGAGCAGCCCCGCCGCTAACAACAGCAGCCCGCCAATCAGATTGGCCCACAAACTGGCTGCTTCGCCCCATACCTCGGTGATGAAGATTGCGCCGCCAATCATCCACGCATAGCCGTACATGCGGCGGAAATTGAGCAGATAGGCCGTGACCAGGAAAACGGCCGTGACCATCCCGGCCAAAGCAATCCCCACCCAGTTTCCCATTCGCACATCCACACCCAGTTGTGGCAGCGTTAACAGCACGGCCGTTGCCACCACCACGACCAAAATAATCACCATCAGCGTGGAACGACGCGCTTCCCGGCGCGGGCCAAACTTCACGCGCCCCAGCCTCGGTTCAGTGATGTATTTCTTGCCAAAAATCATCACTAAAATTCCGCCCGCCATGAGTAAATAAGCCCACCAGCTGTCGGTGTAGGTGCGCAAGAAAGTTGTCAGCATCAGCGTTGCCAGAAAAATTTCCCACAAGCCATCGGCAAAATATGCCGTCCACACCTGTTGTTCCACACGTTCTAAATCCACTGTTGGCGCCATGATCTACCTCCCATTCGTTAACTCTCTGTGAAATAGTACTTTGTTTTACAAAGTACTTTGACTACAGTATAAATTACCAGGAGATGGCCTGTCAAGAGATTTCCGGGGGAATCAGGGCGGCGGGAACTGGCTGCTGCCGGAGACGCTGCCATTTTCGAGGTGAGGGATGTTGTGGTCTACCAGGACGTTGCCCAGAATATCGGTGACGCGGAAGGTGTAGGGGCCAGGCCCCATGCCGTCGGTTTTGACGAAATAATTCCACAGTTCGCGGGGCACGGCCTGAAAGGAGCCGTTGGGGAGTTGAACTTCTAATTTGGCGATGGGGTTGCGGTGGTTGCGGATTTGCACGGCCGTCCACCATGGGTTGCTGCCGTCTTTGAAATGATAGACGATGGGGCCGGTTAACGGTGGGCTGACAATTTGCCAGCTGATGGGAACACGACCGAGCGGAAGGTCGTCGATGAGGGCGAAAGCTTGTGGACTCATGTCGACGTGATCTTGAGCGCATTCAGGGCAGCGATCGACAATGCGCACCACGACGCTGCCTTTACGGCCGTCGACACGAATGTACGCGCCGCATAAATCGGCGTTGCCATAGTCGACATTGTTCATGGCGGCCACCATTAAATTTTCGGGGGAAGCGGGAAAGAGGCAGTTGCCTTCGCCGGTGGCGTCGTAATAGGTGGCGATGCCGTTGTGAACGGGGCCAATTGTCGGGTCGCCGCTGATGATGATGGGCAGGTAGGCGACAGGGGGGAAATTGTTGATTTGGGCGACGGCCGTTCCTGTGTTGTTGGCGGTGGTGAGCAGAGCAAGAAGGAGAACGGCCGTAAAGCCGACTAAAAAGCAACGGGCTGATTTCATAAAATCACCTGCATGGCCTGATCGTAAACAGATTGGCGGCAATTGCCAAATTTGCTCATTGTGTTATACCATTTGGTTTGGTTTTCTGAAGGTTCGGAGCGGGACAAGACCATGCATCCAATAAATTATCCTATCCGGCAAGATATTCTCGAAGTTTTCTGGCACACGTATCATACGTTGGGCCATGTGCAACCCATCGACGGCCTGGAGCCTGATCCGGCTGTGGTGGCTTCCTGGCGGCGCTGCGCTCCTCGTTTCGATGCGTTCGCGGCGCCACATCCGGTTAAGCTGCACGAACAGGCGCTGCGTCGTATTTTGCAGGCGCAATCCAGTCTGACAACTTTCGCCAATCCGTTTATTGAAGATATTCATCAATTTATTGAAGGGTCGCGCTGCGCCATTTTGCTTACCGATGGCAGCGGTTGTATTTTGCAAATTGGCGGCGACCCGGGCGCGATGGCCCTCATTCGGGCGAACGGGTTTGATATTGGCGCATATCTGGGGGAAGAGTACGTAGGCACCACGGCGTTTGGCCTGGCGGCGATTGAGGCGATGCCGATTCAGGTTGTGGGCGCAGAACACTTTTTGCAGACATTGCACCCATATGTGACCACAGCCGCGCCGATTCATCAGGTGAACGGCCGTATCATTGGCATTATCGGCCTGATTGGGCCATTGGCTACGGCCACATCACACACTATCTCGCTGGTGATGGCTGTAGGCCGCGCTATCGCCAATCAACTGCAAGCAGATTTGTACCTGGAAGAAGCTAATTACCGGCTGTCCGAGATGAATACGATTTTAGGAGCCATCCAAACAGGCGTCATTTCATGGGATGAAACCGGGAAGATTAACCACATCAATGCGCTGGCGGGGCGGATGTTGCAGTTGATGCCGCAGTCGATTTTGGGACGGCCGTTTCAAGAAATCATCAACATTCCCGAGGATTTACAAAAGGCCATAGATCATCATCAGGAAATGACCGATGTCGAAGCTTCATTGGCAGTCAACAGCCATATCGTGGAATGCATGATCAGTCTGCTGCCGGTGACGTATGGGTCGGCCAAGAACACCGGCTTTATCGCCATGCTGCGTCCCATGGAACATGTGCGGCGGTTGGTCCATCAGCAGGTGGGCACACAGGCCACGTTGGTCATGGAAGACATGTCGGTGCAGTCGGCGAGTATGCGGTCGGTGATGCGTCAGGCGCGTACGGCTGCCCGAGGCACGGCGCCGGTGCTGCTGCGCGGCGAAGGCGGCGTGGGGAAAAACCATCTGGCGCGCGCCATCCACAACGACAGCGAACGCGGCCACATGCCGTTTCTGGCTATAAACTGTCGGGCGATCCCGCATGAATTGATGATCAGCGAATTTATGGGGCAGGAGCAAGGCAGCAACGTGGACGGCCGTCCCAGCAAATTCGAGCTGGCCAACGGCGGAACTCTGATGTTTGACCAGATCGAAAGCCTCTCCTTAGAAATGCAGGCGGCCTTGCTCCATGTAATCGAAACGGGGCATATCATGCGCCTGGGCAGTTCGCGCTCTATTCCCGTTGATGTGCGCATCATCGGGGCAACATCAGACGACCTGGAAAAGCTGGTTGCTGCCGGGCATTTCGTTTCGCATCTTTATTACCGTTTTGGGGTGTTTAATATCACTATTCCGCCTATGCGAGAGCGCACAGAAGACATTCCTCTACTGGCTGAGCGTTTTTTGGCGCGCATTTCCCTGCGAGACGGACGGGCGGCGTGGATTGACGATGAGGCAACGGCCGTGCTGCGCCGCTACCCCTGGCCAGGAAATGTCCGCGAGCTAGAAAGCATCCTGGAACGCGCCCTTCACCACAGCAGCGACAATATCATCCATGTCACCGATCTACCTGAAACTATTCGCAGCGGCCGGCTCGTCATTGCTAATTCGCCCCAAGCTGAGCCTGTTCTCACCGCCACAGAAGCCGAACGCGAAGCTATCATTCGCGCCGGATGGGCTTGCCAGGGCCGGTTAAATGAAATGTCGCAGCAGCTCGGCATTGGTCGCACAACCCTCTGGCGTAAGATGAAACGGTTCAATCTAAGCCCCGGCCAATTCAAACAATAGACAGAGTTTCAAAAAGAAACAAATCGCCCCCTTTTGTGTTTCAGAGTGAAACATAAAATCCTCATTTGTTGATCTGTTACCCGCATGGTGTATTATTACACACAGTGTACTGTGCAAATCGACTAATTTTGGAAGCAAATAACTATCGGATTTGCATAAATTCACTAATTGGCGACTCTCCTTTATGCTGACTTCGCGCACCTTCATTTCCCCTCGTAATTGTTGCGTGTTCAGTCTGCATTGTTGCTCTCATCAATCGGGAAGAGGTGCAACAGTAAGAAATTATCAACTAAGATAAAAGTTCCCCCAATGTACCTTGGTGAGACCGGCGATTTGCATTCATCACGAGCGCAATTGCTGCCTTTCAGAAGGCGTTGCTTAACCTCTGATTCTCGCAAGCATTTGGGTTTTGTTGCCAATAAGGAGGTGACCACAGAAAAAAATCCCCTACTGTATATCCACAACCGCTGACCTGGGAATACCAGGCGACTTCCATTTCTGGGCGCTACTGTGCTCACCCGTTTGATTGGTTGTTAAAAACTAATTTCATTTCGAAGAGACAGGTTTATTTAAGGAGAGAAAGATGAAACAAAAAGGTTTAACAGGCGAACTGATTGGCGAAATATTCGGCACTTTTGTTCTGATTTTGTTAGGCGATGGTGTCGTCGCCAACGTGGGCTTGGCCCCCCGTCTTGCTGGTCCAGCTTACAACTGGAATACCATAACCATCGGCTGGGCTTTCGCTGTTATCGTCGCCGTATACATTTCCGGCGGCGTTAGCGGCGCGCACCTGAATCCAGCAGTGACGATTGCTTTGGCCGCCAAGCGTGGCTTCCCCTGGGGTAAAGTTGGCCCGTACATTGTGGCGCAGTTCATCGGCGCTTTCCTGGGCGCTCTGGGCGTTTATCTTGTTTACCGTGATGGTTTGGTTGCAGCGGGCATGCCCAATGTCTGGTCCACCGGTCCTGGTTCTGTTTTCGGCAGCACCTTCTGGGGCGGCACGGGCGAAGCGTCCACCGGCACCTACTCCATGCTTACTGCGGGCATTGCAGAATTCTTTGGCACGATGATGCTGTTGTGGGGTGTTTTGGCCAGCGGCGACGAGCGCAATCTGGGTCTGAAGAACAATATGGGACCGTTCCTGGTTGGTTTCACCGTTTTGGCAATTGGCCTTTCTTTGGGCGGCCCCAGCGGTTACTCCATTAACCCGGCTCGTGATTTAGGCCCCCGTATTTTTGGCGCTATTGTCGGTACAAAAGGTCTTTTTGATGGCATGTACTGGCTGATTGTCCCGGTTCTGGTTCCGGCGATTGCCGGCGCCATTGGCGCTTTTGCCTACGACGCTTTTGTTACGCCGTTCTTACCTGAAAAGAAATAACGGTCATCGTTTCTAAAAAACCGGGCATGGGGTAGCTGCTTTGCTGCCGCCCCATGCCCGGTCTGAAAGCAAGGAGAGTCCCATGAAAAAATTGATCAATGCGATTGACGACGTTGTGAAGGAACAATTGGAAGGGATGGCAGTTGCGCACCCCGATATGTTGAAAATTCACTTTGACCCGACATTTGTTGTGCGGGCGGATGCGCCGGTGCAGGGTAAAGTGGCTTTAATTTCTGGCGGCGGCAGTGGCCATGAACCAATGCATGGCGGTTTTGTCGGTCATGGAATGCTGGATGCGGCTTGCCCCGGCGAGGTCTTTACTTCTCCCACGCCAGACCAGATGTATGAAGCAGCAAAGGCTGTTGATGGCGGCGCCGGAGTCTTGTTCCTGGTGAAGAATTACACTGGGGATGTGCTGAATTTTGAAACGGCCGCTGAACTGGCTTTTGCCGATGGCATTAAGGTTCAGAGCATTCTGATCGACGATGATGCGGCTGTAAAAGATAGTTTGTACACTGCGGGTCGTCGTGGCGTAGGCACGACTGTGCTGGCAGAGAAAATCGTGGGCGCAGCGGCTGAGGCGGGTTACACCCTGGAGCAATGTGCTGATTTGGCGCGGAAAGTTAACAAGAACGGCCGTTCCCTTGGTATGGCTCTCACATCCTGCACCGTCCCCGCTGCCGGCAAACCCACATTCGAACTCGGCGAAGATGAATTTGAAATCGGCATCGGCATCCATGGCGAACCAGGCCGTGAACGCCTCCACATGAAAACCGCCGACGAAATCACCGAAATGATGGCTCTAGCCATCATCGAAGATGGCGCTTACAGCCGCACAGTCCGTGAATGGGACAATGAAGTTGGCGATTGGGTAGAAGTAGAATTGGTCGACCCGCCGCTGCAATCCGGCGATCAGGTAATTGCCTTTGTTAACAGCATGGGCGGCACACCTGTATCCGAATTGTATGCGGTATACCGCAAACTGGCCGAAATCTGCAACCACAAAGGTATCACCATCGTCCGTAACCTTATCGGCCCCTACATCACCTCTTTGGAGATGGCCGGTTGCTCCATTACGTTGTTGAAGGCTGATGACGAAATCCTGAAGTTCTGGGATGCTCCAGTTGTGACGCCTGGTCTCCGTTGGGGCGCATAATAGTGTTCAACAAATCGTGACCAGCGCCCAGGTAAAGGTCGTTAAGCATTATTGACAACCACCTGAACACTGTCACAAAGGAAAGGCACTATGGTCACCCGAGATCAGATTGTCCAGTGGCTCGAAGCAACGGCCGCTGTGATGACAGAAAACAGAGAGTATCTCACCCAGCTAGATGCGGCCATTGGCGACGCTGACCATGGTATTAACATGACCCGAGGCTTCAACAAGGTCATGGAAAAATTACCCACTGTCGCCGATAAAGACATCGGAAACATCTTAAAAACAACTGGTATGACCCTTATTTCCAGCGTTGGCGGTGCGAGCGGTCCCCTGTATGGTACATTTTTTATGCGCAGTGGGATGGCCTTGGCTTCCAAAGAAGAGTTGAGCGACGACGATCTTTTCAAAATGCTCAAGACTGGTGTCGAAGGCATCGTCCAACGTGGACGCGCCCAACTCGAAGACAAAACCATGTTTGACGCCTGGTCACCGGCTCTGGATGCCATGCAAGCCGCAATCGACAATGGGCAAGACACCAAAGGTTCGATGAAAGCGGCCGTCGACGCAGCCGAACAAGGTATGAAAAACACAATTCCGCTCATCGCTCGCAAAGGCCGCGCCAGTTACCTGGGTGAACGCAGCCGAGGGCATCAAGACCCCGGAGCTACCTCATCATATCTTATGTTGAAAGCATTGCTGGATACATTGGAAAAATAACTTTAGCATTTTGAGCAGGCTCATTCGAGCCTGCTCCCCACTATTTTCATCTGAAGGAGAAAAAATGTCAGAAAAATTTGTAGCTGCAATCGATCAGGGTACTACCAGTACCCGTTGCATGATTTTCAATCACGCTGGCGAACCCGTTGGTATTCACCAAATGGAACACGAGCAAATTTATCCCAAACCGGGCTGGGTAGAACACAACCCGATGGAAATTTGGGCGCGCACCCAAGATGTAGTCAAGGGCGCCATGAAAAATGCCGGCCTCACTGCCGCCGACCTTGCGGCCGTTGGTGTCACCAACCAGCGTGAAACCACTGTTGTCTGGGACAAAAACACCGGAAAGCCATATTACAATGCCATCGTCTGGCAAGACACCCGCACCGACAAAATCATCAAAGTCCTCGAAGGCAGCGTTGGCCAAAATCGGTTCCGCGATAAGGTTGGCCTCCCCTTGGCCACCTACTTCTCTGGCCCCAAAGTGAAGTGGATGCTGGATAACGTCGAAGGTCTGCGCGAAGCGGCCGAAAAAGGCGACGCTATCTTTGGCAACATCGATACCTGGGTTATTTGGAACCTCACCGGTGGGCCTAAGGGCGGCGCGCACGTTACCGATGTCACCAATGCCAGCCGTACCATGCTCATGAACCTGGAAACATTGGATTGGTCTGAAACCATTACCAAAGAAATGACCATCCCCATGTCCATGCTGCCCAAGATTATGCCGTCCTCGAAAGTGTATGGCTACACAACCGAATCTGGTCCGTTTGGCGGCAAAATTGCTGTCGCTGGCGACCTGGGCGACCAACAAGCAGCTACCGTTGGGCAAGCTTGCTTCAGCCCTGGCGAAGCTAAGAATACCTATGGCACCGGCTGCTTCATGATCCTGAACACCGGCACCAAAATCGTCCCATCTAAGAGTGGTTTGCTGACCACCCTCTGCTACAAATTCGGCGACGAACCGGCTGTGTATGCTTTGGAAGGTTCTATTGCTATCACCGGCGCTTTGGTGCAGTGGCTTCGTGACAACATGAACTTCTTCGATTTCTCCCCGCATGTTGAAGACTACGCCAAATCCGTGGAAGACAATGGCGGCGTTTACTTCGTCCCGGCTTTCTCCGGTCTTTTTGCTCCGTATTGGCGTTCTGACGCTCGCGGCGCTATCGTCGGCCTGACCCGCTATGTGAACAAGGGCCACATCGCCCGCGCTGCCCTGGAAGCCACTGCTTACCAGACCCGCGAAGTCCTGGATGCCATGAACGCCGATTCCGGCGTACCATTAACCGCTCTGAAGGTAGACGGCGGTATGGTCTACAATGACACCCTCATGCAATTCCAGTCTGACGTTTTGGACGTGCCGGTTGTCCGCCCGAAAGTGGCCGAAACGACAGCTTTGGGCGCTGCTTATGCCGCCGGTTACGCTGTTGGCTTCTGGACCAGCACCGATGAAATGCGCGCCAACTGGGGTATTGCCAAGACCTGGGAACCGACCCAAGGCAGCAATGCCAGCACTGCACTGTATGCCCAATGGAAGAAGGCTGTTACCCGCACCTTTGACTGGGTTGAATAATTCGGTAATCTGAAGTTTGAAATTTGAATTGTGAATGAGTTCCAACAGTGGGACTCATTCACAATTCATTATTTTTGTCTGGGGAGACCCATGATGAACCGTATACAGACAGAAGTTTTGGTGATTGGTGGGGGAGCTACAGGCACGGGAGTTGCCTGGGATGCTGCTTTGCGTGGTTTGAAGGTTGTGTTGGTGGAACGGCGTGACCTGACGCATGGCACGTCTGGGCGGTATCATGGGCTGCTGCACAGCGGCGGCCGGTATGCTGTCAAAGATCCACATGGCGCGGCGGAGTGTATTGCCGAGAATCAAATATTGCGTGTTACGCATGCCCACTGCATTGAAGACACGAGCGGCTTTTTTGTGGTTTTGCCCGAAGACGAGGGCGAATATCCTGACAAATTTAAAGCAGGCTGTGAGGCGGTAGGTATTCCTTGTGTTGAAATTCCCGTGGCTGAGGCGCTGCGCCGTGAACCGCTGCTAAATCCGCGTATCAGCCGCGTATTTGAAGTGCCAGACGGCTCTTCTGATAGCTTTTTGGCGGCGCACGCTACAGCGCAGGCTGCGCGTAATGCAGGGGCGCAAATTCTGACATACCATGAAGTTACCAGCCTGATTATGGTTGGCGGTGAGAGTGATCGGCGTGTGGCCGGGGCTGTTGTGCGCAATGTGGTCACTGGTGAAGACACAGAAATTCATGCCGATATGACGGTGAATGCGGCCGGAGCCTGGACGGGCAAATTGGCTTTGATGGCAGGCATCGAAATTACAATTATGCCCAGCAAGGGTACGATGGTGGCGATGAATCACCGGTTGGTGAATACGGTGGTGAATCGTTGCAAAAGTCCTTCGGATGGCGACATTATTGTGCCCAGCCATACGGTTTGTGTTATTGGAACGACCTCGATTAATGTGCCGGAACCTGAGCCTCTGCGGATTGAGCCGTGGGAAGTGAAAAAGATGTTGGAAGAAGGGGATAAGATGGTTCCCGGATTTGCTCAGGCGCGGGTGCTGCGAGCGTGGGCTGGGGTACGGCCGTTATTCCAAGATACCTATACCAGTGGTAAAGGACGCGATGTCACCCGCAAGCTGGCCCTGCTTGACCACAAAGAACGGGAAGGGGTCGCCGGTTTCCTCACGATTACCGGCGGCAAATGGACTACGTTCCGCCTGATGGCCGAGGCGACGGTTGATGATATTTGTCGGCATTTGGGCACGGAACGGCCGTGTACCACCGCCACCACCCCCGTCCCCGGCGCAGAACAAGGCAATTACTGGGTCGGCCACCGCCTGCACGAAATCGAAGAAAAGCATCTACAAAGCGAATTGGTTTGCGAATGTGAACTGGTTACCCGGACGATGATTGAAAACGCCGCCCGGCGCAACCCGCTGCTAACCTTGGACGACCTGCGGCGCGATGTGCGCCTGGGCAAAGGGCCGTGCCAGGGTGGGTTCTGCACCTACCGCGCCACCGGCATTTTGCACGAGATGAAAAAAGCGGGCAGTTGGGAAGTGAACATGAGCGATGACGCCAGCAGCGCAGCCAAGTGGGAAGTCGCCTACTTGCAATCGCCCGGTCACAATTTAGTTAGCGATGCCGACAGCCATGAGGCTAACGGCCGTGCCGCCAATACCGCCGATTCCTTTAACCCCAATTTGCTGCTGCGCGACTTTTTGCAAGAACGTTGGAAAGGGGTCACACCTATTCTTTGGGGACGGCAGCTTAAACAGGAACGGCTGGATGAACTCATCTACATGAGCCTGATGAACGTCGATCACCTGCCGGACAAAGAACTATCCAGCCCGGTTACGGATTTTTATCTGTTTGACACAACGCCAACAGCCGAGGAGGTGGCCGATGTCTGATTTACTCGTCATTGGCGCTGGACTAAGTGGGTTGATGGCCGCGTATACGGCCGTTAAAGCAGGGATGCGCGTCACCATAGCCGCTAAAGGACTGGGTTCCATACATTGGGGCGCAGGCACGATTGATGTATTGGGTTATATGGCCACGCAGCCCGAACTACCGGTGAAACGGCCGTTAGAACAAATCCAATCGCTCATCCAACAAAACCCTCAGCACCCGTATGCTTTGCTGACCAATGAACACATCGCCCAAACCCTGGCGACTTTTGTCGCTCTCAGCAAAGACATCGGCGTCCCCTACGGCGGGGCAACAAACCCCGGCGATAATGTACTCCTGCCTTCGCCTGCCGGCGCCGCTCGTCCCACATATCTGGCTCCCAAAGCGCAGCTTGCCGGCGATCTGAGCCGCTCCGAACCCATGCTGATTATTGGCTTCGAAGGGATGCGCGATTTTTACCCGGAATTGATTGCGGAGAATCTCACCCATCTCGGGTATCCCGCCCGGGCCGCTTTCTTGCCTCTAAAGCTCATCACCAGCCGGCGCGATAGCAACACCGTGCAGCTGGCGCAAGGGTTAGACAACAAAGAACAGCGCGCTCTTTTGGCCGCTGCTCTGCGGAAAATTGTCCGCCCTGGCGAGCGGATTGGTTTACCGGCGATATTAGGCATGGATGCGCACATCACATTCCTGGCTGAACTGGAACGAGAGACCAACTCGCCGGTTTTTGAAATCCCCACCTTGCCGCCCAGCGTGCCCGGCGTGCGCTTATACAAGGCTTTTCGCGGCCATTTACAAAGCCTGGGTGTCCGCCTGACGGCCGGTTTAGAGGTGATTTCCACCCAAACAACCGCGCCAAACGGCGTGCCGGGCGCTGTTCAATGGGTGGAAAGCGCAACCAGCGCTCGCCCGCTCAAACTGCGCGCCGATAAGTATCTGCTGGCAACAGGCGGTATTTTAGGCGGCGGATTTAACAGTGATGTGAACGGCCGTGTCTGGGAAACCATCTTCAACCTACCCCTCACCATTCCCCAGGAGCGGGCCGATTGGTTCAATCCCGGGTTCCTCAACCCACAAGGCCATCCAGTTTTCAAGGGCGGCGTCAAAGTCAATGCCAGCTTCCAGCCCGTTGACGCAAACGACCAACCGCTTTATGCCAACCTGTGGGCCGCCGGTAATTTGCTGGCCCACAGTGATGGGATTCAGGAACGCAGCGTCGAGGGAACGGCCGTTGCCACCGGTGTGGCCGCGGCTCAGGCTCTCAGCGGCTAAAAGGATCAACTATGCATACCAAATCATGGCATTCTGTCGGTCCCTCTTTGGACGAATGCATCAAATGCAATATCTGCACCAGCTACTGCCCGGTCGCGGCTGTTACCGATTTGTTCCCTGGTCCCAAATACGTTGGTCCCCAGGCCCAGCGGTTTCGGGAAAATGGCCAGCCCCAAACCCCCGACCATTCGGTTGATTATTGCTCTGGCTGCCGGGTTTGTAATGAAGTGTGCCCCACCGGCGTTAAAATTGCCGAACTCAACGCCCGCGCCCGCGCCCAAATCGTCTCTGAAAAAGGCATTCCCCTGCGCAACCGGCTGCTGGGACGCAACGAAATGTTGGGCAAACTAGGACACATCGTGCCCGGTCTGGCAAATTTCGCCCTACACAATTCCTTCAGCCGGGTCATGGCCGAAAAAGTGATGGGCATTGCCCGGGAAGCGCCGCTGCCACACTGGAGTACCGACGGCTCATTCGGCGACTGGTTTAAGAAAACACAGGCACAGCGCCTCAAATCAGACAAAAAAGTTGTCTATTATCACGGCTGCGCTACCATGTATTACGAACCATTCATCGGCAAAGCGACGGTGGCTGTGTTTGAGCATAATGGGTATGAAGTGCTGGTTCCGCCGCAAAACTGCTGTGGTTTACCCATGTTGAGCAATGGCGAATTTGCCGCCGCCGCCGATTACCATCAAAACAACATCAACAAATTGCTCGTTTATGCCCAGGCCGGTTTGGACATTGTAGGCACCAGCACAAGCTGTACGCTCACATTAAAAGAAGAAGCGCCAGAGTTGTTGGACATGGACAGCGAAAACGCCAAAGCCATCACCAACGCGACCTGGGACATTTTTGAATGGCTGCGCGAACGGCACGAATTGGGCGAATTAAAAACCGATTTTCACCAGATGAATATGGTGCTGCCTTATCATGCGCCCTGCCAATACCGGGCGCACCGCGTCGGCAAACCGGCCATGGACATCATGGCCTTGATCCCGGGCATAGACATACGTGAAAGCCATGCGCGCTGCTGCGGCATTGCCGGAACGTATGGGTATAAGAAAGAAAAGTACCAGATCGCTATGGATGTCGGCGCGGAATTATTCGATTTTGTGGCCGACCAGGGCGGTGACGTGGAGATGACGGCGTGCGATTCGGAGACTTGCCGCTGGCAGTTGGAACATGGCACAGACCTGCCATCACGCCATCCGGTCGAGATTTTAGCCGCAGCCTATGGTCTGTATGACCTGGAAAAGCGGCAGCTTTTGTAAGAAACTGGTAACTGTTCAGGTTTTTCTGGGAAAACCCTAAAGGTTTGCCCTTGAGAAATTGGACCGTTGGGTTGTATAGATGCAGGAACTTTTATGGCGAATAAATCCAAGCGGAAACAAAAAAAACATCTGACAAAGGCTGAGGAAGAAGCACAGGATGCTGAAATCCGCAAGGCGTTGAGTGAACCCTGGATTCAGCAGCGTTCTGGTTTGATGATGATGGGTTTGTTGAGTCTTGCGTTTGCTCTTTTTATGATCTGGCAGCTTTATCCCACAGAAGGACTTGGACGTTCGATTATGTGGGGACTGGCTTCGGCCACGGCCGTTTGGGTGGTTTTTTTGCTCTCCTTTGGCTTCAATAAAATGGTGAGGCGGTAACCACAATGATGATGCCGGCGACAGCACGTGAATGGGAATCCATTTGGGCGCCCTACGATGAACCAACCTACAACCAGGTGCTGGAGCTGATTCGCCCCAACGATGTGGTGCTGGAGATTGGCGCAGGCGATTTGCGCCTGGCGCGCCGCCTGGCCAATGTCGCTCGTGAGGTTATTGCCTGGGAAATACAGACGGCCGTTCTCACCAGCGCCGCGCAGGGGCTGCCGGATAATTTGGCCGCCTATGCGGTGGATGCCCGGCGCGAGGCTGTCCCCAAAGGAGTGACCACGGCCGTTCTTCTGATGCGTCACTGCCAACATTTCCATCTGTACGCCAACAAACTTCATTCAGCCGGCTGCCAACGCCTGATCAGCAATGCCCGCTGGGGCATGGGGGTTGAAGCCATCAATTTACAAGTACCACGCATGTTGTATGCCTCCGCCCCGATGGGTTGGTATGCGTGTTGGTGTGGGGCCACCGGTTTCAAACCCGGACCGGTCGAATATTTAAACCCAGAGCTGGAAACGGCCGTTCACGAAATTATCGATTGTCCATCGTGCCGCCGCCCGCTTGCCAACTAAAACGAGAACATCATGGTCAGCATTGTCATTGTTTCACACAGCGCCACATTAGCCGCAGGAGTGCGGGAATTGGCGCTGCAAATGGTTCAAGACCAGGTAGCCATTGCTGCCGCCGGCGGCATCGACGACCCCAACCATCCCATCGGCACTGACCCGATGAAAGTGGTGGCTGCCATTGAGTCTGTCTATTCGCCTGATGGCGTGGTTGTACTCATGGACTTGGGCAGCGCTTTGTTAAGTACGGAAACGGCCGTCGAGTTAATCCCCGAAGAACAACAAGCAAACATCTTCCTCTGCTCGGCTCCGTTGGTGGAAGGCACATTGGCGGCGGCGGTGCAAGCCTCGTTTGGCGCACCTGTCAGCCAGGTGATTGCCGAAGCGCAGGGCGCGCTGTCGGCTAAACGAAGTCAGCTAGACCAGGAAACCCCAGCTGCGGAAACGGCCGTTCCCACATTGCCAGACGCCGCCGCGCAAACCATCACCCTCATAATCCCCAATAAACTCGGCCTGCATGCGCGCCCGGCCGCCCGCTTTGTCAGCACAGCCAACCGCTTTCAGGCTGAGGTGCATATTCAGCGCGGCGAACAGTCTGCCAACGCCAAAAGCTTCAATCAAGTCGCCACGATGGGCGTGCGGCAGGGTGACGAAGTGGTCATTTCCGCATCCGGCGACGACGCGCAAGCTGCGTTGGCCGCCATTCAGGGGTTGGCCGACATCAATTTTGGCGATGTTGATGATGGTTTGGCCGAAAGCGCAGTTCCGCTGGCAGCGGAAACGGCCGTACTACCCGCCGTTGCCCAGGCAGGCGAATGGCGCGGCATCCCTGCCTCGCCTGGCGTGGCGATTGGGCCGGTGGTGCAGTATCGCCCACAATTGCCAGAAGTAAAGGTCAAAAAAGTCAAAGATACCGGCGCAGAATGGGCGCGGCTGGTAACGGCCGTACAATCTGCCCGTCTGGAAATTCAGCTGCTGCATAAACAAGCAGTCGTGCAGGTAGGGGCGGGTGAAGCGGCTATTTTTGAAGCCCATCTACTCTTTTTGGATGACCCCGACGTATTGGAGGCGGCCAAAACGCACATCGAAAGCGAACGCATCAATGCGGAAGCAGCCTGGCAGCAAACCATCCTGGCGACGGCCAACCGCTACCGCGCTCTTGAAGATGCCTACATGCGGGCGCGCGCCGCCGACGTAGAAGATGTGGGGCAGCGCGTGTTGGGGCAGTTGATGGATTTGGAACGGCCGTCGCTGAATTTCAGACGGCCGTCGATCCTCATCGCCGCCGACCTGACACCCAGCGACACGGCGCGGCTGGACCCCAAAAGAGTTCTAGGCATTTGCACAGAATTGGGCGGCGCAACCTCACACAGCGCGATCCTGGCCCGCGCGTTGGGCATTCCGGCCATTGTTGGCCTGGGCAAACAGCTCGAAACACTGGCCGAAGGGCAAACCATCGCCATCAACGGGCAGCAAGGCCGCCTGTGGATTAGCCCAGACGACGCCCAATTAACAAAATTGGCCGAACAACGCATTGCCTGGCTGACTGAGCAGCGGCGAGTCAAGACTGTTGCCCAACAACGCGCCATCACCAAAGACAAAAAATACATTGAGATAGCCGCCAACATTGGCGGTCCAAATGACGCGGCCATTGCTCTGGAGTATGGGGCGGAAGGCGTGGGCTTATTCCGCACAGAATTTCTCTTTATGGGGCGCGCCGAAGCGCCAACGGAAGAGGAACAGGTGGCGGCTTACGTGCAGGCGGCGGAAGCGCTGGGCGACAAGCCGGTGATAATCCGCACGCTGGATGTGGGCGGCGACAAACCGCTGCCGTATATTGACCAGGGCAAAGAAGAGAATCCGTTTTTGGGTTGGCGGGGCATTCGTTTTTGTTTGGACGAAACGGCCGTTTTCAAACCCCAACTGCGGGCCATCTTACGCGCCAGTCACCAACACAAAATCAAAATTATGTTCCCCATGGTGGGCGCATTGTCGGAATTGCTGGCGGCCAAAGCGCTGATAGCTGAAGTAAAGGCGGAGTTGAAAAAGGAAAAAGTCGCCTTTGACTCAAACATCCAGGTCGGCATTATGATCGAAGTGCCATCGGCCGTGGCCATCGCCGACCAACTGGCCAAAGAAGCCGACTTTTTCTCCATTGGCACAAACGATCTCACGCAATACGTGATGGCCGCGGACCGCGGCAATGCACGTGTAGCTGGATTGGCCCAGGCGTTCCAGCCGGCCGTCCTGCGCATGATCAAACTGACGGTCGATGCCGGTCACGCGGCGAACATTTGGGTGGGGATGTGCGGCGAATTGGCCGGCAACCCGCTGGCGACGGCGATGTTGGTGGGCTTGGGGTTAGACGAATTGTCGATGAGCGCGCCATCTATCCCGGCGGTGAAAGCGGCCGTGCGGGAGATAACCGGCTACGACGCGCAACGTCTGGCCGACCAAGCTCTGCAAATGGCCTCCGCCGAGGCTGTGATTAACTTGTTGCAGGCGCATCAATAAGCAACTGTACAGATCCCAAGGGTTTGCGCCTGAGAATTTGGATTTTTGGGTATCAAACCCTTGGGGTTTTGCCAGAAAAACCTGAACAGTTACGCGAGAATGTAACCATACAGACCCCAAGGGTTTGCTCCTGAGAATTTGGATGAGTTGGGTGTAAAACCCTTGGGGTCTTGCTGGAGAAACCTGAACAGTTACGCGGGATTTTGGCTAAAATAACCGATTGGCTAATCGGCTGACACGGCATATAATTCCCTCTCAGTGAGTTACAACACTGAGAACCCGAGGCGGTCATGGCCTGGCCGCATTCAATACATAAGCAGAAAACGGGCAGAAAACAGCCCGTTTTTCATGTTCAAAAGTCGGAAACGGCCGTCAAGCATTCATTAAGGACTTTTCGTCAGAGGCGAAAAGTCCTTTTTTTATGCCTGAATCGGCCTACGTGGCCCTGGGGGTTCTGTGTTTGTTGGCTTACCACAAACCACATGTTTAAGGAGAGGATGATGGCAAGTTTGACGAAGAAGAAAGAGGTTTTTGGCTATATGCCAGGCGACACGCCGCCGCTTGGCTCGATGATCAGCCTGGGGTTTCAACAGGTGCTGACCATGTTCCCGGCGACGGTGTTGGTGGCGATTTTAACCAAGTTCGACGTGGGTGTGACTCTGCTGGCCGGCGGCCTGGGGACAATTGTGGCCTTGTTGGTGTCGAAGCGGCGAATTCCCATGTACTACGGCTCAAGTTTCAGCTATATCACTGTGGTGATCACGGTGATGAGCCAGTTTGTGCCTGATTGTTTTAACGACCCCACGGTGGTGTACTGCCCAGAGGGGGTGCGATTGGTGCAGGTGGGGATTATTGGCACGGCCGTTTTCGAAATCCTCATCGGTTTGTTGATTATGCGGGTGGGGAAGGCGGCTTTGGATAGAGTTCTGCCGCCCGTAATTACCGGCAGCGTGGCCATAGTCATCGGCATTGCGCTGGCGGGCGCGGCGTTGAACATGGCTGGAGCGCATTGGGGCGTGGCCTTCATCACTCTGATTGCCACGGTGCTTTTTTCGGTCTATTTGCAAGGGCGCGGTTTGTTGGGCATGCTGCCCATCTTGTTGGGCGCAGTGGTTGGTTATGTGGTAGCGGTTCCACTTGGATTGGTAGATTTCGCGGTTATCGGCGCGGCTCCCTGGCTGCGCGTACCGGCCATCACTTTGCCCGCGTTTGGCGATTCGCGGGCCTGGGGGGCCATCATCAGCATTTCCCTCATCGCCATTGCCACCATTCCGGAAAGCACGGCCCACCTCTACCAGATGAGCCTGTACATCGACCAGCTGGCCAAAGAATTGGGGCGCGCGCCACTGAAGATTAAAAATCTCATTGGTCTGAATCTGGTGGCCGATGGCTGCGACGACCTGGTGGTAGGCATGTTGGGCGGCTGTGCGGGAACCAATTATGGCGAGAATAACAGCCTGATGGCGATTACGCGCAATTACTCGGTGCCGGTGTTGATGGTGGCTGCGGGGATTGCGATTGTGTTGGGGTTTGTGGGCAAACTGGCGGCCGTGGTGAATACGCTGCCGGTGGCTGTAACCGGCGGCCTTTCGATTTACCTTTTTGGGGTGATTGGCATGCAGGGCGTGGCGCTCATCCAATCAGAAAAGGTGAATTTGTTTGAGCCGCGCCAATTGGCGGTGGGCGCGATCATCCTGGTTACGGGCATTGGCGGGAATTTGGCGCTGGCGGATGGCGTGTATCCCTTTTATGTGCCGGTGTTTTTTCCCAACGGTATTCCGGCGATTGTTTTTGCGGCGTTGGTGGGTATTTTGTTGAATCTGGTTTTCCTGGCGCTGCCGCCGGCGCGTTTTGGCGTAAAAGAGCGCGAGAACATTAACCTGGATTAGCGGCGGCTTTATAGGCTCTAAGGGTTTGTTCTTGAGAAGATGATCCTCTTGCAACTTAAACCCTTAGGGTCTGGTTAGCCGAGAAGCGCTTGCATGAACAGCCAGGCGACGATGCAGAAGGCGATGACCAGCGCCACCAAAAGCAGATTGTTGAACGTAGGTGATGGGCCTGGGGGCAACGGCCGTTCCGGCTCAGGCGCTGGCTTTACGGGCGGCGGTGTGGACGGTAATTGGGCGATCGGCCAATCGGGTACGGGGCTTGTTGGGTGGTCCGATTGGCTTGAGCGCCGTTGGTTGCTGAGGATGGCATGACATTCCCGGCAGTACATGGGCGGCTGTTTGTGGGCTTCGCGTGCGCGGCGCTGCTGCTCGTAGGTAAAGGGAAACGGCCGTCCGCATTCTGCGCAGCTAATCGTTTCATCGTTTCTAAATGTCATGGCTCCACCTCCATTTAAAACACAAGTGAATCAACCCAACGAGATAATGATAGTATAAGCGAAAAAACGCGGGCGGCGTTGAAAAAGTAAAAAGCCGGGTATTCTCCAATCCTGTGTTTTGATCGGGAGAATCGCTGCGTCAGGCCAACACCACGCCTTGATCTTCTCCGGTGAGTAGACTACCATTGCCCGCAATGCTCACACCTGCCGTTTCCCAACCCAACATGCCTCCTTATCTTCAGGTCGCCGAAGCGTTGTTCCGGCGCCGCCTGACCCAAGAAGACCTGCCAACGGCCGTCATCCCTCTGCCCGCCTTAGATCAACCGCTGTTGGCGGCGTTGGCGCAGCAAGCCGACACGGCCGTTCTCAGCCAACCCGCCTACGCCTACGCCCTGATGTCCGTCGCCGATGCGGCTGCTCAGCGCAGCAGCGACCTGTTGGTACGCGGCCTGGCCGCCTGGCAGTTGGCCCGCGCCGCCAACGGCTGGGTGCAGCCGCGCCTGATGGAAACGGCCGTCGCCCGCGCTCGCGCCCTCTTCGCCCAACTCTCAGAACCGGGCTGGCTGGCAGCCTGCGACTGGCAGCTAAACGCCCTACCCTGGACTCGCCCCAACTTCACCCAGGCGGCGGCCGAATTGGAACAAGCCCTGGCCGCGCTCCTGGCCGCCGGGTTCGACGACCTCATCCCCTGGTGTCGCCTCTCTCTGGCCTATGCCCAACTGCTGCTGGGCCGTTTTGCGGATGCCGAGCGGGAAACGGCCGTTGCCCAACAAACCTTCCAACATCCCCCTAACACCCTCGGCCTGGCCCAATGCCTTTACACCCGCGCCAGCGCCTTGCGCCGCCAGACGCACTTCGAGGCAGCCAAAAGCGACTACACCGCGGCCCTGGACCTGTTCCAAGACGCGGGCGCTGCGGTCCAGATCGCCATTACAACCTTCCAACTAGGCCAGATTCACTGGTGGTCGCAGTATGATGGGGCCGCCGCCGCCACGCTTCAACAGGCGGCAGCCCAATTTGCCGCCGCCGATTTGCCGCTCTGGCAGGCGCAATGCCAGTTTGGACTGGGCCAGATCTATCAACAAACCGGCCAACTCGCCGCCGCGACTGCCGCCATGCAATCCGCCAGAGAAACCTTCGCCCAATTCCAACTTCGCGGCCTCTGGGCCGACAGCCTGTTCGACAGCGGCTGGCTGGCTTTTTATTACGGCCAGCACCAGACCAGTCTCGATTATTTCCAGCAGGCCCAAACGCTTTACGGGGAGATTGGCGCACACTGGCCACATGCCCTTATTCTGATGCACGAAGGCGAAGTGTATGTCCAGATGGGGCTATTCCAGCGCGCTTTGCAGCGTCTCGAAGAGAGCCACAGCCGACTGCAAGCACTTGGTTTTCCGCAGCGGCTCGCCGCCTGCGAGATGCGCCTGGCGCGGGTTTACCTGCAGTTGAACAACATTCCCCGTGCCCACACCTATTTGGATCAGGCTGTCGCCCATTTCCAACAGGCCGCACACAGCGAGGATTACCCGGCAGTCCACATCCTGCGGGCCGAGCTGTTGTTTCAGGAAGGTAAAACGGAAGAGGCTCTGCCGTTCTGGCACAAAGCATTAGCTGCGGCGCAGCAGCAGGGGGATCAGGTGCAAACGGCGCGAACGCAGCGGCTGTTGGGGCAGGCGCTTTGCGCCGCTGGCCGCTTCGATGAGGCACGGGATTATTTGCATACGGCCGTTTCCCATTTCGCCGCCATGGGCATGGTGATGGATCAGGCTGCCGGTCAGGTGAATTTGGGCCAGTATTATGCCCAAACCAACCAGCCAAACGCTGCCCGCGCTGCCTGGAAGATTGCCCTTGACCTGGCGCAGGGCGCTGTGCCCGAACTGACCTGGCAGGTGTACGCAGGTTTGGGCCAACTGGCCGCCATGGCCGGCGAGGCAGTTCTGGCCCTGGCTGAATATCGCCGCGCCGTTGCCGCCCTGGGCAAAATGCGCCGCGCCCTATGGCAGCCAGCCATCGCCGGCGCTTATCTTACCCGCCCTCGTGCCCTGCTGGATCAGGCCATCGCTCTGGCTGTTGCCCAGGCTGCGACGGCCGACGCGCTGTACTTCATCGAAGAAAGCAAGGCGCAGACCACCGCCTACCAGTTAGCCGTGCCTGCCGCAATGCGTCCCAACCTGCCCGCGCAACTGGCCGAACTGGTCTCGGAAATTCGCTGGCTGCAGCAGCAGGTGAGCCAAAACAGAACTTCCGGCCTTTTGGGTCTGGCGAAGGTTAAAGAGCAGCACCAACTGTTTGTGCAAAAAGTGCGCCAGTATGATGCCGCCATGAGCCGGCTGGAACGGGCTAACCGCTCGACAGGTTTGTCTACGGCCGTTGGCGAGGCCTTCAATCTGGCGCAGTTCCGACAGCTCGCTCTGACCCATCACGGCGAAAAATGGTTGGCGCTTGATTATTACCAGACAGACGAAACCCTTAGCGGCGTGATGATCGCCGCCGACGATTTGTTTTCGTGGTCGATTCCCATCACGCCGGTGATAAGGCTGGCGCTGGATATGGGCATAAAAGCGGGACACGGCCGTTCCCTCTCCTCGCGCCATCTTGCCACCCTGGGCCGCGCCTTGCTGCCGGATTTTGTGCGCGGGCGGCTCACGCCGGAAACCCATCTCCTCATCGCCCCGCACCGCCAGCTGCACCGCCTGCCCTGGGCGGCCCTGCAATTTGCGGAGGATGGGCCGCCATTGGTGATGGCCGCCATCCCCGCCATGACACCCTCGCTGCATAACCTGGCGCTTTTGTGGCAGCGCCACCAGACCGGCGAACGGCCTGACGACCAGCCGGGTTTGCTGGTGGCTGTGGCTGATTTTCAAGGACGACATGCGGCGTTAACGGCCGTGCCCCGCGAAACCGCCGCCCTACTCGATCTATTCGGCGGCGAGGTCCAGCCGCTTATCGACGCCGAAGCCACCTTTGCCAATTGGCAGCGCCTTCGCCAGACGGACGGGCTGGCTCGTTTTGGGTTCCTCCACATGGCCACCCATGCCTTTGCCGACGCATTCAGCGGCCGTCTGAGCGGCATCGCTCTGCATGATCGAGACCTCTGGCTGGATGAATTGGCGTCGATGGCTCCATTGCCCCCGTTGATCACTTTGTCGGCATGCAGCAGTTTGCGTACCTTGTTATATGAAGGTGACGAGCCAATGGGACTGCCGACCGCCTGCCTGGCGGCTGGCGCGCAGCGGGTGGTTGGCGCTCTCTGGCCGATTGTGGATGACAGCACGCCGGAATTGATGACTGATTTCTACCGCTTTTTGTTGGCCGGGATGGGCGCGGCGGAAGCGCTGGCCTGGGCGCAGCGCACGGCCGTGCGTCAGGCGCAGTCTAAGTTAGATGCTGTCCACTGGAGCGGATTTCTTTGCATTGGCCAGCCTTAGCCGCCGCAGCCGCTTTGGGAACCGCCGCCATTCTCGACTGCGGCGACGTGGTTACCGGAACTCCATTGATTGTTTAGGTTGAGCATCACGAGTCACTCCTTTGTTGGAAAGGACTCGTCGAGTGTGGCGCCCGAATTCACCCTCTTGAGATGAATCCGCTCATGAGACGCTCAACGATATCAAGTTATAAGAACAACAATTCTGGTTCTAATGACGCTGCGGCTCAATTGGTGTGTTGGCCGCAGTTCAAGCCTACTTAAACCGATTTCTGTAATGGTATCTCTCTTGAGCAATTGTGTTTGCCAATTTCCTGCGACTTCCTGCGCAGTTTGGCGATAACGGGGGAATTCTTGCCAGGATTTGCCGGTTTTGGCCGATATGACATCCCCTTTCGTTCCGTTTATAATTTGCCCGTGCCAACTCAAACGTCACTCCTCAACCTGGTAGTGGGTAAATATTAACTTGTGCGAGGAGAATAGGGGGATGATTAAAGAAAGTGTGACCTACGAATGTACAAGCTGTGGCAGTCTGGATATCCACAGTGCCACATCCCGGTGAGCGAGCCATTGCTCACTAATTTATTCGTTTTGGTGTCTCAAAACTATTGACACATTCCGCCGTTCATCTCAAAACAGGAGGCACCCTCCCAAAGGGCACTCCCGCAGCGTTTTATAAGCAGCCCAAACGCCAGGGAAATCTTATAAATTGCCTCCTCTATATACGTTCATTTTTGGATGATTGGCAGGCAGTTTTTGCAGCAGCAGCCGGCATCTGAATCAATTGCTGCCGGCGCGTTCAACAGTTGATAACCGGCGGTGTTTGCCGCTTGCGCCGGTTGAACTGTCAGAATATATGGGCCGCCTATGAGTATGTTTGAGCCGGTCGTATACGAATGCGCATCCGCAAAAGTTGAGCTGAAAATGGTGAGCAGCGCGGCGATGACAATCAGGTATAAAAAAACCTTGCGTGATTTCATGATTTCTCCTCTTCACCAGGCAATGGCTCGACCTTTGCCAACCATGAAAGTGTTCGCTTGTTGATCATTCTGCCCCCTGAGATTTACTGTTAACGAAGGCATCGGTTGACGTCAGGCGCAGATCGGCATAACCCAGGCGCTTGGCCATGACGCGATAGTCAAACCCGCAGTTGCTTGGCTGGTTGTCTAGCGTTACACCTTTTACTGTGAAGCCCTCGGCCGTTTTCGCGGTGACAAACAGGATGACCGGTTCCTCACAGAGGGGCGTGACAAACACATGGTAGTCGGCCGTCAAGTCTACGGTTGCGGCAAATATTGGCTCGAACTGGACCAGGGCTACGCCTTCCGCCATTTGCGCTGTGCCGACATCCTCGAACCACACTTCCGGGCTTTCAATCGCGTACACCAGGCGCTGTCCGTAGACGGCCGTGTTAACGCTGGCCGACTTGGTGCCTGTCGCCATGGTGTTGCCGTTCTCGTCTACCTTGTAGACCAAAATTTCCGCGCCATTCCAAATCTCAAACTGATTGACGCTGTTGTTGTCATTATCCAGGTCGATTGCCACAAAGCCATTGCTGAACAACTCCATGACGTTACCGGTGGCAAATATCTCGCCCCGATTGCCGCCTATCAGCAAGTCGCCGATGGTGTCAGAATAAGTAGCGTCCCCGCCGCCTATTGCTTCCACGCCAAAATTATTGGCGCTGCCGCCATGTACGCCCAGTCGGTTGGTGCTGATGCCCCAAACCCCGTTCCCGCTCTCCGAATGGGCGTAGATTGCACTCTTGATGGTTGACGCTGTGGTGGCTTCCAGTCCGTCGCCGCTGGTGCTGTTGGCGTATACCCCCACGCCCTTGTTGCTGTAACCATAGACGCCGGTGCCATACCCGGTCGATGCAACGTTGGCGCCAAAAAGCGCGGCATAATTCCACACTGTTGAGCTGCTGTAGGCGCGCAGCCCATCGCCGGTGCTGTTGTTGACGAGGAGCAAACCCCATTCGGAGTTTGCCCCGCTCCAGGAATCTGTGAAATGGCTGTGCGGGCAGGCCAATGCGTTGACCGCTTCCGGCGCATTCAGGTCGTGGCGCGGATTTAACAGCGTGAAATCACTGTCCTGCGGTCCACGCACGCTGACCGACAGCCACAAATCCTGGCTTTCGGCCAGTTCTTTGGGGATGGCTGTGTTCTGCCCCAGGGTGACGTTCAAACTTCCCGCTTTCACGCTGATCCCGGATTGCTTTTCGACCCACAATGCGACTTCTGCTTTGGCTGATGGGTATAAGGTGAAAATAAAATCGTACAACCCATCGGCTACCGGTTGGCCGGATGCGTTTGCCAATTGGCCGGTATAAGGAATGGTCGAACCCGGCGTTGACGGCGCCTGTGCCTTCAGGGCGTTGGCTGTCAACAGAATGGCGAATAGAAAGACGCTCACGATGATGAACAAAGTTTTACGTGACATGATTTTCTCCTTGGGGTTCGTGCGTCATTAACTTTTGAGTTTGCAGGTTGGTCCAATCTGGGAGATTGGTCCAATCTTACCAGGTTAAAAACATACGGACCCTTGGTAATAGAACCTGACCTGATTGGAAAGGTCAGCGGTTTGACCGGTGAGAACTCTGGCTGACCCGACGAGTGGATGATATGTATGCACAATACGTTTTCTCCATACTATCACCACTTTAACGGCCGTTTCAATTGACGAATGTCACCTGGCAGCATGCAAACCGCGTCGTAAACGGCCCGTCGAAGGCGCCAGTCGGATTCAGTTCGGGGATGATTTGGGTCAGTATCGCTACACGCTCGCCGGAAGACAGATTGTCTTTGTCCCCGTTCACTCGCAAAGCTGCGATAGTCGAAATATAAGTCTGGAGTAGGCGAGATTTCATTAGATATTTCTATAGCTGGTCATTGAAAAATTGAATCTTGTGTGTGATAAAAGACACTTATCCAATTGTGCTGCGTCTCGTATATTCAAGTTATGTCGTAATCAAGCTTATCTGCAACTATGCAGGCTTTGAACAGCTTGCTAAGGGTCCGTAAATTTATTGCTTCCTGCACCCGCTCGACTTGCTTTGCCCGAAGTGCGGGAACTTATTCTTTTATGAACCCTAAGACTTATGAATGAATGAGACAAGCGAGGAATTGGCTGAACGTCAGGCTGATATTTGCCGTGTGTTCGCCAATCCAAGACGGGTGTTAATTTTGTGGGCAGTGGCTGAATCAGAGAAATCAGTCACAGATATTGCTGAGGCGATAGGCGCATCGCTGCAAAACACGTCGCAGCATCTGCACCTTATGAAAGAAAAGGGAATTCTCTATTCGCGGCGAGAGGCGCAAACCATTTATTACGGTCTGGACCAAACGGCTATAGCCACACAGTGCCATCTGCTCGTGCAAGCGCACAAAAAGGATCAACCACAAATTTTGTGGTAACAGGTTTTCTTGACGGAGGTCAATTATGTCAGCAGTAACTAAAGCGTTAACTGATATTCAAGCAGCAAAAATTGTCGATGCTCGCGGGAGCGCCTGCCCTGGGCCATTGTTGGAAGCCAAAAAAGGGATCGGGGCCATCAAAGTGGGTGAGGTGTTGGAAATTTGGTCTGGCGACTCAAAAACGAAAGACCAACTACCCAAATGGTGCCAGAAAGTGGGTCATGACTATATGGGCTATGTGACGGTCTCTGGTTATGACCGGCTGTTTATCAAACGGGTTCGTTAACCGGTTGGTCGTCGGCGGTTTTGGGCTTACAGCAGGCGACAAATCAGCTGCGACAAACGGATGGGCGAAGGATTGCGTGATGGCCGTAGAAACTGTGAAGTCTGACTTTAAAATCCTCATATTGGCGACGATTTCGGGTGGGTATGCCGGGGCTGATTCTGTCGGCCAACAGCACGCGGATTATCCGGCCAATGTGTATGTGCTGCCGGTGGTGTGCCCCGCTATGTTCCCCGAAGATTTCTATCTGCGCACATTTGAGCAGGGCATTGATGCCATTCTGGTGATGTACAGTGGGACGGACTGTCCTTACAAGGGGGGTGCGGAGCGAACGGCCGTTATCATCAACAATGTCTATCCACTGATGGAAACCCGGGGGATTGATACCCGCCGGCTGCGTCTGGCAGCCATTTGCACCGTTTGCACGAAGCCGTTTCTTAATGAAGTGATCCAGATGAATCAAGTCTTGCAAGAAATCGGGCCTGTCTATCAACAACCAACCGCGACTGTACCCGTCTGAGAGAAATTGGATCATGACTATGAAAAACCTACAAGTAGATGCATTAGTCGTTGGCGGCGGCATCGCGGGGATGCAGTCGGCGCTGGATCTGGCCGACCAGGGGTATCGGGTGGCGTTGGTGGAAAAAGAGGCCAGCATCGGCGGCAAGATGATTGCCCTGAGCAAGGTGTTTCCTACACTCGACTGCTGCTCCTGCATTACCACCCCCAAGATGTCGGCGGTCGCCCATCATGAAAACATCACCTTGCTTACCTATTGTGAGGTGACAGCCCTTCACCAAAATGGGTCTGGATACCATGCCCAAATCAGCAAAAAGCCGCGCTACGTGAATGAAGAAACCTGCACCGGCTGCCGGTTGTGTGAGTATGCTTGTCCATTGGACTTGCCCTCGGCGTTTGACATGGGTTTGGGGGCGCATCGGGTGATACGGGTGCCTTTCTCCACGGCCGTTCCCCAAAAAGCGGTGCTCGACATCGACAACTGCATCCTGTGCGGCAAATGTGAAAACGTTTGTCCCGTAGAAGCGTGCATCGATTTCACCCAGACGGCCGAAGCATTTGAGATTCGGGCAGACGCGATTGTGCTGGCGACCGGCTTTGAACTGACACCGACTGACGCTAAAGCTGAATATGGCGGGGGCAAGCTGCGCAATGTCGTCGATGCGCTCACGGTGGAACGGTTCCTGGCTCCGACTGGCCCATACGGTCATGTCGTGCGCCCCTCCGATGGCAAAGAGCCGGAATCCATTGCCTACGTGCAGTGCGCCGGGTCGCGGGACATCACCCTGGGCGTGGAATACTGCTCCCGCATTTGCTGCATGTATGCCATCAAACAGGCAATGCTGCTCTCAGGCGCACTGCCCCTGGCCGACATCACCATCTATTACATGGACATTCGCACTTTTGGCAAAGGATACGAGCAGTTTTACCAAAACGCCCGTGCCATGGGCATTGAATTTGTCAAAGGCAAGGTGGCGCGCATTCATGAAGACGAAGCGCAAAACCCGGTGGTGCGCGTGGAGCAAATTGACAATGGGTCAGTGGTGGAACGGGAACATGATATGGTCGTGCTTTCAGTGGGCATGTTGCCCAGTTATAACCCAGGGCTAATTTACAACGTGCCGGTGATGGTAAACGATGGTTTTATCGCTCAACCGTCGGCCAATATTTCCCCGTGTATGACCCATCAACCCGGTATTTTTGTGGCGGGCACGGCGGCTGGACCAATGGATATTGTGGACAGCATCGTTATGGCTGGCGCGGCGGCGGCTGAGACAGCGGCGTATTTGGAAGAAAGGCGGGCGGTTGTTATGGCTGGAAACGGCCGTTCCCCCCAAACCACAGCCGTTAAAGAGGTGAGCTATGCCTGATAAAGAGCCATTGCCAGCAGAAGAGATTCGCATCGGCGTGTATACCTGCCAATGTGGCGGCAATATCAGTGATGTGGTGAGCTGCGCTCGCGTGGTTAAGGCGGCAGGCGAACTGGGCAACGTGGTCGTCTCGCGTACCAATATGTCGATGTGTTCCGATGCCGGGCAAGCGCTCATCGAAGCAGATATTCAAGAGAAAGGCGTCAACCGGGTGGTCATCGGCGCTTGTGCCCCTTCTTTGCATGAACAAACCTTTCGCGGCACGGTCGCCCGCGCTGGTCTGAATCCCTATTTTTACAACCATGTGGGCATCCGGGAACAAGATAGCTGGGTACACCACGATGATCCCGACGGCGCTACCGCCAAAGCCATCCGGCTGTTGGCGGCGGGGGTTGCCAAAGCGCGGTTGTTGGAGCCGCTGGAACCCATTCACCTGAAGGCGCAAAAACATGCGTTGGTCATTGGCGGCGGCGTGGCCGGTTTGCGTGCGGCGCTCGACATTGCCCGGCGCGGCATCAAGGTTACGTTGATTGAAAAAAGTCCGTTTCTGGGCGGGCATATGGCCCAATTGGAACAGGTCTTTCCGACTGGCGACGGGGCGCGTGAGCTGTTGAATGTGTTGATCCAACGGGTTGTCAGCCATGCGAACATCACGCTTTACACGCAGGCGGAACTGGTTGGCGTGCAAGGCGTGGTGGGTGATTTTCAGGTGCAAATTTGCCAGCAGTCTCGCGGACTCAGCGACGATAGGGCAACGGCCGTCCAAGAAGTTGCCCCTGCCAATCTGCCGGATGAATTTAACTATGGGCTGATAAGTCGGTCGGTACTTTATCAGCCTTATCCGGGCTGTTATCCGGCCACACCTGCCGTCGACTGGACTCATTACGAAGATGGCTGCCTGGAGATAAACGGCGAGCCGCTTTATTTGGAAAACAAGCCGAAGACGTTCCATCTGGCGGTGGGGGCGGTGGTCGTGGCGACTGGTTTTAAGCCTTATGAACCCTTCGTCGGCGAATATGGGTATGGCGTGCTGCCTGAGGTGATCACGCTGCCCGCGTTTATCCGTTTGCTGGCTTTGGCGGAGAAAGGGGAGACGCTGGCATTTAACGGCCGTGCCGTCAAAAACATCGCCTTTGTGCATTGTGTGGGCAGCCGCCAACTGGATGGGCTGAACAAGCCGCAGCCAGACGGGCAGGTAAACAATTACTGCTCGCGGGTGTGCTGCACGGCGACGCTGCAAGCCACCCGCGAACTGCACGAACGGTATCCCGCCGTCAATATTTATGACGTGTATGAAGATATTCGTACCTACGGCCGGGGACATGAAACCTATTACAAATTGGCGTCGGAAAACAGAGTGCGCTTTTTGCGCTTCCATGACGATGAACTGCCGGAGGTGATGGCCGCGCCTGCCGGCGAGGAGCATCCGGCGCTGGTGCGGGTGACGGATTATCTGACCTGGGGTCAGTCGCTGGAGCTGCCGGTGGACCTGGTGGTGCTGGCGGTGGGCATGATGCCTAATCCGGTAGACGACATGATCAAGTTGCTCAAAATCAACGCCGGTACCGACCGCTTCCTGGCGGAAGTACATCCCAAATTAAGGCCGGTGGAAACGGCCGTTCCCGGTGTTTTGCTCGCCGGCACGGCCCAAGGGCCGATGAATATCCAGGAAAGTTGTGCGGCGGCTTCGGCGGCGGCGGCAAAAGTGGCCGTTTTGCTGGGACAAGGTTACGTAGAACTGGAACCGTTTGTGGCTATTGTCAACCCGGAGTTGTGTGATGGCAGCGGCGAATGTATCAAGGAATGCTGTTATGAAGAGGCCATTTCTATGCAGCCGGTGATGGTGAAGGGGACGGAACGGGTAACGGCCGTTGTCAGTCCGGCTAACTGTGCTGGCTGCGGCGTGTGTGTCGGGGCGTGCCCCAACCGCGCCATCGATCTACAAGGCTGGACGCTGAAGCAGTATGAGGCGATGGTTGAGGCCATTGCCGTTGAAAACGTATTTGAATTGGAGCCTGCCTGATGAGCGACAAACGAGAAGATGCCAAAAAGAGAGCGATAATGCTCAAGCAGCTGCGCGAGGCGCATAAAGAAACGGTTGCCACGGCGCAAGCAAAACTCAGGGCGCAGCAAGCGGTGCGCCGCGACATCTGCAAGCTGATGCGCGAGGAACCAAAGACGGTGCCAGAAGTGGCAGAAGCCAGCGGTGTGCCCGCCCATGAGGTGTTGTGGCATATCACGGCGATGAAAAAATATGGCCTCGTCATGGAAACGGGCATGTGTGGTGAGTATTACCTCTACCAACGTATACAGGACGGCAAAAAATGAGCACACGTGTCGATCCTAATTTGCTGATTGACCTGCAGGATTACGGGGCAGTGGGGGCAGAAAAATGCGTCAACTGCGGCACTTGCACCGCCATGTGCCCGCTCACCAGCGACGAGCACCTTTTTCCGCGCAATATGATTCGGCTGGCGCAGGTGGGCGCGAAAGAGCAGCTTCTCGCCAGCACCGACCCCTGGCTGTGTTACTACTGCGGCGATTGCGCCAGCACTTGCCCCAAGGAAGCGGAACCGGGCGAGACGATGATGGCGCTGCGGCGCTGGCTGACGGCTCAGTATGACTCTAGTGGTTTGAGTGCGAAATTGTATACCTCGGAAACGGCCGTTATCAAGACCATCGTGCGCATTGCCTTAATCGTGCTGGCGCTTTTCAGCGGCTATCACGTCATTACCGGCTTTGTCAACATCAAATCGGATTCCGTGCAGCTGAATTCCTTTGCCCCGGTGATGTTGGTGTGGGTGTTGGTGCTGATACATGGCGGTATCCTGTTTTTACGCATGATATCTGGCGTTTTCAAAATGGGGCGGCAAGTGCTGGAGCCAGTGACCCATGGGGCAAAACTGCCGCTGCGCCTCTATTTGGAAACGCTGCCCGTGTATATAACCGCCTTCGTCACCCAACGGCGCTGGCGCGATTGCCACGGCGACAGCAAGGAAGAAAACCACAATCACCGCCGCTGGTTCAAGCATTTTCTGCTGGTTTCTGGCTATGTCACCATGTTGGTTTTGATTTTAGGCTTTCTGTGGTGGTTTCAAACGGACGCTATCTACCCCCTTTGGCATCCACAGCGCTGGCTGGGTTACTACGCCACCATCGTTCTGATCTATACCTCGTCGGAAATCCTGATTGGGCGCTGGCGCAAAACAGAGCAGCTGCACCGCTTCTCGCAGCCGACGGATTGGCTGTTTCCCGCTTTCATTTTAACGGGAGCCGTGACCGGCATTTTTGTCCACATCTTCCGCTATGCGGGTTGGGCCTGGGCAACTTATCTTATTTATGTTGTTCATGTGATGGCCATGGTGGCGATGCTGGACACAGAGGTGGGTGTGGGCAAATGGGCGCATCTGTTTTACCGGCCATTGGCGATGTATTTGGAAGCCATCAAGGCCAAAGTACGTGAAGAGCAGTTGGTTCCTGATTTTGTGCCAACCGGCACGGATTAGTTTTCTACTTCCCGGAAGTTAGCCTGAAGCAAATTATCTAGAAAGACCTTCTGGGAAGGTGTTCATAATAGTTATGGTAACAAAGGAGATGGTTCAATGAGCGACAATGGAAGTAATAAAATGGTGGTGGTGTGTAATCACGCCGATCCGCCGCATGTCATGCCGACGCTGATTATGGGCGCCTCTGGGGTGGGGATTGGTGATGACGTGATATTGTTCTTCTGCCCAGGCGGGGCAAATGCCTTGGTAAAGGGCGAGCTGGAAAAGATCCGTGATATGCACCTGAAGGGTCTGCCTGATCCCATTAAATTGTACAATGATATTATGGCCGAAGGCGGCCGGGTTATTTTGTGTGAATTGGCGCTGGAAAATAAAGGCATCAAGGTCGAAGATGTGCGGGAGGGCGTGGAGATTTTGAGTGCGCCGGCCTTCTTATTGGATGCCCAAGGGGCCGGGATGTCTCTGACTTTTTAGGGTTGGTGGTGTTTACAAATTTATGAAGAGCAGTGCTTTGTGTGCTGTTCTTCATCTCTGTAAAAAGGTGATGGGATATGAAAATTGCTGTTGTAACGGATGATGGGAAAAAAATTAGCGCCCATTTTGGGCGAGCCACAAAGTATGCGGTTTATACGGTCGAGGCTGGGCAGATAGTGGCTCAGGAATTGCGCGCCAAAATGGGGCATCAGGACTTTGCCGGTGAAGCGCATCATGACCACGAACATGGTCATGGGACTGGACATGGGCATGGGCAGCATTCGGCCGAAAAGCACCGGCAGATGTTTGCCGCGATTACCGATTGTGATGTTTTGCTGGCACGGGGCATGGGGCAGGGCGCTTATGCCGGATTGGAACAGGCAAATGTGCAGCCTATTTTGACGGATATTGCGGATGTGGAAACGGCCGTAACGGCCGTTATCGAGGGTAAAATTGTCAACCACATGGAGCGGCTTCACTAACATGCCTGGCAACACATCTCGGATCATCTGGTTGCTGATGATTTTTGTAAGCTGCCTTGCATTCGGCTTGCCGGCTTATGCCCAGGAACAAGACGCGGAAGAACCGGCGATTGTCCATGCTGTCTTGTTTTATTCGCCGACTTGCCCCCATTGTCATGAAGCCATCAACAACGTCATGATTCCGTTGTTAGAAAAGTATGGGGAGCGGTTGGTTGTTTTGGGTATAGATACCACTACCGAAGCGGGCAGCTATTTGTTTACGCGTGCGATTGCCTACTACCAGACCCCGGAAAACCGGCAGGGCGTGCCTACGCTGGTCATTGAAGACACCGTTTTGGTCGGCGCTCTGGAGATCGAGAATGCGTTTCCAGAAATGATAGAGGCTGGTTTGGCGGCTGGGGGCAACAATTGGCCCAATTTCCCCGGTATGGCGGAGATTGTCATGGAATTAACGCCCGTGCCAGATTCTGCGCAGGCAGAAGAAGCGGCGCAGGCACAGACTCCCACGATAGAAGCGGATGGCGTAGTGGGTGCGGATGTGGAACCGCCCGTTCCGCTTCCATCTCTCTTTCCATCGGTCATTGCTGCAACCGAAGACACAACAACGCAACCACTTGAAACAATCGACGCCGCAGCTATGGCCGAGGCAGAGGCCGTATCCCCGCCAGACACCGTTGGATTTGCCCTGGGATGGATTGTTTTGCTGGGGCTTTTGGCCGTTTTACTGTTCTGGGTCTGGCAGTGGGGTGGGCGGTGGGCAGCGCTCACCCAAGCCGGCGTCACGCTCAATTGTGGTAAAGGGCGCAGTGGGCTGATAGGAGCGCTGATTGCCATTGGTCTGGTTGTGTCTGGTTACCTGGCTTATGTGGAGACGACGCATGTAACGGCCGTTTGCGGTCCCGTTGGTGAATGCAACATCGTTCAGAGCAGTCCTTACGCCCATATTTTCGGCATTCCTATTGCCTTTTTAGGCTTGATCTTCTACATAAGTGTGGCGGGTTTGTGGCTGCTCCAGCGCGTTGAAACCTTGCAGCGCCTGGCTGTGTTGGCGCTGGTCGGGCTGGCGTTTTGGGGCACGCTGTTTTCGTTTTATCTGACACTGCTGGAACTGTTGGTGATCGGCGCAGTTTGTATGTGGTGTCTCACATCGGCGGTGGCAACCGGGTTGATTTGTTTGCTGGTGACATGGTGGGCATTGAAACGGCCGTTACGCCCCGATCCCCAGTGGCAAGCAAGTTGATACGATGAACTACGTTTTCAGGCCAGTGCCTTCACGTTGCCTGGGTCAATCCCTGGGTGTTGATACCATCCCGCTCAAACCGTGCAATTGGAACTGTGTGAACTGCCAACTCAGGCGAACCATGAATTGAGCGTTTGGGGACAAAATTTCGCAGTACAACTCCCGCCCATTACCCGGCTGATTCCCGCAGCCGCAAAACCAAAGCAAAACCACCAAAAGCAAGCCTTTCAGATTAAAAGGCGGGCATCCGTCAAAGCGTTAGGCAGATTCCTCAGAAGCCATGCTCAGTAAATCCATGTTGCTCGGATCATGAACAAATCCCCAAAACGTTTCCTGAGGTCGGTAGGGTGAATCTAAACTGCGCCGGATCATGTAAATGATGCGCTTCAAATCCATGCCGATAACCGGTATATTCACCACGCTGCCTGCCGCCAACGCCCAGGAAGCCGCCAGCGAGGAAACAAACGAAACGCCAAATCCCGCTTCGACTGTTTTGACAATTGCCTCTGCATTGCCTAATTCTAAAAATACATTTAAGTCTTCTACAGTGATGTCGTGCTTGGCTAATTCGGTTAGTAAAACGCGCCTCGTGCCAGACGTTGCCTCCCGCATCAACAAGGGTTCCGACAAAAGGTCTGCTGGGTCAATAGCCTGCCGGCTGACCCACGGGTGACTGGATGGGGCAATTAGCACAATGTTGTCTGTAAAAAACTCCTGACATTCAAACCCTTGATGGCACAAATCATAGCTGCTCACAACAGCCAAATTTGCTTCCCCCTCTAACAGGCGGGGAATGACGTGGTGCGGGGTGCAGGCCAGTATTCTGACCTGGATGCCTGGATGCTGCCGACAAAAACGAGCTGCCAACTGTGGCAAAACATATTTGCCGGCCGTGGTGCTGCACGCTACACGCAGGCTGCCGACAACTCCATCCTGTAGAGAAGCCATCAACTCCTGTGTTTCTAAGGCTTGGTGGATAAGCTTGGCGGCCCACGGCAAGAGCAAACGACCCGCTTCTGTTAGATTAAGATCGTGGCTTGATCGGTCAAACAACGACACGCCTAACTCTTGTTCCAATCGTTTAATGCGATGGCTGATCGTGGGTTGGGAAAGTTGCAGGTGTTTGGCGGCCACCGAAAAGCTAAGATTCTCCGCCGCATAGATGAAGGCTTCGAGTTTCGATAATTCTATCATAAGCAAGCTCCATACCAGATTGTATCATGTCTGAAAAGAATGACTGCCTGTCTTTATCCTCTTTGGGGGCGGCCAGCTCGGCGCGCGGCAGAAAGAAGGTTGCTCAACCCTGTACTCTTGAGCGCGACAGCCGGGAGTGTGTTAACCTGCTTGTGTTGCGCACATGAAGCCGCCTGGCAAACGTCACTTCATCATGGATTGCGGGGCAAATTGGGTTGGCAACGGCCGTTTCCCTCTTACCCCAACGCCCGTCAACTTTCTGCCAGAGGGCCGCGCAGCGGATTGATTTGTTGCCCAAATGGAACTTCAATTGGGTGCTGGCCCGCCAGGCTGGCGTTTGATGCCCAAATTGACGATGAGGGAAAAGGAGCGTTATTGGCGAGTAGGCCTTTACCCTGGAGCAGCGATATTTGCTTGACAAATATTTCTATTCCCGTATCGTTTGCACCATTGTCTTGTTTTTCGCTCAGGGATTGTAGACTTCACCATGTCTGGCCTGGGTGTAACCCCAAAAATCTTGTAAGGAGTGGTAACTGTGAATATTGCATTGTGGATTGTCCAAGTTTTACTGGCAGCGCTTTTTCTTTTTGCTGGCGGGCAGAAGCTGATGTTGTCGCGAGAGGCATTAATCCAGACCCCTATAGGCGGGTATGCCAAGAATTATTCGGCTAATGTCTTGAAACTGTTGGGCGCGATTGAGGTTTTGGGCGCGATTGGCCTTATCTTGCCGTGGCTGACCGGGATATTGCCCTGGTTAACACCTCTGGCGGCCACAGGACTCGCTCTGGTCATGGTTGGGGCAACGTATGTGCGCCTTACAAGAAAAGAGAATCAGTTGGCGATTGGGACTATCGTTTTTTTCTTGATGAGTCTTTTTGTGGCTTACGGCCGTTTCATTTCATTTTATAAGATGATTTAAACGCAAAATCGCCGGTCTGCGCAGATGGCGATCGCCAAGATTGTATCTTTACAGCCCCCGAGCGCTTTGTAAGGTGGGTTTTGGAAATTTATGCCGCGTAGCCGCAGTATCCTTGCCGTGTATTACCCAGAGCGCGGTAAGGATGCCGCGGCTACAAATGCCACCAACAAACTTGAAAATATTTTTGTAACAAAGCCCCAAGGGTTTGCACTATGTTTGCAGATTTATGAATGGTTCGCGGCTAAACCGGATTTTCGCGGCTAAACTGGCATAAAATCGGCGTTTATCCGCCGCATTCGGAAAATCCGCGTCCTATTTCTAAAAAGTGCAAAGGTAGCGGTTTGTTCCTGAGAAGGCAGACCGTGGGGAACTCAAACCCTCAGGAACGAGAATTGAATAATTTACACGTTTAGATTGGACCACTCTTCTGAGATTGACCAATCTTACACATGTTATTTAATTTTCAGGCCTTAGGGTCTTCCGTGTGCCATGCGTGAGAAATTTGTGTTGACCTGTCCAGAATGTGGCGCGCCCAGGGTGGATGGCCTGACGTGTTGGGAGATGTTGGGCGCCATCATCGCCTTGGAATACCAGGACCCGGCGCTGCAAGCCGAGCATTTCCTGACAGTCGCCGCGTATAATTTGCAGCATCCGGCCCAATTCACCGATGAAGCGCTGGCGGGGCTGCGCCTGGCGCTGTTAGACTACCTGGATCATGGGGTTTCGACAGAGACGCTGCGCCGGCGGGCAACGGCCGTCTATGAAGGCCACAAACGCGTGCTTAAACCTGAAGCGGAGCGACGGCCGTTGCCCCGCCAATGGTCGATGACCATAGCCGATGTATACCTCCCAGACCGGCCGCAGGGCGCGGCGGCGCGCGTCAGACAATGGGCGGCCATTGTGCGGCGGGCCTGTTATACTTCTCAGAATGAATAACATTCGCGCAAAATCAGTGTGTTTGGTACGCAACGGGACAAAGATTCTGCTGGCCGAAGGATTTGATCCGGCCAAAAACGAGCGGTATGTGATGCCGGTGGGCGGGGGCATCGAGTTTATGGAACCGGCCGACGAGGCCGCCGCCAGAGAAATGTTTGAAGAAATTGGGGTGCGTGTCAGAAATCTTCATCTGTTGGGCGTTAGCGAGAACCGCTTTAACTATAACGGTTCGGATAGTCACGAGATTGTTTTTGTGTTTGCGGCCGAGTTTGAGGACGAGGCACAATATCAGGTGGCGCAGTTTCAGGGCACGGAAAGCAATGACGAACCGTTTGTCGTGCGGTGGTATGACGAAAGCGAGTTGAAAGCGGGGGCAATGCCGTTTTATCCCGATGGTATTGTGGCGATGATCTAGATGGGATCGGGGGGTCGATGGCGCATAAAATGGTCCATTGGCACTTGTTAATGGGGAGATGGACGGCCGTTTTTATGAGGTGTAGTTATGCAGCCTATTGTGTTTGAATGCAGTCACCTTATCCCTGCATCAGCCGCCGAAATTGCGGCGGCGATTGCCGATACCTCACACTGGCAGGAGTTTGGCGGCTATGGGTTTTTGCCGGGCATTGCCAGCGCAGCGTATGAAACGCGGACCGACGACATGGTTGGGTCGCGCATCCGGGTGCAGAATAGGGATGGCTCAAGCCATGTCGAGGAAATTTATGCGTGGGAGGTGGGCCAGATGGTGGCCATGAAGATGCATGAATTTACGCCGCCGTTAAGCGGTCTGGCGGCCTATTTCATCGAGGAATGGGCGTTTCAGACGAAGGCCAAGGGCACACTGGTGACGCGACGGTTCCAATTGTTTCCTCGGCGAGGGTGGGCACGGCCGTTTCTGTGGCTCATTTCGCTGATGTTTCGCCGGGCGATTGCGCGTCATCTGGCGGAGATGGGGCAGTAAAGTCGATGACCAATGGTTAAGGATGGGCAGGGCGACGGCCGTTTGACCGTCACTGAGACCACTTATGCTTGAAAGACCGGCTGTTCATGACGAGCAAATTGCGGCTTGTGGGCAAAACGACTTTGGGCTGACGGCCGTACAGATAGAATTTTTGCCGCTGGGCGCGGATGTGCATACGGCCGTTTTTCGCGTCGTCGCCAATGATGGAACTCCCTACTTCCTTAAGCTCCGGACCGAACCGTTTGATGAGACGTCGGTGGCGCTGCCCAGATTCCTGCATGACCAGGGCATCGGGCAGATTATCGCGCCGCTGCCCAGCAAAACGGGGCGGCTTTGGGGGCAGTTGGCGGCGTATAAGGCGATTCTCTATCCGTTTGTAGACGGGCAGAACGGGTATGCGGCGGCGCTGTCGGCGGGGCAGTGGGAGGAATTGGGGCGCGTGCTGCGGCAAATTCATACGGCCGTTGTGCCTGGGGCGCTGTACGGCCGTTTGCGCCGCGAGACATTTGCACCGCTGTACCGCGAAACCGTGCGCCGCTTTTTAGCCGGCCTGGACGATGGCGTAGCAGGCGATGCCGTGGCGGCTGATGCCGTGGCGGCTGATGCCGTGGCCAGAGAATTGACGGCTTTCTTGCGGCTGAAACGCCAGGTGATCCTTGACCTGGCGGCGCGGGCGGAACGGCTTGCCGGGGCGCTGTCGGCGCGGCCGCCGGACATGGTGGTCTGCCATTCCGATTTACACGCCGGGAATATCTTGATCGGCAGCCGGGATTTTTATATTGTGGATTGGGACGAACCCATCCTGGCCCCGAAAGAGCGCGATCTGATGTACATTGGCGGCGGGTTGATGGCTTCCGGGCTTGCGCCGCAGGTGGAAGAGACGCTTTTTTATCGCGGGTACGGCCGTCAGGCGCAGGTGTCGGCCACGGCCGTGGCCTATTATCGCTATGAACGTATCATTCAAGACATCGCCGCTTACTGCGAGGAACTGTTGTTAACCGATGCGGGTGGAGAGGATCGCGCCCAGTCACTGCTTTATTTGCAATCAAATTTTTTGCCGGATCAAACCATCGATATTGCCTGCCGGTCAGATATGTCGGGTGTGGGATAGGGGCAGCGACCGGGAAACGGCCGTGCTGTATGCGCCCAAAACCCTAAGGGTTTACTGGACCTTTGGGAAATGATGATTGATTCGGTAAAACCCTTAGGGTTTTCACTGGAATGACTGCGTAACTTGAATCCCTCAACGTGCGCGAAAGAAGGAGGATTTTATGAGTGAAACTTTGTCCATGTCGACCAGTACACCAGACGCCATTCGTGTTGCGGCAGGCGCAGATTGTTTGGGCGAACAGCGTGGGTTAGGCGTTAGCGTCATCGCATTTAAAGTTGTGCCATCAGACAACAGCGGCTTGCTGATCCTTGAAAACACCTTCCATGCCAAAGGCGGCCCGGCGCGCCATCTGCATACGGATCAGGAGGAGTGGTTCTATGCCGTGGAAGGGGAGTTTGTGATAGAAATTGGCCTGGAGCGGCTGCGGCTCTATCCGGGCGATTCATTGATGGCTCCGCGCCAGGTGCCGCATGTGTGGGCGCACGTGGGCGATGGCCAGGGCCGGATGTTGATTGCCTTTAACCCGGCCGGGAAGATGGAAGCGTTTTTCCGCGAGGTGACAAAGGCCGACGCCATGCCGCCGCAGGACCCGGCGCTGTGGCGGGCGCATGGCATGGAGTTGATGGGGCCGCCGTTGGCGGTAAATTGAGTTTGGTTGGGGAAAGATTTCAATAATGGGAGGAATATGATGGACTCTATTCAGCGAGAATCCAGTACAGATGTGGCCATGTTTATCGATTGGGAAAACATGCACGGGTTTATTCGCGGCAAAGCCAATATCTCTGCTTTGCGAGAGGTGGCGGAGGGATACGGCCGTTTAGTCCTGGCCAAAGCCTACGCCGACTGGCGCGAACAAAGGTTTCAGCGAGATTCTCAGGTTTTATATACCATGGGAATTGAGCCTGTATATGTCCCCACAGGCTACAAAAACAATGCAGACGTCAAGCTGGCCACAGATTGCATCGATCTTGCCTATCGCAATCCCAGCATCGAAACCTACATTTTAGTTACCGGAGACGGGGATTTTGTCCATGTGGCAACTGCCTTACGCCCCAGAGGTAAAAAAGTCGTTGTGATTGCCCAATCGAACAACGCGTCCACCAGATTGGGTGATTTAGTCGATACGTTGTTGATCTATGATGTAGACGTCGATCCACCCAAAGTGTCGGATTCACCGATCCAGCCGCCCCCGACCCACGTCAAACCAGCCAAACCCGCAGAAGAAGTCTTTCAGCAGATCGTCAAATTGATTGAGCAAGAAACCAGTAACCTCATCTTGCTTACCCAGGTAAAAATGAAGCTGATCGCGCTCTATGGCCAATTTGATCAACGCGAGTACGGCTTTGAAAAATTCAAATCCATGATGGAACATGGCGAAAGCAAGGGTTTTTTCAGTCTGCACACGGCCGCGTTAAGAGATTGGTTGACCTTGCCGCAACAGAACCATAAACCCTCGACCATACCGGAAGAATTGGAAGGAATTTTTAAGGAAATTGTCGAAATCCTGAAAGCGTCCAAACGGGACAGAGCGTATTTTCCGTATGTTAAGGCCAGCCTGCTGCAAAAATATGGCGGGTTTGACGAATCCATCTACGGGTACAGCCAATTTAAACAACTTATGCAAGAGGGCGCCAATCTGGGGTACTTTAAAATAGAACCAGACGACCAGGCAGGCTATGTTGCTTATGTGGAGTAAAGGCGCGTCGCTGAGCCGCTAGCCCGTGATGCGTGAAACGTCATGCGTGACCAGAGAGACCCCACGCATCACGCGCCACGCATCACGTTTCAGATCAGCCCCCCACGAAATCCTAAGGAACGAGAATTGAAATAATTTACACGTTTAAATGGGACCAATCTTCTGAGATTGGTCCCATCTTACGCATGTTATTTAATTTTCAACCCTAAAAAGTCTTAATTGTTGAATTCTGCAGGCTCTGGTTTCATCTTTCCTTTTATAGAGTAAAATAACGTCCAGCCTCATTTGGCGTCTTCCACGATGGAGAGCGAGGCATTTACCCGCTGAGGCGCTGAATCTCGAGGACTTTCCCAATGGTGCGCCTGAAGCCAATCTGAATGGACAATTCGCCTGAGAAAAGGACAGAATTTATGAGCATGACCGGACTTTCGCGTAATCAGGTTACTGAACGGCGGCGAAACGGGCAAAGCAACGACGTTAAGCTTTCCACCAGCCGAACCTACAGCGACATTGCCAAAACCAACGTGTTTAACCCGGTCAACATCGTTTTGTATGCCATCGGGTTTGGCATGATGCTGGTTGGGGATTTTCGCAGTGCCATTACGACGGTTGGCCTGGTGGTTTTCAACGCCGTAGTGGGCATCATACAGGAAGTGCGCGCCAAGCAGCAGTTGGACCAGATCGCTTTGCTGGCGCGGGTAAAGGTGTCGGTGGTGCGCGATGGCGCAGAGGAGCGTGTCGATCCGTCGGAATTGGTGCTGGGCGATGTGCTGGTTATTCGCGCCGGAGACCAGATTTCGGTGGATGGTGTGGTTGTCGGCGACGGAAAAATCGAAGTGGATGAATCGGCCCTGACCGGCGAGTCCGACCTGATTTTGAAGCTGCCGGGCGAGGAAGTGTTGTCGGGCAGCTTTTGCGTTACGGGGGAAACGCTGGTGGAAGCCACTCGGGTTGGAGAGGATAGTTTTGCCAATAAGCTCACCAAAGACGCCCGCGAATTTAAGACCGAGTACACGCCGTTGCAGCGCGAAGTGAACCGACTGCTGCGATTGCTGCTGCTGATTGTGCTTTTCTTTAGCATTTTGGCTGTTTTGAGCTTGTTTGTGATGAATTTGCCTTTTGGGTTGTGGCTGCAGGTGATGGCTGTTATCACCGGGTCGGTTTCGGCCGGTCTGCTGACGTTGATCACGCTGAATTATTCTTGGGGCGGGGTGCGTATCGGCCAACAAGGCGGGTTGGTGCAGCAGCTAAACGCCGTTGAATCTTTGAGCAATGTGACGGTGTTGTGTACCGATAAAACCGGTACGCTGACGGCTAACAAAATTCAGTACGATGATGTTTATGCGGTTGGGGTTGAAAAAGGGGCGTTGGAACGGCTGTTGGCGGATTTTGCGGCGAGCGCCACGGCCGTTAACAAAACCAGCCAGGCAATCATCGACAAACTGCCTGGGCAGCGGAACGCTTTGGCCGACGAAGTGCCGTTTTCCTCGGCGCGCAAATGGTCGGCGGTGGCTTTTGCCGGCGGCGGGGTGTATGTGCTGGGCGCGTTGGAAATGCTGGAACGCCAGTTCACCATGCCCGACGACGCCCGCCAACTGGCCGCCGATTGGTCGGAGCGGGGTTTGCGGGTGCTGGTGTTTGCCCGTCATGAAACGGCCGTTACCCTCCACGATACCGCCGGTGAGCCTTTACTGCCGCCGCTGACCCTGCTGGGCGTGGTTGGGTTTAGCGATGAACTTCGGCCCCATTTGCAAGAGACTATTCAGGCATTTATCGAAAACGACGTTCGGTTAAAGGTTATTTCCGGCGACAATCCCCAAACGGTGGCCGCCCTAGCGCGGCAGGCCGGCCTGCCCGGCGATCTGAGAGCTGTGTCTGGCCCTGAACTGGCGCTGATGAGCGAGGGGGAATTCCGGCAAACGGCCGTAGACGCCACCGTATTTGGCCGTATCACCCCGCAGCAAAAAGAGGCGCTGGTCTCAGCCCTGCGCGCTTCGGGCGAATATGTCGCCATGATCGGCGACGGCGTCAACGACGTGCTGTCGCTGAAAAAGGCCAATATGGGCATTGCTATGGAGAGCGGCAGCAGCGCCACCCGCAACGTCGCGGCGATGGTGCTGCTCGGCGATTCCTTCTCGGCGATGCCCCTGGCCCTGAAAGAAGGCACGCGCATCGTCAACAGCATCCAGAATATCTTGAAATTGTTTATGGTGACGGTGTTCGCTTTGCTGCTGCTGATCATCAGCATAACGATGTTGGGGTTGGGTTTTCCGTTTTCAGCCTTGCAGAGTACACTTTTGTCGTTTTTTGCGCGTGGAGCGCCGCCATTTGTGTTGGCGGTAACGGCCGTTACCGTTCGCCAGCGTATCACCCTCAGCCAAAACATCTTGCACTTTACACTGCCGGCCAGCTTTACCATCTTCTTGTTTGGCCTGTTTATCTATGTCGGCGCGTTCTTCTTGGTCGACCACAACCTGGCCCAAATCACCATTACCCCCGAAATGATCGCCACCCTGGAACGAACGACTGGCGCTCAGCGGGGAACCATGTCGGTGGAACTATTCAACCAGGCCGCTGTTTTGTTATCGGCGCAAACCGCCCTGACAACCTTTTTTGTGTTTACCGGCATCACCCTGATGATTTTTGCCGAACCGCCATTTGCATGGTTTGCTGGCGGCGCGCCGTATCGCGGTCGTAATTGGCTGCCCGTTGTGGCGGCGGTGGCCTTGTTCGCCAGTTATCTGGTGGTGCTGGCGCTGCCATGGCTGCGCGGCTTTTTCAATCTGGTACCGCTGCCTACCCTGTTTTACGTGGTTATTGCTCTTTTGACCATCCTATGGGTATTCGTGCAGCGTCTGGTGTGGCGGACCCGTTGGTTGGAGCATTTTCTGGACATGGCAGAAGAAACTGAAAACGGGTTGTCGTAGATCAAGCGACAATAGACCCTAAGGGTTTGGGTTTCAGAAGGCCTGCTTGCTCGAGGGCAAACCCTTAGGGTCTCAGTTGAAGACCCTAAGGGTTTAGGCGCCAAAGGGCCTGCTTGCTCGAGGGCAAACCCTTAGGGTCTCGGTTGAAGACCCTAAGGGTTTAGGCGCCAAAGGGCCTGCTTGCTCGAGGGAAAAACCCTTAGGGTCTGTGTGAGTACATTTCAATTTTTATGGCTGGTCACAAATAAAAAGGAGACGAGTTATGACTGAGATGATCGTTTTGGTTTTGGAAAATGAAGAAAGCGCCGCCCAAATGCGCGATAAATTGCAGGAATTGCAGAAACAGGAGTTGATTTTCCTGGAAGATGCGGCCATTGTCGTGCGGGACATGAACGGCAAGGCCAAGATAAAGCAGCTTGACCGTCTGGTAGGTCGAGGGGCATTGGGCGGCGCATTTTGGGGACTGCTGATCGGAACCATTTTCATCGCGCCCTGGCTGGGGATGGCGGCGGGCGCGGTGGGCGGCGCGTTAAACGCCAGGTTCACCGATGTCGGGATTGACGATGATTTTCTGAAAGACGTGGCGCAGTCGATTGCCCCAGGGCAGGCGGCTTTGTTTTTGCTGGTGATAAAGGTAAGAACAGATAAAGTCCTGCCAGAACTGGCTTCGTTTAAGGCAAAAGTGCTGCAAACATCGCTTTCAAAAGAGGGCGAAGCCAAATTGCGTGACGCGTTTGGCACCGATGGACTTGAGGATGCGTGATGCATGATGTTCAGGATGCAGTCCTGAAATCGCCCAAAACTAGCCATCAAAGCTCGGCACAATGGAGCGAACAGTGTGCCGGGCTTTTTTTTGCCAGACGGCCGTTCCCCGACACCCACTCCTCTTCAAGTCATGCGCCAGGGCGGGCTAATTGTGATGACTTCCTAATAAACCTGTCCCAATCATTGAGCCGTCATACATGTTACGTTATTATCACCCGCTGCTTTGCCAGACGGCCGTTCGCAGCTTCAGGCAAGCATGTCAATTGGAAGATAATAATTGAGGAGACATATATGAAAAAATTAGGTTACATACTCTTGCTGGCCCTGTTATTGGCGCTGGCAGCTTGCGGCGGGCAAGAAGCCACGCCAACCCCCATTCCACCCACAGAAGTACCGTCAACGGCCGTACCACCCACCGAAATCCCACCCACAGAAGTGCCACCCACAGAAGTTCCGCCTACACCGGAACCCACCCTTGAACCAACGCCAGCCTCGCCGCTGGCCGCCATGAGCCACATCGCCGACGCACAACTCATCGACATCACCTGGCAGTGGGAACGGCGCGACCCCAACGGCGCGCAGATGGACCCCATCATCGTGCCCAACCCGGAAGCCTACACCCTGCTCTTCAACGCCGATGGCTCCTTTAGCGCCCAGGTAGATTGCAACAGCGCCTCCGGACAATACGCCACCGCCAGCCCCGACGCGATTTATATGGAACTGGGACCGATGACCATGGCCGCCTGCCCGCCAGAATCGCTGTCTGACGCCATGATGATGATGTTCGGCGTTCCGCAGACCTATCGCCTGGAAGAAAACGGCAGCGTCCTGGTTGTGGCCGGCGTTGATGGCGGCCCGCTGGATTATTTCCGCAACGCAGCCGTACCCGCCGCCGGTGAGGCTGAAATCGAAGCCATCCCCGCCGAAACCATCCAGATGAACCTGCAAGGTCTGGCCAATTCCTTTAGTTGGGTGGTCCAACCCGGCAGCCCGGTAGTCGAAGGCCCCGGATTCCAGGGAATGCCGCCGCACATCGTGTTAACGTTTGATGGAGAAACACCAGAAGAAGCCATTGCCAATAACGGCCGTCGCCTCTACATCTTCCCTGCGCAGGCTTACGCCGATATGTACACCGCCACCGGCAGCGCCATCGTCGCCGACCAATTGGCCAGTTTGCAAACCCTCATCGCCCAGGCCGAAGGACGTACCGAACCGCCGACCGGCGCCATGCCCATCCTGCCGCCGCCCATGAGCGACATGGACCGCTGGGTGCAGTTTGCCGATCTGAACTTTGACGTGGGCAGCGGCGTGCGTTACGTATCCGACTGGCCTTTCCGTTTAGACGTTAGCCCATTAACCAACGAAACCACGAGCTACTATTACCAGGGTCTGACCAGCAATGGCGTCTTCTACGTCTCGCTGATCTGGCCGGTATCGACCGAAAGCCTGCCCAACACCCTGGCCGATGTGCCGGAAGAAGTCAATGCCCAGGTCGCCAATGCCGACAGCTACACCGCCTATTTGCAGACCACCAAAGACACCCTGAACGCCCTGCCCACCACCGGCTGGACGCCCGACCTGGCGGCTTTGGACGCCCTGGTCCAATCGTTGACCTTCCCCACGGAACTGACGCCCAAATTGACGGGCACGACCTGGCAGTGGGTGTCGTTGACAACGCCGGTGGAACAAACGGCCGTTTCCGACCCCACCCGCTACACCATCACCTTCAACGATGACGGCACGGCCGCCATCAAAGCCGACTGCAACAACGTGGTCGCCAGCTACACCGCCGACCGCGGCAGCCTGAGCATTTTGCCCGGACCGAGCACCCTGGCCGCCTGTCCGGAAGATTCGCTGGGCGACCAGTTTGTGGCTAACCTCACCAACGCGGCCATCTACTTCTTCCGCGACGGCGAACTGTACATGGATATGTTTGCCGACAGCGGCACGCTGCGTTTTGCCGCGCAGCAAACCGTGGACCTGCCTGCGCCTACCGACGGCGAAGCCGTGGCCACTGTCATCGCCCCGGATGGCATCTTCCTGCGCACCGGTCCGGGAACCGATTATCCCTACGTGGGCACAGCGCCTTTGGGCGACAGCGGCGCAATTATCGGCCGCAGCGCCGACGGCCGATGGTGGGTGATCGACGCGCCCAACCTGTCGGATGGACAGGTGTGGGTGTCGGCCACCTTTGTGGAAGCGGTGAACGCCGACAACGTGCCGGTGGTGGAAGCGCCGCCCCTGTCGCCGCTGCTGACGGGCACGACATGGCAGTGGGTTTCGGTGACCACGCCGGTGGAGCAAACGGCCGTATCCGACCCCACGCGCTACACCATCACCTTCAACGCCGACGGCACGGCCGCTATCAAAGCCGACTGCAACAACGTTGTGGCCTCCTACACCACCGATGGCAGCACGCTCAGCGTCATCCCCGGCCCTAGCACTCTGGCTGCCTGCCCGGAAGATTCGCTGAGCGACCAGTTTGTGGCGAATCTGAGCAATGCGGCCATCTACTTCTTCCAGGATGGCGACCTGTTCATGGACATGGCCTTCGACAGCGGCACGCTGCGCTTTGCCGCCCAATCTGCCGCCAGCGGCGGCGAAACGCCGGAAGAAAAACTGCCGGTTTCCAGCGCCACGGGCATCGAATTCCAGGTTGTATCTTTCGGCCCGGTAGGGGCTGAACAGCCGGTGTTGGAAGGAACAACCATCACGGCCGTGTTCGGCGAGACGGAAGTTACCGGGTCTGCTGGCTGCAACACCTACTCTGGTGCGTTGACGGCCGTGAGAGACTTCTTCACCGTTGGCCCGATTGCCACCACCCGCATGGCCTGCGAAGAAGCCACCATGCAGCAAGAACAGGCCTACCTGGCCGCTCTGGAATCCCTGACCGGGTATCAGTGGGGGTCGGAACTGGTGAACAGTACATCTGTGGTAACGGCCGGGCAATTGTTTTATACTTTAGCCGATGGGACGAGTGGGGTGATCAATTTGCTGGTCCCGTAGTCTTGTTCTAGCATGTAATTCGACCATTTAGCAGTTTAGTTTATGAAAGAAGAGCGATCTACCAGTTGCTCTTCTTTCATAAACGCTCAAATCGATCTGGTAAAATCCAATGGTGCCTACAACTCGCCCCAAACAAATCCTTTTTAGTGGCCTGGCCTATGGGTTGGGATTACTGGTTGGCAATATCATCAGCTATATCTTGTTTGCTCTGACGCCATCCAATTGGTTCTTGTTCGGCAGCCCGATATTCCGATTGGTATTTGGGCTGTTGTTGGCCTTTTTTATTGCCGGAGTAGGTGGTTTGTTTGGCGGCAGCGTTGGCGGGGCGACGTTACCGACAATTGGCCAGGGAAAAGAGCGCCGAGGTTACGTATGGCGCAGCGGGATCACCTTTGGCCTTGGATATGGTCTGCTCATCTTCCCCATCATCCTGATCGTGTCCTTGCTCTCTTTTTACGATATTTCGGCCACGCCGGTTTATGTGTTTGGCGTTGTCTTTGGCCTTGTGGGGGTTGTTTTTGGCCTTATCATGGGCATTTCCATGGGGCTTTGGACGGCCGGTCGCCGTTTTCCAGCCATCACTCGCTGGAGCGCCGCCGGGTTTGGGCTGGGCGGCATCGTTTTGGGGGCGACAATCTGGCAGTTTATTTTCCATATTGCCAATGGGGAAGTAGCCACCGGACCGTATGAGTGGATTTTGTTTGGCTTCTTTTCGTTTGCGGGCTTGGGCGGGGCGAGCCTGGGGTATGTGTACCACAATCTTGCGCAAGGGAAGGGCGGCACATTTTTGCCGGTGCGCTCGCTGTCGCTAAAATCCTGGCAGCGGCGCATGATTATCACGGCCGTTGTCCTGTTGGGTATCGCTCTCCTCTTCCGCCCCGTATTGGCAGCCGTGGGCGATTTGTTGACGCCGCAAGATTCAGGTTTGTCGGCGGTGTTGGACCTGAACACGACCGGCACGCATTGGCTGGAAAGCGCTAACCTGACGGCCGTTCCCCTATCCTCGCCCCCGGCCATTGCCGCCAACGGCGACGGCCGTCTGGCTGTGGCCTGGGCGCAAGCCGACGGCCTGATGCTGCAAGCCGGGCAGTGGTCTGCCGCCGAGCAGCAGACGGCGTGGCAGCCGCCCGTTAAGGTGGTCGCTGGCGCGCCAACCGAACCGACGATCGCTCTGGGGAATGACGGCCGTATTTATCTGGCCTGGGTGCAAGATAACGCTGTCATGGTCAGCTACTGCCAGGATGGCCGCTGTAACCCGCCATCGCCCATTCCCCCGGCCAATTTGTGCGCCCGTCCACCGGCGGTGGGCGACCGGCAGCCCGCGCTGGCCATTCAGGGCGACACCGCACTCCTGGTATGGGCCAACGACGCAAACATTATGCCCTACGTGGCCTGGTCGGTATCCGGCACGCCGCAGGCGACGGCCACCGGTTGTGTGCCCGGCGGCGCCTCATCGCCACAGCTAAACAGCGCCTTCCAACTTGTGTTTGCCGATGAAAGCGGCGCATTAGGCATGACTCAGTTTGATGGCGCCGGCTGGACGGCCGTAGGCGAGACGGTAAACGGCCGTTACCCTGCCATCACCGCGGACCCCAACACCCAGCCCCACGCCGCTTTCTGCACCGATCAGGGCCTGGTGTATTGGCATGAGGGGCAGGTGGAAGCTGTGGCCAATGGGCCGTGTCTGAATCGCCCGGCCCTGGCATTGGATAATCTGGGGCAGGTCCATGTGGTCTGGTATGGCAATTTCGTGACCAATGCCAACGGCGTGAACCAACCGGCCAGTGTGATGTATGAAAGCGTGAAAACGGCCGTTGGCTGGACGCCGCCCGCCTTGATTGGCCACAGCGCGCCCAATGCCCGACCGGCTTTGACGGTCGCGGACGATGGCAGTTTGCATGTGGCCTGGGCCGGCGTGAACGGCCTGGATTACGCCGCGCAAATCCAATATGCGTGCGACCCGGACGACCTGGCGAAATTTGGGCGGATTTTGTACGACGTTGCCCAGGAAGGCATCTACCAATCGCCCGAAACCATCGTGCCCTTCTGCCAGAACCGCTATGACCGCCTGATCCTGACGCCGAATCCCAAACCGGAGTATGGCCTGCCTTACGCCCCGACGCCAAACGGCGCGTTCGACGTGCTGGGCGACCTGATCCGGGGCGCTAACTATGAAGTGTTGTTTTCTACCATGTGGTACGCCGCGCCGCTGAACAACGACAGCCCGGGCAGTGTGGTGGCCACGGCCGTTGGCGATTTGTACCGCCAGCTGCAGGCGCATCCGGAGCAATACCCACGCGGGTTAACGGTGCGCATCATGCTGGGCAATCCGCCAGAGCTGGCGATGGGCGAAACGACGGGGCAGCTCTGGACGCTGCTGGCCGATTTGCGCCACGCAGGCATCGATAAAATGGTGGACGAGACCCTGGGCTGGCGGCTGGAGGTGGCTGATTATGAAGGCAATTTACCACACAGCCATGTGAAAACGGTGATTGTAGATGGACAAACGGCCGTAGCCGCCGGTTTTAACATGACCTATGACCATTTACCGTTGGACCACCCATCGGGCAGTGGCGGCGGCCGTTTTGACCTTGCCCTGGAAATGACCGGACCCGTTGCCCAATCGTCGCAGCGCATGTTTGATGATATGTGGGCAGGCGCCGATGCGCGCACCTGCCTGCAATTGAATCCGCCATTTGGCGTTCCCTGGCAAACCACCTGTTACGACTATTCGGCGACGGCCGATCATGTGCCGGAAGTGCAAAAATTTTATTTGTCCGGCGATAACAGTACGGCGTTTTCCATGTATCGTTCACGGGTGCATGATCAGGCCGACCGGCAGGTGGAAGCCGCGATGGCGGCGGCGCAAGAGACGATTGATGTGGTTCATGTGCAGTTTGCGCTGGATATGATCTGCAACCTGAACATTTTGTTCGATGTCTGCACAGTCGATGAATCGCCCATTTATACCGAAGGGCTGATTCAGGCGGCGCAAAACGGCGCGCATCTACGAATCCTGGTGAAGCCGGGTCCGTTTGAAGGGGTCGAGAACAATGTGGCGCTGCGGGCCTTCCTCGATCGGCTGCAAGAACTGGGGGTGGCGGATCAGGTCGAAGTGCGCTATTTTGCGGGAGCGATGCATCCAAAGGTGCTGTTAATTGATAACCAGCTCCTGATAGTTGGCAGCCAAAATTTGCATTACAGCGCGTTTGGTGCAGGCAGCGGCTTAAACGAATATAGCCTTGCCACCGAAGACCCGCGGGCGATTGCTGAATTCTCGCGGGTTTTTGAAGTAGAGTGGGGCGTGGCTGCGGAACGGCCGTAACAAACAGGGTACTTTACGGGCAGATCGCCCACTCCCTTAAATGAAAAGCTGGCGCTAAAGTAAGAGCGAGAGAAAGAGGCCGTGTCAGACTTTTGCTCTCGCTCTAGCTGTTTTCTCAGGAGACGACATCAGCGCAGGCTCAACACCATGAATGAAAAACCTACCGCAATCTCTGCGTCGCTGCGTCGCTGCGTTAACAGATTTTCGAAGGAGAAAACATTATGGACCAAAAACGCCTTCGGGTAAGACGACCGATCCTTCGGATTATCGTCATTTGGGTAATTGAAGCCTTGGCTTTGGTGCTGGCTACATTTTTGTTCACTGGCATGGTCGTAGACGATTTTTCGACCGCCCTGGTTGCGGCGGCGGCGATTGGCTTGTTGAATGCGCTTCTCTGGCCCATGCTCAGTTATCTGATATTGCCGTTTGCCGTATTAACTTTGGGGCTGGCGGCGCTGATTCTGAATGGGGCGATCATCTTGTTGGCCTCTTATTTGGTGGAGGGCTTTAACGTGAATGGGTTGTGGGCGGCGATAGGGGTGGCGTTTTGGCTAACGGCCGTAAACACCATCGCCAGCATGCTCCTCACCATCGACGACGACAGCTCCTGGTATCGCAACGTGGTCAGGCGACGCGCCAACCGCATAGCCAAACCAGAAAAAACCGATGTGCCCGGGTTCCTTTTCCTGGAAATTGACGGACTGGCCGAACCCATTTTGGAAAAAGCCATGCGTGACGGCTACGCACCCACCCTCAAACAGTGGTTAGATGAAGGCAGCCACAAGCTGGTGGAATGGGAGACCGACCTGTCGTCACAAACTTCGGCCAGCCAGGCCGGTATTTTGCACGGCAACAACGATAACATCCCCGCTTTTCGCTGGTACGACCGGCAGCGCAAAACCGTGGTTGCTTCCAGCAGCCCGAAAGAGGTTGCTGCTCTGGAAAAGAGACATTCCGACGGCAATGGCTTGCTGGTTGATAATGGCGCCAGCCGGGGCAATCTCTTGTCGGGCGACGCGCCAATCGTCAGCGTGACCGCCAGCACGATGAAAGACCTTTCGCGTCTGCATCTGACTGATTTTTACGCCTACTTTGTCGATCCCTACAACATCACTCGTACCCTGTTGTTGATGGTTTGGGACATCATGTTAGAGATCCGGCAGTTTCGTCAGGCGCGCAAGAACAACGTGTACCCTATTTTGGATAAGCGCCATCGCGGCGGCAAATACCCACTGCTGCGCGTGTTTACGACCGTTATTATGCGCGAATTGAACATTTATACGCTGATTGGGGACATGTATGCTGGCGTGCCGTCGGCGTATGCCACGTTTGTGGGTTACGATGAAGTCGCCCATCACTCTGGCGTGGAATCGTTTGATGCGCTGGATACGCTGCGCAAACTGGATGCCCAATTTGCCCGGCTGGAGAGCGCGGCCAGGAATGCGCCACGGCCGTATCACATGGTTGTGTTATCGGATCACGGACAGAGCGGCGGGGCAACCTTTAAGCAGCGGTATGGCATTAATTTGCAGGAGCTGGTGCAGCAGTATGCCACAGCGTTCCATGTGCAGGGCATCATGGAAACCAACGAATCGTGGGGGCATGTGAATGTGCTGGTGAACGATGCCATCCAAAACGACAAACGAACCGCCAAAGCCTTGAAGCGGGTGACAAAAAGACAAACCGAAGACGGCGAAGTGAAGCTGGGTCCAGATGAGCACGATGAAGGGTTGGAAACCGACGCGCATGTCTTGGTATTGGCCTCCGGCAATTTGGGGCTGATTTATGGCACGTGGCTGGAAGAGCGGGTAACGTTGGAACAGATTGAGATGGTTTATCCCGGTTTGCTGCACGGGTTGGCTTCGCATGAGGGAGTTGGCTGGTTGATGGTCCACTCGGAAGCTCAGGGGCCGGTGGTGATTGGGGACAACGGCCGTTACTACCTGGCCGACGACCGCGTTGAGGGCGAGAACCCGCTGGCCGGGTTTGGCCAGAACGCCCGCGACCATTTGCTGCGCTATAACCAGTTCCCCGATGTGCCGGACATCTACGTCAACAGCTTCTACAACGCGGAGACCAACGAGGTAGCCGCGTTCGAGGAGTTGATCGGCTGTCATGGCGGGATGGGCGGGTATCAGACACGGCCGTTCCTGCTGTATCCGGCCGAGTTAGACATTACTGAGCCAGATTTGGTAGGCGCGCCGGCCGTTTACCGGCAGCTTAAGACCTGGCTCCGCCAGACTCACGCTGCGCCGACAGCCTGAGATTTGCAATTTGCAATTTGCAATTTGCGATTGGCGATTGGCGATTTGCGATTTGCGATTTCCAATCGCCAATCGTAAATCATGACCCCCCCCACTCCCCCCTCTTCCTGTTTGCAGTTCGTGACAAAATATGAATTGAGGAGTAACATGGAAAAAGCGAAATGTAAGCGGTTACATAAAGGAGCTTTCCGCCATGTTGACTCACAAACGATTGTTGTTTTGGCTGTTGATTGCCTGGGTGGTAACGGCCGTTACCGCCTGTAATCAGGTCGCCGCGCCGCCGCCGACGGCCGTTCTCCCGCCAACCCCCATCCCCACACCCGCTGCCGGAACAATTCTAGTCGTGCCGAGCGTCGATGTCGGACCCATCAGCCCGTCCCTGTTAGGGTCCAACTACGGTCCCTGGGTCGCCGTACCCGTCAACATGCTGCCCGCCGCCTTTAGCTCCGGCGTCAAGGTGGTGCGTTTCCCCGGCGGCGCCTGGGGCGACCGCAACGACCTCAAACCATACCAGATCGATTATTTCATGGATTTTCTGCGCCAGATGGGCGCCGAAGCCTCTATTTCCGTGCGCCTGCGCGAAGCCACGCCAGAACAGGCCGCCGAGCTGGTCCGCTACGTAAATATCGAGAAGCAATATGGCGTCAGGTACTGGAGCATTGGCAATGAGCCAACCTTGTTTGCCGCCGAATTGCAATCTCTGAACAAGGCCGATGATTACGACACCGAGCAGTACAACCGCGAATGGCGGGCATTTGCCCAGGCCATGAAAGCCATCGACCCGACCATTCAGCTGATTGGACCGGACATTCACCAGTTCACCTACAATTTGGCCACGAATCCCAAAGACTCGTCTGGACGAGACTGGATGACCGAATTTCTAAAGGCCAATGGCGATCTGGTGGACATAGTGTCTTTCCATCGGTACCCCTTTCCGGCGGGACAAGACAGCGTCACCATAAGCGATTTGCGGCAGCAAAGCCGCGAGTGGGCGCAAACCATCCCCTATTTGCGCGGCCTGATCGCTGAAAACACCGGCCGCGACATTCCCATCGCGCTGACGGAAGTAAATACACATTGGAACCAGGCGGTGGGCGGGGAGGCGACGCCCGATTCGCACTACAACGCCGTGTGGCTGGCGGAGTTGTTGGGGCAGATGATTCGCCAGGACGTTTTGATGGTGAATCATTGGATGCTAACCTCGCAGGGCGGGCAGGGCGGTTGGGGATTGATTGGCCGCGATATCCTGCGCCCCAGTTATTATGTTTACCAGTTATACAGCCAATTTGGGTCTGAACAGGTGTATGCGGAATCGGGCGTGGAAGATGTGTCGGTGTATGCGGCGCGGCGAGAAGACGGCCGTCTCACCATCATGCTCGTGAATCTGGCCGACACCGAGCAAGCGGTGACTTTGCCGCTGCCAGACAGCCTGGCCGCCGCCGAATTGTGGCGGCTGGACATGGACCAAACCCCCGACGCGCCGCAGCCGGTGAACTGGCCGACAGACGGCCGTCTGTCCCTGCCACCGCAGTCGGTTTCTTTATGGATTTTTGCTACGCAGTAAATGGAGGAATTATAAAATGAAATACGGATATTTTGATGACGCACAAAAAGAATATGTGATTACCCGCCCGGATACGCCGCTGCCCTGGATCAATTATCTGGGCAGCGAAGCGTTTTTTGGCCTGATTTCCAACACGGCCGGCGGCTACACCTTTTATAAGGATGCGCGGCTGCGGCGGCTGACGCGCTATCGGTATAATAATGCGCCGTTGGACATGGGCGGCCGCTACTTGTACCTGCGCGATGATGCAGCCGAGAGCGACCACCCGGTTTTTTGGTCGCCAACGTGGATGCCCACGCGCAGCCCGCTGGCGGCCTATGAATGCCGGCATGGCATTGGTTACAGCGCTATCCGGTCACAAGCGCAGGGGATAGAAACGGCCGTGCGCTATTTCGTTCCCCCCGGCGAGACGATGGAAATCTGGCAAGTGACGGTGAAGAACGGCCGTGACACCGCCGCAGACTTGAGCTTGTTTACGGCCGTAGAATTTTGCCTCTGGGACGCCCTCGACGACGCATCTAACTACCAACGCAACTACTCCACCGGACAAGTAGAAGTCTGGCCCGAAGAAAGCCTGATTATCCACAAAACCGAATACCGCGAACGGCGCGATCACATCGCCTACTTCGCCTGCTCCGAACCCCTGGCCGGTTTCGATACCCAACGCGAAACCTTCCTGGGTGCGTATCGTGGTTGGCACGAACCGCAGGTTGTAGAACAGGGCATATCCGGCGATTCGGTGGCCCACGGCTGGCAGCCCATCGGCTCCCATCACCTGCGCCTGCACTTGCAGCCCGGCGACGAAAAACAAATCATCTTCCTCCTGGGTTACCACGAAAACCCAGCAGACGACAAATTCGACCCGCCCGGCTCACAAACCGTCAACCGCCGCACTTTGCAGCCCGTGCTGGCCAAATATCGCCAATGGGCCAACGCCGAAGCCGCTTTTGCCGCGCTGCAAGCCGATTGGGCCAATCTGCTAAACCGCTTCCAGGTGCAAACCCCCGACCCCGACACCAACCGCATGGTAAATATCTGGAACGCCTACCAGTGCATGGTCACGTTCAACATGTCCCGTTCAGCCTCTTATTTTGAGAGCGGCATTGGCCGGGGGATGGGTTTCCGCGATTCCAACCAGGATTTGTTGGGCATTGTCCACATGATTCCGGAACGGGCGCGCGAGCGCATTTTGGACCTGTCGGCCACGCAGATGCACAACGGCGGCGCGTTCCACCAATATCAGCCTCTGACCAAACGGGGCAACAACGACGTTGGCTCTGGCTTTAACGATGACCCGCTGTGGCTGGTGGTGGGCGTTTCGGCGTACATCAAAGAAACAGGCGATTGGGCGATTCTGGACGAATTGGTCCCCTACGAAAACGAAGCGGGCAGCGAAACGGCGCTGTACGAACATTTGCAACGCGCCATGGGCTACACCCTGACGCGGCGCGGGCCGCATGGCCTGCCGCTGATTGGCCGCGCGGATTGGAACGACTGTCTGAACCTGAACTGCTTTTCCGACACGCCGGGGCAGAGCTTCCAGACAACCACTAATAAGGAAGGGTTGGTGGCGGAAAGTGTGTTTATCGCCGGGTTGTTTGTATTGGCGGCGCAGGAAATGGCCGATTTGATTGCCCATGGGGTGGGGCAGGCTACGGCCGTTACCAACCTGTCGCAGGCAGCCGGGCACACCGCGCACGATTACCGGCAGGCGGCCAGCGACATGGAGGCCGTTGTATGGCAGCACGGCTGGGACGGCGATTGGTTCCGGCGGGCGTATGATGATGACGGCCGTCCGCTTGGCTCGCGGGAAAACGAGGAAGGGCAAATTTTTATCGAACCGCAGGGTATGTGCGTGATGGCCGGGCTGGGGTTGGCGAACGGCCGTGCGCAGCAAGCCCTCGATTCGGTGGCCGAGCATCTGGCCACGCCGCACGGCATCGTCTTGCAGCAGCCTGCTTTCAGCCAATACTACCTGCACCTGGGCGAAATCTCCTCCTATCCGCCCGGCTACAAAGAAAATGCGGGCATCTTCTGCCACGCCAACCCCTGGGTAATGATCGCCGAGACACGCGCTGGTCGTGGCGACCAGGCGTTTGATTACTACAAACGCATCAACCCCTCGGCGCGCGAAGCCATCAGCGATCTGCATCGCTGCGAACCCTTTGTCTATGCCCAGATGATCGCCGGTAAAGACGCCATCACGCATGGTGAGGCTAAAAATTCCTGGCTGACGGGCACGGCGGCCTGGAATTACAGCGCCATCACCCATTGGATTTTGGGCATACGGCCGTCGCTGGGCGGCCTGCGCATCGATCCGGTCATCCCTTCGGATTGGCCATCGTTTTCTGTGGTGCGCAAATTCCGAGGCGCGGAGTATCACATCCAGGTACGCCGTCAGGGGGCTGGGCGCGTCTCTTCGCTGCTGGTCGATGGCCAGCCGGTGGCCGGCGACGTGCTGCCCATCGCTCCGGCCGGGGCCAGTGTGCGTGTCGAGGTAGTCATCGGTTAGGTAATCGTTCGTTTTTAACTCGGCGAGATTGGACCAATCTTCAAGATTGGTCCAATTTTGATTCCATTTTAGCGTTTCGCCAGCGTGTTTGTTCGATTTGTGCAGTTCTGCTAATTTCGTTGACACCCTATTGGTTATATGCCATAATGTAACCGGTTACGTAAGCGGTTACGTAAGCGGTTACATACTATGACAAAACGTTCTTCCTCCATCACCATTCGAGATGTGGCCCGCGAAGCGGGTGTTTCCGTAGCGACTGTCAGCCGGTACCTCAACCAAAACGCGCCCGTCTCGGAAAAGTTGGCTGATCGCATCCAGCGGGTGATGGATGAACTGGATTACATTCCTCAAGAGACTGCGCGCCACCTGGCGCTGCGGCGAAAAAACGCCATCGGCCTGCTGCTGACCAACATGCACAATGATTTTTTTGGCCCGCTGCTGGCGGGAATTGAGACAATTGTGCGTAACGAAGGGTACAACTTGCTGGTAGCCACCTGCCGGCCAGAACTGCAAACGGATAGCTATTTACCCCTGGGTGGCCATAACACAGATGGGTTGTTGGTGTTTGCCAACAGCCTGGGTGATGAGCAAATTGCCCAATTGTCTGAACGCGGGTTTCCCCTGGTCCTGATTCACAAAACGCCGGCGGAGGGAGTGAGTGTTCCTTTTGTAACGGTGGAGAACAAAGCGGCGACACGCAAGCTGGTGGATCATCTGATTACGGCGCACGGCCGTCGCCGCATATTGCTGATGCGCGGTCCAAAGCAGCAAGAAGATTCGTATTGGCGCGAAGTGGGTTACAGGGCCGCCCTGGCGGATCATGGCATTGCCTTTGATGAAGCATTGACGCTGCGCGGTTCGTTTGAGCGTGAAATTGCTTACGCTGCGTTGAAAAATTTTCTGGCCGACACCCATCACCCGCCCTTCGACGCGGTATTTGCCGGCGATGATGACGCGGCCGTGGGTGTGTATGAGGCGTTAAAAGAGGCCGGTTTACGAATTCCCGAAGATGTGAGTGTGGTGGGGTTTGATGATTCGCGCATGTCCCCCTTTCTTATGCCGCCGCTGACTACCGTGCGTGCGCCGACGGAAGCGGTTGGTCGTTCGGCTGCCCGGCAGTTGTTTTGCCTGTTAGAAGGCGAAACGCCGGAGCTGGAAACCCTTCATCCCACAGATATTGTTTTGCGTCGTTCCTGCGGCTGCGCAGCGTAATAGCCTCAGGAAATAGCCCACGATCACGTTTGTTAAGATGACCACCTGAGCGGCTCCACGCCTTTTTTGAGGTGAGATTGTCAGGCTTAAGACCCGGATGACCAAGCGTATGGACCCTCGATTAACGAATTCACAACCTGTGTTTGTTGGCGTGGATGTAGGCGGCACAACGATTACGGCCGTCGTCGCTGACGAATTGGGCGCTCTGTTGGGCGAGGCGACTGTCTTCACAAATGTGTCGTCGCCAGACCGCACGCTGGGCAGCATTGTAACGGCCGTTACCACGGCCTTGGATGTGGCGAACCGGGATATGACGGCCGTTTTGTGCCTGGGTTTGGGCATTCCTGGCCTGGTAGACCCGGCGACCGGGCAGGTGAAGCTGGCCGTTAATCTAAACTGGACTGATGTGCTTGCCGGTTCTTTGCTGGAAACAGAATTGGGCGTCCCCTGTTTTTTGGAAAATGATGTGCGTGTGGCGGCCCTGGGCTGCTCTGCCAGACTGTTCGGCGGCGTGGTGCACTATCTGGCCTACGTGTCCATTGGCACTGGTTTGGCGGCCGGTCTTATTTTGGATGGGCAGTTGTACCGGGGCGCGCATGGCATGGCCGGGGAAATTGGCCATCTGATTGTGGAGCCGGATGGGTTGTTGTGCAAGTGTGGCAACCGGGGTTGTCTGGAAGCGTATGTTTCTGGTCCGGCGATTGCGTTGGCCGGGCAAACGGCCGTGCAGGAAGGCCGGTCTACAACCTTAGCGACCAACGAGCCGGTCACTGCGGCCCAGGTCTTTGCGGCGGCGGCGATGTATGACCCGGTGGCCGAGCGCATTATTCAACAGGCGGGCGCTTATTTGGGGCAGGCCTTACAAGGCCTGATCATGACCTATGACGTGGAAAAAATTGTGTTAAGCGGTGGTGTGGCGCGAAACGGCCGTTTGCTTCTCGACGCCATCCACCGGGAATGGCAGCAGCAAGCTGCTCGCTCACCGTTGGCGGCCGTCATGTTGGATACGGCCGTGCTGCAAGTGGCTTCCCCGGCAGACAATTATGGCGCCTGGGGAGCCATTCAACTAGCTCAGAAAAACCTGGCAAGCCTCAGAATACTGGGCAATTCAAACCAAGGTGTACAAGGAGGTGATGGATAGCGAAAAAAGAGACTTCAGTCGCCGCAGGCCAGAAGCAAACGTTTAATCGTTCCTCGCGGCTAATGAACTAGATTGGATGTTCAAAAAAATTGTACAAACCTGTTTGCAAAATAACTTTAGGAGAGAAGAAAATGCGCAAATCGCGATACTTGTTCCTTATTTTAGCCTTAGCCATCGGCTTGCTGCTTGTAGCTTGCGGCGGTGGTACGACAACTGAAGAAGCTGCTCCGACAGAAACCGCAGTAGAAGAAGCAGCCCCGGCTGAAGAAATGGCGGCTACAGAAGCGCCAGCCGAAGCGCCAGCCGAAGCGCCAGCCGAAGCGCCAGCGGGTGATAAAGTCCAGATTCGTTGGTTTGTTGGTTTGGGAACCGGCACGGATCCGCAGCAAGTTGCCACCCAAGAAGAAGTTGTAGCCGATTTCAACGCTTCCCAGGACGCCATTGAGCTGGTTCTGGAAATTGTCCCCTACGACAGCGCGCGCGACACCCTGGCGACCCAAATCGCCTCTGGCGCCGGTCCCGACATCATTGGGCCGGTCGGTTGGGGCGGTTCCAACGCGTTTTATGGCCAATGGTTAGACATCGGCCCCTACATCGAATCTACCGGTTTTGACACATCCGTTTTCGACCCCGCCCTGGTAGACTCCTACCAGACTGAAGAAGGGCAAGTTGGTTTGCCGTTTGCTGTGTTCCCCTCGGCCGTGTACTACGTTCCCGCATACTTTGATGAAGTTGGGCTGGCCTACCCGCCACAAACATATGGTGATATGTATGAGTTGGATGGCGCGATGGTGGAGTGGAATTGGGAGACCTTGACCGAGGTTGCCAAGCGTCTGACCATCGACATCAATGGTCTGAACTCGACAGAAAATGGTTTTGACCCGACCCAGATCGTCCAGGTTGGTTATAGCCCACAATGGCAGACCCACCCGAACTACATCGGTTCCTTTATTGCCGGCGCGGCGAAAGTATTTGAAGGCGATGCTCCGGGCAGCTACGTATCCATCTATCCTGACAGCTGGAAAGAGGCGATGCAGTGGTATTATGATGGCATGTACGGCGAACAACCGTTCATCCCCACCGGTCCATTGTCTGGCGCGCCTGAATTTGGTAATGGCAACGTGTTTAACACCGGTAAAGCGGCCATGGCCGTGACGCCTCTGTGGTACACCTGCTGCCTGGGCGAGTTCCGCGATGCGGGTTTGGAATTCCAGGCTGGCGTGCTGCCGAATGGACCTGACGGTGTGCCGAACGGCCGTGTCGACGCCGACACATTCCGCATTTGGAAAGGCACCGCGCACCCCGAAGAAGCCTTTGCCGTTTTAGCCTATCTCATCACCACCGGCGCAGACAAACTGCTGCCTCAATATGGCGCCTTGCCGGCCATACCTGAAAAACAAGCCGCTTTCTTTGAAATCAAATCCCAAGACTATCCGTTTGTTACCCCAGAAACCTGGGACGTATTCAAAGCTGGTCTGGCTTTCCCGGATGCCCCCAGCGCCGAACAATACCAGCCCAACTGGAACGAAGCCTGGGCGCGGCAACAAACTTTCCTGGACTTGTTAAACAACACCGCCCCTGCGGATCTCGACTTTGATGCCGAATGGCAGAAAATGATCGATGATCTCAACGTTATTTACAACAAGTAACGGTATGTGCAATAAAAATGGGCGAGTTAGCATACAAGGCTGGCTCGCCCATTTTCTGGTTGTATCTGATACGGGCAAACGGAAACGGCCGTCCGGATTGTAGAGGAGAAGAGAGAGCATGTTTGAACAACTCAACCGTGGAATTCAGCTCCCATCGCTCAAAGCCTATCGCGATATGTCATCCCTGAAACGGCGCGAAATGCGCGACGGGCTGATATTTATCTCGCCCTGGCTTATTGGTTTTTTCGTTTTTACCTTCCTCCCCATCATCGCCAGTCTGGTGTTTAGCTTTCTGGACCTCAAAATCACCGATGGGATCTTAAGCGCGCCCCAATTTGTCGGTCTAAAAAACTACCAGCAAATGCTCCATGATCCGCAAATATGGACGGGCGGGAGCAGTGGAACCGCCGGTTCCCTCTGGATCACCATCAAATTTGGCCTGATTTCCTTGCCCGTTGGCATCATCTTCCCGCTCTTTCTAGCATTGCTCATGAACAGCCCTCACCTCAAAGGGTCAATGGTTTTTCGCAGTGCTTTTTACATGCCCTACATTATTCCTTTTATCGCCGCCGTATTTTTGTGGGGCGGCATGCTCAATCCCGAAACCGGTTGGATCAATCGCGCGTTAATGGCCATGGGCATGCCCAGATCCATGGTTCCCAATTGGGCCAACGACGTCAACTGGGTCTACCCCACCTATGTCATCATGGGCATTTGGGGCGTTGGCAACGCCATGCTGATCATGCTGGCCGGTCTTCAGGGCGTGCCCACCTCCTTATACGACGCCGCCAAAGTAGATGGCGCCAATGCCTGGCAGTCCTTTAGAAATGTCACCTTCCCCATGATTTCACCGGTGCTGTTTTACAATTTGGTCCTCAGCGTCGTCTTTTTATTCCAATACTTTCTCGTCCCACTCGTCGTGAACAATGGTACCGGCCGGCCTGGCGGCGCCACCATGTTCTACAACCTCTATTTGTACAAAACCTTTTTCACCTTCCAAAATATGTCTTATGGCTCAGCGTTAGCCTGGCTGCTTTTCTTCCTTATCCTTGTCGTGACTGTATTCTTATTTGGCACGGCCCGTTATTGGGTTTATTACGCCGGTGAAGGCCGTTCATAAGGAGAAAGGCTAACATGAAAATATCTTATCGTTCCATTGGAAAAACGCTGATCATCACCGGCATCGCCCTGGTTGTCTTAATCATGTTTCTCTCCCCCTTTGCGTTTATGGTGTTCACCTCACTCAAAACGCCAGAGCAAATCACCATCCTGGGCGCGCCAATCTGGCCGGCCAGACCGGCCAGCTACGAATACAACGGCAAGGAAATGGAAGCCTACACTGTGCCAATGAATACTTGCCAGGGCAGCGAAACCGATAATTCCGAAAAATCATTGATACTGGTTAAAAAAGGCGCAAAAGAAAGCACATTTGCCGATCCCAATGATCCTGGCCGGGGCGAGTTTGTCTGCACCGTGTCCTGGCGAGCGTTGTCCCGCCCCTGGGAGTTTGCGCCCACCTGGAGCAATTACAAAGAAGTTTGGAATACCATCAACTACCCGCGACTCATGTGGAATACCACCTTCTACGCCCTGGCCTCCACCGTTGGCGTTATCATTTCTTGTACGCTGGTAGCTTATGGGTTTTCCCGCTTTGATTTTCCAGGGCGTGACTTCTTGTTTATCGTGTTGATTGCCACCATCTTTTTGCCCGCCTTTGTGACCGTTATCCCTACCTACACCTTCTTCCAAAAAATTGGCTGGGTGGGGACGTGGCTGCCGTTGATTGTGCCAACTTTTTTTGCCAATGCCTTTGATACTTTTTTGCTCAGGCAGTACTTCATGACCATCCCCCGCGATATGGACGAAGCGGCAATGATCGATGGGGCCAGCCGGCTGCGTGTACTTTGGTCGGTGCTGCTGCCGCAGTCGTATCCGGCGTTGTTGGCCATTGTCGTGTTTCACATTGTGTATGCCTGGAATGACTTTTTTGGGCCTCTGATTTATCTCTCGACAAACCGCGATGCCTGGCCGATTTCGGTGGCTTTGCAGACATTTAATGGCATTTATGGGCAAAAACCGCAGCTGATTCAGGCTGGCGCATTGATGGCGCTGATCGCTCCATTGATCCTCTTTATTTTAGCGCAGCGATTCTTCGTGCGTGGTATTGTGATCACGGGTGTTGAAAAATAGCCGATTCTTTGGATTTCGCTGCGTTTAGGCATCAGGGGGAATGCGTGGCAGGTGAGTGCATCTCACTCATCGCGCAGCACGCATCAAAACGCCGTTTTGCCCTCAGTGCCCAACGTGGTAACGAGAGATTTTTGGGCATGGTTCGAGGTGTAATGCTTGTTGAACCGTGCCAGTAATAGGATATTAAGCGTGAAAGTAACAGTTGTTGGTGGCGGATCGACGTATACGCCTGAATTGGTCAGTGGATTTTTGGCGCGGTTGGAACAATTTCCGGTGGATGAGTTATGGCTGCTGGATATTGACGAAGCGCGGTTGCGTATTGTGGGCGGCTTTGCGCAGCGCATGGTGGCGGCGAAGGGATCGCCCTTTAAGGTGGTGCTGTCGACAGACCAGCGGGAGGCCATTCGCGGGGCGGCGTATGTAACCACTCAACTTCGGGTGGGGCAAATGGAAGCGCGCCGCGAGGATGAATATCTGGGCCGTCGGCATGGGTTGATCGGGCAGGAAACGACGGGTGTGGGCGGCATGGCCAAGGCGCTGCGCACGATTCCGGTTATCTTGCAGATTGCCAGGGATATGCAGGAATTGGCAGAGCCAGGGGCGATGTTGGTTAATTTCACCAATCCGGCCGGATTGGTGACGCAGGCATTGAGCCAATATGCGCCGGAGACGCCTTCAGTTGGGGTGTGTAATGTGCCGATTACGGCTAAGATGATGATTTTGGAGCGGTTGGGCACGGCCGTTTCCCCCCAACTCGCCCACCTCAACACCCTCGGCCTCAACCATCTCTCCTGGCATCGCGGCTTTACCATCGAAGGCGAAGATGTCTGGCCGCAGCTGATGCAAACCACCCTGGCCGACCTTCGCAGCCAAACCAATCCTGAATGGGAACCACGCATGATGGAAGTGCTGCAAATGATCCCCAACTACTATTTGCATTACTTCTACCACACCGATAAAAAACTAAAAGAACAGGAAAGCTGGCCGCCTTCCCGAGCCGAAGAAGTGATGGAAGTGGAAAAAGGGTTGTTGCAGCAGTATGCCGACCCGGCCCTCAGCGAACCACCGGCCGATCTGATGAAACGTGGCGGCGCGTGGTATTCTACTGTAGCCACGCAATTGCTGACGGCCCATTACAACGACCTGGGCGAAATCCATGTGGTCAATGTGAGGAACGGCGGGGCTGTCGCCGAATGGCCGGCCGATTGGGTGCTGGAAATACCGGCTGTCGTTCGGCGCAGCGGCATTGCGCCGCTGCCGACCGAGCCGCTGCCGCCAGCCCAATTTGGCTTAATTGCTCAAATTAAATCGTATGAATTGCTGACGGTGGAAGCGGCCGTTCACGGTGATCGTGACGCCGCTTACGAAGCCCTGATGGCTCATCCGCTTGGCCCGACGGCCGATAAAGTTCAGGCTGTTTTGGATGATATGCTGACCATTCACCGGCCCTATTTGCCGCAGTTCTGGTCATGAGCAGGTAACAATCGACCCAATGAGGACATCCTATGCGTTATTATTTGGGCGCTGACCTGGGCAGCACCAAAACCCACATGGCGATTGCCGACGAACACGGCCGTCTCCTGGCCTTCGCCAAATCCGGAGCAGGCAATTATCAAAGCGTTGGGTTTGATGGCATGTTGCAATCCATTCAGGATGGGTTGGCGCAAGTATTGGCCCAGAGCCAATTAGCTGCCGCCGACATTGCCGGCGCCGGGTTCGGCATCGCCGGGTACGACTGGCCGTCCGAAGAAGGGCAAATGGCCGGCATCATCGCCCACCTTGGCCTGACCTGCCCCATTGGCATGGTCAACGATGCGATTCCGGCCCTTTTCGCCGTCACCGAATCCGGCCGCGGGGTGGCGCTGGTCTCGGGCACGGGCTGCAACTGCCGTGGCTGGGACCCGGATACGCGACGTGAAGGGCGCGTCACCGGCTACGGGTATCATATGGGCGAATTTGCCGGTTCGGCCGAATTGGTCTGGCGCGCCATGCAGTTGGTTGCTTACGAATGGACCCAGCGCAGCCCGCACACGGCACTGTCCACCCGGCTCATCGATTACTGCGGCGCCAAAGATTTGAGCGATCTCATTGAAGGGTACACCAAAGGGTATTACACCATCGGCGCCAAAGTCGCCCCGCTCATTTTTGCCGTGGCCGAGCAAGGCGACGCCGTCATGCGGGAACTCATCCGCTGGGCGGGCGTTGAACTGGGCGAAATGGCCTGCGCCGTTATCCGACAGTTGGATTTTGCCGCGCAAGGCTTCGACGTAGTGCTGGCCGGCAGCATGTTCTCCGGCGGCCCGCTGCTGATCGAGCCGATGTGGCAAACGATTCAGGAGTTTGCCCCGCAAGCTCGCCTGGTTAATCTGGATGTGCCGCCGGTGATTGGCGCGGTTGTTTTGGGCATGGTCCAGGGTGGCTTCAACGCCTCGCCACAGGTGCGGCGCAATCTCACGGACGCTTTGAAGCTGGCGGTTGATTAGCATGAAAACCCGCTGGCATATTTTGGGGGTGATTTTTACGGCCGTATTCCTATCCGCGTGTGGGGCAGATGCGCCGGGCAGCATGTCCATTCCCCCCAACACCCTCATCGCCCCGACGGAAACACCCATGACCCAACCACAACCATCCTTTCGCGTCCTCGCCTACATTACCGGCGGCATTGTGCCGGAAATCATCCCCTACGGCCGTCTGACCCACATCAACTATGCTTTCCTCATCCCCAACGCCGACGGCACATTTGCGCCGCTGACCAACGGCTGGAAGCTCAAAAAAATCGTTACCGACGCCCACGCTGCCGGGGTGCAGGTGCTCATTTCGGTTGGCGGCTGGGGTTGGGACGCAGAATTCGAGGCCATGGCCGCCGATCCGGCCTTACGCGCGGCTTTTGTGCAAAACCTGAGCGCGTTTGTGGCTGAATATGATCTGGACGGCGCGGATGTGGATTGGGAGTATCCCGATCCTGGCCCGTCGGCGCAGAATTTCCTGGCGCTGATGCAGGAACTACGCCAGGCGATGCCAGATAAACTGTTAACAACGGCCGTTGTCACCTACGGCGAAACGGCCGAAGGTGTCATCGACGCAACCTTCCCCCTGTTCGACTTCGTCAACGTCATGGCCTACGATGGCCCCGAACACGGCACGATGCAGCAGTTTAACGACGCGCTGGCCTATTGGCTGGCGCGCGGCCTGCCGCCAGAAAAAATCGTCATGGGCGTGCCGTTTTATTCACGACCCAGTGAAGCGCCTTACCGCAAAATCGTAGAGGCAGATCCGCCGGCCGCCTACGCCGATACCACCGAGTGGGCTGGGGCCGCTAACGTCTACAATGGCATTCCCACCATCCAGGCCAAAACAAAAATCGCCCTGGAACGCGCCGGAGGCATTATGTTTTGGACGCTGGACCACGACGCCATGGGCGACCTTTCGCTGCTCAAGGCCATCGACGATGTTGTACAGGGCAAGGTGGAGTAAGCGCCGCCGCCGATGCCTGACGACAAAAGTATTTAACCACCAAACAGAGGACTTTCATGCAATACGGACACTTCGACGACGACGCCAAAGAATATGTCATCACCCGGCCAGACACGCCCCAATCGTGGAGCAACTATCTGGGTTCCACCGAATATGGCGCAGTGATCACCAACAACGCCGGTGGCTACGGCTTTTACAAATCGGGCGCGCACGGCCGTTTCTTGCGTCTGCGTTTCAACAGCGTGCCACTGGACCAGCCCGGCCGTTACTTTTACCTGCGCGACAACGACAGCGGCGATTACTGGTCGGCATCCTGGCAGCCTGTGGGCAAACCTTTGGACCAATACCACTCGATTTGCCGTCATGGAACCGCGTACTCGATTTTTGAATCGCGTTACGCGGGCATCGCCACAGAAGCCACCTATTTTGTGCCCTTAGGCCAGAATTTTGAATATTGGCGGCTAAAAGTGACCAACGAAAGCGACCAACCCCGCCAGATTTCCGCCTTTTCCTACTGCGAATTCACCAACCAGTGGCAAACCCAACAGGATCAGGTCAATTTGCAATACTCGCTGTTCATCGTCAAGGGTGAATTGGCCGATGGCCTGCTGCGCATCGCCATTCACGATAATCTGACGCCGGAGCCGGGCAGCGCCCAGGCCAGTGATGATGTGATGCAGACCTGGATGGCCCTGGTGGGTGCGCCGCTGGCGGGCTACGACACCAGCCGCGAAGCGTTTCTTGGCCCATATCGCGGCTATCACAATCCGCTGGTTGTGGAGCAGGGGCAGTGCGGCGGCAGCCAGGCTTACGGCGACAACGCCTGCGGCACGCTGCAAGCCAGTCTCACCTTACAACCTGGCGAGAGTCGCGAGCTGCTCATTCTCATGGGCATTGGCGATGCCCGCACCACCGGTAAACATACCCTGGCCGAATTTGGGTCGCTGGCGCGGGCAACGGCCGAATTACAAACCCTCAAAGACGCCTGGCACGCCAAACTCGGCAGCCTGATCGTGCAAACGCCCGATCCGGAACTGAACAGCACCATCAACGTCTGGGGCTTATACAACTGCCTGATCACCTTTGCCTGGTCACGAGCTGCCAGCCTGGTCTACAACGGCGAGCGGGATGGCCTGGGCTTCCGCGATTCGGTGCAAGATATTTTGGGCGTGGCCGCAGCCATCCCCGAGGAGGCGCGGGCGCGGCTGGAGCTGCTGCTCACCGGGCAATTGGCTAACGGCGGAGCCATCCCCATCATCAAGCCATTTGACCATCGCCCCGGCCACGAACCGGAACCCGATCCTGAGGAATATCGCTCCGACGACTGCCTCTGGTTTTTCAATGCGGTGCCGGCGTTTGTAGCCGAAACCGGCGATTTTGACTTTTATAACAAAGTGCTGCCCTACGCCGACACCGGCGAGGCCACAGTATTTGGACATTTGCGGCGGGCGTTGGAATTTAATCTGGAGCGCATGGGGCGTAATCATTTGCCCTGCGGCTTATCGGCGGATTGGAACGACTGTTTGCGATTGGGCTATTACGGCGAAAGTTTGTTTGTGGCTTTTCAGCTGCGCTTGGGGTTGAGCGTTTACGCCGAGGTGGCCGGGCGGCTGGAACGGCCGGAAGAAGCGGCCTGGGCGTTGGCCCATCGCCAAAAACTTGACACGTACATTCAGCGCCACACCTGGGATGGCGACTGGTTTATTTGGGCGATTACCGAAGATGGCACGGTTTACGGCACGAAAGAATATGCCGAAGGTCAGGTTTACCTGAACACGCAGCTTTGGGCGGTGCTCAGTGGCGCGGCTACGCCGGAACAGGCGGAGCGCTGCATGGCGACGGTTAACGAAAAGCTGGCGACGCCTTATGGCCTGATGTTGTGCGCGCCGCCGCTGGTGAAAACGTCGATTGAGGTGATGCGGGCGGTGGTGTTTAATCCGGGCATTAAGGAAAACGCGGGCATTTTTAACCATACGCAGGGGTGGGGGGTGATGGCCGAGTGTCTGTTGGGGCATGGCGACCGGGCTTATGAATATTATCGGGCGGCGATGCCGGCGGCGTATAACGGCCGTGCCGAAATCCGCCAGATGGAACCCTACGTCCAGGGCCAGACAACCTATTCCACCTTCTCGCCCCGACCCGGTAATACGCGCACATCCTGGCTGACCGGCGCGGCGGCCTGGGCCTACTACAGCGCGACCCAGTACATTCTGGGTATCCGGCCAGAGGTAGACGGCCTGCGGATCGACCCCTGTATCCCTGCCGATTGGCCGGGTTTCACCGCCAGCCGCCGCTTTCGGGGCCAGGACATCGACATTGTGGTGACGAATCCGGTCGGTGTGTGCCAGGGCGTGGCGTCCATCACCTTAAACGGCGAACCGTTGGCCGACAATCTGGTTCCGGCGGCGCGGCTGACGGGCCGTAACCGGGTGGAAGTTGTGTTGGGATAACAAAACGTCGCCAAGAAGCGGGGATGGGTTGGAGAGATGAACGGCCGTATCCCAGGGTCTTCCCACGCTTCTGGCTGTTAGGCTCGTTGTGGTATATTTTGTCGCAGATGGATATATATTTTGTTCAGAAGGAGAAAAGATTATGCCCAGTGAATTGTCGAATCAATCGGTGAGAGGGTCTGGCGGCGCTGCTCCGGGGGCCAGCTTGAATGCCGAGCAGCCCAGTCAGTTAATTGTTCTGACATTTGCCGAAGCCTCCCAGGCAGAAGGGTTGTACGACGCTTTGGTCGATTTGGATAAGCAAAAACTGATCGACCTGAAAGACGCCGTGTTTGTCTCCAAGAATGCTGATGGGGAATTGGAGCTTGACGAAAAAGTCCACAAAGAGAAAAGAACCGGCATGGGCAAAGGGGCCGTTTTGGGCGTGATGGTTGGTTTGATGTTGGGCGGGCCGATTTTGGGGCTGGCCGGCGGCGCGGCTGTCGGGCGGCTGGTGGGCAAACGTGTGGACCTGGGCATTGATTCAGGCACCATTCAATCGATCGCCAATGACCTGGAGCAGGGGCAAACCGCGTTGTTTGTGATGGGGTACAGCAAACAATCGGGCGTGGTGTTGAATACGTTCCGCAAATTCCAGGGCAAGATCGTTGAAACGACGTTGGACACGGATGTGCGGGAGCGTTTGCAGCGCGCCCTGGATGCGGAAGAGTAGAGATTGGAGATCTGTGTCGTGTTGGTTGCTGGTTTTCATTGGCATCAAGACCCGAAGGGGTTGGATTGCCAAGAAGTTTAACTTCTCGAGAACAAACCCTTAGGGTTCGTAAAACCATCACTCCCCGGTTTAGACCTGACAGGTTTCAGAAAACCTGTCAGGTCTGGGCGAAATCTTTTCTTGTTCAGGCCCTTAGGGTCCAGAAGGATAGGACATGGAAATTGTAAGCTTAAACGGCCGTTGGCAGTTCAAACAAGCTGGTTCTACCCACACCAATTGGCTGGAAGCGACCGTGCCGGGTTGTGTCCATACCGACTTGCTGGCCGCCGGAGCCATCCCCGACCCCTATTACCGCGACAATGAGCGTCAGGTGATGTGGGTGGGCGAGACGGATTGGCTTTACCGGCGGACGTTTTCCGTGACGGCCGAATGGCTGGACCACGACCATGTCCTTTTGCGCTGTGACGGACTGGACACCCTGGCGACCATCTGGTTGAACGGCCGTCAACTTGCGCGCGCCGACAATATGTTCCGCGCCTGGGAATTTGACGCACGGCCGTTCCTCCACCCCGGCGACAACACCATCGAAATAAGGTTTGATTCCGCCCTGGTTTATGGGCAGGCGCGGCTGGCCGAGCGCTACATTCACAGTTGGAGCACCGACGACCATAAATTGCCCGGCGGCAATTATGTGCGCAAATCGCAGTGCAACTTTGGTTGGGATTGGGGACCGATGCTGGTTACTTGCGGCATCTGGCGTGACATCGCCCTGGCTGCCTGGGACGATGCCCGGCTGGTCGACGTACATCTTTTGCAAGACCACACCGTCGCCGATCAGGTGATTCTGACGGGGATGGTGGTTTTGGCGCGAGACACGGCCGTTCCGCTGCAAGCAGCCTGCCGCGCCAGCTTACATGGGCAAGAGGTCGCCGTAGCGGTGGTGGAATTGGCGGGGGAGACGGCCGTTTTCACCCTGCCCGTCTCCAATCCACAGCTGTGGTGGCCCAACAGAATGGGAAACCAGCCGCTTTACACCATCGACGTAACCGTGACGGACGAGAACGGCCGTGTCCTGGACACCTGGCAAAAACGCATCGGCTTGCGCACGCTGGAACTGGTGCGCCAGGCCGACGATTGGGGCGAAAGTTTCCATTTTGCCTGCAACGGCGTGCCATTCTTCGCCAAAGGAGCCAATTGGATCCCGGCCGATACCTTCATCACCCGCCTGACGGACGCCGATTATGCCCACTTGCTGCAAACGGCCGCCGATGTACACATGAACATGCTGCGCGTGTGGGGCGGCGGCATCTACGAACAACCGGCTTTTTACGATCTGTGTGACGAGTTGGGCATTTGTGTCTGGCAAGATTTTATGTTCGCCTGCGCCACCTATCCCACGTTCGACGATGCGTTTATGGCGAATGTGGCCCAAGAAGCGCGCGAAACCATCCGCCGCCTGCGCCATCACGCCAGCCTGGCGTTGTGGTGCGGCAACAACGAAATGGAGCAGGGTCTGGTGCAAAACACCTGGAACCCTTGGGCGATGAGCTGGGACGACTACGGCAAGTTGTTCGATCAGCTTCTGCCGCAGATTGTGGCCGAATTGGACCCGCAGACAGCTTATTGGCCGAGCAGCCCGCACACCCCGCACGAAGACCGCCGCGCCTGGAATGATCCGCGCTGGGGTGATGCCCACATTTGGGATGTCTGGCATGGCATGGAGCCATTTGAGTTTTATTACACCTGCTTCCATCGTTTCAACAGTGAATTTGGCTTCCAATCGTTCCCTGAACCACAGATGGCGCGCACATTTACCCTGCCCGAAGAGCGCAACATCACCAGTTTTGTGATGGAGCACCACCAGCGCAGCCCCAGCGGCAACAGCAAAATCATGCACTACCTGCTGGATTGGTTCCGGCTGCCCGGCTCGTTTGATATGACTCTGTGGTTGAGCCAGATTTTGCAGGGCATGGCCGTTAAACATGCCGTGGAGCATTGGCGGCGCACGATGCCGCGCGGCATGGGCACGTTGTATTGGCAGCTTAACGATTGTTGGCCGGTGGCCAGTTGGTCGTCGGTGGATTATGACGGCCGTTGGAAAGCTTTGCACCACATGGCCCGCCACTTTTACGCCCCGCTGCTGGTCTCGGCTGTCGCCAATAAGGATGATGGCACGGTCGCCGTGCATGTTACCAGCGATCTTTTGGCCGACGTACGCGGCGAAGTGGTCTGGGAAGTGACGACGGCGCAGGGGCAAGCGCTGGCCAGTGGGGTGGAAACGGCCGTGTTCCCCGCCAATCAGAACACCTTTGTGGCTGCGCTGGATGCGCAGGCGCAGTTGGCCCAGGTTGGCCCGCGTGATGTGCTCGTCTGGCTGGCGCTGCGTGTCGCTGGCCAGGTGGTTTCGCGCAATCTGGCGCTGTTTGCGCGGCCCAAACATTTGCCCCTGGCCGACCCGGATATTCGCTGGCAGATGGCTGAGGTGGCGAACGGCCGTTACGCCATCACCCTCACCAGCGACAAACCGGCCCTATGGGTCTGGCTGGAAATCCCTGATGGGTTGCAGCTTTCAGACAATTTCTTCCATTTGTATCCGGGCCGCGCCCATACCGTTACGCTGGATGTTTTGGTTGGGGAACGGCCGTTGGCCGCCATCCAGCAAGCCCTTGCCGTTTATTCCCTGGTCGATACCTACCGCCCTGAGCGCGCACCCCATGAAAAAACGCACCCTGCGCTACGATAAAACATTCGGGCTGCTGCTCATTTCACCCTGGCTGGTAGGCTTCCTGTTATTCAAGCTCCTACCCATCGTCGCCTCTCTCGGCCTGTCGCTGACCGATTTTAACATGCTGGATCCGGGCCGCACCAGCTTTGTTGGCCTGGCGAACTACATGCGCCTTTTTCAAGACGAAGCCGTCGGCTATCTCATCGTCATGACCCTCAGCCAGGCCATTGGCATCGTACCTTTGCAGCTTGTGGCGTCCATTTTTCTGGCCGCCCTGCTTAGCAGCCCGCGCCTCAAAGCCCCGACCCCCGTGCGCACCTTGTTTTTCTTGCCCAGCATCATTCCTGGCGTGGCCATCGCCTTTATGTGGTATGGCTTCATGGACCCGACCACCGGCTGGCTGACTCGATTCATCTTGCCCGCTGTGGGGCTGGCCGGTTTTAACGACGTGTACTCCGACGCGGCGACGGCCTTTTTGTGGGCCATTAGCTCGCTGTGGGCCATTGGGCCGGGTATGCTCATTATGCTGGCGGCGATGCAAAGCATCTCCACCGAAATTCAGGAAGCGGCTAGAGTGGATGGCGCAGGGCCGCTGGTGCGCTTTTTCCGCCTTACCCTGCCGATGATTACGCCGGCTATCTTTTTCTCGCTGGTCATCAACCTGATAGCCGTCTTCGGCGGGGTGATTTTGCTGGATCGCGGTAATTCGTTTCGCGGCGGCGGCGCGCCGTTTGATGGGTACATCACTTATTGGATGTTTGACCAGTGGGATTTGGGGTATGCGGCCGGGCTGGCCTGGTTCTTCTTTGTGGTGGTGATGGGGGTGGTTGTGGCCTTGTTTGCCTGGTCGCGGCGCTGGGTGTATTTCCCGGACAGGGAGTTTTAGCGGTGAGCGAGTTGTCTGGGCAATCACGGCGTTCCTTGTTGCCGCGCACGTATGTGAGTTTGCGGATGTGGGAGATGGTGGGCACGGCCGTTTTTAATCTCTTCGTCTTCACCCTGCTCATTGTCTACCTGTTCCCCATCGTCTACATGACCGCCACCGCATTCATGGAAACCGTCCAACTCCGCGATCGCAACGCGCCGCCATATCCCGCCATGCAGCTCAGCACCACCTACGAAGGTAAATCCTACAAGATTTACGATGTCCCTTTTGGCGAAGAAAGCCGCCAACTCGCTCTGGTCACGCCCGGTCGCTCATCCAGCGAGTTCATCGATCCCCAATCGCCTGACGCCGGCCTGATCCACTGGCAAGGCAACTGGCGACAGTTGATTGGCGTGTACAAATTCCACATGACCTGGGAAAATTTCAGGCTGCTGTTCCGATCCCTGCGTTTTCCCGAAATGCTGCGCAACACCTTGCTCCTGGCGCTCATTACCGAAATTGGCGTTTTAGCCTCTTCTATTGTGGTAGCCTATGGGTTTGCCCGCTTTCCCATACCCGGCGGCAACCTCATCTTCTATCTGATGATTGCTACCATCCTTATTCCGGAAAAAGTAACCCTCATTCCGACCTACTTTATTTTTGTGCGCGTGTTGGGCTGGTCGGGGTCGTGGCTGCCGATTCTGCTGCCTTTCTTTTTTGGCAACGCGGTGTATATTTTCCTGCTGCGCCAAAATTTCAAAAGCATCCCCAAAGACCTGGACGAAGCGGCTATGTTGGATGGCGCCGGCCCGCTGCGCACCCTGATTTCGGTCATCTTGCCCCAATCCTGGCCGGTGGTTATTACGGTGTCTCTGCTCCACTTCTTTTATATGTGGAACGAAACCCGCCAGGCGTCGCTTTACCTGAGTACCCGCCGCGATTTGATCCCGGTGTCCTTTGGCATCCAAAACTTTCAATCCCTGGCGCCGGTGCAAAACCAACTGCAAGCCAGCGCGCTGGTTATTATGATTGTGCCGGTGTTGATTTTGATCATTTCGCAGCGCTATTTTATGCGTAATCTGGTCATTACCGGCGCAGAAGGGTAGGCGATGATGGCAAATATACCCACAAAACGCACGGTTTTCGCCTTTTGGTTGGGTTGGGCGGTCATTTTGCTGACTTATAACGTGTTTGTCCCAGCGCGTTTTACGCTGGTACGGCCGGATAACGCCTTGGAGTGGACTGCGAATTCTACTCGTGTCGGCGGCGAGCAAGACGCCAAATATTACCTGCAAGACCCGTTTCTCCGGCGGCAGGTGGCCTGGGATTCCGAGTATTATCTGGCCATCGCTTTGGGCGGTTATGAAGACCCGCATCCCGACCGGGTGGGGCAGATGTCGGGCATTGTGCGCTCCGGCGCAGGCTTTTGGCCGTTTGTCATTCCGCCAAACAGCGGGGTTGTGCGCGAGGGTATCTCGCTGAGTTATGCGTTTTTCCCGTTGTATCCGTTTCTGATGCGGTTGTTGGCACGGCCGTTCGCCATCGTCGGTTTAACGCCCATCGGCGCAGCCACACTGGCCGGGGTACTCATTTCCATGGTGGGAGCGTTGGCGGCGGCGCAGGCGATTTTTGCCCTGGCGCAAGACGAATTTGGCCCGGACGGTGGCCTGCGGGCCGCCTTTTACCTGCTCATCTTCCCCAGCAGCTTTTTTCTGGGGGTGGTTTACACCGAAGGTTTGTTTGTGGGGCTGGCTTTTTCCAGTTTGCTGCTGCTGCGCCGGGGGCATTTTGCCTGGGCGGCGCTGCTGGCCGTTTTGGCTACGTTTACCCGGGCAGCCGGGGTGACGCTGGTGGTTCCCCTGTTGATGGCCTGGGTGAAAGAGGGAGATTGGCTGGAACTCGATATGGAGTGGCGGCAGCTTTATTTTAAAGGACTGCCGTGGCGGGCGATTGGGCGTGGGGTGGTGGCGTTTGCGCCGTTGATCGCCTTTATGGTCTGGCGCTTGTCCTATTTTGGCATGGCCTTTAGCCGGGTGGAAGACGAATTTTTTGGGCGCGGATTTTTATCGCTGGGATATACGTATGCTGCCTGGCGGGATGCGTTTTACAGTTTGTTTGGCAGCAATCCGCAAACGGCCGCGTATTATGCGGTGGAATTTGCGGCCATCGTGCTGGCATTTACGGCTTGCATTACCGGGCTGAAGCACTATCCGGACCTGGCCTGGTTTGGCTTGCTGGTGGTGGTATTGTCGTTTACCAGCGGCCCGGCGCAGGGCATGTATCGGTATGTCCTGGCCGCGCCGCCGATTTATTTATTTCTCAGCCGTCTGGGCCGCCGACCGGCGTTTGACCGCATTTGGACGTTGGGCAGTATTTTGACGATGGGCGTGATGGCGACGATGTTTATGTTTGATATGTGGTCGGGTTAGAGGGCGCTGTAGGCGATGAGGGTGATGGGGCGGGAATGCACGGCCGTTACCACCTCTTTATCCGTCAGCACCGCCAGCTCCACGGCTCGCTGGCGCGCATACACCGTACCGGCAATCAAATCCGCATCGACGTACCCGGGATGGCACATTATTTCGGCCGTGCCGCTGGCCGGCAGATGGGCGAGCAGATCGAGCAAATGTTCTTTGGTCGCCCATTCATCGTAAAAGGTGGCGTAAAAAACGTCGGGCGAGTGCGGCGTGAATTCAGCCAAAAGCGCCGGGGCAAAACCCCGTACCGCATCGGCCAAGGCGCTGGGCAGGCCAACCGCCTGGTCGTCGGTCTGGGCGATAATCCGGCGGATGGGGCAGTTGTATTCCTGGGCCAGTTCCAACATGCAGCGGAACAGACCTGCGGTGAAGTAGGAGGAATGATGGTGGGAATCGAGGTGGGTTGGCTGGCGGCCGGTGCTGCGGACAAATTTTTCGATTTGGGCGCGCCATTCGGCTTTGGCTTGTTGCGGATCGACGGCCGTCAACCGCCCCAAAAACGAATCCAACCGGCCAAACCCGCCATCGGCTTCAACCAGCGTGGGGATTTCTGCGGCGGGCAGCAACGGCCGTCCCGAGGTCAGCACCAGATGCACGCCCAAACCCAGATTCGGTGTTTCCGCCAACGCCGCCGCCAAATCATCGGCCACGTTGGGGAAATTCATCATGCAGGTAGTGGAAGACACAATGCCGTGTGTGTGCGCGTGGCGGATGCCGCGAGAAACTTCGGGACTACGGCCGTAATCATCGGAATTGACAATCAGGCGAAGGGTCATGGGGTTTACTCCTGTTTTGTGAGTGGTCACAACGTTTTTATCGACGACCAGACAGGTCTGATCAGGAAGATGATACCACAACGGCCGTTTTGTGTAAGCTACACAGACCCTAAGGGTTCACCGAGTAAAAACCAGCGCCTGGATAGTTGCAAATCAATCACAAGGAAATAATGCCAGAAATCTTATGAATACTTACCTCAGCTACCAATTACCCAACATTCCCTGGGAGGAACGGCCGTCCGGTTCAACCGACGTACTCTGGCGTTACAGCGCCAATCCCATCATCCCGCGCAACCTCATTCCCTCAGCCAACAGCATCTTTAACAGCGCCGCCGTGCCCTTCAACGGCCAATTCGCCGGCGTCTTCCGCTGCGACAACAAAAAACGGGACATGAACATTCATCGCGGCTTCAGCGATGATGGCTTCACCTGGCGATTAGACAACGATCCGATTGCCTGGTTGTGCGACGATGCGGAAATCGGCCGTTACCAGTACCGCTACGACCCGCGTGTGGTGTGGATCGAAGACCGCTACTGGGTAACGTGGTGCAACGGCTACCACGGCCCCACCATCGGCATTGGCTACACCTATGATTTTGCAGAGTTCCATTTTCTGGAGAATGCGCTGCTGCCCTTCAACCGCAACGGGGTGCTGTTCCCACGCCGCATCAACGGCAAATACGTCATGCTCAATCGGCCGTCCGACAACGGCCACACCCCGTTTGGCGACATCTACCTCAGCCAGAGTAAAGACATGGTGTATTGGGGCGAACATCGCTATGTCATGGGGACCAAAGGCGGGTGGCAAAGCACCAAAATTGGCGCCGGCCCGATTCCCATCGAAACGCCTGACGGTTGGTTGATGATTTATCATGGCGTTCTGACATCATGTAACGGTTTTGTTTATGCGTTTGGCGCGGCGCTGCTGGACCTGGATGAGCCGTGGAAGGTCATTTACCGCAGCGCGCCTTATTTGCTGGCCCCGCAAACGCTCTACGAATGTGTCGGCGATGTGCCCAATGTGGCCTTCCCCTGCGCCGCGCTCTACGACGAGCCGACCGGCCGCATTGCCATCTACTACGGCGGGGCGGATACGGTCACGGCGCTGGCCTTCTGCCAAATGGACGAACTATTGGATTGGCTGCAAGCGAATTCGGAACTCTAAAAATGGGCCGCCGATGACGCGGATTGCGCGGATTTTCGCGGATCAATCTTGATCAATCTGCAGAAATCCGCCGCATCCGTGTTAATCCGCGTCCCATTACCCGTCACACTATGAAAAAAGCCTTTTACCTGATTTTTATTTTGCTTCTGGCGGGCTGTGGCATGTCGGTGAACGGCCGTGATCGCCGCACCACCACCGCCATGGCTGAACCTACGCCTATCCCCACGGCGGCCATTGCCGCCCGCCCCACCTACGAAGTCACCCGGGGACAGGTCATCTACGACATCCAATTCCCTGGGCGAATTGCCCCGGTGGTGGAACAGGCGCTTGCCTTTCCGTTGGATGGCGTTGTGCAGACCGTCTATGTTCGCGCCGGCGATTCTGTCCGGGTTGGCGACCTGATTGCTGATTTGGACACCTCGGCGCTGGCGGGCGAGTTGGTGCTGGCGCAAGCCGCCCTGGACATTGCCCAGGGACAGCTAGACGGATCGCAGTTGGCCATCGAACAGGCGCGGCAGGAGGCCGAACTGCGCCGCGACCTGGCCCAATTGGACCTGGATTTTGCCGTGTCCCAGGCGGGTCTCCAGCCAACGGCCGCCGACGTTTACCAGATCAACCGCCTGACGCTGCTGCTGTCGTTGGCTCAATTGCAGGTAGACAGGCTGGATACGGCCGTTGACCCACAGTTGGCTGCCGCTGTGGATGTGGCGGCGCTGCGGGTGGCGGAATTGGAGAGCGCCATGGCCCAGGCGCAGGTCTTCGCGCCCTTTGACGGCAAAATTGCTTCCTTGAGCGTGGCTCCTGGTCGCGCCGTGACCGTCGGGCAGCCCATCGGGGCCATTGCCGATCCGGAGCAGATTGAGGTGTCGGCCAGCCTGCGTGAGGCGCAGATGCAAGAGCTGGCCGAAGGCATGGCGGCGCAGATTGTGCCCGCCGGAGCGCCGGGCGTCGGGTTGGTCGGCGCGGTGCGCCGGCTGCCGTATCCGTTTGGCGGCGGGGGGGACACGGCCGTGTCCGACGCCGACCCCTCAACACGCATCCAATTCGACGACGTGGCTGCCGCCCTGACCACCTATCAACCGGGCGACCGGGTGACTGTGAGCATTGTGGTGACCCAACGAAATGACGTGCTGTGGCTGCCTCCGGCGGCGGTGCGAGATTTTAACGGCCGTAAATTTGTCGTTGTGCAGACCGGCGGCGCCGAACAGCGCGTGGACGTGACCCTGGGCATTGAGGGCAACGGCCGTGTGGAAATCCTGGACGGCCTGGCCGAAGGGCAGATTGTGGTGGGGCAGTAAATAGAGTGTAGAGATGGAGTAAAAGTCCACTCCCCACTCCTCACTCTGCACGCTACACTGATTTCTATGTCATTCTTCTACCGCCTTCGCGCTATTTTCACCATCACCTTTAAACGGCTGTGGGCGCAGCGCAGCCTGACGCTGATGACCTTGTTGGGGTTGGTAACGGCCGTAGCCCTCATCATGACCGTGCCTTTGTACGCCGACGCTGTCTACTTTCGTATCTTGCAAGAGGAGCTGAGCGCGAACGCCGCTCAGGGGCAACGACCGCCCTTTGCCTACCTCTACGATTACGTGGGGTCGTGGGCCGGGCCGCGGCAATGGGAAGACATTCAGGCCGTCGATGCCTATCTAACAGACCGCGCTTCGCATGATCTGGGCCTGCCGCAGCGGCTTTTTGTGCGCCATCTGGAAACCGGTCCCTTTAAATTATTCCCCGCCGATACGGAAAATTATACCGACGACGGCCGTTCCCTGGGCGTATTTTCCTTTGCCACCACCAGCAGCATCGCCGACCACATCGACGTGGTTGAAGGGCAGTTTCCCGCGCCTGCCAACCCATCGCCAGACAGCCAGATAGACGTGCTGGTTCCGGAATCCCTGGCGACCGAATTGGGGTTGCAGGTGGGCGATGCGTTGCTGGCCTATGACTTTGCCCAAACTACCGCCAATCCGCGGGAAACGGCCGTGCGCGTAGCCGGCATTTGGCGACCCAAAGATGAAACCGAGGATTTCTGGTTCTTCGCGCCAGCAGTGTTTAACGACCTGCTGCTGGTTCCCGAAGAGACATTCAGCCAGCGGCTCAGCCCGGTGTTGAACAACGAGATTACCCGCGCCGTCTGGTATTTGGTGTTGGACGGCCGTACCATCCACACCACCAACGCCGAAGCGTTAGCCGCCCGCTCCTATCAGGTAGAACGCCGCGCCGACACGCTGCTGCCCAATCTCAAAAACCCCGTTTCCCCAGCTGACGGCCTGAACCGCTACCGCGCCTCGGCGCAGCAGCTGACGGTGCTGCTGACCGCATTCAACGTCCCGGTCATTGCCCTCATCCTGGCCTTCATCGGTCTGATTGTCGGGCTGGGCGTCAATCAGCGGCGCAACGAGATTGCCGTCATGCGCAGCCGGGGCGGCACGCGGTTCCAGATAATGGGCTTTGCCCTGCTGGAAGGGCTGCTTTTGGGCGGCGTGGCGATTGGTTTGGGCACGGCCGTGGCCCTCATTTTTACCCAGTTGATGGGCAAATCGCGCAGCTTTCTCGATTTCTCCGCGCCGGCCGACCTGCGGGTGGCCCTTACGCCCAATGCCTGGCAGGCGGCCCTGGTGGCTATTTTGCTGGCCGTGGTTGCCCAGGTCTTACCCACCATGGCCGCCGCCGGAGATACCATCATCACCTACAAACAAGAACAGGCGCGGGCCATGAAACGGCCGTGGTGGCAGCGCGCCTGGCTGGATGTGCTGCTGCTCATTCCGGCCCTGTATGGTTATTACTTGCTGCAAAAACAGGGGACCATCTTCATTTTTGGGCAGGCAAATGCCGCCGACGCGCCGCTGCAAAACCCCCTGTTGTTTTTGATTCCGACGCTCACCGTGTTTTCCCTTACGCTGCTGTTTGTGCGTTTGCTGCCCTGGTTCATGGGCCTGATTAGCTGGCTTCTGGCCCATAGCAACAGCATCGGCACGCTGCTGGCGACCCGCCAACTGGCCCGCACGCCGCGTCTCTACGCCATGCCGCTGATGCTGCTGGTCTTTACGGCCAGCCTGGCCGTATTCACTGCCAGCCTGGCGCAAACGCTGGATTTTCAGCTGTACGACGAGTCGCGGTATGCCGTGGGTGCGGACGTGAATTTGCGCGGCGCGGGTCTGGAGTTTGGCGTCACCTCCATTTTCCCCGGCGCTTCAGCTCAAGATGATGACCGCAGCCAGGCGATCTTTTTGCCATTGAGCGAATACCGGGCGTTTCCGAGTGTTACGGCCGTTACCCGTGTCGGTCGGTATCGCGGCGAAGCGCAGGTGGGCAATCAGCGGGCCAACGGCCTCTTTCTCGGCCTGGACCGCGCCGATTTTGCCCAGGCGGCTTACTGGCGCTGGGACTTTGCGTCTTACCAACTTGGCTCGCTGCTGAATGCCCTGGCCACTTCGCCAGACGCCATCCTGGTTTCCGAACAGTTTGCCGTCGAACGCGGCCTACGCCCCGGCGATTTTTTGCGGCTAAATGTCAAATTAACCGACGGCGAAGTGGCTCTAAACAGCCAGATTGTGGGCCTGGTTAGCTACTTCCCCACCTGGTACCCGCAGGAAGACGGCCCCTTGTTCGTGGGCAACCTGGAAACTATTTTCGCCCAAACCGGCGGCGATTTACCCTATGAAGTGTGGCTGGACACGGCCGTTCCACCCAGCCCCGACGCCTTCCAGCAAGCGCTAACCGACCGCAAACTCTTCGGTTGGACATGGCAGGAACCATATTCACAGGTGGCCGCCGCCCAGCGTCGCCCAGACCGTCAGGGCGTGTTTGGCCTGTTGTCGGTCGGATTTATGGCCGCCGCCCTGTTGACGGTGCTGGGATTTTTTATGTACGCGCTCTTCTCGCTGCGGCAGCGGTTTATATCACTGGGTATTTTGCGCGCCGTGGGTCTGACACAAAAACACATGACGGTGTACATCGCCTTTGAGCTGGCTTTTCTGATCCTGATTGGTCTGACCTTGGGCACGGGGTTGGGTGTGCTGGTTAGCCGCCAGTTCATTCCTTACCTGCAAATTGGCGCGCGGGCGGCCGACCTGACGCCGCCGTATCTGGTGGAGATTGCCTGGACGGCCGTTTTGGAAATCTACCTCCTGTTTGCCGCCATGTTCGTTGTGGCCCTGGCCGTGCTGGCTACCATTTTGCGCCGGATGCGCATCTTCCAGGCGATCAAATTAGGAGAAACCGTCTGACATGCCCGAACCGATGATCGTGTGCGAGAACCTGGTCAAAATTTACCAGATTGCCGATTTAGAAGTGCTGGCCCTGCAAGGATTGGACCTGACGGTGCAGCGCGGCGAATTGTTGGGCATTGTGGGGGCCAGCGGCAGCGGCAAAACGACGCTGATGAACGTGTTGGGCGGATTGGTACGGCCGTCGGCCGGACGCGCCATCGTCAACGGCCGTGACCTGCTCAAATTGTCCAACGCTGCTCTGGACCGCTACCGGCGCACGCAGGTTGGCTTTGTCTGGCAGCAGGGGGCGCGTAACCTTGTGCCCTATCTGAACGCCCGGGAAAACGTGGAACTGCCCATGATGCTGGCCGGCGTCAGCGCCCGCCAGATGCGCCAGCGGGCCAACGATTTGCTGGCGCTGGTTGGTTTGAATAACCGGGAGCGCCATTACCTGCCGGAATTGTCTGGCGGCGAGCAGCAGCGCATGGCTATCGCCGTTGCTCTGGCTAACAAACCCGCCCTGCTTCTGGCCGATGAACCGACGGGCGAGTTGGACTCGGCCACCGCGCTGACCATTTATGCGGCTTTCCAAAAGCTAAACGCCGAATTGGGTCTGACGATCTTGATTGTCAGCCACGACCTGACGATTGCCCGGCATGTGCAGCGCGTGATGGCTATCCGCGACGGCAAGGCCGCCAGCGAAACGGTGCGCAAGAAGCGAAATGGCGCGCCGGAGGAAGCCCATCACGCCGACGAGGAGCATTTTGAGGAACTGGTGGTGCTGGATTCGGCCGGGCGGCTGCAAGTGCCCAAAGCCTACCGCGAAGCCCTGAACCTGGGCCTACGCGCCCGCCTGGAGATGACAGATGACGGGTTGTTGATAAAGCCAGTGGAGGAAGAAGGAGATTAGAGATTGGAGATTCGCATTGCCAATCCATCTTCAATCTCTAATCTCCAATCTCAACAAAGCCTATGACTACAGCAATTCACGTACAAAACCTGGAACGGATCTATCGCTCCGCCGCCGAGCCGGTGGTGGCTTTGCGCGGGGTGAATCTGGCGATTGCGGCGGGGCAGTTTGTAGCCCTGAAGGGGCGCTCCGGCAGCGGCAAGACGACGCTGCTCAACTGCCTGGGCGGGCTGGACCAGCCGACGGCGGGCACGATTGAGGTGTACGGCCGTTCTCTGCACACGCTCGACGATCAGGCCCTGACCCGCTGGCGGCAGCAGGAAGTAGGCTTCATTTTTCAATCATTTGGCCTGCTGCCGACCCTGTCGGCGTATGAAAATGTGGAATTGATGCTGCGGATTGCCGGGGTAGCGCGGAAGGAGCGCAACGGCCGTGCCCGCGAATGCCTGGAATTAGTGGGCCTGAGCAAGTGGGCCGACCACCGCCCCTACGAGATGTCCGGTGGGCAGCAGCAGCGCGTGGCCATCGCCCGGGCCATTGCCAACCGGCCGCGCCTCATCCTGGCCGACGAGGCTACGGGCGAACTGGACAGCGAAACCGCCCGCGAAATCCTGGGTCTGTTTCAGACCATCGCCAGCAGCAGCGACCTGACTATCTTGCTGGCCTCACACGACAGCCTGGTGGATGAGTACGTAGACCAGGTGCTTCATCTGGAGGATGGGCAAATCGCCCCTCAAGTAGCTTCCTAGATACACGGATTTAACGGATGGGACGGATTTGCACGGATGATTTTTTTGCGTCCGTAAAAATCCGTCTAATCCGTGACATCCGTGTTTCTACTCTCCGGAGTGGGTGATGGTGAAACGGCCGTTGCATCTTGATAACCCAGCTATTTATTTGTACAATTGTACGTATGAACGTTGTTGCCGACACCAACATTTTTTTGGCCGTTGCCCTGGACGAGCCTGAGAAGGATCGTATTGTTGATCTGACAGCTGGTGTTGATGCTGTTGCCCCGGAGATATTGCCTTATGAAGTAGCTAATGCGCTATCGGCAATGGTCAAGCGGAATATACTCGCGTCGAACGAGGCTTTTTTGGCGCTAGCAGTTACCAGCAGAATTCCAGTACGCTTGATGAGCATCGATATTGAGCAAGCGTTAAAAATAGCTGTGGACTTCAACCTATATGCCTATGACGCCTACTTCTTGCAGTGCGCCCAATTCTTGTCATGCCCGATCATCACTCTGGACAAGCGCATGAAACAAGTGGCCTTGGAACTTGGCATTGAGGTTTTAGAGTGAATAAGTTATGAAAGTCTTTACGTATTCCGAAGCTCGCCAAAATCTGGCTAAATTGCTGCGGTTGGCTCAAGAAGAAGCCGTTGAAATCCGCCGCAGAGATGGCGCTGTTTTTACGCTGCAAGCAAAACAGTCGGACGAATCCTCTCCGTTTGATGTGCCGGGCATCAAAACACAGGCCACAACAGAAGACATCCTGGCTGCCATTGGGGAGTCGAGAACGCGCTCATAGCCGGCATAAGAGGACATCCCGGACCTCATGGATACTCAGATGGCGTAATGCTTGAAGCGTGATGCGTGAAACGTCTCTCGTCACGCATCACGCTTTACGGCAAATCCCGCGAAATCTGAAAGACCTACTATTTTTCAGGTGCGGTGACGGTGAAACGGCCGTCTACACCCCCCATCGAACTCCCACCCACCACCACCGCAAACTCACCCGGTTCTACCACTAAATTCATCGCCTCATCCAACAGCGCCAGGTCGGCGGGCGTTAGCATAAACGTCACCCGGCGGTTTTCGCCAGGCTCCAGCGTGAGCCGTTGGAAGCCTTTCAGCTCTTGCACCGGCCGCGTCACCGAGCTGAGACAGTCGCGCAGGTAAAGCTGGGCCACTTCATCCCCGGCGCGCTGGCCGGTGTTGGTCACCGTCACACTGATTGTTACCTCGCCTGTTGGCGGGATGGCCGGCGGCGTAATCGCCAGGTTGCTGTAGGCAAAGGTGGTATAGCTGAGGCCGTGCCCAAAGGGGAACAGCGGCGCATTGTCGTGGAAGAGGTAGCCGCGCCGGGCGGAAGGTTTGTGGTTGTAGAAGGCGGGAATCTGCCCCACGGAGCGCGGGAAAGTGATGGGCAGTTTGCCGCCGGGATTGATGGCCCCGAAGAGCGTTTCGGCCACGGCCGTTCCGCCCGCCTCGCCCACGTACCAGCATTCCACGATGGCCGGGATGTGGGCGGCCGCCCATTGGATGGAGAGGGGACGGCCGTTTATCAGCACCAACACCACCGGCACGCCCGTCGCCGCCACCGCTTGCAGCAGCGCCTCCTGCGCGCCCGGCAAATCCAGGCTGTCACGGTCGCCCAGATGGTCGCGGCTCCAACCTTCGCGGCAGACCGACTCGTTTTCACCCAAAACCAGAATGGCCACGTCGGCGGATTGGGCCACGGCCGTGGCTTCTTTAATCCGCGCCGCATCTTCAGCCGGGTTGGAGGGGACCACCTCGTCGCGCCACCAGCCCATCCAGCCGCCATCCTGGGTGATGCGGCAGCCCTCCGCGTGTACCACTTCGGCCTGCCCCGCCAGGAAGTGGCGAATGCCGTCCAGCACGCTCACGCCATCTTCGGCCTGCACGCTGTAGCCGCCCTGATGCACCCGCGCCGCGTTGGGACCGATGACGGCCACCCGCCGCAGCGCCGCAGCGTCCAGCGGTAGGAGCGGTTGGCCGCCGGGCAGCGGGTCGTTTTTGAGCAGGGTGATGGTTTTGCGCGCCGCTTCCAGGGCCAGGGCGCGATGGGCCGCGCTGTGGACCGTCGCGGCGGCCTGTTCCGGATCGACCAGGGGATTTTCAAACAGTCCCAGGGCAAATTTCAGACCGAGGATGCGGGCGACGGCCGTATCAATCAACGCCTCATCCACCAGCCCGGCGGCGACCTGCTCTTTCAGCAGGAAGAAGCAGTCGTCGAGTTCGTATTCGATGCCCGATTGCAGGGCTTGCCGGGCAGCGTCGGCGCGGTTGGCGGCCACGTGGTGCAGCCGTTCCAGGTCGCGGATGCCGCCGCCATCGGAGATGATGAGGCCGTCGAAGCCCCATTCGCCGCGCAGCACATCTTGCAGCAGCCACTTGTTTTTGTGCACGGGAATGCCGTTGATTTCGTTGTAGGAGGCCATGATGGTGGCGGCGCGGGCGGTTTGCACGGCCGTTTGGAACGGCCGTAGGAAAACTTCACGTATCTCGCGTTCGGCGAAGTTGGTGGGACCGCAGTTTGTACCGCCTTCCGGCTGGCCGTGGACGGCGAAGTGTTTAGCCGTGGCCAGCACCCGGTCGCTGGCAATGGCACGATTGCGCCCTTGGAGGCCAAAAATGGCCGCCTCGCCCATCGTGGAAACCAGGTGCGGGTCTTCGCCGTAGGTTTCTTCGGTGCGGCCCCAGCGGGGGTCGCGGGCCAGGTCCAGCACGGGCGTCAGCGCCCAATGGCTGCCACGGGCGCGCATTTCGGCGGCGGCGGCGGTGAAGGCTTGCTCCACCAGCGCCGGGTCCCAGGTGGCGGCCAGGCCGATGGCCTGCGGGAAGCTGGTGGCGTGCCAGCCCATCAGCCCGTGCAGGGCTTCGTCGATGATGAGGATGGGGATGCCCAGCCGGGTTTCTTGGATGGCGTAGTGCTGGATGGCGTTGGCGGCAACGGCCGTTGCCCGGCTGCCGCGATATAGACCTACGCGGCCAATGCCGCCCACGCTGTGCGGCCAATCCTGGCGCAACAGGTCCAGGTCAATCGGACCCTCTTCATCCTCGCGGGGATGATGACCGGGGAAGCTGAAGATGGTCATCTGGGCCAGTTTTTCGTCCAGAGTCATACGCGTCAGCAGGTCGGCGACACGTTGGGGTATAGGTAATGTGGGGTTGAGGTAGGGAAATTGGTTCATGACAAGGAGTATAACAAACGAGAGTCTTGATTTCGATTAAGTTGCTTGGTGGAGATTGAAAATTGGAGACTCAAGATTGCCAGAGCCTCCAATTTCTCGTAAGTCAGGGTATCCTTGTCTTTTGCCGTTGTTTGCCGGCGGTAAATCTAAATTTACGGTGAAGCGGCGCACCGAATGCCGCCAGTCGGGAAGTCTGTGTAGTCCACTTCCATTCCATAACGATGGGCTATACGCATGCTGTTTACTGTGCCATCCCACGAACCACCACGAACCGTATACCGCGTTCCGGTAAGCGTAGGACCGGGCGGGTTCTCTGACGGTGAATTGTAGTAGTACCTTTGGGCATACTCGTCTGCTACCCATTCCCAGACGTTGCCGGCCATATCGAGTACGCCGTAGGGGCTGGCGCCCTCTATAAAACTGCCCACAGCGGTTGTGTCGCCGCCTTCGCTGCCGGAACCGGTAAAGTTGGCCCGCGTGTTGTCGATCTCATTTCCCCATGGGTAGAGACGCCCATCGGCTCCCCGGGCGGCTTTTTCCCATTCCGCTTCTGTTGGCAGCCTTCTGCCCGCCCATGTGCAGTAGGCTTTGGCCATGGTCCAGTCGACATAGACCACCGGGTAGTTTTGGAATTCCGGATTGCCAAAATAACTATCCCGGGTTGCCGATTTCAAAAAACGGGGTTCCTGGCATGGGCCGTCTGCAACACATAGGGCATATTGTCCGTTTGTCACCTCTGTCTGGTCGATCCAATAGGCGTCCAGGTAAACCGTGTGGAGGGGTAGTTCGCTCTCATTCCAGTTTTTGTCCCAGATATGTTCGTCAATTAAACGAGTTCTTTGTTCATCGCTTGTGCCCATGGGGAACTCCCCTGCCGGTATAAACACCATGACCATGCCATCTTTTGTGTTTTCAGGATCGAAGGCGATATGTGGCGCATCCGCCGCAGGTTCAGGTGTCTCTTCGGTGTTAGCGTCGGCAGGTTCAGGTGTTGGTTCGGCGGCTTCAGTTGTAACGTCAAGGCTGCTAGGCGTTTCTGGGGTGACTTCGTTGGCGGAATCGGCCGGTTCAGTGGCTTCGTTGGTGGCGCTGTCTGAAGGTTGTGCGGGTTCAGTTTGGGAATCGGCGGTAATTTCTGCGGCCTCCAGATTTTCATTGATTTCTTGGGCGCCTTCGCTTTGCGGAACGGCCGTGGCCTCGGCTCCGCTTGAATTGCCAGCAGAATTGCATGCACTCTGGAAAGTAAAGACCAGCGCGATCACGAATACTTTAACAACAAGCTGTGACCTTTTCATTTTTTGCCCTCACATCTTTGTCTTGAGCACTTCCCGAACGGAAATGCATTGTTTTTGCCAGGCGAAAGAAAAACCTCAAAACAAGCGACACAAAATCATCGTATACCACAATTTAATCGGTTGAACTAGCGGCAAGAGCCGCTTAATACGATCTCAAGTGGTCGCCGTTGTCATGAGATTTATTCTGGACTTATTTGGAGGGTGGTTGGCTGCAAGGTTGGTTGAGTGGTCTAACCAACGGCCGTTATCTGATTATGTGGTGCGGAAGTGTAAAAACAAATGAGTGGCTTATCCCCGCATTTTCCCCTGTGTAACCACCGTCTTGCCTGTTTTTGTGCAGACTCGCCAGCTGCCTGGTAGCTTGATCGCATCATATAGCTAAATCGCTGCTCGAAATGAGTGACATCCGGCACGTAAAATTGTGATGTTTGTCACCTTTCGTTTGGGTAAAACTTGTTCTTTGTGAGGGTTGGGTAGGGTTGAGTAGGTGTCAATAAAAAAGCCCGTCTGGATTCAGGCGGGCTTTTGGTATATTTGCGGAGTGGGGTGGGGTTATACGGCCGTTAACTCTTGCACAGCCGGTCTAAACTTGTACCCATACACAATCATCCCCTCGTCCCCATCGGTGCGCAGCTTACGTGTCACCATTTCCACGGGCATCCCAATCACCGCTTCAGACGGGTCGATATCGGTCAACTGGGCTGTAACCAGGGGGCCTTCTTCCAATTTGATGAGCGCTACCATGTATGGCGTGTTATGTTCAAAACCGGCCGGCGCATCATAAATGGTGGTGTAAGAGTAGATTTCACCCAGACCGGTGAATGTGTAAAGCTCTTGCGCGGGCGCTTCGCATTCCAGACACACATCCCGAGGTGGGAATAATTTTACGCCGCAAGAATCGCATGTTTCGCCAACCAATTGGTACCGCTGTGCTTGTAAACGCCAATGACGTGATACTTCCATTTTATTTCTATTGCCTCCGACTCGTTCCGAAGATGTCGAAAAAATTAGTTTTATTTCAAGTGATACGTTTCATTGCAATATATTTGCATGTCCGCATCCATAGAGAATTATCCACGGAATAACTCCCATTCACTGTCAACATACGCTAAAACGACTGTCAAAAACTATCACACGGCCGTTTTCTGAGTAAAAATTCATATATTGTCAATGAATTGTACCGGAAATGTCGGTATTTACTGGGCGGCGCGTAAGATGTGGGTTACGGCCGTTGCTCCACTTGTACCTAAATTTTGCGCCATGCCGATTTTGGCATCGGCTACCTGGCAGTCGCCGGCCAGACCACGCAGCTGCCGCGCAACCTCCACGATCTGGTACATGCCGGTTGCGCCCAGGGGATTGCCCCGTGCTTTCAGGCCGCCGAATGTGCTGATGGGAATACGGCCGTTTCGCCCAATCTCACCATCTCGCGCCAACTGCCATCCTTCGCCCCGCGCGGCAAACCCGGCCGCTTCCAACGACAGAGCCGCCAGCACCGTAAATGAATCGTGCAGCTCAAACAGATCGATGTCATTGGGCGTCAATCCGGCCTGGGCCAGCGCCTTTTGCGTGCTAATTTCAGCCGCGCGCAAGCGCAAAATGTCGCGGCGGTCGTGCAAGGCAATGGTATCTGTCGCCACGGCCGAACCGGCAATCTCCACGGGCTGCGGCACCATGTCCATCGCCTTTTCCCGGCTGGTCACAATCACCGCCGCCGCGCCATCCGCCGCCGGAGCCATGTCGAACAAATTCACCGGATCGGCCACCACAGGGGCAGAAGCAAAACGCTCTGGCTTGATGCGGTTGCGGAACATTGCCAGCGGGTTGGCTGCGCCGTTTGCATGGGCGTTGACACTGAAACCGGCAAAATCGGCTACACCCACGCCATGCTCAAACATATAGCGGCGCATCAGCAGCGCCCCCATCCCGGCCATCGTCAATCCTTGCATGGCCTCATAATCAGCGTCCAGGCCGTAGGCCATAGCCGATGTCACCACAGAGCCGGTCTGATCGGTCATTTTTTCCACGCCGACGGCCAGCGCCGTTTCTACCAGGCCGCTTTTGACGGCCAAAATGGCCTGTCGCAGCGCCATCCCGCCGGAAGCGTCGGCCGCTTCCACCGTGACCGCCTCGATGCCGCGCATGCCGGCAAAATCGGCGACCAGCGCGCCCAAATGGTTTTGCTGGCTCAGTTCGCCGGAGAGCATGTTGCCCACGAACAGCGCGCCAACTTTGCTGATGTGGGCGTCATCCAAAGCCGCCTCGATGGCGTACCACGCCAGATGGCGGATGGAGGTTTCCCACATTTCTTTAACTTCAGTTTGTCCAATGCCAATGATTGATACGTTCATAGTGATTTACGATTTACGATTTGCGATTGACGATTGAACCGTCAATCGTCAATTTAAAGTTTGAGCTTGTCCCGAAAACGTGTATAAGTGGCGTAGTCAATTTCGGTGCGGCGAGCGATATAGCCTTCGGTGGAAATAGCCAGATTGCGCATTTCTGGCAATCGTTCGGTGACTTGTAGATCGAAGGCGTCGGAGCCGGCGCCTGAGCCATAGCTGACCATCAGAATGCGGTCGCCGGGTTCGGCTACATCCAAAATGGCGGTCAGGCCGATCATGGTGGAGCCGGAATAGGTGTTGCCAATGCGTGGGCTGAGCAGACCAACTTTGAATTGGTCGGGGGCGAAGCCCAGGGTTTGCGCGGCGCGTTCGGGGAATTTGGCGTTGGGCTGGTGGAAGACGGCCCAACGGTAATCGCTGGCGGTGCGGTTAACGGCCGTCATCAAAGCCTCCGCCGCGCCCAGCACATGTTTAAAGTAAGCCGGTTCGCCAGTGAAGCGGTCGCCGTGCGATGGATAGTCGGCGTGGGCGCGTCGCCAGAAGTCCGGCGTATCAGTAACGAAAGAGTAAGAGCCATCAATCAGAACCAAAGACTCATCCGCCGGACCGATGAGGATGGCTGCGCCGCCGGCAGCGGCCGTGTATTCCAGCGCATCGCCGGGCCGCCCCTGGGCTGTGTCCATGCCAATGCTCAGCGCGTAGCGGGCCATGCCGGAACCAACAAAGGCAATGGCGGCTTGCATCGCTTCTGTGCCCGCCTTGCAGGCGAATTCCCAGTCGGCGGCCTGCGTGTTGGGCACGGCGCCGATGGCTTCGGCGACGATGGTGCTGGTGGGTTTGACGGCATAGGGGTGGCTTTCGCTGCCTACCCAGACGGCGCGGATTTCCTGGGGATTGATTTGGGCGCGCAGCATGGCGTTGCGGGCGGCCTCAATCGACATGGTGGCCACGTCTTCATCCAGGCCATTGACGGCTTTTTCTTTGATGGGCACGCCGCCCGTGCCGCCGGTCCACATGCGGGAAATTTCGGCGGCGGGAATGCGATAACGGGGCACATAAGCCCCATACCCCACAATGCCCACTGGCCTGTCGGGTTTCATAAGTCCGTTAGATGGATTGTATGCGTTCATAATTTCCTTTTGAGCCGCTTATGGCTAGCAGCTGTTACCTGTTAGCCCACAGCTTATCTCTGATTCAGTTCCGCCAGCAGTTCTTGCGCGCGGACGATGTTGATTTTCTTTTCGGCGGCCAATTGGTTGGCAATGGCCTGAACCTGATCGGTGGTTGCGCCGGCGGCGATGGCTACCTGACGGGCGTGCAGGCGCATGTGGCCTTTTTGGATGCCGACCGTAGACAGGGCTTTGATGGCCGCCAGGTTTTGCGCCAGGCCAACGCAGGCCAAAACCATGGCCAGTTCAGGCGCGGATTGGATGCCCATGAGTTTCATGGCGACTTTGGCGGTGGGGTGGACTTTGGTGGCGCCGCCGACGATGCCAACAGCCATTGGCAGGGTGATGGAGCCGTATAGGTCGCCATTTTCGGTGACATGCCAGTCGGTGAGGGCCTGATAACGGCCGTTTCGCGCAGCATATGAGTGTGCCCCGGCTTCAATCGCTCGCCAATCATTGCCCGTGGCAATCACCACGGCGTCGATGCCGTTCATGATGCCTTTGTTGTGCGTGGCGGCGCGGTACGGATCGACGACGGCGAAGGCGTTGGCTTCGGCAATGAAACGGGCGACTTCTGTGCCGGTGTAGCCGTCTCGCTCCAGCGCCGCGGCAGGGATGATGCCGCTGGCCGTGGCCGTGCGCTGGTCGGCCAGATTGGATAGGATGCGCAGGTTGGTGCGACCGCCGGTGATGTCGGCGATCATGGGGGCCAGGTTTTCCACGGCCGTGTTCACGGCATTGGCGCCCATCGCATCGCGGCAGTCGTAGTGCAAGTGAACGATGAGCATGGGGCCGACCGGCGTGTCCGGGAAGGGGCGGAATTCCAGCGCGCGCGCGCCGCCGCCCAGAGAAACCATCAGTTTGTCGCAGCAGTCGGCCTGTTCCAGCAGTTCGGGTTTGTGGGCTTCCAGGGCGGCAATGGCGGCGTCCATGTCGGGGATGTCCAGTACCTGAATCTGGCCGATCATGACCGGGTCGCTGGTGGAGGCGGTGAAGCCGCCGCCGGCGCGAATGAGCTTGGCGGCGTGGCTGATGGCGGCGACCACGCTGGGTTCTTCGACGACCATGGGGATGAGGTAATCACGGCCGTTGATCTGGAAATTGGCAGCCACGCCAAAGGGCAAAGCGTAGGTGCCGATGACGTTTTCGATCATCAATTCGGCTTGTTCCGGTTGCAGCCCATTTGTGGTGATGGTAGCTATTTCTTCGGGCGTCAGGTTGGCCCATTGGGCTACTTCTGCGGCGCGTTCGGCTAATGTCTTTTTATAGAAGCCGGGCAAACGGGAAGATTTTTCAGTCACAACTATCTCCTTCCTGCACAATACTCCCGCAGGCTTTTGGGCTGCGGGAGTAAACTTAATCCTAGGATGTTTTCTATGGTGTTTAACCTGTTTTTACAGGAAAAGTCACGCTATTTATAGCTTTGCTTTGCTGTCAAAAGCTATCTAGTTGTCAGCGGCCCGCTTTACAGGAGGGAAACGGCCGTGTAATCCGCGCTGTGAGTATAGATTCTCATCGGCGGTTAAAGTTGGCTGGCGTGCGGGTGCGCCTTACCTTGACCCGGACCCGCTCCTCGTGTAGCATTCTGTTGGCCGATGCCTCGTGACCGGCACGGCCGTATCGATTCTTAACCTCGCCCGCACAGTTCCTAAATCGTCGCCAGGGCAAGAATGCACAGGCTGCGACAAGGTTATTCCTATGAAAACTTCTTCTTCTCCGTTACGCGCTCTCGTTCTGGCCATGTTGATGGTTATTCTGGTGTTGGTAGCTTTGTTTTGGTTTTTGTATCGTGGTTGGGGGCCGTTGGAGCAGCAGGCGCAGCAGGCCGATGCGCAAGCAACGCTGATTGTGGGTTTGGAGGGTGAACTGCGGCAAAATGAGGCGCGGTTGACGGCCGTGCAGGCTGAAGGAACGGCCGTAGCCAGCGAACGCGACACGGCCATCAACAATCACCAACTGGCTGAGCGGGAACTGAACGATCAGCAGCAGCAAATTGATCTGCTGCTGACCCGCGTGTTTACGCAGGAAACGACCATAGCCGGCCAGTCGGCGGCGCAAAGCGTGCCGCGCGTCACGATCATTGAGCCTGTAAGCGGCGGTGTGGCGCAGGTGAATGAACCGGTGTCGATTGTGGCGGTGGCCGCCGACGAATCGGGGTTGGCGCTGGTGTTGGTGGCCCGGGCCGGCGATGTGGTGACCCAAACGCTGGCTGGCGAAACGCTGCATCAGGTTAGAATGGCGTGGATTCCTACGGCCGTGGGCGAATATGACATAGTGATAACGGCCGTAAACACAGCCCAAATAGCCAGCCCGCCCGTCAGCGTAACGCTTCAGGTGGTAGACACCGCTGCCGAAATGGCAGCCTTCACGCAAACGGTCGCCGATATTTTGGGCCAACCCGCCGCTGCGATGCCCGGCAGCGAACAACAAACCTTAGCCACAGACACCGGCAATAGGCAGACTGCCAATCGCCTCTTTTTACGCGCGTTTGATTTCTTGCCTGGGGGCGACGTGGATGTAACGCTCCTCAACGAGTACTGCTCGCTGCCAACCGGCGCGGATTTCCCTCTGCCGCCAGAACCCGGCAGCAGCGTGGATGCCCGACTGGCATATATCCGCGCCGTGGTGGGCCAGCGACAGCTGGCGAGCTATTCCTTTGCCGATCTACCCAATGCCGATGCCCGCGCCGCGCTTTGCGCTCTGGCCGAGGGCCAAATCCGGCTGGCGCAAGAGCTATACATTGCCCAGGCGGATCCTGCGCTGCAAGCCGCATTGCAAACCAGCCTGGCCGACAGCCAGATTCCGCTGCCGGGAAATTTGCCGGAAATAATCGCGAAGCAGCAGGCATTTCCCCTGGCGGAAGGATTGGCGTATGCGCAGGCGTTGTATGAAGCAGGCGGAAACTTTGGTGCAGTGGATGCGGCCTGGCAGCAGCCGCCGCAGTCGACTGCGCAAATTTTGCGCCCAGAAGCGGCCTTGGCCGCTCCGGTGATGGTTACTTTGCCGCTTCTGGCTGCTGTGCTGCCGCCCGAATGGAGCATGGTGGATGAGGGCGTGGTGGGTGAATGGCTGATGGGGCAATATCTGAGCCAACGGTTGGATGGGGAAACGGCCGTATCCGCCGCCTCTGGTTGGCGTGGGGATCGTTACGCGCTGTACCACAATCCTACGGATGAGGGGCTGGTAACGCTTTGGCATGTGGTCTGGGATTCGGCAGATGAGGCGGCCGAGTTTGCCGCCGGTTACGACAGTTATCTGAGCAATCTCTGGCGGACATCTGGCCTGGAGCAGTTAGGCACAAGCAATATCCGGTGTTGGGATGGCGGTCTGACAGGCGCTACTTGCGTGTATCCCGCAGAAGTGCAGAGCGAGACAGAAACGATTATCGTCCGGGCGATGGATAAAGCGACGGCGCAAGAAGTTCTGGGTTTTGTTTTAGCTGAAGGTTTGTCGGGTTAACAAGACCTAACCGGGTTTGGTTTTGGCGGTGGTGCTGACCACGCGCTGCCAGATCACTTCGGCCATGCGATTCATCATGGTGGGCATGGGGGATTTGGCTGAGGTAAGTGTCAGGGGGACGCCTTGGGCCAGGGCGCGCGACTGATTGGGATCGTAATTGATTTTGGAGGCGACGCGGGCGTTTAAGCCGCGTTCGACGGTGGATTGGGGGAGTTCGGCTTCGGGTTGGATGTGGTTGAGAACGTAGCTTTTCTGGCGGAAGGTGATGCCTGTTTTGCCCAGGAGGCGGTCTACCTGCACGGCCGTTTGCACCGACACCACATCTGCCGCCAAAACGTGTAGGGCGATATCGGCGGATTCGAGAACGGCCGTAAACGTTGGCCCGAATACGCGCGGCATATCTACCACGGTAAACATCATCTTTTCGCGTAAGAGATACAGGCAAGCTTGCACCAGTTCGGCTGATGGTTCGTTTGCTGCCTGAGGCATTGTCGGCGCGGCCAGCAAGCGCAGCCCAGAGGGGTGAATCGTCAGCCGCTCCTTCAGCACAGACCAATCCAATTCGTTAGCCGTGGGAAGGTCGGCCCAGGTGGCGCGGGTTTGCAGGCGTAAATGCATGGCGGCCTGCCCGCCGGCCGGGGACAAATCGACGAGGCAAACTTCTTCTTGCGACAAACGGCGCAGCGCGCTGGCCAGGTTAACTGCTAATGTTGTTTGCCCGACGCCGCCGCGCATCCCAAACATGGCTATGAGAATGCCTTGTTCTGGCTTGGTGCGGTTTTCTCGCTTGTGCAGCAAGTTGTCTACTCGCTCAATCAATTCTTGGGAAGTAACTGGTTTACTGAGGTAGTCATCGGCGCCGCTTTTGAGGGCGGTGGTGCGGTCTACGTCTTGGGAACGGGCTGTGAGGATGAGGATGGGAAGGGTTTCTAGCCCTTTGTAGGTGCGTAATTGACGGGCGATATCGTGCCCACTCATGTCCGGCATCATAACATCGAGGACAAGTAAGTCTGGTTTATCGTTTTTTACTTGTTCCAGGCCGTCGACTGGGTCGCTAATGAGGGTAGTGGTATGGCCGCCGCGGTCCAGCATAAGACCCACCATGCGTAGTAACTGCTCGTCATCATCAATTACGTAAATCCGCGCCACGCTTTAGACTCCTTTGTTCAGGCTGCTGTTCTTCGTTGGCATAGGGTGCATCATAACATAATTATGCCAAGTTGGGAATGGGTGAACGATTTAAGCCCCAAGGCAGAACAGGCCGATGCGATCTTTGTGAATCAAGATCAGATCGCCGCTGTAAGAGATGTCCGGGTATAGAGAAGCTGAGGCTTTGGCCGAAAAGACAAGGAGGAAGCGGCCAATAGATTGTACGAGGATTTCTCTGGGAGCGAGTTTGCCATCGTGCATAATTTCACCGGCGATTTCGAAGGATGGGACGGTGAGAAATATGCTGATGGGGCGGCCGCGCGTGAACACGGAACGGCCGTGCTGGGTGCCAACCGGAATTCCTTCGCGCCGGTCTTGTAACACAATGAAGTTGATATTGTCTTTGCGGAAAGCGGCTACTTTGTAGTGGGAAATGATCTCGCCGGGCAAATGTATGCGGGAGATGTAGGCGTCTTGTAACTCTAGAAAATCTGAATTGGGATTTGCCAGCTCGGCATGGATGCCGCCAGTTCCAACCATGACGTGTCCGGTCACACGATAAGCGTCTGTAAACAGATCGACATTGATGAGTTGATTTCGACCAAAGTGCGTGCTGCCCATGAATGACTCCTTCGTGCTAGATAACTGACCTCATGGCCCTATGATAACAAAAAATTACAATTTTCGGGCATTTCGGAACTTATTCCATGTGTCGATGTTCCAGGAGCGACCTGGTTCTTCGTGTAGGCGCATAAATGCCTGGTCTACCGGAACCTGGGAATAGTCGCCGTTGGCGACGAGTTGGGCTAACAGGTCGGCGTAGAGGCTGCGCAGCACGGCCGTGCGCGCCAGGTATCCGTCGTAGGTTAAATTGGGGGGCGTGACGGCCGTTAACACACGCGTCTCGAAGTCTGGTGGCAGCCAATCCAGCCGGAGCAAATGCCCCATTTCCCGGTTGCGCCAAATGCGCCACTGCCGATTATAAGCAAACAAGGCGTCTACCAGATTGCGATACGCTGCTTGCAGTCGATCGTAGGCTATGACTGGACCCAATGTGTGCCAGACGTTGGCCGGCGTGTCTTCTTCGAGCAGTTCATCCAGCCAGACAATTGCTTCGTCCAGCCGGCTTAAGCGCGCGGGGTCATTGTAAGCGGTTTTTTGGGCGATCAACCGGGTGATTTCGCCGGACGGGTCGTAGGCTATCCAGCCGCCGCTTAGTTCGGCGCGGCGTTCTTCCGGCCAGATGAAGTCTGGCTCGGCCCATTGTTTGTATGGCAGCCGCAAAAAGTCTACCTGCAAGCCGTTGGCCTGGTGACGGCCGTCGAAGATGCTGTAAAACGTGTCTTCCTCTGGCTGCCATATCGCTTCCGCTGGCACAATGTATAAATCGAGCGGATCTAAAAAGATGATGGCGTCAATATCCGATGCCGGGCGCATATGGCCTGAAGCCAGGCTGCCAATGCCCACCACGCCGCGCACAGCGTCTTCTGTGGCTATTACTTTTTCGATAAATGCTTTGAACTGGGTTCGTTTTGTTTCAGTTGCGGGTGTCATACTGTTTTCTGGCTGTTTTTTCTGACACGTTGATTCTGTTTTGGGTTACGTAAAAGCGTTTGTGACAAAATGCGTACTGAAATTGGCGGAGGGGGAAGGGCGGGGGAACGGCCGTGTCCCTAACGGCTCCGTGTTGGATGCCATTGTGCGGTCTTTTCAGGTGCAACCGCCCGCGAGGGCTGCCTTTCCGGCGGCAAGCCAACCTCTAATTCCTGCAAAAGAATATCCATCGAGTCCAAAAAATCCTCGTCATACTGCAATTGGCCACAAATATCACAAGAATAAGCGGGGGCGTTGGGCAAAACCATTACATGTTTATCTACCCAGTAGATAAACGGCGCTTTTGTTGGTTGGCAACGACCAATCCGGCAGAGTTCACAGGTTTGGACTTTCGGTTCAATTGTCATTTTGGAATCCATAATGCGGCACGGCTTCCCAATCGCTGGGCGGCCAATAAACAACCATTGCTTTGCCTACGATATTTTCCTTCGGCAAAAAAGACCACGAATGAGAGTCGCTCGAATTGTTACGATTGTCCCCCAAGACAAAATACTCCCCTTCCGGCACCACACCACTGTAGGTGTATTGAGGCTCATCCTCGATGTAAGGTTCATCCAGCACAACCCCGTTGACGATCACCTGTTGATTGCGGATTTCAACTTCATCGCCCGGCACGCCAATCACCCGTTTGATCAGATTGAGATCGCTCTTTGGATGATGGAACACGATCACATCGCCGTGCTGCGGGTTGTTTAGATAATAGCTGATGTTGTTAATGATGAGGTACTGTCCATTTTGCAAAGTAGGGTTCATGCTGCTGCCCTCGATGCGGTAACGCCCGATTAAACTGTTGACCAGCCAAAAGATGAAAAAAGTTAGCAGCAGCGTTTCAATGATTTCACGAACGATGGTTTCGGTGGGCTGACGCAACTCGGTTTCAGGGAGTCTTTGGGGTATTGGATGTGATGTAGATGAGCCAGATTCTGCAACGGCCATAAATAATCAACCTAGAGGGTAACTTGTACCCGGGATTTCGATCAGGGATTATAGACGAGCGCCAAGGGTGTTGCAACCGAGGACAATATCTATCACGAAATTATAAGATGAGGCGCTTAAGAGATTTCTTTCTTGCAATTGGCAAGAGGCGGGGCTATAATCCCCGCTCGTTGGGTCATTAGCTCAGCTGGCAGAGCAGTGGACTTTTAATCCATTGGTCGAAGGTTCGAATCCTTCATGACCCATTAATAGGAATGAAAGCAGAAGGAAGAAAGCAGAAGGAAGAAGGCAGAAAGAAATCTGCTTTTGGCCTTCTGCTTTTTTGTTTGGTTTTACCGGCCAAGGCCCGAACGATTTGCCCGATAGTGGCGCAGGGGTTGTGGCCCGAAAAGTCTTTGGTTCTGGGTGAGTTTTGATGTAGTTTTGGGTAGTGGGTAGTGGGGCAATTATGAAACGACACGTCTATCTGGAAGACATCCCGTTAACCGAAGCGCAAATGGCTTTGCAAACGGCCTTGGCTGAGGCGGGATTGTGGGGGCCGTTGGCAGCCGAGGTTGTGCCGATTGCTGAAGCCAACGGCCGTATCACCGCCACGGCCGTTTGGGCCAAACTCTCCGCCCCCCACTACCACGCCAGCGCCATGGATGGCTACGCCCTCCGCGCGCAAGACACAGCCGGAGCCACCGAAACCAGCCCTCGCCACTTCACTCTGGTCACAAGTCCGGAAGAAGCCGAGCGGTTCCGCCGTCCGACGCAGGCTGTTAACACCGGCCATCCTCTGCCATCCTGGGCCAATGCCGTGGTGATGATCGAACACACCCAGACCGTCAGCGCCGAGGATGGGCCAGGCATTGAAATCCGCGCCGCGCTGCCGCCCTGGCATCATGTGCGGCCCATGGGTGAAGATATGGTCGCCACGGAATTGGTGCTGCCGGCCAACCACAAACTGCGCCCGGTTGACCTGGGCGCGTTAGCCGGTTCCGGCCATGCCACTGTGTCTGTCTACAAACGGCCGTCTGTAGCCATCATTCCCACCGGTTCAGAATTGGTGTCGAGCGAAATGGCCGTGGCCCAGGGCATCGCTCCCGGCCAAATTATCGAATACAACAGCCTGGTCCTGGCCGCCCAGGTGGCCGACTGGGGCGGGCTGCCCACCCGCTGGCCCATTGTCGCCGATGATTTTGTGGCTATCAAAACGGCCGTCACCCAGGCCGCCCAAACCCACGACCTCATCCTCCTCAACGCCGGTTCCTCAGCCGGCAGCGAAGATTATACCGCTCACGTCGTCGCCGACCTCGGCCAACTGCTCGTCCACGGCGTCGCTGTCCGCCCCGGCCATCCCGTCATCCTCGGCCTTATCACCCCTCACTCATCACCCCTCACTCCGCACTCCGCAGTCCCCATCATCGGCGTGCCCGGCTATCCGGTCAGCGCCGCGCTCACCGGCGAGATTTTTATCGAGCCGCTGCTGGCTCGCTGGCAAGGCCAGCAGCCCTACGCGCCGCCCACCATGAGCGCCACCCTTACGCGCAAGCTCAATTCCCCCACCGGCGATGACGATTTTGTGCGCGTGGCGGTGGGCAAAGTGGGCGACAAGGTGATGGCAACCCCCATGAATCGCGGCGCGGGCGTCATCACTTCCCTGGTGCGGGCCGATGGGCTGCTCCACGTGCCGCGGTTCAGCGAAGGATTGGAAGCCGGAACCAGCGTGACCGTCCACCTCTACCGCACACCGCGCGAGATCGAACGCACGCTGGTAGCCATCGGCAGCCACGACCTGACGCTCGACCTGCTGGCCCAGTTTTTGGCCGAAAAAGGCAGCGGGCTGCGGCTGGCCTCGGCCAACGTGGGCAGTTTGGGCGGGTTGATGGCCCTGCGGCGCGGCGAAGCCCATTTTGGCGGCTGCCATCTGCTCGATCCCGACACCGGCATCTATAATGAAAGCTACGTGCGCCGCTATTTACCCGGCCAGGACGTTGTCCTGGTGACGTTGGTCGGGCGGGAGCAGGGTTGGATTGTGCCGCCCGGCAATCCACGCGGTCTGGCCGATTGGGCCGACGCAGGCGGCGGCGACCTGCGTATTGTCAACCGGCAGCGCGGCGCAGGGACGCGCGTGCTGCTGGATTATGAATTGGGTCGTCGAGGCATTCAGGCGGCAGATGTGGCCGGTTATGACCACGAAGAGTATACCCATCTGGCGGTGGCGGCGGCTGTGGCTTCCGGCACGGCCGATGCCGGGTTGGGCATTCGGGCGGCGGCGCGGGCGTTGCAGCTTGATTTTGTGCCGCTGACCCATGAGCAGTATGACCTGGTATTACCAGACGCGGTATATGAGAGCGACTTGTTGCGGCCGCTGTTGGCGCTGTTGGCCGATGATGGGTTTAAAACGGCCGTCGCCGCCCTGCCCGGTTACGATGTGTCGCCTATGGGACAGGTTCGGAGGATTACAACGTGACAAAATCAGTCGTTATTACTGGCGTTTCTACGGGAATTGGTTACGCCACAGCGGCGCAGCTTGTGGCCTATGGTTATCGGGTTTATGGCAGTGTGCGCCAACAAGCCGACGCCGACCGGGTGCAGGCAGAGTTGGGCGAGCGGTTTACGCCGCTGTTGTTTGATGTGACCGACCATGCGGGGGTGGAAACGGCCGTTTCCCTCGTTCAAACCGCGCTGGGGGAGCAAAACCTGGCCGGGTTGGTCAATAACGCAGGCATCTCCACCCTTGGCCCGCTCATGCATATGCCTTTGGATGATTTTCGCCGACAGTTTGAGGTGAATTTGTTCGGCTTGCTGGATGTGACACAGCAGTTTTTGCCGCTGTTGGGCGCCCGCCCTGGCGCGCCAGAGCCGCACGGCCGTATCGTCAATGTCAGCTCTGTCAGTGGCCGGATTTCGTACCCGTTTTTTGGCGCGTATGCTGCTTCCAAACATGCCCTGGAAGCGCTGTCCGATGCCCTGCGCCGCGAGTTGATGGTGTATGGCATCGACGTCATCGTCGTGGAACCGGGCACAACCAGCACGCCGATCATCGACAAAGCCAGCGCAGGCGCGGCGCAGTACGAAGACACGCCATACGGCGACATCATCGCCCGGATGCAGGCCGAATCAGTCGCCGAACGGCGCGCATCGGCCATTCCCGTGGAGAAGGTGAGCAACATCATCATCGCCGCCCTGGAAAAAGAGCAGCCAAAAACGCGTTATCCTATTCCCCGTAAAAAATTATCGGGCTGGCTTCTCCCCCGTTGGCTGCCTGATCGCTGGCTAGACCGCATTGTGGCTGGCCAGGTGGGCCTGCATCGGCTGGATTAACACGGTAGACCCGAAGGGTTTGACCTCGAGTAATTAGCATCATACCGGGCCAAACCCTGCGGGTCTTTGTGTGTCCGGCGTTTGTTGCCTGAACCATTAATCTGCAATTGTTATGTCTACAAAACTGGTGCGATAGGGGAAAACCCACAATTCTTGGGTGACTTTGGTTTTGCCGCTGCCGACGGTAATTTCATAATAACCGGCGGGCACATCGTCGAGGGCAAAATTTTCCTGCCAGTGGTCGTCGGGGTTGACGGTTGTGCCGGCGTAGGAAGTTGTGGCCAGATAGCGTGATTCGGCGTCGATGCGGCGCAGAGAGATGGGCGCTTCTTCCACCAGGGAGCCATTTTGACGGGTAATGCGCCCGGCGACTGCGCCAAAATCGGGGAAGGGATAAAGCCATAGGAGCGGGTTGCGGGTGTTGTCGTAGCTGTTGGCTCCCAGGCGCACTTCAAAATGCAGGTGAGGGCCATCGGCGACGCCGGTTGCGCCGGACAGGGCGATGGGTTCCAGAGCGTTGACTTTTTGGCCTTCTACAACCAGAATTTTGGACAGATGGCCGTAGAGGTTGTAGACCGCCTGTCCTTCCAGGGTGGAATCCAGTTGAACCACCACCAGATTGCCATAAAAATTGGTTTGCGGTCCATAGGCCAGGCTGAGGTCGTCGCCGGCGACGACCACGGTTCCGCTGGCGGCGGCGAGGACTTCTGTGCCCGTGGGGACGTAGAACTCGACGCCGTGGTGGGGGCTAAGGGTTCCGCCTCGAGTGCTGCCGTAAGGGTAGGATTTGTCTGTCCAGACTGTGCCGCCTTCGGCGATGGGGCGTTGGAGCCAGTAATGGTCGTCGTTGGAGGTGAAGGGGAGAGCGGGCGGCGTGAAGGTGGGTTGCGGGGTGGTGGTTTCGGTGGATACGGCCGTTTCCGTAGCGGTTGGCGCGTTGGCCACGGCCGTTGCCGTCACTGCGGCCGTTTGTTTGGAATTGGCTACTGCGTTCGGATCGACGGCGGCGAATGAAGGTGGCGCGAAAACGGGAGTCGCTGTAAGGGCCAGGGTAGGTGGCGGGGGTGGCATGATGGTGTTGGTGGGCGGGATGGTGGGCAAAATGGCCGTGGGAGAGGGCTGGGTGACGGCCGTTATTTCTTGCCCGGCAGCGTTTTGCTGGCAGCCAGACAGACCCCACAGGGCCAAAAGCATGAATAGAGTCAGGAACAGAAGGGGAAACGGCCGTGTCACAGGGTAAATCCACTCCGTTCGCCCACCAGCGCCAGAATATCGGCCAGCAGGCGGTCCACTTCGGTTTCCAGGGCGCTGGTTTGCTGCTGCCAGTTAGCGGCCAAAGCCTGATCTTGCAGGTTGACGGCGTTGACTTTGACGTTGAGCGCGGCGATGCGCACGGCCGTTTGCGCCAGCAGCGCACCCGCCGCCGCATCGGTGATGGCGTTGAGATTGCCGACTTCCACAATTTTTTGAGCCAGGAAAATGACGTCGCGGCTGAGGTGAGCGACGCGTAAGGGAACGTCACCGGCGCCTATGGTGGCAGTTTCGATAGCCGCAGCGCGGCTGGCCGGGTCTACCTCTTTTTGGCGGAAGGCGTCCATCACACGGCCGTAGGCGGCGGCGTCTTCGGCCACGGCGGCCGTGAGTTTTTGGCGCAAATGGTCGGCTTCGGCCAGGATGGCTTGCGCCCGGTCTTGAACAGCGGCGTACTTTTTGCGTCCCAGGGTTAATCCGGCGACCATTTGGGTGAGGGCGGCGGCAAGTGCGCCGGCCAGGGCGGCTACCGATCCGCCGCCTGGCGCCGGTGTGGCGGCGGCGGTGGCCTCGATGAACGCACGTGGGGTAAGGTCAGGTGTAGGCTCTACCGTTTCGGCGGCGACTTCTTGCAGGCGATATTCCAGCACTTGTTCATCTTTCAGATCGTCGATTTGCAGGTACCATTTGGCGGCGTCCAGAAGCGCTTTTTGCGGTGTCATGCCCACGAGTTCAGCTTTGGTAATGGTGAGGCCGTGGCGGGCAGCTTCGCGGCGCACCATTTCCTGCACCCGAAAGATAGGCGTTTTTTCGAAATCGGTAAGGTTCATGCTGACCTGGGCCTGGCCTTCGACGAGGAATCCTTTGGCCTGGACAAAACGGAGTCCGCCGCCAATGAAACGCACGCTGTGGGCAATCTGGTCGGCGATGTCCGGGTTGTCGGTGTTCAGGTAGAGGTTGTAGGCGATGAGGAACGGCCGTACCCCAATCACAGTTGCGCCCCAGGTTCTGGCTTCGGCTGGACCATAATCTGGCAGGCGATCCGGGTTGGTTGCCACCTGCTGCTTCCATAGTTCATATTCCCCTTTGCGGATGGCTGAGAGGGTTTTGCGTTCTGGGCGAGTGGCTGCGTCGCCGTAGAGGTAAACAGCGACGCCAAGTTCTCGGCCCACACGTTCGCCCAGCCGGTTGGCCAGGGCGATGCAGTCAGCGATAGAGGCGTTTTTGATGGGAATGAAGGGACAAACATCGGTGGCTCCGATGCGCGGGTGTTCGCCGGTATGGGTCTCCAGGTTGATGTGCTGCGCCGCAAAAGCGATGGCCTGGAACGCGGCTTCTTCCACGTGAGCCAGGGAGCCAACGAAGGTGATGACGGTGCGATTGTGGTCAGGATCGGCGCTGACGTCCAGGACGTGGACTCCTGGCACAGACCGGATGGTTTCAGCGATGCCGTTGTAGATTTCGGGGTTACGGCCGTTGCTGAAATTTGGCACGCACTCCACTATTTGTTTCATCAAAAAACCTTCTCCTTCCCGCAGGCTGACTGCGTTTGTTCCAGATTCAAGCCTGCCAATTCTATGCGTCCCGGCAGCAAATGCCAGGAATTGTAAGGCTAGTCATTATTTCGTTATAATTCAGTTAACCTTTTTGGCCGGGTAGATGTGCCAATCATTTGGAAACACTAATCTCAATTTCACTGCTCAGGGTTACGCACCTGAATATATGAGGATGGGAAGGAAATCGAGTTATGGACCATTTGCTGTTGAGTTCTACGTCTGGGGTGGGAATTTTCACCATGATCATGCTGGATATATGGACTACGCTGTCCTCCGGAGCGCTAGACGGCATCATCGCCGGACTGATCGTGGGCGCCATCGTCATTCCCATTATTCAAACGCCAGACGCATTGGGGCGGTCACTGTTGATCGGCCTGCTTTTGGGACTGGGGATGGCCGTCTATCAGTTGGTGTTAATTGGCCAGGTAACCGGGAGCAGCATGGGGCAAATCCTTAATTCCCTGGATGGGGCTACAGGAACGGTTGTCGGCCAATTGATCTTGAACGCAGTTGTCTACACAATGTATGCGATGCTTGTCGGCGCGGTCATCGGTGTTGCGCTAACAGTGCCGGATAGGGCGTTAAAGGGCGGACTCGTTGGCATTTTATTTGGGGCGATTGTTGGCGCTGTTTTCAAGTGGATTTTAGGCGAAATTGGGCTGGTCTTGAATCCGACCTTATTTCGCTTGCTAACCGGACTGCTGATTTGGGGCTTATTGTCGGCGATTGTCAGTCGTTGAGTGGCGTTTCCTGTGCCGCTGTGTAAGCTTGAGTTTTGTGGCGTATGATGGCTTTTAGCCGTTCCCACTTGGCTTTTATCGGTGGAATGTCGGTTTCGGCGATCGGTTGGCGGCTGTAACGGGCCAGCAAGAACGCTTCGGTTAAATCTTCGATTTCCGGACTGGTCTCTGGCCAATTCAGTTTGAGGTCGTTGGCGAATTCCGATGGCGTTTCACTTTCCTGTCGCGGGATGCCCCCTTTTTCGGCGCGTTTGAGCGTGGAGAGATAAAAATAGCGCACTTTCTGGCGCGGCGATAAGGCGCTCAGGCGCACAAAGCGCCAGGGGGGGGTTGAATTGGGCGTTTGTGGCGCAGCTTGGCGGCGGGTTTGAAGACTTTGGCGCGCGGCTTTCACTTGTGATTGGACTCCCGACCACCAGGAGCGTGCCCAGGCAAGCAGCGCTTGCCAGAACTGGCGCAGCAGGGAGGAATTAAACTTCAGGCCCCGTTCGCGGATAAAAAAGCTTACAGCGACAATACTCAAAACGATGACAACGGCCCAAAATGCCGAAGTAAAAACCATCTGCATTGTGGGATCTGGGGCGGTTTGTTCATTTGGAAATGGAGGGAGTAGCGGTTGTTGGGGTTTGGGGATTTCGGGCACTTCTGGATTTGCGCTTCGGAGGGGAAAGAGCAAAGCCAGCAGATAATAGATGAGAAGGGAACCCAGGAAAGTAATTGCCGTTAAAAGCCACATTACCCCAAAAATGAGAGCTTGCATGAGCTGGCCAAATAAAAATGTGGATCCCACGGGCAAAAAAGCCGCTGCCAAACCAATCGCTAATAAGATGAATACTGTGCGGCGGTACCAATTACGGCCGATGCCTGGGCTTCGTATCGCTTCTTCAGACAGCCAGCGCGCTTCTAACATGGCCAGACGTCCCTGGCTAAATAACAAAAAGCCGGTCAGAAAATACAGGAGCAAGGCCCACAATATGCCGGTGGATAATCCCAAACGGCCGATTCCGGTCGTCAGGGGATTAGAGATATTTTGCACTGTGGCAAAATCAATGCTGATAAGCGATGCACAAAACAGCATGAGAATCGCCCCGCCTAAAAATTGCTGGACAAAATTGTGCTGCAACGCTTTGCGGTCGATGGGCATGGGCAGGTTGGCTTCCAATCGTTCTCCCCGTGGAGTGGTGTAGTATGCCTGCTCGGCCAGATCGGGCGATAAACGAATGAAGAGGTTGCTGGTGGTGACGGTGCGATACCAGACCGCGTACACCAATATCACTGTGCCGATGAAATAGGGGTCGGATATCAGGCGCAGTGGTTCAAATAGATACGTTGTCCATAATTGCATTGAGGGCCAGTTGCCTTGTACTACCCAGGTGAATAGGCGGGTTAACAACAGTAAGAAAACTAGTTCGGCAGCGCGGTAGCGGGAATGTTCTACCAGGCGGCGGTCTGGATGTGCAAGCCAGACGGTGGTGGCGTAACTTTCCAGAGCGACGAATAAGCCCAAAAGCATTACCAACGACCAGGGACGGCCGTTATCGGCGACGCCCAGAACGCCTATGAGAGCGCCGAGTAAAGCGAGGGTGTTGGTGATAAGCAGCGCGGGTTGGATGATGGTGTGCGACCATGAGGCTGCGGCGGGCGACGGCGTGTCTGTGGGTTGGGTGGTTGGTTTCGTGGTCATGGTTAGCTGGGAAACGGCCGTTGCCATCGTTCCAAATCGCGTTTTTCCGTAACATGATACGCGGCAAAGCCCAAATGTCGGGCGCGTTCGCGCACCCGGCTGAATTCGCTGTCTGGTTCTACAACCAACAGGATGGGGTTAAATCCGGCGCGTACCAGCCGATGCAGGGTCTGGCAGCTAGCCTCGTTGCCGCTGGGATTGATCACCAGGATGGTGACGCCCCAGCTTAAATCCAGGCATGCTGTGGCCGCCCATTGGCTAAAAGACACCGTCTCCCCGGCTTCCAGGCGGGCCAGCTGCTCTAAAATTTTCATAAGGTGTGGGCGGCCAGGACGCGGCGGGATCGCCGGAGGTAAAGCGGCTTGTGAGGTTTGGGTTGTCTTGGAGATAAGCAGACGGCCGCTTTGTTCATCAAATTCGATGGGTTGGCCTTCTGACTGGTGCAGCGGGTCGATACCGTTGCTTACCAGACCAACCGGCTGGCGTAAGTCGACCAGGTGAGTAGCCAGGGAAGCGGCCACTTCGATGGCCCATTCGATGGTGTACGCGCGATCTCGGCCAATGTAATCGCCGGTATGTAAATTGAGGAAGACGGCCGTTTCCAATGAAATTGCCGGTTCGTATGTCTTAACCAGTAAATGTTGGCTGTGCGTATGGGCGCTGGCCTTCCAATTGATCTGCCGCAGCGAGTCCCCGGAACGAAACTGGCGTACGCCCATTGGCCGCGCCGGGTCTTCAAACAGGCGTTGGTGGCTGCCAATTACGCCGAACGGCAGCCTGGAGGGCAAATTTAGCTGGCTCAGGGTCCAAATGCGCGGATAAACGGTCAAATAATCGGCCGGCAGGCTGCGCGCCTGTTCGGCAAACAGGCCGAATAAATCGCTCGTTTTTAGACGCATGGGGCCGAGACGATAGTAGCCCCGGCGGCGCGTTTGCACATAGTAGGAAAATTCGGTTGTTTCATGGCCGCGCAGGGAAAAAACGCGATTTGTCGCCTGGCGAGTCTCTAATTCCACCGCAACCGATTCACGCAAATGCAGCCAGGGCACACCCAGGCGGCTTGTATTTTCCAGGCGCAAGACAATCTGTACATCTTCCCCCCAAAAAGCGTGATCGGTAAAGTCGCGGCGCGCCAAAATATGGCCCAGAATGCGCGGCGTATACCACCGGTTCCAGGCGTAGAGGCCAATGCTGACGTAAACCAGATAAAAAATGAAATCAACTCTCAGCAGGAAGGCCACCAGCATTAAGATGATGATCAGACCGAAGAATTGCCCCATAAGCGACTTACCTGACGGTGCATCTACCTGTCACCGCAAGATGTACCATACACCTGCGATTGATTGAGTTATGCCGACAAACTTGTTAATTCGCCGATATCCAGGCTGGTATTGTTGATGATGCCCGCCAGGATAGATTCAATTTTTGTGCCGCGCAGGGCGCTTTCGGGGTGGACGAGGCAGCGATGGGCCAGGATGGGCGTGGTTAGTTTTTTGATGTCGTCGGGCAGCACAAAGTCGCGTCCTTGGAGGGCGGCGTAAGCCTGAGAAGCGCGATAGAGGGCCAGGCTGCCGCGCGGACTGGCGCCAAGCAGCAGGTCTTTGTGGCGGCGAGTGGCAAATACCAGGCGCACGATATATTCGCGGAGAGTTTGATCGACGTGGACCTGCCAGACTTGGGGCAGGAGATCGGTTAGTTGACGGCCGTCACTCACACTCCGCAGGGTTTCAATTGGATGGACGCCACCCAGGTTGAGCAGCATCTGGCTTTCGGTGGTCTCGTCCAGGTAGCCCAGGCTTAATTTGATGAAAAACCGGTCGAGTTGGGCCTCTGGCAGTGGGAAGGTGCCTTCGTATTCCACCGGGTTTTGCGTGGCCATGACAAAAAACGGCCGTTCCAATTCTCGCGTCACGCCATCTACCGTCACCTGCCGTTCTCCCATCGCCTCTAAAAGGGCCGATTGGGTGCGCGGCGTGGCCCGATTGATTTCATCGGCCAATAAAATGTTGGTGAAGGTTGGGCCGGGGATGAACGTGAAAGCCTGTTGGGTTTGGTCAAAAATAGAGACGCCGGTCACGTCGTTGGGCAGCAGGTCGGGAGTGCATTGCAGCCGCTTAAAATCGACGCCCATGCTGATGGCTAAAGCGCGGGCGAGCATTGTTTTGCCTACGCCGGGCACATCTTCTAACAAGACGTGGCCTTCGCATAGGAGGGCTACCAACAGCATCTCCAACGTGTCGCGCTTGCCGATGATGACGCGTTCGACGTTGGCAATAATTTTTTGCGCAAAGGGTTTGATTTCTTGGGTCATAGCCCATATCGTATCAGAGAGAGCAGGGGGCGGCAATGGGCGAAAGAGCGGGGAACGGCCGTGTTTACCAGGGCAGCATCTGCCAGAGCAAGTATAGCTGTGGCAAAATTATCCCGCCCAAGGGGGCGCGGTACTGCCAGCCCAAACGGTCGATTAAAATGTAGTCGGCGATGGCCCACAAGCCGAAACAGCCGACAGCCATCAGGATGATGGCCAGGGCGATGCTGAGTAGCAGGCAGGTTTGGGCGCAGCCCAGGCTGCTGCTGGGCATGACGCGCACCTTGGAGCGTGCTTCTGGCTCGCTGACGGGCATGTCGATGACGCGCGGGCGGGTGGGCGATGGCGGCGGCGGCGCGGCGGATTGGAGACGGCCGTTGCCCGTGCAGCCAAAGGCGGAGCATTTGTTGCCGTTGGCTTCCCAACAGGCGGCATGATGCCGCGCGCCATCTTCGGGGCAGATGACTATTTCGTCGCCGGCGACAAAGGCTTCTTTGCACAGCGCGCATTGCTGGTCTAAAAAGGCGGAGGTTTCGCTGACTTTAAGTGGGCGGATCATGAGGGGGGAAGTCTTGTGGTTCGTAACCTGTAAGCCGATGAACCACGGATTACGGGTTACGAATCACGGTTAGCCGACCTGTATCTGGTCCAACAGCCATTGCCAGAGCCGCTGCCAAAAGCCGGGCCGGCGCATTCGTTCCACTTCGCGGGCTTGTTCGGCTTTGAGGCGTTTGGTTTGCTGGCTGACGGCGGGGCCACGGCCGTTTAAGGACGGCGCAGGCAGGTCAGAATAAGTGATGGTGAGGGCGGGGTCGCGGTTACGGCCGTAGACGTAATTTTCGGTGCATTCGCAGCCCAAAATGGCGCATTTGCCGCCGCTTTGCTCCCAACAAGTCTTGTGGTAAAGCGTGCCGCACTTGGCGCAAACCACCGGCAGGAGCGATCGCTCGTGGATATTGTTTTCCACCGCGCCGGCGCAGATGGGACAATGCAAACTCAGGCGATTGGCTTCGCTGATGTCGTCGTCGGTTATTTCGATGAAGGGTAATTCCTTTTCGTCCATTTTATTTGTCAGGTTGATGGTTCGTTAGATTGTTGGTTTGATGGTTTGTTGTCTTGATTGAAGACCCAACGAACCAACGTGATCATCCATCAAACAAATGAAACTACCTACACAGGCTAACTTCAAGCATCTTCTAAATTATACACGAATCGGCAAGCACTTGGGTGGGAAACCTACCAGGAACGCGCCGCCCAACTGGGCCATTCATAGTCCACCGGGCTGACGCGCGTTTTTTGGCGGTCCCAGCAGAAGAAGCCGCTTTTGTTGGCCTGTGGGTCCAGCACGAGGGCGATGTGCCAGATTTGGGTGAAGAAATTTTGGTGGATAAATTGGTCCATGCCGGATAAAAAGATGCCAAAGCCGGGATGGGTGTGGTACCAGCCGACCATAACGGCCGTTTCATCCGGGTAGCGTTCTCTTAATTTATCGTTCATGTAGCGCCAGCTTTCAGGTGTGTAGGTGACGCTGGCGCCCTGCATGACGGTATATTTGGCGATGATGGTGTCGATGATGTGGACGACGTAACGGCCGTCTGGCTGCTTTTCGGGGCGCGGGCCAACGAGTACGCCGGCAACTTCCCGGTTGGGGCTGCTGAGGGCGTGGGCCTGAGCAGCGCGAAAAGCGGGTTCGTCCATCAAAATATCCGCAGCCATCCAGGTGCGCGAACCAATGGGCAATCTGCGCCCGGCGATTTGTACGCGCGCCCGGCTGGGGGCGATGATGGCTGCGTCTGGCCCTTCGCCGGTGGTCTCTTCCGGTTCGGCGTATACCGGCTCGGATTCGGCGACCAGGACTTCGGGTTCCGCATCTTCTGGCGTGGCGGTTTGTTCTGGCATGGGCTGCGGCTCAGGGGCGGGGGGCGTGACGGCCGTTTCCGGTTCCGGTTCGTCCGGTGTTTCAAGCTGCGCGTCTGGGGTTGGCGCGGGGTCGGCCGGCAGAATAATCGCCTGCCGCCGCCACACAGCTTCCAAAGAGCGGGTTTCTCCCTGGCGGTCCAGCACGGTCACTTCAATCTCAGCTTTGTCTTGCTCATCCAGTTCCAGCAGGGTGATGGCTTTGTATGCGTCCCATACATCCGCTTCCAATTCATCGGCGAAATTTTGCAGATCGTCCAGGGTGCAGTCGGCCAGGGGTTTGACACGGCCGTCAACGGTCACGGTATCTGGCGGCGTCAGCACCACCGTCACCGAAGTGGATTGGCCAGATTCGGGCACTTTAATGGTTACAATTGCGGCGTAAACAGGTTCGTCGGTCATAATTTTTTGGAGAGATTTGTCACGTTTCTAAAACCTGACAGGTCTGAATGGTTTTAGGGAATTAATTCGATTTGCAGCTCGCACAGGTCTGTGCTGACTAAGCGGATGTTGTTGGAGTCAACGGCCGTTAAGCGCATATCATACAAGCCAGACGTGTAATTGACGGTATCCCAACGCACCAACGTGCCCAGGGTGGTTCCCCGGCTCAGCGTGCGCAGTGGAACCCAATTATCGGCGCCAGACGGCCGTGCTTCTACCCGATACCGCGTCGCGTCTGGGTGGCTGGCTGTGCCAATCACTTCAATCGTTGAACCAACCGGATATCGCTGCCCGGTTAAGGGCGACAAAATGCGCAGGCGCGGGTCGGGGCAGGCTGCGGCATTGCTAGCCGCCAACGATTTATCGGCCATCATCAGCACCACGTTTTCCAGGCGGTTGACTTGTTGGCTTAGCGGCAGAACCCAGCCGACGAGCAAAAAAAAGCTCAGAAGCAGCCCCAGGCTGCCGACAATCAGGCCAATGCCGGGGTTGAAGGATGGTTTTGCGGTGCGCGGCGCGTAGACAGTGGTTGGTTCTGGGGAATGGGACGGCCGTTTGCTCTGGGCCAGTTCGGCTTCGCTGGTGTCTTTCCACACCGACGTGCGCACCACGCGCCAGCGCGCATAGGGCGCTGGCTGGCTGTCTAGCAGCTCGTAAAAGCCGGCAAATGGAACCAATTCCCCATTCACCCAGCCAAAAAAGCAGGCTTCATCGCGGCCTGGATCCACCACGAGACCCACGTGCCAGGGCAGCGTAAACGCCGCCGAATGCACAACCACATCGTCGCCGGAATAAAACACGCCCAGATTAGGGTGCGTATGAAACCAGCCCACTATCTCCAGATTGGGGTATTTTGTCTCCCGGTCCTGGCGGAGCTGGCTCCAGGTATCGGCCGTAAAAGTAAAATGCACCGGCCCATGGTCGGCGCTGACGACGGGCAGGGCGGCCTGTATTTCGACAAACAGTTGTTCCTGATATTGAAAGGCTCGCCCCAGGAGCGCGCCGCCCAATTCAGTGTACAGGTTGGAACGGCCGTGGCTGTCGATTTGTTGCAGCGCCGCCTGGCTGACGATGATTTGGACCTGTCCGGTTGAGGGGACACGGCCGTGTAAATAACACTGCTCGTCGAAGTTTGGCGGTTGTTTGGTTCCCAGTTGGCGCAGTTCAGGCGGCGTTGTTTTGATGGGTGGGGTGATGGGTTTGTCGTCGTCGCCGGGGGTGGGGGGAACGGCCGTTTTAGAGGATGTTGATCCCAAAGTCATCGCCCTCTGCCTCCGTGCTCCCAAGTACGATCAACTCTTCTAGCGACTGGCCTTTCAGGCTGCGTTTATCCACTGGGAATAAACCTTTGTTTCGCAGCGCCCAAGAGGCAGCTTTAGAGTTCATCGGGTCACGTGGATCATAGTTCTTGTATTGAACCATTTCTCCAAGCGTTAGCAGCAGTTCGTCTAACGTTTTTGCGGCCCACCACGCGCCGATGCAAACCGCACCGGTAATGTGGATATTCGGATGGAAAATTGGCGTCATCCATTTTAACTGCGGTTGTTTCAGCGGGTATTCGGCGTGCAAATAAATGCTCACCTTATGATCCTGGCGGTAAATTGGCTCGCCGCTGGTTTTGATATTTTCCACGCCTCGGCAGGTGAATTGGATCAGATATTTTTCCGGCGGGTCACCTTCTGTGCTGAGTACGCGAATAAATTCACTGCGGTTGACCAGTTCACGGATGTTTTTGTAATCGTTGCGCAGCCGAGTCTCTCGAATGTCGAATGCCATGTTTGCCTCAAACGATGAACAATAAACGATGAGCGAAGAACACAGATTCATCGCTCATCGCTCAATGCTTTCCTTAAACAAGTTACCCTGCGGTAACTTCGGGGAATAAGCTCAAGATGTCGTCTTCTTGCACGCCGGCGTCGGCCAGGGAATCGTCCTCGGATAGACGCTTGCCAGAAGCACGGTGATCCAGCCGGTAGGTGATGGGGTTGGCGCCCTGGTTGGTGGGCAGGCCCATTTTGCTGACCAGGGCCGGGATCAGACGGCGCATGGGCACGTCGGCCGGAAGTTCAACCGGGGTTTTTTTGGAACCGGTGGGATCGTAAATGATTACTTTGATGCTAGCCATTGTTTAAGCCTCCATTGTTTACTAAGCAAATATCACTGTTAATTACGTAAATTTGTGGGCAGGGTTGCAAGAACCCGCACGTTATGAAAATGTTAAAAATGTATCTACATCGCCGGTTAGTTCCAGGTAGATGCGTTCGCTCCCGTTGCGGGCGCGAATAATACTCAGAGGGGGGATGTCGATTTGTGCCAGGGTGCGATCTAAAAATGTTTCCGTGCCGCTGATGCGATGAGTCAGGTTCATGTCGCGGTGTCCACCGCAGTTGGGGCAGTCGGCGGCGTTTTCGTACAGTCGGGCCATGCTCTTGAAGATAAATTCTTCCTGACCGCAGTCTGGGCAACGCATGGAAACGACCAGTTCGCCATTAAATTCTAGCACAGTTCCCGGGCCGAGTCGCTGGCGGGCTTCGGCTAACAATTCACCGATGGTGGTAACGGCCGTTTCCGCTCCCGCCAGTTCTTCAATCGGCTCCAGCAGGTTGTGGCTGAGGCAATCTTTTTTCACCGGGTACTCGGTGGTATAGATGTCGTTGGTCAGGCCGTTGATGATCATCGCTTTGCCGGGCTGGACTTCCAGGCCGTGCAGCAGTTTGAGTGCTTCCTGGGTTTGGAAGGCGGCCACGATAGAGGCGCTGGTGGGCGTGGTGGGCACTTTGCCCTTGAGCAGATTTTGCCGCGCCAGCAGCGGGCAGGAGTAGCGCAGGCCGATTAGCTGGTAGTCCATGTCGGTGAGGGTGCATTCGTAACACGCCCCTTCACCGGGCCAGAACACGCGCACGATGCCCATCAGCTCTTCGATGGCCCCATCAACCCAGGGCTTGCCGATGGCCCAGCTCATGCGATTGATGGAAAGACGCGCTTCGCGGTTGTCCAGGCAGCCGATGATGACATCTACATGGCGAAAAACGCCCATGCCCAGCTCGAAGTTGATGTCGCCGTGCCAGGTGAGTACGTTAACGTCGGGGTTGAGTTCCTTAACGGCTTCGGCGGCGGCGTCTACTTTGCGACGGCCGTTGTCCTTCGCCCGGAACAACACCGACCGGCTGAGGTTGCTGTCTTCGATGGTGTCAAAATCGGCAATCATGAGATTGCCAATGCCCATTAGCGCCAGATTTTTAAGGACTTCATTGCCCAAGGCTCCCGCGCCGACCACCAGTACGCGGGCATTACGCACGACTTCTTGCTGCCACCAGCTGATGTAGCTGAATGTATGGTACCGGTCGGCATCGGGATCGGTGATGACAATGGTTTCAGGTTCGGTCATAGTTTCCTTTGGAGAACTTGGAGATTGGAGATTGGAGATTGAGGCACTCATTCATCTCCAATCTCTACTCTCTAAATCGTTGAAATAAAGTTCTGTGTCGCCACCAGGGCGCCGCTGGTCGTATAGGCCAGGCCGATGCCCACGTGTGTCCACAAGGGATTTAATAAGTTGCCACGGTGATTGCTAAATTTGCGCGGCTGGTTCATGAATTTGTTCTGAATTTCGTAGATACCGGCGTCGCTGTGGCTGGCAGCGCCATAAACAATGCCGATGTTTTCGCCGCAGGCTAGATATTGGATGCCGTAACGAGTCAATCGCTGCGCCGAAGTTACGCCGTCTGGCGAGGTGTGGTCGACGTATTGTCGTTTCAGCATGTCGGCGGAATGCCCGCGTGCGATGGCCGCTAATCCCGGATGCCATTTCAACTGGTTGTTGGGCAGCCAGCGCAGCAGGTTTTCCAGACGAGCGGCGTTGACCAGATTGAACATGAGCGTTTCTAAAACGTCCAGATCGGGCGAAGCGTTGGGTTGGGGGGGGACGGCCGTTAAATCATCCAGCGTCACCTTCACCAACCCGGCCGACACCGTCGGCAGGGCCGCCGCGATGTCCTCCTCGGTTAATCGTAAACGTTCCACGATACTCGGTGTTTTAGCCTTTGCCTTCGGACGATAATGTTCTGTAGAACGGCAGGCGGAATTCCGTGCGATCGGCGTTCAGAGTGACCGATTTACGCTCGATTTCGTTGTTCATCTCGCGGGGCCAGGTCACATCCACGTCATAGGTCAGGCCAGAATGGATGCGCACCGGTAATTCGCAGAGGAAGTTGCCTTCGCGATTGGTAGTTCCGGCCACGTAGCTCTTAATGCCCTTGCAGGTGACGCGCACTTGCAGGCCATATAACCCTGGGCCATCCGGGTATTCTTGCACGATAACGCGCAGCTTGGTGGCCGCCATCGGTTCTTTGCGCCCAAATGAAGTTCGCACGTTGTCGGAAAAATTGGTGCTGCTGTCTGGTCCACCGGGCGTCACAACCCGCGAGGCGGGTGGTGGTGGCGTAGGTGTTGTTGGCCGGGTTACCTGGTCTTGGGTAATGCGAATGGACGGCATGCGCGTGACGTTGTTGGGCAGCGGTTCCTGGTGGATGTCGTCTTCGGTGATGGTGAGGGGGGCGCTGCGGGTAACGGCCGTTCCCGGCACATCTCGCTGTTCATTCTCATCAATCCGCACCGTATTCCGCGCCACTTCCGGGTAATTGACAGGGATGGGCGGGCGGAAATAAGGCGGCAGCGGCGGAATTTCGCCGGTTGGCGGCATGGTGTCCAATGTTGGCGTGCCTGAAGTTGCTGTGGTGTAGGCCAGTTGGCGGCCAAGTTTGTCCCGTTCCGTGGCGCTGCGCTGCACCTGCTGGCGCAGGAAATGAGCCGTCTGTTTGACGACCAGTCCGGCGGGGCTGTAGGTGTCGGGCGGCGAGGCCGGGTCGAGTTGGTGCAATGGATATTCGCTTTTCCAGGCGAAAACGGCCGTGGCCAACGACAACCATTGGATTTCCGATTTTTGATTTTGGCTGTCAGAATGGGCCGAGGCAGCCGCCAGCGCCGCAACTTCACTGTTTTCGGCCAGATTGCTGGCGTCGAGTAGATAGTGCAGGGATAGGCGAACGGCCGTTTCCTGTTCCATCAGCCGGCCAAAATCATGCAAGGTCGCGTCATCCACAGAATTGGTTACCCGCAGCAGCGCCTTCGCGCGCGATTCGGTGAAAGCGGCATTGTCGGCCAGATCGGCAATCAGCCAGTTTCGCAGCCGGGCGGCAAATACCGCCAGATGGTCACGGTCTGGAATCGTTTGAATGAGTTGAGTCGCTAAATCCGGCATAAGGTATTCTCCAAGCCCTGACAGGTTTTCTGAAAACCTGTCAGGGCTGTCTAAACGTTTAGATCGCCAGACTTGTTTCCAGCTTGTGCAAACCTTCCCAGACGCGCATCAGGCTCTCCAGGTCGGAAACAGATTCCAGGTCGATTTCCATGGCGTCGCGCAGTTCCTGGCTTTGCAGGTTGCGGTCGTGTTGTTTCAGCATGGGTTTAACGAGATGGTTGTTAAAATCTCGTTCGGCTTTGGTGGCTTCCAGCCAGAAGAGGCGGCGCAGGCGTGGCAGCAGTTCATCATCGCTGAACAAATCGTCGATGATGGCGGCGAAGATGCGATTCACCTTGACGGCCACATTATCCAGCATGTCGGCGTAACTGGTTTCCAGTTCGGCCGCCGGTTTGGTTTTGGCGGCCGGTTCGTCGCCCAGGAAGCTGATGTCGAAGTCGGGCTGCGCCTGAGTCATCGGCTCGTCCAGGATGTTAATGGCGAATTCTTCCTCGGCGGGCTGGGGTGCAACGGCCGTTTGGCTGTTACCCGATGTCGCTGGAGCCGGTTGGCTGGCAGCCAATTCACGCCGCACCGCTTCCGGTCCGAGCAAGGCCACGTCCAACAAACGCTCATTGGTCGGTAAGGCCAATTCGCGCTCGCCCTGGTCCAGTCGATCATGCACAGAGCGGTCCGGTTTCATCAACTCATACATCGTTGCCTGACGGCAGATGTGGCGGAAATTCCCCCCCACCTGGCCGATGATGGCATTGTAAGTGCCTTCCAGGTCCAACGCGTCTGAGGCATAAGGCAGCGTATAATTGTACCCCTGGCCATAGCTGGCGCGCGCCAACCGGCTGTAAATTTCGTGCGCTTCCAACGTGCGCTGCAATTCCGCGCCCATCACATCGGCCACTTCCGGCATGAATTTAGACACGGAATCCTGCATGATTAATTCCACCTGGTACAGGATGCGCTTGATCGGGATTTCGATGCCGCTGGTGCCCCAGATCAGGTTGTCGTAGGTCACATCGCGGTCGTCCCAATACTCTGTGCCGTAACTCTCCAGCAAAGTTTCCACTTCGCGGCGCACGGAATCGCTGACCATGCCCTTGACTCCCTCTAATGTGGGGCGCAGCAAGTTGCGGAAGCGGGTGTCGCTGTTGGTGCGCATGCTCAGTTCCAACAAGGCATTGTGGAAGGAGCGCGGCAGCTCTTTTTGCTGGCGCACCAGCACGTTCTCGAAGCGGCGCTCTTGTAGTTGTTCCCAACTGTTGGCAAAGGGCGGCTGTACGCCGCGCGCCGCCAACTGCTTTTCATAGTAGAAGCGCAGCGCTTGCAGGGCATTGCGGATGCGGGTGGCTGCTTCGCGCAGTTGGCCGCGCACCCGCTCGGTTTTGATGAAGTCTACCAATCGTTCGCGCAGCAATGTGACCTCGCTGAGTTTGAGCAGCGCTTCTTTGGTATCCGGGTCCAGCGGATCGCCGCCGTTGACCGGGCCGAGTTGGTCTTTGAAGACTTTCAGGATGCGCTCGGTTTCGCTGGCGAATTCCTCCGGCGCGTTGTTTGGATCCTGAACATACAGCGCGGACGGGGCCATTACCAGAAAGTAGGGACGGTTGTGGCCGCGGTCGCGGTATTTTTCCCAGTAATTGGGGGCGATATAGCGCGTGACTTCTTTCACTTCCAGTTCTGCTTGCGGCAGACCGGAGTTCAGACGGTCAAACGCCTGGCGAATGTTCCCGCCGTTGACAGCCAGGAAAATTTTGGAAGCGGCTTCGTCCAGATCTGCGCCGTTAAGGCCGAAGAGACGATTTTCTTTGATCCAGTTGACGGCCGAAAGGCTTTTCATTTCGTCCACGCGCTGGCGTCCGGCATCGGTCACCAGGACGATCATGGCGTCTTCGCGCTTCATTTCTTCCAGGGTGATGGCTTCGTGGAGCTTCATGCCCGCGCCCAGACCGGGTACATCGACGATGCGCAGGTAGCCGTTCATGAGCAGGTTGGGCAGGCCGGCCTGTGGATGAATCTTGAAGGTAGCGGATTTGACGAGGCGGATTTGCCGCTGGGTGCTGCCTTTGAAGCCGTCTTCGCGCAGGTGGCGCAGGGAGTTTTCGTCTTCCAGGGCCAGGCTCATGGGCGGGGGTGTGCCGCCGTTTTTATAGAGTTCTTTGTTGTGGTCGTAGGAATCGAGGCAGTCTACCAGGATGTCCAGGTATTCGTCGCGTTCAGTTTTGGCGTTGTCTTTGCCAGCTTCAACGACGGCTTTGATGGTTTCGCGAGCCTGATCGCGTTCGCCTTCGTTGGTGATGTCGAAACCGTCAATTTCGGCCAGCTGGCAGAGGCGGCGGACACGTTCGGCGAATTCGTCTTTGCTCCAGTAGGTGAGGATGAGGGATTCGGCCTGTCCTTCTTCGGCTTGTTCAATGTAGACGATGGTGCCGGTAACGGCCGTTACCGCCCCAGTCGGCAGTAAATTCCGGCCCAGCAAAGCGTTGATGAGCGTGCTTTTGCCTACGCCGGTGCCGCCAAAAAAGACCAGCGTATAGGTGCGCTGGCCCAATATCTTTTGCGCTTCGTCGATGCTAAACTGCGCTTGTGGTACGGCGCGGATTAAATAGTCGCGGGTTCCGTCTATGGTGCGCTGTAATTCGACCCAGGTATCAACCTGAACTGGGCTGATGTGGGGCAGGGTTTGCAAAGACGCGCGTAATTCTTCGTATTTGTCGGATTTCTTTGAACTCATGATCTATTCCTTTTTATAAGAAACTGAGGAGGGGAGATTGGCAAAATCGGATATCTTTTTTGCCTACCTCTGCTCACTTTGGATGCGTTTTCTCCTGACGCCATGTACCCATTGTACAATACATTCCTTTATACGTGACCGTTTACAAAAGGTTGCAGAGGGGGTGAGGAATGGGTGGGAACGGCCGTTTCCCTACAAATCCTTATATATACTACCCCTGGCAGCGCCTGTTTTTAGCTGGGCGGTACATAAGTATAGGTTGCGTTTGTCTTTTGGTTGTGTTATTCTCTCTTTATGACGCAATGCGTCACGGGAGCCGAAAAAGAAAACAGATCGACCTTATCTGCGCCCTTGAGCCGCGCTGTAAGCCGGCGCGAAGTTACTGGCAAACATCATGTCGACAACAACAATGCAGGTTTGAGCGATGATTACAAAAGAAATGGACCGTTTTATAAAGACAAAAGATGGACAGGAAATCGGCGTACGACATTTACGTTTCGATGATGCTGTTTACCTGGTGGACCTTTTTGAAAACATGAGTTCGGATAGTCGTTACCGGCGGTTTCATCAAGCGGCCGATAACTTGCATCCCGGACGAATTTGGCGTGAAGCGGAGACGATTGCCCACCTGGAGGCTTCGCGGCAGGGAGGTTTACTGGCCTTTGCGGATTTACCGAACCGGCCCAATGCTCCGGTGGCCGCAGCGCGTTATGTTTGTTTAGGGAACGGCTGCGCTGAAGCGGCCGTTTCGGTTCGTGATGACATGCAGGGCAAAGGAATTGGGACGCAGCTTCTCGTTATGTTAACAGAAGAAGCGCATGAGCACGGGATTCAGAAACTGGTTGCCGATGTAATGAACAACAATCGGGCGATTTTGTCGATTTTGTGGAAACTCCCGTATGTGGTTACGCGCGAGCCGGATGGCCTCTATTCGACTTTGATCATAGACCTGAATCGGCGAAAAACAGATGAGCCAGGGTATGTGGGAGACACGGCCGTTTCTCGCTAACACCCCACACAATCACAGATTTACGAACCCGAAGGTTTCCATCCCCTGGAATGCCCTTCGGGTTTTTTAGATCAGCGATTTTTGCCGCATATAATCTTCCGGCTTAATCGAAATCACCTGACTGGCACTGTCTGTGCCCATGCTGATGCCATAAATTGTCTGCGCCGCCTGCACCGTGCCCCGGTTGTGGGTGATAACGATAAACTGGCTTTTCAGACTCAATTCCTGCAATAAATCGCGGAAACGGTTGACATTCGCCTCGTCTAGAGCTGCATCCACCTCGTCCATGACGCAAAATGGCGTGGGCGACACTTTCAGCAGCGAAAAGATAAGCGCAGCGGCCGTTAAGGAACGCTCGCCACCGGAAAGCAGGCCCAACCCCTGCTCGCGCCGGTTGGGCAGCCGGGCGATGATGTCTACGCCGCTGATGGTCAAATCGTCGGGGTCGGTTAAAATCAGCCGCGCCGCGCCGCCGCCAAACAACTGGGTAAAGGTATCGCCAAAGACGGCGTTCACTTTGTCCACTGTGTCGGCAAAAGCCCGCGAGGTCAACTCGTCCAATTCCTCAATGACCTTGCGCAGTTGGGCGTCGGTTTGGGTCAGGTCTTCCACTTGCTGCGTCAAAAATTCAAACCGTTCACTGACTGTTTCATATTCCGTGGGTGCATCCGGGTTGATGGCCCCCATGCGCTGCATTTGCGCCCGATAATTCTGGATGGTTTCGGCGATGTCGCCGGGTAGTTCTTCCACAACGGGCAGTTGTTCGACCACTTCGTCGATGGGCAGCGGCGTGGGGCCGGTCTGGTCTTCGTCGTAGCTAAGGGCCACCAGACCGATGTCGGCCTTGATGCGTTCTTGTAATCCTTCGATGGCGTTTTGCTGCTGGCTGAGGCTGATTTTGGCCTGGGTGTATTGGGTTTCTTTGTCGTGGGCCTGTTTTTGCAGCACGGCCGTTTCTTCTTCCAGGGCCATCATCTCTTTACGGCCGTGCGCCACCTGCGCCTGAAGCGGTTCCAACGCCCCATCCAACTCAGTTAGCTGCTGCTGCCGCGCCAACAACGTTTGCTCCTCGTCGCTCAAAACATTTTGCGCCTGTTGGCTGCGCAGCGTTGCCTGCCGCTCGCGCAGGCGCGCCAACTGCCGCTCCACCTGGTTCAGCGTGGCGCGGCGGCTGTCTACCACTGCCTGCCGTCCGGCGACGATGGTGCTGGCGGCGTTCATCTGCTGTTGCAGGGTTTGCCGCTGCTGCTGCGCCTCGGCGATGGGCAGGGCTTCCAGGCTGGCGCGGGCGGTGGTGACGGCTTGTTGGAAGGTAACGGCCGTTTCCCTCCCCGCAGTCATTTCCTGTTGCAGCGCCGCGATGCGCGTTTGCAGGCGCTCTGTTTCTTGCTGCCGCGTGGCTTGCTGCCGCTGCCAAAAGGTCTGCTGCTGTTTCACCCGGTCCTGATCGCGCTGCGCCTGCGCCAGCCGCTGCCCCGCCTCGTTTTGCAGCCGGGCCAGACGGCGTTCCTCGTTTTGCAGCCGGTCGGATTCGGTTTGTTTGTCGTCGATGGCGGCCTGGGCGGCGGAAAGATCGGTTTCCAGGTTGTCCAGTTCGGCGCGCAGTTTGTCGCTGTCGGCCTTGGCGGCGCGCCATTCCGCCTCGCGGGCCAGCAGGCTGTTCTGGTTGTCCGCGCCGCCGGTTTCCACCAGACCGCCGGCATAGGCGATGAAGCCATCGGGCGATACGGCCAGCGCTCCCGGCGGCAGTGTGAGCGCCAGCCGGTAGGCTGATTCGGGGTCTTTGACCAACAAAATCGGCCCCAGGAGCAAATCAAGCACCGGTTTTACGATGGGGTTGCCGGTGACGAGTTGATTGGCCCAGCCGATGACGGCGGGATCTGTTTTCAGGTCGGGTTGGGGTGGGGCTTGCAGGTGGTCTAGGGCAACGGCCGTCAGCGCCTGCCGCTTGTTGCTGTGCAGAAGCTGCCATAAATTGAGGCTGTCGGGCAGCACCAGGGCGGCGAGGCGGCCGGCCAGGGCGGCGGCCACGGCCGTTTCGTGCGCCGCCGGAATCGTCACCAACGAAGCGAGCTGGCCGAGGGTGCGCGCGCCGCCGTTGAGTTTGGTCTCTTTGCGGCGCATCTGGTCCAGCATATCGGCGCGGGCTTCCAGGCGGGCCAGTTGATTGCGGCGTTGGTTGAGCTGCTGCTGTTGGTCGTGGACGGCGGCGCGTAATTTTTTCAGGGCGGTGATGAGGGTTTGCCGTTCGTCGAGGATGGCGGCGCGGGTTTGCCCCAATTCGTCGGCGCGTTCCTGGGCGGAGGCGAGGACGGCCGTTAGCTGGCCAAATCGCGCTTCCAGGGTGGCCATTTCGTCGGAGTCGGTGGTAGTGGCAACGGCCGTTTGCTCGCGCAGGCGTTCTTGCAGTTGGCTGAGTTGGCCTTCGGCTTGCGCCAGACGGGTTTGGGCGGCGCGTTGTTCCTGTTCGGCCTGGGCCAATTGTTTTTGCCAATGGTTTATTTCGGTTTGCTGCTGCTGGAAATTGGCGTTGAATTGGCGCAGCTCAGTCTGGTTTTGCTGCAGGCTGGCCTGGGCGGTTTCTAGTTCGGCGGTGGCAGCGGCCAGTTCGGTTTGCGCCCGCTGCTGCTGCTGCTCCAGTTCGGGCAGTTCTTGTTCGGTGTCGGCCAGTTGGCGCTGGAGCGATTCCTGGCGTTCTTGCAGGATGGCAACCTGGCGGCGGGCTTTTTCTAGCTGATCGCGGATGTCGTCGCGTTGGCTGCGGGTGACGGCCGTTTGCTCTTGCAGTTGGTTCAGGCGGCGGCGCACGGCGTCGATTTTGTCTTGTTGGGCCAACAGGCCGAGGCGGGTATCTTGCCAGATTTTTTCGGTGGCGACGGCCGTTTCGCGCGCGCGACGCATCTCACGTTTGGCCTGTTCCCACTTGTAGCCATACCAGATGCGCAGCAGGTGATGCAGGTCGGCGGCCACTTGCTCGTAATTGCGGGCGCGTACGGCCTGCCGTTTGAGCGAATTCATGCGCGGGCCAATTTCGGCCAAAATGTCATGGACGCGCTCCAGATTATGCTGTGTCTCGGTCAGGCGGCGCAAAGTTTCAGCGCGGCGGCTTTTGTAGTGATTGATGCCGGCGGCTTCTTCAAACAAAGCGCGACGCTCTTCGGCGCGCAGGGAAAGCGCCTGGTCTACCAGCCCCTGGCCAATGATGGTGTACGTGCGTTCGGCCAGGCCGCTGGTGGCCAGCAGGTCGGTGATGTCTTTGAGGCGTACTTTTTGGCCATTGAGGATGTATTCGTTTTCGCCGGAGCGGTAGGCGCGGCGGCCGATTTCGACTTCGGTGTAGTCGATGGGCAGCCAGCCGTCGGCGTTGTCCAGGGTGAGGATGGCCTGGGCCATGCCGGCGCGCGGGCGCGTCTGGCTGCCGACGAAGATCATGTCGGTGGTGCGTTTGCCGCGCAGAGCGCCATAACTTTGTTCGCCCAGAACCCAGCGCACGGCGTCGGCGACGTTGCTTTTGCCGCTGCCATTAGGGCCAACAACGGCGGTGATGCCCTCGTCGAAAACAAATTCAGTTTTGCTGGCGAAGGTTTTATAACCTTGGAGAACGAGTTTTTTTAGTCGCATAGTAACTGTTCAAGTTCCTCTGGCGAGACCCCAAGGGTTTGAGGCCCAAATAGTCCAAACTCTCAGGAGCAAACCCTTGGGGTCTGTATGGTTACATCGCATCATTTCATGGATTGGCCCTTTGGGGATGGCATGAAGTGTGGCGCACGATGACCTGTGGTCATGGATTATGCTTCATCAGATCGTTCCCAAAGGGTCAATTTTTTCAGGTAGATGGGTGATCGGCAGCCCAGCGCCTCTGAATGATTTTGCCGCGCAAAGGATAGGTGCGGCGGGCAGTATAGTAAGAAGTTAGGAAGTCGGCAAGTATCAATAATCGCCTTTCGTACTTTACCACTATATAATTTATTTTGCCTTTTACTCCGGCGCCCTGTGGTAATGCCTGTTCATCATGAGGATTTCTGAACAGATATTTTGGGATAAATCGTGGTCGACTATCAATTTCTTGAAGAAGCCATTGTTGCTATTCGTTCTCATCGCGCGGTTTTGGGGGATGCGGTGGTGGAAACGGCGGTTACCGTGCTGCAAGAAAAAATGCAGTTGTTGGCCGCTGCGCCCGCGCACCAGACCCAAGCCGCTGAATCTCATGCGCAGGTGGTGGTGTTGCAGGCTGATTTGTCGGGTTTTACGGCGATGTCGGCCGAAATGGATGCGGAACAGGTCCGGGATACAGTCAATGCGTTGTGGGAGAAGCTGGACAGCGTGGTCCACTCCTGGGGCGGGGTGATCGACAAGCATACCGGGGACGGGTTTATTGCCTTGTTTGGCGTGCCGATGGCTCAGGAAGACGACGCCGAGCGGGCAATTTTAGCGGCGTTGGACATGCAGTTGGAGCTGGCGCTGTTTAATGAGCTGTCGCGGCGGCGCATTGAGACGGGGCCTTTGGATCGGCGCAAAGTGATCAGCGAGATGAAGATGCGCATTGGCATCCACGGCGGGTCGGTGGTATTGGCCAGGGTGGGGGCGAGCCGAAAGTTTACGGCCGTTGGCGAAACCATCACCCTGGTAGAGCATGTGCAAACCGCTGCGCCGGTTGGCGGCGTGCTGATCTCCTACGATATTTACCGTCAGGTCTACGGTCAGTTTGAAGTGGCTATTCCGGAAACATTGGCCGTCTCGGGCCGGCAAGAACCGCTGACTGTGTATGTGGTGGAGGGCGCAAAAAGGCATCATCTTGCCGCTGGCGGACGCAAGTGGCGAGAATCGGCACTGCATTTTGTGGCGCGCGCGGCGGAAATCGAGAAGCTGCAATTTGCCCTGCAAGAGACCATGAATAACAGCGTGATGCAGGTGATTACCGTGATTGGCGAGGCGGGGGCCGGCAAATCGCGTTTGTTTGATGAATTTGAGCGCCTGGTGGCCATGCTGCCCGTGCAAGGTTGTATTTTGCACACTCAGGCCATGGAAGCGACGCAGGCTGCGCCTTATGCCCTGATGCGCGATCTGTTTGGACGGTTGTTCGACATGAATCCGCGCAGCAGCGGTCATGTCGGTCGGGAAAAATTTGTCCGTGGTGTGGAAGGTATCATGCAAGCGCACCAGATCAGCGCCAGAGAACAGGCGCATGTCATGGGCCATTTTTTGGGATTTGATTTTGCAGACAGCCCATATTTAGAGAATCTGGCGCAAGATTTGTCCCGGCTGCGGCGGTATGCTCATAACGATCTGGCGCGCTTTTTTATGGATTTGGTGAATGGCTGCCCGCCGGTTATTTGGCTGGTGGAGAATGCGCAGTGGGCGGACGCGGCTTCGTTAGACCTGATTGAGTTTTTGCTGGATAGCTGCGCGGATTTGCCGTTGTTGGTGGTGGTTTTAGCAAGGCCAGGGTTTTGGGCGGAACGGCCGTCCTGGAAATCGCCAGATCCCTTCAATCCTATGTCCACATTCACCTTGCCGCCCTTAACCGCCATCGACACGCGCCATTTGGTTGCGCAAGTCCTCGACGATGTGCCCAATGTGCCTTTAAGGCTCGTCGATCTCGTCGTTCATGGCGCGCAGGGAAATCCGTTGTACGTGGAGCAAATGGGGCGCCTGCTTTTTGATACCGGCATTATTGTCCGGCAGGCCGATCGTTGGCAGGTGAATTTGAGCAAACTGGCAGACATGCCAATCCCGGAAACGTTGACAGAGTTGTTTGAAGCACGCGTGGCTTGTTTGTCGGCGGCCGAAGAGCGGGTATTACAAACCGCAGCCATATTTGCGTCGCCGTTTTGGGATGGGGCGGTTCAGCAGTTGGCCGCCGAGGAACACGGCATAAACCCGGGACAGGTGGCGGAGAGTTTGTCTGCTTTGGAGCAAAAAGGGTTGATCGTCCGCCAGCGATCTTCTGTTCTGACGGGCGTGCTGGAATATCAATTTGTCCACGATCTGCTCTGGCGGGTCATTTACGCGAGCACGCCGCCAGTCATGCGCCGGAAAGGGCAGGACCGCTTATTATCCTGGCTGGATAGTAAAACGACAGGGTTGCAAGTGTCGTATTTTCGTGAGCTGAATGCGTATGTGCGGCTTTTGGGGGGCAACCACCCAGGCGATGGTGATGGTGGGCATGAGTAAACGCGAGGAAGTTCAACATGCCATTCGGGTCTTAGAGTCGCAGCGCACTATTTTGGGCGACCCAGTGACAGACGTGACCGTTGCCGCGTTACAAGAGAAACTGGCGATGATGGGTGGGGAAACGGCCGTGTACCCCTCCCTCTCTGCGCCCCCCCCACCACGCACCACCCAACGCAAACAACTCACCATTTTATTTGCCACCGTCGTCGGCTTCTCCGGCGTCGCCGAATCCGTGCCCGACACCAACATGCTCAACATCATCAACCTGCTCTGGCGGCGGCTTGATCAGGCCATCACCCAACATGGCGGCATGGTCGACAAACACATCGGCGACGCCGTGATGGGCTTGTTCGGCGTGCCCGTCGCCGGCGAGGATGATCCCGAAAACGCCATTCGCGCCGCCCTAACCATGCGCGCCGCGCTCAGCGACTTCATCAGCCAGATGCAAAGCCAGATGCCCGGCGACGAACAATCTGTGCGCAATCTTGCTTCATTGCGCCTGCGCATTGGCCTCAATACCGGGCCGGTGCTGTTGGGCGAAGTTGGAACCAGCGAAGAGTACACCGTCATCGGCGATCCGGTAAACGTGGCCAGCCGATTGGAACGATCCGCGCCCGCTGGCGGCATCCTGATTTCCCACGAAACCTACCAGTTGGTACACAGCGATTTCAACTTCGAGTCCTTGGGGCCAATCGAGGTGAAAGGTAAACGGGATCCCATTCAGGTATATCTGGTATTAGGCGCAAAACCCCGCCGCTTTTATCGTAAAGGGCGCGGGGTAGAAGGCGTGGAAACCCGCATGGTTGGCCGCGATACTGAAATGCACGCCTTGCAATCGGCGCTAGCCCGTACCATCAAAACACAATCTGGTCAGATAATTACCGTCGTTGGCGATGCCGGAGTGGGCAAATCGCGCCTGATCTACGAATTTACGCAATGGCTGCAAACGCTGCCGGCATCCGCTCTTCTGCTGAAAGGGCGGACCGATCCTGGCATGAAGCAAATACCCTACGCCTTAATGCGCGATTTATTTGTAACCACATTTGGCATTCAAGATTCGGACACTGCCCTGGTTGTGGCGGAGAAAATGCAGCAAGGGCTGGGCGATTTATACACAGAGCAGAATGCGGCCGAGTGGCAGCGGCGCATCCGGTCTTTGGCGCAACTGTTGGGTCTGGACATGGGAGATGAATACCCCACACTCGCGCCGACTGAGGTTATTCAGGTTCGGGAACGGGCATATGCGGATGTTTCGCTCTTTTTACAGGCGATGATGAGCCACCATCGGGTGACTCTATTGGTGCTGGAAGATATTCATTGGGCCGATGAAAGCTCGCTGGACCTCTTGGAACACCTGGGACAGCTTAGTTTGCAGCTCCCGCTGCTGATTTTGGGCATGACCCGGCCTTCCTTATTTGATTGGCGCCCAGGCTGGGGTGGGAAGGCCGCGGATCAGCAGCGGCATGCCGAGCAAATTCCTCGTCACATGATCATGACGTTGGGCGCGTTGAGCCGCGATGAAAGCCAGCAGTTGGTGGAAGATATTTTGCGTCATATGCCGGAAATACCGGCCGATTTATCCAGTCTCATTGTTGATCGGGCCGAGGGGAACCCGTTTTACGTGGAAGAATTGGTGAAGGTCTTTATTGAGGATGGGGTGATCATCCCCGGCGACCATGCATGGCGCGTGCTGCCCAAGCAACTTACCGGGGTGCGTGTGCCGTTGACGCTGACGGGTGTTTTGCAGGCGCGTTTGGACCGGCTTTCGTCTTTAGAGCGGGTGACTTTGCAGCGGGCGGCGGTGATCGGACGGTTGTTTTGGGATACGGCCGTTGTGCAAATGAACGCCCTGGCCGAAGAAAACGTCATCCGCGAGCCGGAAACCATCATTGCCCTGCAGGCGCTAGAAAAACGCGAAATGGTTTTCCACCGCGACAGTTCCGTTTTTGCCGACAGTCAGGCTTTCTTGTTCAAACACGAAATGCTGCGCGAAGTGGCTTATGAAAGCGTCTTGCTGCGCGTGCGCCCCATTTACCATCGTCAGGTTGCCGCCTGGCTGGCGGAGCAAAGCGGCGAGCGGGTGGCAGAGTATGCCAGTCTTATCGCCGACCATTATGAATTGGCCGAGGAGCCAATTTTGGCCGCCGAAATGCACGAAATGGCCGCCTTGCGCGCCCAAGACCTGGCAAACCCGTTGTTGGCGCTGCGCCATTACGGCCGTGTTCTCTTTTTACTCGCCGACAATCCGGTCCACGCAGCCTGGCAGGTGAGCGTGCAAGAGCGTGTCGGCCAACTGCTGCGCTTGCAGGCGCAGTTGGCTCAGGCCGCTGCCGCCTATCGCGCCATGCGCCAAACCGCCGAAAATGACGGCGACCTATCGGCGCAGGCGCGGGCGCTAAACGGCCTGTCCGATATCATGTTCGAGCAAACCCAATACACCAATTTGCTAGAGACGGCCACGCGCGCCGAAAAAGCCGCCTGGCTGGTCGGTGATGAAATCCAACTGGTTTACGCTCTGCGGTTCAAAAGCGAGGCTTATTATCGTCTGGGCGATACCACATTGGCGTTGGCTTCGGCGCGGCAGACATTGCCTTTTGCCGAACGTACCGGGGAGATCACGGCCGTTATTCGCAGCGTGCAGTTGTTGGGCGCACTCTATATCGAATGGGGACGATCCGCCCACGCGCAGCACTTTTTAGACCGGCTGCAGCAAGTGATTGCCCAGTGCGAGGAACAGGGGCAGGTCGATGGCGGTTTGATAATGGCCTATATGGTGCTGGGCGATTTGCGGATGCAAATGGGGCAATACCGGGCCGCCGGGCAGCAGTTGACGCTGGCTTTGCAGCGAGCCAGAGAGGTGGATTATCAACGAGAAGCGGCTCAGGCTTTATATCGATTGGGCCGGATGTCGCGATTGGTAGGGGATTTTAAGGCGGCGATTGCTTTTTCCCGTGAAGCATTGGCGATTGCCAGCGCCATCGGCGACCGGTATGGCGAGGTGTTTTTTCGCACGGACCTGGCCGGCGCACTCGTGGGCCTGGGGAATTTTGCCGCGGCTGAACGCCTGCTGCGCCGCGTGATTCAATATGCGGAGGGCAAGGATATGATGGGCGGCTGGCGCGGGCTGGGGCAGGCGTATCTGTTTTTGGCGGCGGCGATGGTGGGTCAGGGGGACACGGCCGTTGCCCAGCAGGCCATCACAAAGGCGCACACCATCGCCCTGCACATGGCGGATGACAAATTGCGCGGTGAAACCTGGCATTTGCTCGGTCGGATCGCCGCACGGCTCCCCGCCGAGGCTTTACCCCTGGAATTGCACCATCGAGAAGTTCGCGCCGGCGACTGTTTCCAGGAGAGCCTGCGGCTGTTGCGCCGGGTAGGCGCCGGCACGATGGCGACTTATCGGGAGCAGATAGCCGCGCTGCGTTCGTGGGCGGCATATGAAACGGCCCAGGGCAACATGCGCCGCAGCGAAACGATGAGCCGCGAAGCAGACGCCTTGGCGGACTTTTTGGCAGAGGAGGGCGAGATGGTGTGAGATCGGCCGTCTGGGCCAATCTCACCGGACCGCAAGACTCGTTGCCTAATCGACTACCCGGCAGAGCAGCCCTTTGAGATAGGCCGATTCTGGGAAGGAAAGCAGGATGGGGTGATCCGGAGCCTGCGACAGGGGTTGAAGGATTTGCACATCGCGTCCAGCGTCGACGGCCGCGCTGAAAATGATTTTTTGGAACAGATCGGCGCTGACGAGGCCAGAGCAGGAGAAGGTGGCGAGCAAACCGCCGGGGCGCAGGAGGCGCAGCGCCAGCCAGTTGAGGTCTTTGTAGCCGCGAGCGGCGCGTTCAATGTCGCGCTGGCTGTGGGCGAATTTGGGGGGATCGAGGATAACCATGTCGAATTGACGGCCGTTATCCCGAAAGTCGCGCAGGATCATAAAGGCGTCGCCCAGAAGGTATTCGTCGGACGGCCGTTCCAGGCCCAGTCGCAGTACGTTTTCTTCCGCCATCTCCAGCACATCCATGGAACTGTCTATGTTGGTGATAGGGCCAGCGCCGTGAGCGGCGGCGTACACCGCAAAGCCGCCGGTGTAGGCGAAGACGTTCAGGATTTCTTTTCCGGCGACGTGGTGAGGGGTACACACCAGTGCGCGGTTGGTACGCTGATCCAGGTAAAAGCCCGTTTTGTGCCCACCGGTTAAATCGACGGCAAAGGTGTGGCCGTTTTCCTCAATGAGCAGTGGGTTGGGCGACGGCGCGCCCCAGAGCAGTCCGGACGTTTCGGGCAGCCCTTCTTTGGCACGCACACTGGCGTCGGAGCGTTCCAGAATGCCGACGGGCTGTAATTCGGCAGCCAACATCTCGGCGAGCTGCGTTTTGCGCCGGTCGATGCCCAATGTCAGGCATTGCATCACCAGAAACTCGCCGTATTGGTCTACAATCAGGCCGGGCAGGCCATCTGCTTCTGCGTTGATGAGGCGAAAGGCGGTGGTTTGGCTCAGGTCCAGGCTTTGCCGGGTGGCAATGGCGCGGCGCAGGCGGCGCTGCCAGAAAGCGTCGTCGATGGGTTCGTTGGCGTCCCAAGAGAGGATGCGGGCGCGAATTTGGGAGTGGGGGTTGGCGTAGGCGGTGGCCAGGAAACGGCCGTCTTTGGCCAAAACAGTTACCAGGTCGCCGGGCTGGAAACGGCCGTCGCTGTGATGAATTGCCCCGGAAAACACCCAGGGATGTCGGTTAAGGACCGGCTTTTCGCGGCCGGGTTTTAAGGTCAGAATGCCGGTTGTGAGTTCAGTAGTCATTTAGAGAGTGTAGCATTGAGTGACAGGGGGGGCAATGTGGCGCTCCGGTGGGGAGTTGGCTCTTGACGGCTGTGACGCGCTGCGTTATATTTTGCATATCGCCCTTTCCTCATTATGAGGATTATGGAGCAGAAAGTGATTTTTTTCTGGTTAGACTGGAGAACAAAATGGCAATTAGACAAACAATAGGATCAGTGTGCAATCAGGTGAAGCACATGACACGCCAGACGGTGATGTTGGGCGTGGGGATTACGGCCGTTATCGTGGGCAATGTGCGTGAGAATGCCGGGCCGTATACCGAAAAATTGATGGAGCGCGGGGAACAGGCCAGCCACACACTCAATGAAGCGTTTGATCAACGCCGGTTGGAGATTCGTGAGCGAACGCGGTCCAACGGTCATGTACCGGTAGAGGAAAAGTAAACCTCTTTCCAGACCCGAAGGGTTTTTAAAAACCCTTCGGGTCTTTGTTTTAGCGGTTACGGCCGTATTTCTCGTGACTCGACACCCAGTCTGAAGAAGCAATAGCTGAAGCAAGGGAAATTTCGCCGGCCAGCACGGCCCCGGCGACGATTTCGGCGAATTTGTTCACTTTGCCGCGCCCAACGCAGCCGAGCAGGTCCAGGCATTCGCGCTGCGTAGCCAGACCCGTGCCGCCGCCATAGGTGGCCACAATCAACGACGGAATGGTGATCGACATATACAAATCGCCATCGGAGGTCAGTTCGGTATACAAAATACCCGCCGACGATTCCGAGACGTTGGCCACGTCTTGCCCGGTGGCAATGAAGATGGCGGTGATGGCATTGGCAGAGTGCAGACCATTGTTGTTAGCCCCGGACAAAACCGCGCCAATATTGGCCACGCCGTAATGGTAATAGAGGCTTTCCGGCTCCACGCGCATATGGTTGATCAGCACGTGCCGTTTGACGGTGCATTCAGCCGTGACTCGTTTGCCGCGTGTGCGCATGATGTTGATCTGCGACGCTTTTTTATCGGTGGCGAAGTTTGATTCCAGGAAAAAGTGCGTGATGGCGCCTGGGTCGGGGTAGTGGTCTAAAATCCAACTGGATGCGGCAAACGTGGCGCGTCCAACCATGTTTTGCCCGGCGGCGTCGCCGGTGGTGTAGTTGAAGCGTAAATAAACAAAGCGGCTGGCCAGGTAGGTATCGATGTCTCGCAGTTTGGCTATGCTGGAAGTCGCTTCCGCTTCTTCCCGAATTTCCGCAATGTGTTCTTGCACCCAGACGGAGAAATTGCGCGCCTGGCGGGCGTTGTCGAAGGAAAAGACTGGGGCGCGCTGCATGGCATCGCCGACGACGGAGCAGGTGACGCCGCCGCTGAGATTGAGTACTTTGATGCCGCGATTGTAGGAAGCGACCAGTGTGCCTTCGGTTGTGGCCAGGGGGATGATGAAATCGCCCTGCGCGTGTTCGCCGTTGATGGTGAGCGGACCGGCGAAACCAATGGGAACCTGGGCGACGCCCGTGAAGTGTTCCACATTGCCGGCCGTGGTGTGGGGATCGAATGAATAGTGGCGGATGTGGTTGACCTTTTGGCCGGTGAACTCTTCAACAAATTTTTGCCGCTCGGCAATGATTTCCGGGGCGTAATCGTCGCTTTTGTCGCGGGGGATGCGGGTGAGGTGTTCGGTGCTGCCGGTGATGGTGTCTTCGACTTTGAGTTTGAGATCGCCGAAAGGCGTGGTCTCGAAGCCGATCTCCAATTTGTGTTTGCCTTCGGCCAGGTGGGCGGCGGTGGTGCGGATGATGAGGATGGCGCGGAGGGGGAATTGGAGGGGGGATACGGCCGTTATTTCTCCAGCCCCCATTGTGTGACCATCTTCTAAACTAATGGTTACTCCCTCCAAGGGAATAGCCTGACCATCAAATTTGATGCTGTTTAAGCTGGTCAGGGTGGCGTCGCTCAGGCGGTTTTTCACTGAAAATTGCACGCCGCCATTGACGTTTTGCAAACTGCCGAAGGTATACAACTGCTTGAGGATAAGACTGGGAATTTTTACTGCCATTTAAGATTGCCTCCAGGTGGGTATGGGTTGATTATCCTTGCCTTGCCGGTAAGTGGCGCCAGTATTCGGTTTTGGGTTGGCTCATTGTTGGACGAGCGCATTTTACTATCTTTCAGGGGAATCGGGCAAACTTATTGTGCCTCTACAAATTGAGAATGTGGCGGGCGATGACCAAACGCTGGATTTCGCTGGTCCCTTCGCCGATGGTCATCAGGCGGGTGTCGCGGTAGATGCGTTCGACTTCAAATTCGCGGCTGTAGCCATAACCCCCGTGTACCTGAATGGCGTTGCGGCAGACGCGCTCACTGACCTCGGTGGCAAATAGTTTGGTCATTGCTGCTTCTTTGGTATACGGCCGTCCCTCTCCCTTCAGCCATGCCGCCCAATACACCATCAACCGGGCCGCCTGAATTTCGGTGGCCGCGTCGGCCAACATCCACTGCACTGCCTGATGATGGGCAATCGGTTGCCCGAATGTCTGGCGTTCGTGGGCGTATTTGACGGCCGCTTCATATGCTGCTTGCGCCAGCCCGACTGCCAGCGCGCCAATGCTCACCCGGCCGCTGTCTAGGGTGGCCAGGGTTTGTTGGAGGCCGCGCCCTTCTGTGCCCAGCACGTTGGCCAGCGGCACGCGCACTTCCTCGAAGCTGACGGCGTGGGTGGGCGAGCCGTTTAGTCCCATTTTCTTTTCGGCCGGGGCGATGGAAACGCCGGGCGCATTGGTGGGAACCAACATGTGGCTGAGACTGCGGCTGCCGCCGGCCGGATCGGTGCGGCACAGCACCACCATCAGGTCGGCTATGGAGGCGTTGGTCAGCCACATTTTGCTGCCGTCGATGATCCAGGAGTCGCCTTCTTTGACGGCCGTTGTGCGCACCCCGCCTTGCAAATCTGACCCCGCGCCTGGTTCGGTGAGTGACAGGCAGGCCAGTTTGCCTTTGCCGGTTGCCAGATTGGGCAGCCAGGCTTGTTTTTGGGCTTCTGTGCCATAGCGCACAATCGGTCCCAGGGCTAGTCCGTTGTGAGCCGAGACGGCCAGGGCGGTAGAACCGCAGCCCCAGGCCAGTTCTTCGATGGCGATGGCGGCGCTGATGGCGTCGACGGCCGCGCCGCCGTACGCTTCCGGCACTTCCAGCCCCAACAAACCGAGCGGCCCCATTTTACGTACGGCCGTCCAGTTAAATTCGCCGGTTTCGTCGGTGTGCCGCGCCAGGGGTTTAACTTCTTTGGCGACAAATTCGTGGACAACGTGGCGAAACTCGCGCTGTTCTTCACTCAGTTGGAAATCCATGATCTTACTCCTCTTAAAAAATGATGGTAACTGTTCGGGTTTCTCTGGCAAGACCCCAAGGGTTTGACACCCAAATAATCCAAATTCTCAGGAGCAAACCCTTGGGGTCTGTAAAGTTACAGTTGATGATTTACCGGTGGGAAAAACCGGCTGTGGCCAATGTGACAAGCAGCAGTTGACTCAATCCATCGGGCAGGCGGGTCGGGTCGATGAATTCGTCCAGGCGGTGGGCGTTGCCCGATTCCGTGAGGCCCAGGACAACGGCCGTATAGCCTTTGCTCAGGGGTACGTTGGCGTCTGTACTGCCCATCATAAAGGTGATGCCCTGGCTGCCGACATAGTGGAGCGCGTCGACGGCCGTTTTTACCAATGCCGTATGGCGCGAAATCTGCCCAGGTGGGCGGCTGCCGATAGCCGTCATGGTGACGTGGATGCCTTCATCGCGCCGGAGACGATTGGTTTGCTGCACGATGTCGGTCACGCTGTCTACAAGCTGCTGCAAGGCAGATGGCTCTTCAGAGCGCAAATCGAGCTGTAGGGCGGCGGATTGGGCGATGGTGTTGATGCTGGTGCCGCCTTCGATGATGCCGACATTGTAGGTGGTGCGCGGCGAGGCTGGCACGGGCAGTTTGTCGATGGCGCTGATGAGGTGGCCGAGAACATGGATGGCGCTGGCAGCCCCGAAACTCCCCCAGGAATGGCCGCCCGGTCCGCTGACTTCCAGGCGGAAGCGGCGCACGCCGATGGCTTGATGAGAAATCTGGCCAAAAAGACCGCCCTCAACGATGACGTATTTGGCCGATTGGCCAAACGCTTCCACGACGGCGCGAATGCCGCGCAGGTCGCCTAACCCTTCTTCGCAGACGTTGGCCACCACCCAGACATCGTTGGTGAGTTGTATCTGGTTTTCGATGAGGCTTTTTGCCAGCAGAAGCAGGCCGGCCACGCCGGTTGAATTGTCGCCGATGCCCGGACCGGAAAGGAAACGGCCGTTTTCCCGAATGCGCAGGTCTGTCTCCAGCGGAAACACGGTGTCCAGGTGGGCTGTGATGATGAGCGGGGCGCGGCGGTGTTGACCGGGGAAACGGCCGTACACGTTGTGCAAATCATCCTGGCGCACATCTTGCAGCCCCAAAGCCAACATTTGGCTTTCCACGAAGGTTGCGCGGCCCGCTTCGGCAAACGTGGGCGCAGGGATTTGTTGGATGGCCTGAATCAGGTTGATATTTTCGACCTGGCGTGTACGAAATTGGGTCATTGCGCTCTGGACACATGGCTCCAGAGCAATTTGTTCGATGTGGTTCATGGGAATAGACCGTGATAGTTTGTCTGGGAGACTAGATATTGAAGACTGTCCATCACTTTCACGGTTCCAGTCTTCAGTCTCTAGTCTTCACTCTCTACTTGGTAGCCTTGTAGGATGACGGTTATGAAAGGGCGCGGATCAGCAGGATGCCCACCACCGACACGATGACGCCAATGTGCAGGAATAGATTGCTGTCCACCAACCACCCGCTGCCAGGGCCGGGGAAAATTTGCAGCAGCAAATTCAGTAAGACCAACAGGATGCCGATCATCGGCAGTAAACCAGGGCGGGTGGCAAAAAAATCGTTCAATTTTTCGACTAGATTGTTCATTGATGGACTCCTTCAGCGGTTACAGTTTGATGGGGAACAGATGGCCAGCGACCTGTGTTGACCCCGGAAACGAGCTGGTTTAGGCGTTTGTTAGCAGATAGGGTTCGAAGTAGGGGATGAGGCGGGCGGGTAAACGGCCGTATACCACCACGCCATCGCCCGCATGTTCTTCGCTGTCCACCTGACCACGTTCGTAAAACAGCGAGAGCAAATCGCCCCGTTTGTATGGCAGGCGAATTTGCAGTGGTTTCATCGACTGGACCATGACGGCTTCCACGGCCGTTAACAACGCTTCCATCCCTTGCCCTGTCGCCGCCGACACCACCACGGCCGGCCCCTCAATGTCCAACTCCCGAATCGGGTCGCGCCCCGCCGGCAGCAAATCCGCCTTATTAAGCGCCGTCACCGTCGGTATCTGGTCCACTTCCAGTTCCGCCAAAATATCTTCCACCGCGTCAATTTGGGCGATGGCGTTGGGGTGCGTGGCGTCTACGATGTGCAGCAGCAGATCCGCCTCGGCAATCTCTTCCAAAGTCGCCCGAAAAGCAGCCACAATCTCCGTCGGCAGTTTTTGGATGAAACCGACCGTATCGGTAAACAACACCTCGCGTCCGCCGGGCATCTTCACCTTGCGCGTCGTCGGGTCCAGGGTGGCAAACAACATATCCGCCGACAGCACCCCGGCGTCGCTCAGGCGGTTCAGCAGCGTCGATTTGCCGGCATTGGTATAACCGACAATCGCCACGACTTGCAGTTCGGTTTGCTGCCGTTTCGTTCGGTGCCGTTCCCGATGGGCGCGGACATCCTCCAAATCTTTTTTAATGGCGCTGATACGATGGCCAATTTCCCGCCGGTCGGTTTCCAGCTGGGTTTCGCCAGGGCCGCGCACCCCTACACCGCCGGTCGAGCCGCCGGCGCGGCCGCCAGCCTGCCGCGCCAGATGGGTCCACAAGCGTGTCAGGCGCGGCACGCGGTATTCAAGCTGCGCCAGTTCGACTTGCAGTTTGCCCTCGCGGGTGTTGGCGTGCAGCGCAAAAATATCCAAAATCAAGGCCGTGCGGTCGATGATTTTAATGTCTTCGCCGAAAATTTTCTCCAATTCCCGTTGGTGGCGCGGCGACAATTCGTCATCAAAAATGATGACATCGACTTTTAATTCCTCCACCAAAATTTTGATTTCTTCGATTTTGCCTGGCCCGATGTAGGTGGCGGCATACGGCCGTTCTAACGCTTGCGTGGTTTTGCCCAGCACATCGATCCCGGCCGTTTCCGCCAGGCGCGTCAATTCTGCCAAACTATCATCAACGGGAACGAGCGAGCGCGCGCCTTTGAGTTCTACGCCCACTAAAAAGGCGCGTTCTTGCGGCGCAACGGTTTCAAATGTATGTGTCTTGGTGGAAATAAGTCCCTCCTTTGGCCGGCAGGGTTTACCTGACGGGGGGCTTGTGCAGCCAGATGGGTAATTCGATGTGAAAAGTGGAACCGGGCATGGTTTCTTCGTTGCAGCCGCTGCTTTCGGCCCAAATGCGGCCGCCGTGCGCCTCCACAATGCCTCTGGCAATGGGCAGGCCCAGACCCGGACCGCCGCCCTTGAATTTTGTTTTGCTGGATGAATGCAAGCTGGCGTCCATGGTGCTGGTGAATTTGTCGAATATCATTTCCAGGGCTTCCGGGTTGATGCCGATGCCGGTGTCTTGGATTTGCACGTCCACGTAACCGGCGATGTGTTCGTCGGCTTCGGCCTGGCGGGTGAGGGTGCTGGAAACCGTTACTTTGCCGCCGTCTGGCGTGAATTTCAGGGCGTTGAATAAGACTTTGTTGAAGGCGTTGGTTAGTTTTTCCTGGTCGGCGAAGATTCGCAGTTCCTGGCCCAGGGGCATGATGATTAGATCGATCTGGCGGGTATGGTAATGTTTATCCAGGCTGTCGGCGACCATCAAAATGATGCGCTCCAGATAAAACTGGGTGTAATTGAGTTCCACCGATTGTAGATCGATGAGGGAGACATCGATCATGTCGTTGATGATTTCGTACATGCGGCGGAAGCCGTTGTTGAGGCCATCGACATAAAGCCGCAAGCGGGAGTCGGGTTCAGTTTCGACGCGCAGGATGTTGGCGTACCCTTCCAGGAGCGTGAGGGGCGTTTTGAGTTCGTGGGCGGCGACGGCGATGAAGTTGGATTTGCTTTTTTCAAAATCTTCCATCTGGCGGCGCAGCCGTTGGGTGTGTTCCAGGAGTTCGGCGTGGTCGATGTCGCTGGCGAGTTGGGTGGCTTCGATGAGGGCGTAGGTGAGGATGTCGTCCAGGGTGCGCCAGGCGGCCAGGGCGTCTTGGGCCGTAAACCGCTTTTCCAACCCTTTGCCTATTTCTTCTTTCAGGACTTGCAGCACGATCAGCCAATCGTTGGCGGCGCGGGCATCGTAGCCGATGCTGGTGAGCGCCCAAAATTGCACTGAAGAAAGCTGGACTTCGCGGGTGTGCCCGACATTGTCGGCCAGGAGGTGGATGAAGCCGATGACCTCTTCAACGTCAGGCAGCAAATTTGGAGCGCGGTAAAGGGTCGCGCTGGTCAGGCTATTTACTTGCTGCGGCAACCATTGTTTCAGTTCATCGATCATAGACGGTTGTTTAATCGTTTGCTGGTTGGGTGACGGCCGTTAACCCCGCTTCTGCCTTTTCCCGATCATAAATCAATCCATTTGCTCGTGCTGCCCGGCGCAAAGCCGTGAGCGCTCGCTCGCTGTACCAGCGGTAACGGTCGCTTTTGCCCATTGTTTGTTGGGGCGGCGGCAGCAAGCCAAAGTTGGCTTTCATGGGTTGAAAATCTTTTGCTTCGGCGTGAGTGACATAGTGGCAAAGCGCGCCAAGCATAGTCGATGTGGGAAGGATAACGGGATGCTGGCCGTTTAGCAAGCGGGCAGCGTTCAGGCCGGCCAGCAACCCGGTGCCGATGTTGCCCACATAGCCTTCAACGCCCGTAATTTGCCCGGCGAAAAAAAGATCGGCGCGGCTGCGAAATTGTAACGTAGGCTGCAAAAGCTGCGGCGCGTTGATGTAGGTGTTGCGGTGCATCATGCCGTAGCGCATAAACTCGGCGTTTTCCAGGCCGGGGATGAGGCGCAGGACGCGTTTTTGCTCGCCCCAGCGCAGGTTGGTCTGGAAACCGACGATGTTGTAGAGCGACCCGGCCAGATTGTCCTGGCGGAGTTGAACGACGGCATACGGCCGTTTCCCCGTTCGTGGATCAATCAGCCCTACCGGCCGCATGGGGCCGAAAGCCAGAGCCTTTTCGCCGCGCCGGGCCATGGCCTCGATGGGCATGCAGCCCTCGAAGAATTTGGCGTCTTCTTGTTCGAACTCTTTCAGGGTGATGGTTTCGGCGGCCAACAACGCCTGGGTGAAGGCGTCGTATTCCGCGCGAGTCATGGGGCAGTTGATGTAATCGCCGTCCATTTGCTCGCCTTCGTCGTAGCGCGATTGGCGGAAGGCGATGGTCAGATCGATGGTGTCGTGATTGACAATGGGGGAAAGGGCGTCGTAAAAGTAGAGGTGGTTTTGGCCGGAAAGAGCGCCAATGTCCCGGGCCAGGGCGTCGGCGGTGAGGGGGCCGCTGGCGATGATGGCGGGTTGGGCGGGCACGGCCGTTACTTCTTCAGGCATTAATTCGATATTGGGGTGGTTGGCGATGCGCTGGGTGACCAGCTCGCTGAACTGCTCCCGATCAACAGCCAGAGAGGAACCGGCGGGAACGGCCGTTTGCTCCGCGCACTCCAGCACCATCGACCCCAAACCCCGCAGCTCTGCCTTCAGCAAGCCCGGCGCTTTATGGGTTAAATTGGAGCCAAGCGAATTGCTGCATACCAATTCGGCCAGCCGGTCGGTCACATGGGCGGGGGTGGTTTTGTGCGGGCGCATCTCGTAAAGACGCACATGCAGCCCTTGTTCCGCTGCCTGCCACGCCGCTTCCGTGCCTGCCAATCCACCGCCGACGACAATTAGTTGTTTGCTCATGCGCTAATTTTAGCACATCCCCCTGGCCTTACGTATATCGGATGGTTCCATCCAATACGGAGTTGTCAGGAATAAATTTCCGATGGCCAGATTCGTTGATCAGGTGAACGGCTCCTTTGCACACCACGTCTTTGCCAAACCGGAAGTCTCCCTGCAAGACGAAACTGCGGGCATTTACTAGAGATGGCGGGCCAAAGGGGAATCGTTCGTCCAGATCGCTGATGAATTTGTAATGGGCGGGATCCAGGTCTACCAAAATGTCCGGGTATACGCGCTCAGGGTTGGGCACGACATTAAAATCGCTGGTGAGCACGTAGGAATCGGAGCGCACGAGCAGCAGATCGTCCGTTTTTTTGACTGGCGCAAAACGGGACCGGGGCACGCGCACAGCCTGCGAACCGGAAAATACGGCAATGGCCGATCCCATTGCCGTTTCCAGTTGATATACCGGGGTGGAGTCTGGGTCGCGTGGGTCCACGGTTTTGCTGTTACAAATCAAGGGTAGGCCCAATTTGTTGCTGCGCGTGAGCATGAGCTGGCGCAGCGAGGGCAGGTGGACCCACAGGTTGTTGGTGTTGAAGTAACGATGACGGCTGATGTCTTGGAAGGTAGCCTTGTCTTCTGGTGGGCATTGGGCCGATTCGCGCAGCAGCAGTTGCCCGTCGCGGCGCTGTGCCAGATGGCCGCCTTTTTTATCCATTTCGGTGCGGTCAGAAACTTCCATGAGGAAGGGGATGTTGTTTTTGACCATGTAGCCCAAAATGCTCAGATCGATCACGGCGCCCAGGTTGTCGGCGTTGGAGACAAACGCATATTCAATGCCCTGCGAGAGCAGCGCGCTGAGGGTTCCACGGGTGACCAGGGCGGTGTAGATGTCGCCATGACCCGGCGGACACCACTCCAGGTCGGGGTCATCGGGCCAGACGGCCGGCGTCAGGTCGGATTGGGTGATTTTGGGTTCTTTGTGCTGCAAGAAGCTGAGCGGCAGGGTGCGCCGGTTGAGGTCGTTGTAGTATTGGAGGGCGCGCAGCGAATCGCTTTCGGTGGAGAAGCTGTTCATGAGGATGAGGGGGGTGCTGGATTTGATGGATTGGCGGGCGATGACGTCCAGGAAGGTGAGGTCGTCTTTGACGGGCAGCAGGGATTTTGCCTGGTCCAGCCCCATGCTGGTTCCCAGACCGCCGTTGAGTTTGATGACGGCCGTTTTCGCCAACATTTGCTTGCCCAACAACGCCTGTTTTGGTGGGAAATTTTCAACATCCGGCAGCTTTTGCACCGGCTCGATGTCTGTTTCGGGAATTAACCCGGTATATCCATCGGCTAACTGGGCATAATATTCGGCGAAGGTTTCAATAAACACTCTCGGCTGCCGCGCCGCTTGCATCCGCTCCGCAAAGGGAGAAAAATCAGCCATGCAAAAGTCTCCTGAGGTATTATGTTTAGATTGGTCCAATCGCCAAGATTGGTCCAATTTGTGCGTTACTTAAAGTATGCCTATCTGACTGTGGTCGGCGACCGTGAGCTTTAGGGCTTTGGGCTTGATGGGCGAGCGACTGATCACCACGTTGCGGCCGATCAAGCTCTCCTGAATGCGTGTGCCGATGTCTTTGATCTGGCTGTTTTCTAGCACCATCGAATGCTCGATTTCGCTGTTTTCAATCAGACAATCATGGCCGATGCTGGTGAAAGGGCCGACGTAGCTGTTTACAATGCGCGTGTTTTCGCCGATGATCGACGGGCCGCGCACGACGCTGTTGATGATTTCCGCGCCGCGCTGCACTGTCACCCGCCGCCCGACCTGGCTGTCGCGGTCTACGTAGCCTTCTACTTCATAGTCGATCTCTTCCAAAACGAGGTCGTTGGCTTCCAGCATGTCGCCGGGCGCGCCGGTGTCGATCCACCAGCCGCGATGGATGTAGGGGTGAACGACGAATTGATTGTCTACCAGCCATTGGATGGCGTCGGTGATTTCCAGTTCGCCGCGCCAGGAGGGAGAGATGGCGTTGACGGCCCGGAATATGTTAGCATCGAACATGTAGATGCCCACCAGGGCCAGGTCGCTGGGGGGATTTTTGGGTTTTTCGATGAGGCGGATGATTTGCCCGTTGTCGCCCAGTTCGGCTACGCCGTACTGTTCAGGATGCTCAATGCGCGTCAGTACAATCTGGCTGTTCCATTGGCCGTTGGCAAATTGGGCGATGAGTGGGCTGATGCCGCCTTCAATGACGTTATCGCCCAAAAACATGACAAAGCGGTCATCGCCCAAAAAATCTTCGGAGATTTTGACTGCGTGGGCCAGACCCAGAGGTTGATCTTGTTCGATGTAGGTGATGTTGACGCCCCAACGGCCGCCGCGCCCGACGGCTTCTTTGATTTTGGCGGCCGTATCGCCGACGACAATGCCGATTTCAGTAATGCCGGCGTCACGGATGGTTTCGATGACGCGAAACAGGACCGGTTTGTTGGCGACGGGGATAAGTTGTTTGGCATTGGAATAGGTTAACGGGTATAAGCGAGAGCCTTTGCCTCCGCTCAGTATTAATCCTTTCATGGCAGCTCCTTGTGGGTTACTTGTTGCAGTTTGGTTTTTAATAGCCGGAGGCTAATTGTCAATGCTTGCCGGTGAATTGTCAACCTTGTAGATGGTGATGGTTCCCTGCTGGTAGATCGGACGCAGGTAAACGGCCGTTTCCGGCTGAAACCCGCCCAACATTTGTTCACGCGGGCCGTACCAGACATATTGCGCCTGTGTCTCTTGCAAAAAGGCTTGCCGCCATTCGTCGCTGGCAGCGGCGGCGTAAAATTGGGCGACGACGGCCGTTTTGGCTTCAAAGTCAATCGTTTCCGCCCAGTGTCCCAGCACCACCGGGTTGCCGGCCTGCCCGGCCACGTAGTTGCCAGTCTCATAATCGCCTAACACCACGGCCGTGCGCGGGGTGTTGGCGCGCAGCCACTGCACGGCCGTTACTTCATCCATGGGCCGGAACAGCAGATCGGGCTGTTGGATGATGGTCGAAGTGGTCACGCTGGCGAAGACGTACAAATTGGATAGGCTGATAACCAGCAGGAATAGAGCGATGAAGAAGCGCGTCAGGCCCGGTTCTGAATACCGGTCGCGGGTGAGGATGGCGCGTAACGGCCGTGTGCGCAGCAGCCACGGCAGCGCCACTTCCACTAATCCGGCCGCCGCCAAAATCGACAGCGGCACATGTACCCCTTGCACAAAACGGCGCTGCGAATTCAGCGGCGCATAGACCAGCAGCGCTGTCGCCGCCACCCAGGTCCACAAAAACAGCCAGCGCGCCGAAAGCTTCGCGCCGCTGCGCCACTGGCGGAAGGCGTGCAGCCCGGCCAGCAGCAGCAGCGGGCCATACGCCAGCAGCCAGTGGGGCCAGGGCGGGGAGACGGTGCTTTCGCGCTGGGCGTCCCAGCCGCGCAGCACGTCGTTGGTGAGCAGGGTGTAGCCGTAATACAGATTCAACAGGCCGGGCAAAACCAGCGCCGCGACCAGCAAAAACCCTTCGCGCCAGAGGATTCGCCGCGCCTGAATAGTTATAACCAGCCAGTACAGGCCGCCAGTCAGCACAATCAAATAGACGAGCAGCGGGTGCAAAATGCTCAGACTGAGGTTGATGATGGAAGCGAGGGCGGCGAAGGCCCAACCGCGCGGGCTGTTTTGATGGGCGAAGGCTTGCAGCAGCGCCCAAAAGCTGGCTAACAGCAGGGCGGTGCTGAGAATGATGTGTGGAAAGGTGAGGCTGGTGAAAAACAGGTGGGCTTCCGGCATTTTGAAATCGACGGGGAAGGTGTCGAGCCAGTATGGTTGGTTGAGCAGGAACAGCAGCCAGCCTAATCCGGCCCCAAAAACGGCCGTCAGAAACCCCGTCAACCTGATGCGCCGATCGGCGACAAAAAAAGCGGTGAAGCCGTAAACGGCCGTGGTGAGCAGCAGCACCGAAACGGCCCGCGCCAGGTGCCAAACGGTTATAATTGTCAGCCCGGTCCAGCGCGCCATATGCCCCAGGAGAAAATAAAAGCCGCCCAAAAAGGTCGGCTGATGGGGTTCGGCGGTGAAGACGATGGTGTAGAGCCAACGGCCGTCGTAGCCTTGCAGCATTTTGGCGAAGTAGGTCTGGCTGTCTTCGGGATTCATCAGTGTGCCGGTGAAGACGGTTCCGGGTTGGGTGGTGAGGGGTGCGAGCAGGTAGGGAACGGCCGTAACGCCCGCCAGCAGCAGCCCCACCAGCAGCGCAATCCCCCACTCTTTGCGGCTTACTCCGAATGGTTTATCCGGCGAACTGGCGGTTGGCAATTGCATGGTGAAATTGACGCAATAATTTGTCGGGGCGAGCCACCGGCTTGCCCCTACTCGTAATAACCATCCACGCCGCTGTCTTTGGGCGCGTTGGTCAGGGCTACGCCGATGATGCGCACTTTGGCCTTTTCCAACGTTTCTTTGGCCCGTTCAGCGTGATCACGGCGGGATTTGCCGGCGCTGATGACCAGCAGCACGCCGTCTACCTTTGCGCCCAGCACTGCCGCGTCCGTCACGGCAATCACCGGCGGCGCGTCAAACAGCACGATGTCGTACTCTTTGGTGAGGGCGGCGATGAGCTGGTCTATTTTGCGCGAACCGAGCAAATCGGCCGGGTTGGGTGGTTTGGGGCCGGAAGCCAGCAGCCAAAGATTCTCGACGCTGGTGGTTTGCAGCGGCGGTGTGGCGCCTTCTTTGAGGATCATGCTGGTCAGGCCGTTTTCATTGCTGAGGTTGAAGAAGGTGTGCAGCGACGGCCGTCGCAAGTCACAATCCACCAACACGGTGCGACGGCCGTTCTGGGCCATCGTCACGGCCAAGTTAGCCACTGCCACGCTTTTCTCTTCGCCTGAAGCTGGCGATGTGACCACCAGGCTGCGCAGTGGATTATCCAGGCTGTAAAACGACAAATTTGTCCGCAGCGTCCGGTATGCTTCACTTACCGGCGAACGGGGATCGGTTAAAGTTATCAGATTCATAGGTCACTCTTTACTAATCAACTGCTCGTTATTTACTGGTTCGGGATGCTGCCGATGACCGGGATGTCCAAATAGCGTTCTATGTCTTCGCTGCGCCGCATGACGCCCGACTCAATCCATTCCAGGGCAAACACGACAATGACGCCGACAAGTGCGCCGAAGACAAAACCGGCGGCCGTATTGATTTTGGTGTTGGGCCGTGAAAGGCTGGCTTGCGGATCGTCTAAGAACTCGACGGTGATGCGGTCTTCCTTTTGCAGTTTGTCGTTGTTGGCGTTGATCCATTGGATGAGCAAGTTGCCCCAGGCGGTGGCAATGTCGTTCGCCAGGTTGGGGTCGCTGTTTTCCACGGTCATCTGGATGACAAAACTGGAATTCTCTGAGGCGACTTTCATATCGCTGAGCAGAGCGCCGGCCGTCATGTCTAGTTGTAGTTCATTGATGATGGCCTGGGCGCGATAGCGGCTGTAGAGCCACTGTTCGTAGCTGCGCAGCAGTTCTTTGGCGGCTTGCGCTTGCCCAAAGTCGGTGCGCGAGGGTGAGACGAGCATTTTGACGTTGGATTCGTATAGTTCGGTTTGCATTTTGCTGAAGCCGAAGGCGGCAACGGCCGTTAACACCGCCATCACCACAATCACCCAGCCTCGCTGGCGCAAAATGCGCCCATAATCACGTAGTTCCACGGTTTATCTCCTCTACTACTTTTTAGGGATTTCGCCCAGCACTTGCAGGCCGATGGCTTCGACTTCCCGGCGCTCGCGCAGGGTTGGGTCCAGGTATTCGGCCAACATGGCCAGCCCAAACCCGGCGGCGAGGGCAATGGCGACCCGCAGGGGCAAATCCAACTGGCTGCGGATGCCGGTGGGAATCTGGTTGATGTTGATGGGGTCTAGCTGGACGAGAACGGCCGTTTCCCCACCCAACTGCGGCAGCGCCGCCGCATTTTGTTCTGTCAGCACGGTAATCACCGCTTCCATCATGGCTGCCAGCGCCGACGAATCGCCGTAAGTCAGCGACACGAGCAGCATACTGCGGGCGTTGTCGGTGGCCAGCGCGCCCTGAATGGCTGGAGCCGGAACGGTGAGGCCGGATAGGGCCATTTGCTGGCTCACGGCGGCGGCAAATTCGCCGCCCGCTACCCAATCAGACAGGCCATTGACGATGTATTCCGACGAGAGCCAGTTGTAATAGCGCTGTTCGTCGGCGGTGGCTGCGCCTTCGCCGGGCTGTTGAGCCACCAGGAAGCGCATCCCGACGTTGTAAACCGGCGGCGGCGATTGGTAAGTGGCTAATTCCACTGCCAGCACAATGGCTGCGGGAATAAGCAGCAGCCATACGCGGCGTTTTAAGATGGACCAGTAACGTTTCAACTCCACAATTTAACTTCCTTTCGTCTGAGACCAACGGTTGCGTGGGGGTTGGCGTTCGGCCATTTTTTGCTCGACGAAGGTTTGTATTTTTTGCTTAAAGACCGAGGTATCGAATTGTTGGGCGTGTTGGCGGATGAGACGGCCGTCTACATTCAGGTCATCCATCGCTTCTACAGCCGTCATAATGGCTTTGGCCGATTGTTCGGTAAACAGCCAACCGGTTTCGCCGTGGCGCACCGTTTCCAGCGAACCGCCGCCGGCGTAGGCGATGACCGGCCGCCCGGCCGCCATGGCCTGGATAGGCGCAATGCCAAAATCCTCCTCGCCAGGAAAAAGGAAGGCGCGGCAGCGGGCAAACAAGTCCGGCAGGTCATTGTCGGGTACGTAGCCCAGGAAGGTGATGGTTGGTCCGGCGAGCGCTTCCAGGCGTTCGCGGTCTCTACCTGTGCCGGCAATGAGTAACGGCCGTGCCAATTTGTTAAATGCCTCAATCAATAAATCCAACCGCCGATACGGAACCAGCCGGCCGACGAATAAATAATAATCTTCCACGCAGTCCGACGGTTCAAAACGCTGAACGTCTACCGGCGGGTAGATAATAACCGAATCCCGGTGATAAATCTTGGCGATTCGCCGACGGACCTCTTCTGATATGGCAATGAAATAATCGACGCGATCCGCCGCCAGCCGGTCCCACATGCGCAAATTGGTCAGAAATGGCGTCAACAAACTGCGGGTTACAGAACCCAGATTTTCTTGTTCCGCGTATTGATGATAGCGCCAAACGTAGCGTGTGGGCGTCAGGCAGTAGCAAATGTGCAGCGTTTCTGGCCCCGTGAGAATGCCGTGGCAAAACCCGCTTTTGTTGCTGATCACCAGGTCGTAATCGCGAAAATCGAAATGCTCAAACGCAAAGGGATAGAGCGGGAAATAAAGCTGCTGATTTTTGCGGGCGAAGGGGAGTCGGTCGATAAAACTGGTGCGAATATCCCAATTTTGCCAGTGGGCCGGCATTTTTTTACGCCGATAAAGCGACGTGTAGATGGGGCGCTCCGGGTAGAGGTCTACCAGCGTTTCCAGGACGTCTTCCGCCCCGCCGATCTGATTCATCCAGTCGTGGACTAGGGCGGTTTTCATTAAAGTCCCAGGCGTTCCATCCGGGCGGCCAGTTCGGCTTCCACTTCCAGGCTTTGCATGGCGTCGTCTAACTGCCGATCCAGGCTGCTGGCCTGCACTTCCCAGGCGGCGTCGGCGTGGTCTAAACGGCGGCGAATGTTTTCGGCCGCCTGCGATACTTCCGAATCGCTGTCGTTGATCAGGTTGTCGAGCGATTGCATGGCTTTGGTGGAAAGTTCTTTAGACTGCGCCAATTGTAATAGGAAGGCCAGTTCTTCGCGTTCTTGTTTGGCGATGGCCAGCCGCCCTTCCAGTTTTACTTCGACATCTTTCAGGGTTTCGGCGGCCGTTACCTGTTTGGCCAATGAGCTGTCATAGGTCTGAATCAGATCCATAACCGAGCTGAACTGTTTTTGGGTGACCATGGCTTCGGTGCGTTTGCCGGTTCGCAGAAATTCGTCCACCATCAGGTCCAGGCCGGCTGCTTTGTCGGCCAGAGCTTCACGGCGGCGTTTGGTGGTTTTTACCTGGGCAAACATGGGCGTGATGGAGCGTTTGAATTCTTCCACCTCGCGTTCGGCCTGGCGGATGTAGTCGTCGTAGACGGCCAGGTCGCTTTTTTGCAGCGCTTTGTCGGCGGCCTCGTGCAGGGAGGCGCGAAATAGGGTTCGTAGTTTTTGTAATAAGGAAGCCATGGCGGGGATTATACTCAAAACACGAGAGGCAGACACAATAAAACGGCCGTTCCCGGAGGAACGGCCGTTTCTGCAGCTCTGGCGTCAGGAGATTGAGGCAGGCATCCGGCTTGCCAGTGCCAGAGGTGACAGCAATGTAAGGGGACAGCCGCTTGTTAGCTGGCGTCTTTGATAACGATTTCTTCTTCGTCGAAGGGATTGGCTTTGGCGGCGACGCTGCTTTCTTGGGGCATGACAATGGCCATCACGGCATAAATCAGCAAACCCCAACCATGCAAGAGCGTCATTAGCACAAAGACCAACCGCACAATAACCGGATCGATATTCAAATAATCGGCAATACCAGCGGCGACGCCAAAAAGCATACGGCTTTCTTGTTTACGAGTTAATCGTTTTTCACTCATCTTTCAGACCTCCACAATTTATGTTCAGGTATCAATTTCATCAACCAATACGAGGGGTGTTTTAAAAGGTTGCACGGCCGTTTTCCGTGTTTATTTCTTGCTTTGGGGCCGGGCATCCCGGTTTTTCCAGAGCAGCCAAAGACCCAGGCCAATGATCAACACCGGCCAAAACTGCCCTAATCCGCCCAATCCATTAAAAAATGCGCCGAAAACAGCAAACAAAACCACGCTGATGAGGAACAAGATGCCGCTTTCGCGCATACCCTGCCGAAAATTACCGCTGAGCGTTTGCATGAGCAAAATGCCTACCCCGACAAGCCCTGGGTAGATGCTCCAGGCATAAGCCCAACTGGCCCAATCACCGGAGGCGTTTTGGTAATATAACAACAGCCCCGTGCCCCCGATGATGCTGCCCGGTATGGCCAGCGGCGGCGTGCCCAGCAGCGCGCCGACCAAAAACAATCCGCCGACGAAAATAATCATGAGCGGCCACTGCTGCCCAATATCGAACCAGCTCACCAGCGCAGGGAAAAATTGCACCAAGAGAAAAAAGACCCCGGCCAGGATGAGAATGGCTCCACCAATAATCGAACTTTTCTTTTCCACCTTATACCTCCTCGGAACTTTGTCCACAGATATTGTTTGTTGCGGCGCGCCTTCCCCATGTGCATCGCCACAGACTGTGTTTCTATACGCACAGACTGGCAATCGGTCGCGTTGGCGTGAGGCGGGTGAGGGCCACGGCCGTTACCCATTCCCCACCTTGCGCTTGCTTCAGTCGATCTGTCGCCTGCGCTTATTTGTGCTAAACTCTGGATTATGAAACTAAATACCAAGCTATCGTTGTTTGCTTTGTCCCTGCTTTTATTAGCGCCCACAAAGCAAACTTTTGCTTTAGACAACATTCATATTGGCTGGCAAGATAGTGAATCGGACACGGCCGTAGCCATGGCCCAACGCGTCAATACCCATCGTCAGGAGATCGGGCTGCCAGCCTATGCAGTCAACGATGCCTTGACCCGCGCTGCCCAAGAAGTCGCCGGCCACATGGCGGCCAGCGAATTTACCAGCCATTATGATGGGAATGGGGCCAATCCGTCGCAGCGCGCTTTGCAAGCAGGGTATGCAGATCACGTCACGGAAATTATTTATGGCGGTTTTGGCGGCAGCGACGCAGCCTGGCAGTGGTGGTCGGAAAACGACCTGCATTATGGCCTCATTATCAGCGAGGATTACCACGAATTTGGCGTGGGCATGGCTGTTGGCCAGGAAAGCGGCCGCGCCTATTGGGCGATTATGTTTGGCACCGGGCTGCCGGTGAAGGAGCCGGTTTCGGCCGTGACACCCTCTGTGCCCCCCGCTGAGACCAAGCTGACCGGCACAACCGCCACGGCCGTTCCCTCTCCCGTTCCCACCGCCAGCGAAGCCCCGACACTCCTTCCAGACGCCAATAACAGCACGGTCGCTCTGACCCTGCTTGAAGAAGAGCCGAACACCGAAACCAACGGTGTGTCCGACGGGGCCAACAACCTGACGCCTCCTCCCGAGCCTGCCCGTACCCAAGACGAAGAAGACAGCACCTGGCTCATTATCGCCGCCGCCCTGACGATTATCGCCGGCGCGGTTTTTTTCTATTTCCCACGCGCTCGATCGGCGCGTTCGTCCTAGGGAGCGTTGTATGACTGAGATTTTGTTAACGGCCGTATTCCCCACCCCCTTGCTCGATAAAATTCGCGCCGTGTCCGCCGACATTACCCTGGAACAAGTCAATCTGGTCAACGGCCGTTGGCCCGATGACAAACTCACTCACGCCGAAATCATCTACGCCCGCAGCGCCGTCCCGCGCCCGGAACAGGCCCCCAACTTGCGCTGGATTCAGACCCATTATGCCGGTGTGGAGCATCTGACGGAAACGGCCGTGTGGGACAGCGACATCCTCCTCACCACCGCCAGCGGCATCCACGCCCCCAACATGGCCCAATACGCCCTCACCCAAATTCTGGTCTGGGCGCATCGCGTCCCAGCCTGGTTCCGCCAGCAAACCAGCGGCCAATGGCCCAACGACCGCTGGCCCAAATTTGTGCCCGACGAACTGCACGGCCGTACTCTGGGCATCGTCGGGTATGGCAGCATCGGGCGCGAACTGGCCCGCCAGGCCAAGGCCCTGGGCATGAAAGTCCTGGTCACCAAGCGCGACGCGCGTCACCCCGAAGACCAGGGCTACACGCTGCCCGGCACTGGCGACCCCACCGGCATCATCCCCGACCGCATCTATCCCACCGAAGCCACCCGTTCCATGATTGGCGAGTGTGAATATGTGGTCAACACCCTGCCCCTCACCGACAAAACACGCCACTTTTTCAATGAAGAGATGTTCCGCGCCATGAAACCCACCGCTTTCCTGGTAAACGTGGGACGCGGCGGCACCATCGACGAAAAAGATTTGGTCCGCGCCCTGAAAAAAGGCTGGATCGCCGGCGCAGGGCTAGATGTGTTTGAAACAGAACCCCTGCCCGAAGACAGCCCACTCTGGCGCATGGAAAATGTCATCCTGACCCCCCACGTTTCCGGCTTCACCGCCGAATATGACAACCGGGCCGTCGATTTGTTTACTGAAAACCTGCGCCGCTACCTGGGCGGCACACGTCTGCTAAACCTTGTGAGCCGTGACGCCGGCTATTAACCGCCAGACAACAATTCTCGAAAACGCCTATGTACCACCGCATCGTCATTAAACTCGGCACCAGCGTTCTCACCGGTGGCACGCCGCGCCTGGATTGGCCCCACATGGTCGATTTAGCGCGCCAATGCGCGGCCCTGCAAGCGCAGGGCAAAGACATCATCATTTGCTCCTCCGGGGCCGTGGCCGCCGGGCGCCAGCGGCTGGGATTCCCCCAGCTTCCGGCGACGCTGGCCAGCAAGCAGTTGTTTGCGGCCGTTGGCCAGAGCTGGCTGATGTGGAATTGGGAGCGTTTTTTTGAAATTTATGACATTCACGTGGGGCAGATGCTGTTAACCCGCGCCGATACGGAAAATCGCCGCCGATTTTTGAACGCCCGCGACACGCTTCAGGCGCTTTTGTCTTATCGCGTCGTGCCCATCATCAACGAAAACGACGCCGTGGCTACCGAAGAAATCCGTGTGGGTGACAATGACAATCTCTCGGCGCTGGTGGCGATTTTGGCCGAGGCGGATTTGCTTGTTTTGCTCACCGACCAGCCGGGGTTGTTTACGGCCGATCCGCGCACCCAACCCGATGCCGAACTGATCCCCGAAGTGCGCACCATTGATGAAACGCTGCGCCAATTAGCCAGCGGCAGCGGCACTTCTCTGGGCACGGGCGGCATGGCCACCAAGCTGCAGGCGGCCGACGCCGCCCGCCGCGCCGGAACCGATGTAGTCATTGCCGCCGGGGCTGCGCCGGATGTGATTGTGCGCATCGCCGCCGGTGAACGGGTGGGCACGCGCTTTCCGGCGCTGGAAACGCCTTTGGAAAACCGCAAGCGCTGGATTTTTGCCGGGCCTAAGCCGTCGGGGGTGTTGGTGGTGGATGATGGGGCGGCGCGGGCGCTGCGGGGCAACGGCCGTTCCCTTCTGCCCGCCGGTATTGTCCAGGTCAGAGGCTCGTTTGAGCGTGCCGACACTGTGAGCATCCAATCGGCCGGGGGGCAGGAACTGGCCCGCGGCATCGCCCGCTACACCAGCGTCGATCTGGCGCGCATCCAGGGCTGCCAGTCACAGGAAATTGAAGAGCGGCTGGGTTACACCTACGGCCCGGTGGCCGTGCACCGTAATGATTTGATCTTAGTTTGAAGCTGGAGGATGTATGACTGACCTGACTGCCATGGGAAAAGCGGCGAAGGCCGCCAGCCGCCTGTTGGCCACGCTGCCGACGGCGCGTAAAAATGAGGCTTTGCGGGTGATTGCCGCTGAAATTGAGGCGCAAACGGCCGTGATCCTGGCGCAAAATGGGCTGGACATTGCCGACGGCCGTGCGCGCGGCCTGTCTGAGGCGCTCTTAGACCGCCTGCTGCTGACCGAAAAGCGTATCGCCGACCTGGCCGCCGACACGCGCAAAGTGGCAACACTGCCGGACCCGGTGGGCGCGGATATCGACGGCCGTATGCTGCCCAATGGCATGCGCTTGATCCGCCGCCGCATCCCCATCGGCGTGTTGGGCGTCATCTACGAAGCGCGGCCTAACGTTACCATCGACATTGCCACCCTGGGGCTGAAGACAGGCAACGCCACCATCTTGCGCGGCGGCAGCGAAACCCTGCGCAGCAATCTGGCCCTGGTGCAGGTGATTCAGGTGGCTCTGGAAAAGGTCAATTTACCGGCCGCCGCAGTGCAGTATATCGACAATCCTGACCGCGCCTTGGTGGGGGAACTGCTGAAGCTGGACAAATACGTGGATATGATCATTCCGCGCGGCGGAGCCGGGCTGCACCGGCTGTGCAAAGAGCAGAGCAGCATCCCGGTGATCACCGGCGGCATTGGCATTTGCCACATTTACGT
>JAGOMA010000032.1 GCA_017993775.1 Chloroflexota bacterium | reverse complement strand
CTGCCGGAATATCTAGCAGACCGCTCTGCCGACCTGGGAATTGTCAAACGAAAACGAAAAAACGAGACATCTGTGTTTGAATCATGGACCTTGACAATGGCTTCAAACCCTTAACTTGTAACCGATGCCCTAAGGGTTTGCTCTTCTGAAATTAGACCTTTGGATTCATTCCGGAGAAACTGGCACAGTTGCCGGAAAAGGATTGGTAAATGATTGTGTTGGAGGATAACGCTTGATTGCTCATCTGGTCTTGCTGCCGATATTGATTCCCCTGGTGGGAGCGATGGTTGGCCTGTTGGTGCGCGAGCGACGGCCGTTACAAACCGCCTGGACGTTGGGAACCATGCTTACTTCCCTGGCGAGCAGTTTGTGGCTGCTATGGACGGTGTGGCTAACCGGTCAGCCGGTTGTGTTCTACTCCGGCGGCTGGTTGGCGCCGTTTGGCATAGTGCTGGTGGGCGATTTGCTGTCGGCGCTGTTTGTGGTGATGACTCAACTCGTCATGGTTACGGGTATCATTTACGCCCTTGGCAGCCAGGATAAGGTGGTTACATATCCCACCTTTTTCCCGCTGTTTCTTACGCTGGCTACCGGCCTCACCGGGGCGATGTTGACCGGCGATTTGTTTAATCTGTACGTGTTTGCCGAGTTGTTAGTCATTTCCGGCACGGTGCTGACGGCCGTTTCCGATGACAAATACGGCACGGAAGCTGCCTACAAATATTTTTACATCAGCCTGCTGGCCTCCTTTTTTATGCTGCTGTCGATTGGCAGCCTCTACATTTCCTACGGCACGCTCAACATGGCCGATCTGGCGGTGCGCGTAGCCGCCGATGGCAGCCGACCGCTGCTGCTGCCGGGCATCGCTTTCCTGCTGGCCGCCTTTATGGTGAAAAGTGCGGTGTTCCCCTTCCACTTTTGGCAGCCAGATTTTCATACCGCCGCGCCAACGGCCGTCAGCGCCATGTTGTCCTCGGTGGTGGTGAAGCTGGGGGTGTATGGTTTCTTACGTATGACCACGCTGCTCTTTGTGGAACAATCGCCGCTGATCCGCGCCGTGCTGTTGGCGTTAGGCGTCATCGGTGTGGTATTTGGTGGTTTGTCGGCGTTGGGAACCCACAACGTGAAGCGCATGTTGGCCTATTCCACGCTGGCGCAAGTGGGATTTATTCTGGTGGGCATTGGCTGGGGCACGCCGCTTTCCCTGGCGGCGGCAATTGTGTTTGCCTTTAACCACAGCCTGATCAAGGCGGCGATGTTGATGCTGGCCGGCTATATCGCCAGCCGCGCATCGGTGAAGTCGGCGGCGTTTGCCGTGGTGACGGGTGTGGGACGGCCGTTGCCGGCTGCCGGCGTGCTTTTCTTTCTGGGCAGTCTGGCCCTGGCGGGTATTCCGCCGACCAATGGGTTTGTCAGCAAGGCGCTGCTGTTCACCAGCGGCATCGACGCCCAGGGCATGTGGCCGCTGTTTCTCATCGGGCTGGCCAGCATTTTTACACTGATGTACACCATTCGCGCTTTCCAGCGCATCTGGTGGCAGGCTCCGGCTGAGGGAATCAGCACCAAATCTACCGGCGACCAATTAATTGCGCCGGCGATTTTGTTGGCTTTGATTTTGGTCTTGGGCGTTTGGGCGGAGCCGTTGGTGGCTGTGGCGCAGGCGGCAGGGACAGCGTTGGGCGATCCGGCCATTTATATCCACGCGGTGTTGGGAGGATAACCATGTATTACTATGCGCGGGCAGTTTTGCTGCTGACGTTGATGTATTTGGCGCTGACTTCCAATATACAGGCAAGCAATATCGTTATGGGGCTGCTGTTGTCTGTGGGGGTGATGGCGCTGCTGCGGCCACAACTGCGGGAAGCAGATGGCCGGCGGGTGGGCACGGCCGTTCTCGCCTTGTTCAAATACATTTTTGTTCTCATTGGGGATTATATCGTCAGCGGCATCCAGGTCGCCCGCATTGTGTTGTCGCCCGCTATGCCGCTGCACCAGGCCATCATCGCCATCCCCTCAGACTGCCAATCGGACCTGGGGCTGGCGCTGAGCGCCCACGCGCTTACCCTTACGCCCGGTGAAATGGTGGTGGAAATTGGGGACGACGGGACGATGTATACGCATGTGCTGGATGTAGAAAAAGTGGAAACGGCCGTGGCCGCCGCCCAAAAACAGCGCGAAGAACTCCTGGAAAAGATTTTCCCTTAAACGACAAGGCTAAGATGCTGACAACCATTCTAACAACCACAATTTACCTCTCTTTGCTCATTCACCTGGCGCTCATCGCCGTGGCCGTGTGGCGTGTCTGGCGTGGCGAAAACGTCATCGACCGCCTGATTGGCCTGGATGTGCTGAGTTTGCTGTTTCTGGCTATGTTGGTGTTGCTGGCACTGGTTTACCGCGATAGCATTTACATCGACGTGGCCTTAGGTTTGGCGGGCCTGGGATTTATCACCACCATTGCGCTGGCCAAATATGTGGCCGACGAGCAAATGTTTTAGGGAAGCGAGTCTGTACAGACCCGAAGGGTTTACTCTTGAGAAGCCAGATTATCTGGCCCATAAACCCTTCGGAACAAGAATTGAATAATTTGCGCGTGTAGGTTGGACCAATCTACACGCGCAAATTATTTAATTTTCAAACCTTAGGGTTTGGGGTATGTAACATCAGTTAAAGGGAAAAGTACATGATGACAACCATATTACAGGTGGTTGCCTTGGTGGCGATCATTTTGGGCACGTTTTTTTCGGTGGTGGGCATTGTGGGGATGGTGCGCCTGCCGGATGTGTATGCCCGCCTGCACGCCACCGGCAAAGTGGGCGTGTTTGGCGTGGTGCTGCTTCTGATTGGCGCGGTGGCCTGGACCCCGTTGGGATGGGGGCGGGCGCTGCTGCTGATTGTGCTGCTGATGGTATCTGGGCCGGTGACAGCCCACGCGTTGTCGTCGGCGGCCTATCGCATTGGCCTGCGCGTTAAAGAGCCGGTGCGCGATGACTTGAGGGAAATATAGTAAAATAGGGGATACGATTGGACAATTATTTGGATTGTATTTTGCATGAGGAGGTTAGTGATGAGTGAAGTAGATGCGGTTATGGAGGAAACGGCCGTTGCCGACGAATCAAATTTGGGGTTTGACACATTTAACAAGTTACCAGATGGCTGGCAGCGCGTGGTCATTGCGGCGCTGTTTGTCGTCGCCCTGGTGATTGCGGTTGTTTTGCGCCAACTGGTCCAATCTCATGGGGAAACAAGCCTGGAAGAAACCGAAGCAGTTGGCCTGTAATTGTCTATTCGAGGCGCAAGTTCTCGGCAGACTCAGTAAGGAGAGAAATTGTGGTTAAGTTAATTGGGCGGATGATCGTGAGCGCGGTGGCTATTTGGGTTGCGGCGTTGATCGTGAGTGGCATCAGTTTGTCCGGTGGGTTGGTGGGCACGCTGGTGGTGGTTGTGATTTTTGGTTTAATCAATGGGTTGATCAAACCATTGGTGAAATTATTAAGTCTGCCGTTGATTGTGGTGACTCTGGGGCTGTTTACGCTAATCATCAATGCGCTGTTGTTCTGGGTTACGTCCTGGCTGACGTCTTATCTGGTGGTGGACGGTTTTTTCCCGGCATTGTGGGGCAGCCTGATTGTTAGTCTGGTGAGTTGGGCGTTGAGTCTGTTTTTGGATGACGATTAGGTATCAACCTTCTGATATTGAGGCAAAGAACGGCCGTTACGCAAGTAACGGCCGTTACGCAGGTAACGGCCGTTTCCCATTAACCCCACAGGACCAAATTTGTGACCAGCCAATTGGGTGATCAGCTAATGAGTCGACGGAAATTCTTGGGCGCAGGATTGCTGGCTTTAGGCGGCGCAGTCGCAGCGACCACGTATCACATCAACGCCAACGACGAGTCTGATCAGCTGGTTATCGAGCGCCTTACGTTACCTATTAAACATCTGGCCCCATCCCTGGAAGGGTTTCGGTTGGTCGCGTTGGGGGATTTTCATTTACGGCCGTTTACCCAGCCCGAACTCGTGCGCCGGGCCGTCGATCTCGCCAACAGCCTGCAGCCTGATCTCACAGTCCTCCTTGGCGATTACGTCTGGCGGGACGTTGAAGCCATCTTTGAATTAGCCCCCATCCTGGCCGACCTGAACGCCAAACAGGGCGTCTACGCCATCATGGGCAACCATGACCTGTGGACCGATGTCACCATTGTGCAGACCGGTTTCGATGAATCGCGCCTGCCGGTGCTGATTAACCAGGGCTTGCCCATTACCCAGGGCGGCGGTTCATTTTATCTGGCCGGTTTGGATGATGGCTGGGCGGGCAAACCTGACATGGCCGCGGCTTTAAACAACGGTTCGGCCGGCTTGCCCGTCGTGTTGCTGCTCCACGAGCCAGATTTAGCCGACACCTATGCCCGTTACCCTGAAATTGCTTTGCAATTGTCGGGGCATACTCACGGCGGACAGGTCCGTTTTCCTCGCCTGGGTGGCGCGTTGGTCTTGCCTTATTTGGGGCGCAAATATGATATGGGCCTTTTTCAGGTGAAGGATTTGTGGGTCTATACCAATCGCGGCATCGGCGTCACCAACGAACCGGTGCGTTTTAACTGCCCCCCGGAAATTACCGAAATTACCCTGATTGCTACGTGATGCGCAACCAACCCTCGTCACGCATCACGCATGAAATTCCCATTATTCTAAGACAAAGATATTGCGCTCGGCGCCCAAATCCTTCAGGATTTGCGGCCAGACGGTGACGCTGACCTCGCCCAGATGGGCTTTTTTGAGCAGGTACATGAACGTGCGCGACTGCCCAATGCCACCGCCAATGCTCAACGGAATGTCGTCGTTGAGGATGGCTTGATGGTAAGGCATGTCCAGAAAATGAAGCTGGTTGGTGATGTCTAACTGCTGGACCAGGGTTTGTTTGTTGACGCGAATGCCCATCGAGGAGAGTTCGTGTCGCCGCCGGGTCACCGGGTTCCAGACTAAAATGTCGCCGTTTAAGCCGTGCATGGCACGGCCGTCTTTCGACACCGTCTCTGTCACCCAATCGTCATAATCGGCCGCGCGCATTTCATGCGGGTAGCCGTCCGCCAGCGTCCAGCCGATGCCATAAATGAACACGGCCGGATATTCCTGCAAAATAGCCGTCTCCCGCTGTTTGCGCGGCAAATTCGGATAGCGCGCCAAAATATCCTCGGCATGTAAAAAGACCAGTTCCTCCGGCAGATCGGGATATTTGTCGGATTTTAGTTCCGGGAACATATCCTGCACCCGTCGCTCCGCGCCCTTCAAAACCTTCCAAATGCGCTGAACCACCCAGGTCAGAAAGTCCAGATTGCGCTCCTGGGGAATAATCGCGCGCTCCCAATCCCACTGATCTACGTAGACGCTGTGGTCATGGTCCAAAAAATAATCCTTGCGCACGGCGCGCATGTCCGTCAGCAGCCCTTCACCGGGATTCATGCCGAACTGCGCCAGCGCCATTCGCTTCCACTTTGTCGCCGCCTGCACCACTTCGGCGTCGATGGGATGCTGGTTGTGATCGTTGTTGATGTGAAACTGGATCGGCGTACGCGAGCCGTCCCGATCCAGGTAATCATTCACGCCGCTTTGCGAATCGACAATGAGCGGCACCTGCACCGGGATAAGGTTCAATTCCCGGCACAAATTGTCCTCAATGTACTGTTTGGCGGCGTAGAGCGCGATCATGGTCTCTTTGGGGGATAAGGGGGTTGTGTAATCGGTGGGCAGGACTTTGGCCAGGTCATCGTAATTGCCAATGCCGGGGCCGGCGAGGTCTGCAACCTTGTCTAACATGGCGGTTCACTCCTTTTGCTGAGCAGGGCCAACGCCAGCGGCAGAGATGTGGTGATGGTGTTGTGTGGCTCCCACTCGTCGAGAAAATAGTGGGTAAGGTGTCTGGGTTTGGGAAATCCAGACGTTTCAAGTATGGATCGAAGGTGGGAAGTGGCGCTATTGTAAAAAATCAGGCTGGTTCACGCCGAATGTCATGTCTGCTAGAGGATGTTGCTCGCTTCGGCAATCCCCCGTCTGCCTGCCAAAGGTATTACCTCTGGAGAAACCTTCGGACGTGGAATACTGCACTGGGGAACGGGGTCTAAAAAGGCCAGATGATGGGAACCAGCAGCAGCGTCGTGAGCAAGAAGAGCAAAACCAGGGGAAGTCCATTTTTGACGAAATCTTTGAAGGTGTAGCCGCCGGGGGACATCACCATCAAGTTAGTGGTAGAGGCGATGGGTGTCAGGAAGGCGGAGGATGCGCCGATGGCTACGGTCATCATGAGGGGGTAGGGAGACACGCCCAGCGCGGCGGCTGTGCCCAAAACGATGGGAGCGACGAGCACGGCCGTTGCCGTATTGCTGATCACCTGGCTAAATCCGGTGGTCAGGATAAAAATGCCCACCAACAAGGCCAGGTTACTCCAACTGCCCAACGTGCTGACCAGTAAATTGGCGACTAAATCTGCCCCGCCAGTGATTTGCAGCGCGGTCGACATGGGAATCATGGCGGCGATGAGGACAACGCTTTGCCAGTTGATCGTTCGGTAGGCCTGGGTGGGGGTGAGACAGCCGCCGAGGATCATGATGACGGCCGTGATCAATGCCGCCATCACCGTGGGGACGAGGCCGGAAACCATCATGCCCACCATGGCTACCAGGGCCAGCGTGGCAATAACCGACTGCCGGTTGAGTTCGATGATCTGGCGCGACATCGCCTCCGGCTGGCCGACGACGACGAAGTTGCGGCTTTCGTTGCGTAGGAGTTCGATGTTTTCCCAGCGGCCGCGCACCAACAGCGCGTCGCCAAAATTGAGCCTGGTTCCCTGGCGGGACATCAGTTTGTTTTCCCGCCGGATGCTGATGACCTGGACGCCGTATTTTTGCGTGAAACGGCCGTCCTGAAGGCTTTGGCCAATGTAGGCCGAGCGGGGCGTGATCAGCACTTCCGCCACGCCAATGTCGTGCGATACCAGTACGTCGGCTAATTCGTTTTCATGGACGTCGATTTCTTCCAGAGAGAGACCGTATTGTTCGACGGCCGCCTGGACGGCTTCGGGCGTCCCTTTTACCAGCAAAATGTCGTTGACCTGGAGTTGGGTATCGGCCGTGGGGATTTCCTGGTGAGTTTGCAGATGTTCAACTGTACGCTGTACCTGTCGGCGGGTGACTTCGGCCGAAGAGAGAGACGGCCGTGATCTTTCCGCCGGTTTCTCAATTCGCAGCGCCGAGACATTAAAATCATGTCCCAGCGCAGCCTCGGCCAGCGTCTTGCCGGCTAAAGAGGAAGTGGAGCTGATGCGCAGCCGGTACAGTTTGCCTTGCAGCGCAAACGAATCGGCCATGGCCTGCATGGAGGCATCCAGGTCTATCGGCTGCTCATCGGTTTCGTGCTGTGGCAGGCTGCGCTGCCCCATCACAACCATGTAAGCGATGGTAATGACGAGCAGCGGCACGCCAATCAGGGCAAATTCAAAAAAGCTGAACGGCTTAAATCCGCCGTTGGTCAGGGCTTCAGCGACGATGATGTTGGGTGGGGTGCCGGTCAGGGTGAGTAATCCGCCGGCGTTGGCGGCAAAAGCCAGGGGGATGAGATATTTGGAGGGGACGCTTTTTACGCTCCAGGCAATGGCGATGACTGCCGGCAGCAGCGTGGCTACTGTGCCGGTGTTGCTGATGAAAGCGGACAATAGGGCGGCGCCTAGCATCACCATGACCAGCAGGCGACGCGGGCTGTCGCCTGCCAGGGCCAAAATCTGCTGGCTAACCCAGGCGGTCACGCCGGAGCGCGACAATCCTTCCCCGACGATGAAAAGAGCGGCGATCATGATTACTGTGGCGTCGGAAAAGCCTGCCAGGGCTTGTTGGGTGTTGAGAATGCCCAGGAGATAGAGCAGCAGGAGGGCCATCATGGCCACCAGATCGGAGCGGATTTTGTCCCAAATGAAGAAGGTGATGGTGATGCCCAGGAGGATGAAGGTGATGATCATAGACGGATGGTTTTGTTTTGGTGGCGGGTGTTTGGGTAACGGCCGTGCCGTTCAGGCTTGCCGAGTTCTGCCAATTTGCTGCCCAATCACACGCCAAATTGCTACTGTATTATAGCCGTAATTATTTTTGGCGGCATCTGAGATTGGCAGATCATATTCTTGGCTAAAGTTCCATAGTGACGTAAAATATAGAACATGGGTGCTAATATTTACTTGAACGCGGTTGATGAAGATCTGTTTACCCGGGCCGACACTTATTGGGATGCGGCTGATGAGGTTTTCTACGAGGAGCATGATGGCGGTGAACAGTATGAATATGCCTATCCGCCAGCACGATTTTATCTTTTGGATTATGTCAACAGTTATACAGTTGTCGTGTTTTTGTTGATTTTGGTGTTCGTGTATGGGGCCATGAGCAAACCAACGGCCGTTGCCCCCAACCGTGCTCAGGTGCAGGCTACGGCCGTTCCCGCCGATGCATCCGCTTCCAGCCAGACACAGCCCAAAATCGACATCAGCGGCAGTCTAACGGCCGTTCAAGCTCCCTACACCAACTACCAGATCACCCAGGGCATTCATGGCGCGTCCTACGGCCACATGGCCATCGACCTGGCCGCCGGGCGCGGCGAGCCGGTATTATCGCCCATCAACGGTGTGGTAACCTCGCTTTACGTCGATGAATATGGCAATCCAACGTTAATTATCGAAAATGACGTTTATCTGGTGACCATTTTGCATGGTGATTTTACGGTGCAATTGGGGGATTCGCTTCGGGCTGGGGAAAAAGTGGGCACAGAAAGCAACAAAGGGTATACGATGGATATGCAGGGGAATTTGTGTTACGGCCGTGAATGGTGCGGCAACCATACCCATCTCAACATCTATGACAAGCGGATTGGGTCAAACGTTAACCCGCTTGACCTGATCGGCGGGTAGCAGGTTTTTGGGATGTTGATACGTAATGCGTGATGCGTGACCGGTGATTCCATCACGCGTCACGCATCAGATATTCTATTCACGCTGCCAGAACACAAAGCCAATCCCGGCCATTAAAACCAGGCCAAGCGCCAGAGCCATAGCCCCAATGCCAATGATTTGGCCCATGTCGTCGTTTCCGGACGCAGCGGCCGGGGTGGGGGTGATGGCTGCGCGGGTTACGGCCGTTGTGGCCTGAGGTGTAAATGTAGGTGATGATAGCGCCTGGGTGGGCACGGCCGTTGCCAGTGCAGGTGTCGTCGTTATCGTCGGTTCGCTGGTCGGGGTGGGCAGCGGCGTTGGCGGCACAATCAACAAAGCCTGCCCCACAGCCAACAAATCATTTTCGGTGATGTTGTTATACCCCAGCAGTTGATCCATCGACAGCCCGTATTGCAGCGAAATGCCCCATAAGGTATCACCACTTTGCACAATGTGGGCCAACTGCGGCGTGGGCGTAGGCGGCGGCGCTTCCCCAGGCAGCAGCCGGATTTTCACTTCGTCGCCGGGCTGGAGCGTGTCGTCGATTTGCATGTTGTTCAACCACAGCAGTTCGCCCAGGTCCAGGTGATACCAGGCGGCAATCGTCCAGGCGGAATCGCCGGGGCGAACTTTGTGCGTGGCCGGCGGCGTGGGCGTGGGCGGCGGTTCCTGCCCTTCCGCCAGGCGAATGAGCAGTTCGTCGCCCGGGTTGATGGTCGAGTTTTCCGTCAGGTTGTTATAGAGCATGATGTCGGCGATGGTCACTTCGTAACGGGCGGCGATGGCCCACAGGGTATGCCCTTCGCCGACGGTATGCCAGATCGACCCATCTTCGCGTGGCTGGCTGACTTCAATCGGTTCGACAAAGAAGGGGATGTTGGCGTAGGTCATCTCTTCTGGGCGATTGGTGGTGGCGGCGGGTGAATTATCGGGCTGGCCAACGACCAACACGTAAAAATTCTGGTCGTGGCCCTGGGCAAACCCGACGCCGGCCTGTGAATAGCGCGTGGAGATCATGGTGTTGAAGTGGACGGCGCTGTTTCGCCACCAGGTAACCCCTTGCTGCGGGGTGAGTTTGGTTCCGCCAACGATGTTTTCGGAAACGTAGCCGGGATAGCCGGCGGCATTGGCGCGTGTTTGGGGTGTGGAACCTCCGGCGCCGGTGTGGCTGTAGACGGCCGTTTGCGACATCCAGTTCGCGTGGTTTTGCGCCGCCACGGCCAGCGTCGGGTTGTATTCAAATGGCGGCAGACCATAAGAAGCGCGCAAAGCATTTACCAAAGTTAAAATGTCGCCGGTGGGCGACTGCGCCGCAGCGGTTGTGGCCGCCTTCTGGCTGCCAAATCCTAATATGAAAGCAGTCAATAAGAGTGCTAAAATCGCTCTTTTCATCATGGCGGCAACTATAACACAACCCCAGTCCGCACCAAATCACGGCCCATCCCTATTATCAAATTCCCAGATACCGCTGTAAAAATTGCTGCGATGCGTCTTTTGATGGCGTATAATAAGTCTGTCCGCCCGTTAACGGCGGATTGGCACTTACCATAGCCTGAGAGGAACGCAATGAAGAGAGTTATTCAAATCGGAGCCGTATGCATCATGATCGCCATTTGGGGCGCGGGATTGGTTTGGGCGCAATCTGCGGCAGAACTGGTCATTAATTACCCTCAGGTTACCGAAAATCCGGACGCCGACGCCCTGGCGTTGGACGTCTTTTTTACGGTGGTCGATGGCGAAAGACGGCCGATTGCCAACCCTTCCATCCAATCTGCCAGCATTCAAATTGTCGGTGATAGTACGATTTATGAAACGGCCGTCAGCAAACCCGACACGCCTTTTTTTGTCGCCATTGTGCTGGATACCAGCGGCAGTATGGGCGGGGCCATCGACGACATGCGCCAGGCAGCCAGCCAGGCCATCAACGGCGCGCCGCCAGAAGCCCAATTCGCCGTCATCCGGTTTAATGAAGATATAAATCTGGTGCGCGATTTTTCCGCCGATCAGGCGCGGGTGCAAGACGCGATCAACAGCGTTCAGGTAGCCAACAAAGGCACTTGCCTGTACGACGCAACCTATACGGCGATTGATTTGGTCAATCAGGCGACCAGCAGTTTACCGCAGGCGCGTCGGGCGGTGATTGTGTTCACAGACGGCCGTGACGAACTTGTCGCCGGTGAAGGCAATCCTTGCAGCCGCCACACCTACAGCGAAGTGGTCAATTTTGCCACCATGCGCAACGCCAACGTGCCGGTCCACACCATCGGCCTGTCTGGCGGCCAAAATGTGAACGAAATCGAACTGCGAAACCTGGCGCGGGAAACCGGCGGCCTGGCCGCGATTGGCGATCAGGCCGCGCTGGCCGATTCATTTCGCCAGATTATGGATGGTTTGAAGAGCCAATGGCTGGCCAGCGCCCAATTATTCCCCACTCAGGGTGAGCATTCAGCCACATTAACCATCAACCTGCAAGATGGCCGTTCGCTGACGGAAAATTTCACCTTTACCGCCAGCCGCGATTATTTTCGACCGCCGGAACCGGTGGAACTGTCGTTGGATAGTTTGCGGGCAAACGAGGCGGGCAATCTGGTGCTGACGCTGGACGTGACCAGCCCGCAGCTTGTGGGGCAGGTGGAAGTGAAGGTGCTGGATGGCGGCGTGGAGGTTTCGCGCCAGGCGACGACGGAGATTGGCGCTGTCTTGTCGTTTGAGCTGCCGGCTGCCGATTTGGAATTGGGCAGCCAGTACGCCATCGAAGTGACGGCCGACAATCTGGACGGCGCAGCCATTAAAAATGATAAAAATGAAACCGTGCTCCTGGAACATTCCTTTAGTTATGATCCTACAGTGGTAGTCGAAGAGAGCCTGGTGACTACGGTCAAGATCGAGCCGGTGCGTGTGGATGAGGCCAACGAGCTGCTGCTGGTTGGCGTGAAAACGCAAAATGGCGCTCCAATCGATTCGTATGCCATTGGGCTGGTGAATGAGCAGACCAAGCTGGAGGATTTTCATGTGGCTGGGCTGCGCCCGGATGCGGCGGGCATGTTGACGGTTCCTCTGGCGGCGTTGGGCGAGGGCAGTTATACGATTTTGCTGGAGGCGCGGGCTGCGGACGGAACGGCCGTGGCCACGGCCGAATATGAGGATGTGGCTTATACCCCGCCGCCGCCGCCAGCGCCGCCCAGTTTGTTTGCCCGGCTTTCGGTGGCGCTGACCCAATATTGGTATATCACCCTGCTGATTGTATTGCTGATTGTGGGCCTGATTATCTGGTTGATGGCTCGCTCGCGGCAGGATAAGCTGATTACGGGCACGCCGGTTTTGCAGGGCCAGGGCATCAAATCGGCGGCGCAGCCACAGGCGCTGCATCAGACTATGTTGTTTGACCAGGCGTCTCTGGCTGATAAGCCCACCGGATCCAAAACGGCCGCGAAACGGCCGTCTCAACCACGCCTCCGCATTGCCCAAACCATCGATCATGGATTAATCGGCCAGGATGTGGCCTTGGCTACATTTCCGTTTACGGTTGGCCGGGAAGGGTGCGATCTCAATATCAGCGGCGACGGCCGTGTGTCGCGGCGTCACCTGAGCATCAATTTTGAAAACGGCCGTTATTTCCTCATCGATCTCCACTCCAGTAACGGCACATTTGTGGCCGGGCAAAAGCTGGCGCCAGATGCGCCATTTGCTCTGTCTGGCCCGGTGCGGATCGATTTGGGCAAATTCACCACCCTGGAGTTGACAATTTAGCTGAATTGTGCATTTGCAAGTGGGGCAATTAAAAAATTGGCGCAACGGCCGTTGGCGCAGCGACGGTTGCTTTGCCAAACTTTCTCTGTATGCGCCTCATTTCCAGAAACGGCCGTGCCGGAAGTAATAACCTAATCCCCGGATTTTTTTGCGAATTGTCTCAGTCGTGGGCAGTTCTTCGTCCCGATAACCTTGTTCATGGACCAACCGCCGTCTCACCTCTGGCGCGCTGAGGCCGATGCTGCGCGTCAGGGTGTCGGTTTCGGCATCGCTTTCCAGAATGGACTGAATGTCGATGAGCAAATTGGGTAGTTTTTCTTCAGCCGCTCGCCTGCCTCGGGCATAAAACCGATCCTCAATGGGCTTGCCGCTGTCCAATTCCCCCATCGCTTTGCGAATGGTGCCTCGGTTCCAGCCCAACTCGCGTTCGGCCTGGCGCTGGCCGCCTGCGCCCAGCATTTTTACCACCTGCGCCATAAAGAGCCGCCGTTCACGGCCGTTCAGGGCATCGGCGGTTTGTTTGTAGGCGGTTATGAGCTGTGGGTTAAGTTTCATGCGCATGAGCCTATAGAAAATTGCAGGTGGGATGATTAAAATAATGGCTGGGATAATTTATTATCTGGTTATTGACGGCCGTTTCTGCGCCTTTTACACTGTGCTTATCAGTTGAGCCGGACGAGCAATCAAGACAACAAGCGAGAAAATCGGGCTGAAAAAAAGTAGCTCTGGCCTATACCATGTAACAAGGGTGACGGCCGTTTCACCCCTAAACTCAAGCTTATTGTAAAGGAGAGTGCCCTATACGGAAACCCAAATTTCCCCCAATATCCATCAATTCTTCCTATTTGGAAACCCTTTTCAGGCAAAGAGAGGTAAAAAATGGCTGATCTAATTGAAGCAGATTATGACGTTCTGGAGCAAGTTTCGCGCCGTTTCTCGCAGCAAGGCGATGAAATCCAGCAAATGTTGCAGAACATTCGCAACCGCATGGGCCAATTGCAAAATTCTTGGGAAGGCCGCGGTTCGCAAGCCTTCTTCGCGGAAATGCAAGATGAAGTAGTCCCCGGAATAGACCGCTTGCGCCATGCTCTGGAAGACGCGGGTAACATAACCAAACAAGTCGCCGAAACGTTGAGCCAGGCCGAAGAAGAGGCCGGCAACGGCTTCCGAGTCATTTAGGCGCGTATTCATTCAACATTAGGAGAGAACCATGACCGATATTATTAAGATGGACTATGGGCAAATGGAAGAAATGGCGCAAGCCTTCGCCCAGGGCGCCCAAACACTTGAGGCATCCATGTCTGAAGTGAACCAGATTGCGGAAATGTTGGAAAATGGCGGACTGCGCGGCGAAGCAGGCGATGCGTTTAGCGAAGCGTGCCGCAGCGTCTTAACGCCGGCAATCCAGCGCCTTCACGATAAATTTTTGGAATTGCAGGCCGACGTAATGGGCGCTCTGGACGACATGCGCAGCGCGGACCAAGATACGACCCGGATGTACAACTAACAGTGAGGTGACAAATCATGAGCATTAAAAAACTCTTACTCCGTGTAGCTCGCTCTGTCCTGAACGAGGTCTTGGGACAAGTTAACGCCCAGATGAGCATTCTGCAAGACGCAGTACGCGCTCCGATTCAGGCGATGATTGGCCAGGTGACCAGCGGCGTGTGGATTGGCCGCGGGGCAGACGCTTTTGTGGCGGAATGTACCAATCTGTTCATTCCTGGTTCAGACCGGCTGATTGAACATTGCACCACGATGACGGTAAGCATCAACCGCGCCGCCGACACAATGGAACAGGCAGACCGGCAAGCCCGTGGTTTGGTGGAAGGTCTGGCGGGCATATTCCAGAATATTTACTAAGACACTTAGACGGTTACGCGCCGATTGAATAAGGAAGGTAACACATGGCTGGTGAAGAAGTTTTCATGGATGTCCCAGGAGTTATGGGCATGGGTAAACGGTTTGAGGATATTGGCAATATTTTGAAGAGCGTGGCGGCCGCCCTGGAAGCGCTGATGACGGTGTTAAAAGCTACGGCCTTTATTGGTCTGGTTGGCGGGCTGGCGGTTGAACGTTATTTATCGCAGTTGAAGCCGGTGATTGAACAGCTGTCGGAAAAATGCACGGAAATTGGCGGCGACCTGGCGGCTTCAGCGCGGGCGTATGAACGCGGCGATGCGATGGGGAGTACACGGTTTTATTAAACAGCCCAAACCTGTGTAGACCCTAAGGGTTTGACCTGCAGTTATTTTGCTTTATGCGCTGCAAAACCCTTAGGGTCTGATAAAACGCCGGCAAGATTTTCCTTGCTGGCGTTTTGGTTGTTGGGTGATGTGTGGTGGCTAGATAACGGCCGTTGCCGCTTCACTCAGCGCCAGAGCCATGGCAATCAACAAAGTCACTACAAACGCCGTCGCAATCACAATCGCCACCGTGCGCCAATTAATTCGCCGTCCTTTCTTTTCCTTCGGCACAGGCGGGAAGGTGGCCAGTAACTCATGGGCTAACGTCAGCACATCCGGTTGGCGAGCCTGATAACTCTGGTGAATGCCCCTGGCGGCAATCTCCGGCACAGTTTGTAAATCTGCCCGATTCATAGGCGCTGGTTTTGCCTGTAAAACGTCATGGTAAATATCATCATCCGCTCGCAAGCGATAAGCAAAAGCGGGCTGTCCGGCCAGCATCTCATACAGCAGCAAATTCAGGCCATACACATCGGTCGATGCGCCAACCGATCCGCCGCTTTTGCGGATCAATTCCGGCGCGGCATAAGCAGCAGGCACAAAACGCGGATCCCAATAGCGAGCCACATTTTGTGGATCACTTACCGCCCCAAGGTCCATCAAAATCGGCCGTGGAATCCCCTCTTTGTCAAACCGGATAAACACAATTTCCGGGCACAGGCACAAATGCAAAATCTGATTTTTGTGCATGAGGGCAATCACATCCGCCAGACTGATGGTGATCCAACCGGCATGTTGGTACCAGGGTTGAGGATTTTTCAGCAAAATGCCGCGCAAAAAGTCTCCTTCCGCATAGTCAAAGATGGTGTAATACAACGTTTGTTCATGCGACACCGTTTTGCCAATCGGGTGTTCGCGCAGATTGGCCTGTTTATGGGCCGGCATCAGGGTGGGCAGCATAGGGTGAAACTGCTTGTTTACCTGAAGCTGCATCAAAAAGGCGGCTTCGCGTTTCAGTCTTTCCTGAAAGCCCGCATGGGCAATTTTCAGCAGCACTTTTTGCCCTTGCCGTTCGGCCTCATAAATCGAAGAGGTGCGCAGTACCGCCAGCAATTTGACGATATTGAGATCGCCAACCGTTTCCCCATAATCAAAAACCGTCACCATGTTGTCGATGGAACAGTAGCTTTCCTGGCACCAGAGGGATCCGCCAGTTGATTTTCGACCGCAGTGGATACATATTTGCTTCAATGGACTTTTCCTCCACAACTTCGAGGGTGAGTAAAATATCTGAATGCTACCAGCATTTTGGTCCCTATTCTGTGATTAAGGTACTTTCCAAAAGGGCATGTGTCAAGTGTTTGCCGGTGAAATTGTAGAAAGTTTTGTGTTTAAGTGTTGATTATTATGACCTGTGAAGGTTAAAATGGGATCGTCCCTCAAACGATGCTGCATGAAAATGTGGCTGGCACGACATCAAGGAGGATCTGTGCATGTCTGAACCCAAATACATAGAACGCCCCCCACGTATCCAACCGGAACTGCCGCAGGGCGCTGTGGAAATCCCCTCTCCTCCCGGTGATGAACAGGAACAAAATCAATCGCTTGTGCAAATTGGGCTGCCGCTGCTGACCATCGTGGGGTACGTCTTGATTTCGGTGTTTAGCCGGGGGCGGAGTTTGCTTTTCATTTTGCCGATGGGCATGTCGGTGGTCGCTTCGGTGGCTTTCGCGTTGTACAGCCGTCATCAGAATAACAAGAATAAAGGGGTTAAAGAGGCGGCGTACGCGGAGCAGTTATTGGAAATGCGGCGGGAAATGACTGTGAGTCACGATATGCAGCGCCGTTTTTATCGCCATAATTATTCTGAACCCGGGCAGGCTTTGACCATTGCGAAGGAAGCAAGCCAGCGGTTTCATGCCACGGCCGTTTCTTCCACACCCCCTCATCTGGCCACACGCCTCTGGGAACGGCGCACCGATGATAACGATTTTGGCACGCTGCGCCTGGGCATGGGCAGCCTGCCTTCCACTGTTGTTTACACGCTGGCGCAAGGCGGCAGCTTCGACGACCCACAAGTGCGCGACGCCATGCGTCTGGCCGAAGATTCCCAATTTGTTAGCGATGTGCCCATTACCATTCCCCTGCGCCAGCCGGCTCCCCAAGAAGCGGGCGAAGAGCCAACGCTTATCGCCCGCCACTCTATTGGTATAACTGGCAAAAATTCGGGCGCAGTTTACGCTTTTGTTCAGGCGCTGCTGGCCCATTACGCTGTTTTTCAGTCGCCCACCGATGCCCGCTTGCAAATTTTGGGCACGATGGAAGGGCGCAAGAATTGGCGTTGGGTTACATCGCTGCCCCACGCCCAGGGCGGCAAGCAAAACGAGACTGTGTGTTTCGAAGACGGCCGTGATCGTGAAGGCGACAAGGAGCGCAGCAAGGTCTACACCTTCCTCAAAAATCTGCGCAACGTTCTGGACGAACGCCAGCTCCGCCTGCAAGACCCCGACAACAACGTCGATGTCACCCTGCCGTTTTTGCTGGTTGTCGTCGATTTGCTCACCCCGCTGCCCCAAGGCTCCTGGCTGCGCGATCTGGAAATGGACCCCGGCATCTCCTTGCTGCTGCAGCAAGGCCCATCCCTCGGCGCGGCCATCCTCTTTTTAGTCCCCGAAACCGGCAAAATACCCAGCGGCTGCCAATCGGTTATCGAAGTCATTGTCTCGCAAAACGATGAAGAGCTTCGTCTCAGCCAGGCAAACAAAATTGGTTTTCGTTATGCGGAAGTGGGCGTCAACACGCCGCGTTATATCGGCCAGGCCGATACCATCGACGATCTGGAAGCGTTGGATCGATTGGCCCGCGAGTTAGAACCGCTGCAAGTGCGCAAAAGCTACGGCGCTGATCTGCCTAACGGCATTTTGATGATGGAAATGCTCGGCGTCAGCACGGCCGATGAACTGCGCCAGCTTACGCTGGAAAATTGGCGCATCAACAAACAGCCGGAAAACGCCGATTGGCTCAAAGTAGCCCTGGGGCAGCTTTCCGGCGGCGACGTGCGTCGGCTGAAATTCTCCGCTGACGCCGACGGCGTGCATGGCCTCATCGCCGGCAGCACCGGTTCCGGTAAATCGGAACTGCTCATGACGATGATTTTAGGGCTGGCTTTGAATTATGATCCGACCATCGTCAATTTTGTGCTGGTGGATTTTAAGGGTGGGGCGGCTTTTGAACCGTTCCGCAACTTGCCGCATTGCGTGGATATTGTTACCAACCTGCGCGGTTCGGCGGTGGAGCGTATGTTTGCGGCCATCACGGCCGAATTAAACCGACGGCAAGCCATCAACGTGGCGACCGATTCCAAACATATCGTCCATTATCGCCAGCAGAAATTGCATGTGCCGCCATACGGCCGTGCCATCGTCGTCAAAGACAAAGAATTCCACACCTCGCCTTATCCGCACCTGTTTGTCTTCATCGACGAATTTGCCGAAATGATCGCCGAGAATCCGGAATACAAAGCCCAATTGAACAGCATCACCCGCCTGGGTCGAGCGCTGGGCGTCACGCTCATTTTGGCGGCGCAGCGCCCCACGGGCGTCACCGACCAGATGCGCGCCAACATCAAATTCCGCATCGCCTTGCGCGTCGAAACCCGCGAAGAGAGCGGCGAAGTGCTGCGCCGCCCCGACGCCGCCTATTTGCCCACAGGCATTCCGGGGCGCGGTTTTTTGCAAGTGGGCAACGAAAACATCGAGATGATCCAGGTAGCCTGGACCGGTTCAGAGTATCGCGGCGGGCGCGAGAAAAAGAAGCCAAACGTGAAATGGCCCGACCGCAAAAAACGGACGACTGAGGAAAGCGAAGAAGAATTCCCCAAAGTTTTCGAGATGATGGTCGATCTGATGGACGAAATGGCGAAGGAGCATTCGCTGCCGCAGCGCACGCCCTGGCCCGATTTTTTGCCTGCCAATATGTCGCTGCAAACGCCGGTGGATGCCACCTATATCAACCCGCAGGGTCTGAAATTGATGCAGCTGCCCGGTGCGCCAACGCCCACGGCCGTTCCCACTACTCCATCCAACGAAGACGCCATGCCGCCTGTGCCGCTGAACACGGCCGTTTCCCTCTGGATGAACGACGAGAACGCCTGGTTGGGCATTGATTGGGCCGAGCGGGCCATGCGCGCTGTCGTTGGCCTCATCGACAATCCTTATAACTCGGAGCAGCTGCCCCTGGTGGTGGATTTCCGGCGCGGCCACGCCGTTATTTTTGGCGCGTCGGGCTGGGGCAAGACCACATTCCTGCGCACACTGGTCGCCACTCTGGCGGCGACCCATTCGCCTACCGAACTGCACGTCTACATTCTCGATTTTGGCGGGCGGCAGATGAACGTGCTGCGTGATCTGCCCCACGTGGGCGAAATTATCACCCCGGATGAAGAAGAGAAGGTCACGCGCCTGCTGCGCCGCGTGGACCAGGAATTGAACCGGCGCAAGACGGTTCTCAGCGACGCCGATGCGGACGATTTGTACCGGTATAACAGCGCCAACCCTACGGCCGTTATCCCCGCCATGCTCATCATCATCGACAACTTCGCCGAATTCCGCGAGAGCTTTGAAGACCTGATGCCGCTGCTCATTTCCCTGGTGCGCGAATCGCGCGCCTACGGCATCCATTTTGCCACCTCAGCCGAACTGCCCGGTTCGTTGGGCGGCAAGCTGTACACCCTGTTTACCGAACGCATGGCCCTGAAGCTGTCTGATCCTACCGAGTATTCCGGCATTGTCGGGCGCGGCGCGCGGGTCATCGACGATATCGCCGGTCGCGGGTTTATCAAACATGAGCGACGGGCGCTGGAATTCCAGACGGCGCTGCCGGTTGGCTTGCCGGGTGATGGGCAAGAATTGGACGAGACACAAAAGTTGTCCATTTTGGTGCAGGCGATGCAGGAGTTTGGCCGCGATATACCAAAGGAAAAACGGCCGTCGGCCATCAACACCCTCGCCAACCGCGTTTTGCTCAAAAGCCTGCTGCCCGATCCCCTGCCGCGCCCGACGGCAGCCCGCCGCCGCATCCAACCTATCCTGGGCATCGACGATCTCACCCTGGAACCCTGGTTGTTCGATATGCCGGGACAGGGACCGCACAGCCTGGTCATTGGCCCACCCAGCTCCGGCAAAACCACCACATTACGCAGCCTGGCGTTGTCGTTGGCCCACACCTACACGCCCGACGAGGTGTTTCTCGTCCTGGTTGATTTCCAGCAAAAATTGTTCAAATATGGCGGGCGGCGATCCTTGGGCGAACTGCCGCACGTGGCCGACGTGCTGACCAGCAGCGAGCAGTTGGAAACCTTCGTCGCCAACCTGGAAACCGAATGCAAAACATTGGCCGCCGAACGGAAACGGCCGATTTTCATCCTTATCGATAACTACGACAGCTTCAGTGAAGATGCGGGGCAGCAGCGTAAGGCGCTGCCCACTCTGGGCACCCTGGCCCGTGAATTTGGCACGGCCGGCCTGCACATCATCGCCGCCGGTTCGCCGGCCATCGCCCGCGCGCCGGAAGATTTGCGCAAGCAGCTTTCTGTGCCGCGTTATGGGCTGGCCTTGCAAACGGCCGACACGGTGCAAGTTCTCAACGGCAAAGTGCCGCGCGGCATGGCCCAGGCAGAACTGCCGTTAGGGCGCGGCTTTCTGGTGCGCTCTGGCCGCACGACCATGCTGCAAATCGGCACGCCGTATGACGATGACGAACACGTTGAAAGTGCGCTGGACCATTGGGTAGAGGTGATTTGTGACCGGTATCCGCGGCAGAAAAACCAGTGGACTGCGCCACAAGCAGCGCCGACGGCGCCGCCAGCCGCAGACAAACCAATCAACCGAGGGGCGGCGGATGGCACGGCCGTTTCTCGACCAGCCCCAACCCGTACAACCCTTGCCGCCCGTCCGGAACGCTCGGTGGTGCGTACGGCCGTGCCGGACAATGTAGACATCGCCTTCGTCCGCCAGGAGCTAAAAACCAAACGCGCCATGAACGACGCGCTTCTGAATATGTTGAGTGATGTAGACGTATTAAACATGGCCGTAGAAATGAAGATTATCACACTGCCAGAGGAACCGGCAGGCGAGTAAAAAGGGACAACGCCATGAGTGAATATCTGGAAGTGACGATTGATGTGTTTGACGAAGCCGGACAGCGCGCCCAGGTGCTGCGCGGCCTGCCGGTTCGCAGCCTGATTGATGAGGTGCTGCGCGAATTTAGCGGCCTGGAAAAAAGCACGATTGACGCCTACGCGCTTTATCTGAAGGACGGCAACAAACTGCTAGACCCGGCATTGTCGCTGGTGGAACAGGGGGTGACAGACCAGGATGAACTGGTTTTTGGCTGGGCGCAGACTTCGCGCACGCCGGGCAGGCTGGTGATTACGGGCAGCCGCACGGCCGTCTTGCGCGATGAGCAATCTGGCAGGATGTTTCCCATCGACTGGCAGCCGGCGGTGATTGGCCGCCCGCACACCGACCCGGCTTTGAACCGTTTGCTAGCGGTCGATGTTTCCGGTTTTGCCAACAGCCGCCGTGTCTCGCGCCGTCATGCACAAATCACAGAACGGGATGGGCACTATTTTTTGGAAAGTCTGTCGCCGCACAACCCGACGTATGTGGATGGCGGGCAGGTGGTGGGGAAACGGCCGTTGCAATCCGGCAATCGTCTCTCCCTGGGCGGCAGCGGCATCACCCTGGTTTTTAACCTGACATAACAAAGGAGCGTGTGACATTTTCCAAAGAACCGCAGAAGGCAAAAGATGGCCGTTGATATAGAAGTAGATTACGAAGTTCTCGAAGACGCAGCCGCAAAATTTCGTTACCAAGCGGATGAAATCTATCACTTGCTGGCGCAGCTGCAGCGGCAAGTAGATACGCTGCAAGCTGATGGCTGGTTAGGCACGGCCGCGCGCGCTTTTTACGTGGAGATGGATTATGATGTGCTGCCCGCCGTGCGCCGACTGGCTGCTGCCTTGGATGAGGCGCATGTGGTCAGCCGTCGCTTAAGTGAAACGTTTGAACTGGCAGAAGAGGACGCGGCCGCCCAGGTACAGGTGCTGGCGTCTTAAAAGGGGCTTCGGAGGCATCGATGCGCGGAAATTACATATCTGGCCCTGCGGCGGTGTTGGTTATACTCTTCTTTTTTCTGCCCTGGGTAACGGTTTCTTGTAATGGTCAACCGTTGGGTGAGTTCAGCGGGTATGATTTGGCGGCAGGTGTGCCGGTTTCGACTCTTGTTGGCTCAGAGGCTCTATCACCCCTGGGCGGCCTTCCCGGCGATCCCGCTTTGTTTCTGGTTCCCCTTGTCGCTCTCATCACCCTGCTGTGGGTGATTTTGGCGTTTGTGAAAAAGGAGTGGGAAGTGTATACCGGCGCGGGCACGGTGGCGGCGGCTGTTTTAGGGGTGTTGGTATTGGTTTGGCGCTGGTTGGTTATCCCGGCGCAGCCCCTCGAACTGGTCGCCATTTCATATGAACCGGCTATGTGGCTGACCCTGGTGGGATTGGTGGGCATTATTTTAGGCGGGGGTGTGTCGATTGTGCTTTCGCGGCGGGAAACGGCCGTGCCCTTTATCCCCGGCACGCCCCCATTTCCCCCACAGCCATACTCGGCCAGGTCTGGCAACGGCCGTCCGTCGGCGCAGCCAACGATACTGGATAACCCTGCGCCTGCCAGCCCATCTGAGCGGGGAACACGGCCATTAGAACCGGCAGCCCAAAGCGCAGTCGAAGTGGCGCCAGCGCCGCAAACCGTAATGGGCGACACGTCGACCACGACCGACGAGCCATATACGGCCGTCGATAAAACCGAAATCCTGAGCGATCAGCCAACCGTGCTGGCCTGGCTGATCATCCGGGAAGGCGAACAAGCCGGATCACAATTCCGCTTGTTCGGGGTGACGCAGATTGGGCGGCACCCATCTAACGACATCGTCCTGACAGACCCGTCTGTTTCTGGGCGGCATGCACGGGTGGTGTGGGAAGACGGCCGTTTCATCTTGTATGATCTGCAAAGCACCAACGGCGTCTACCTGAAGGACGACGCCACATACAGTTGGCAGCGCATCAGCACCGTCGATTTAGCCGACAGCGTGCAAGTGCGGCTTGGCCGTGTTGTCCTTCATATGATGGTGGTGGCTGCAGAATAAGTGGACACGCACGGATTAAATCTGGCCGGTTTGGGCCAACCACAGCAAGCGGACCAATCGGCGGCGCAAAGTTGATCATAAGCGCGGCCTTTGGTTCCATGAGAAAAAATCACGTCAATAAAACTTATGGCTATACAAGCTGACAAAAACTATGATCCCCGCCTGGTTGGGGCTGTTACCGATCAAGGGCCGACACGCCAGGGCAATCAGGATGCGCTTTGGGTTCCGGATCGTGCCACGCCGACAGAATTGGGCGCGCTGTATGTGGTGGCGGATGGCGTTGGCGGGCAAGAACATGGCGCGGAAGCGGCGCGAATGGTGACGGCCGTGCTGTCTGATGTGTTCTATCGTCAGCGGCAGCAGGGGCGGCCCGTGGCCGAAGCCCTGGTAGAAGCCGTGACGCAGGCCAATCAGGCCGTTTTTGATGACGCCAAGAGCCGGGACGCGCGGATGGGTTCCACGGTGGTTGCCGCCGTCGTGGAAAGCGGCGTCGCCTGGGTGGCCCATGTAGGCGACGCCCGCGCCTATCTGGTGGAAGGGCGCAAGCTGCGGCCGTTGACCCGTGACGATACCTGGGTGCAAAATCAGGTTGACGCCGGAATCATATCGCTGGAGATGGCCGAAAAACATGAGTTTCGCAATGTGGTGACACAGGCTTTGGGCAATCGTCAGGACGTGAATGTGCACATTACGCAGCCGCAGCCGTTTGCCTTCGGAGCCACACTGCTGCTTTGTTCGGATGGTTTGTATGATGCTGTGCCGCCGGAAATCATGTACGACCTGACGGTTCAAGAATCGGCGCAGACCGCCGCTCGCGCGCTGGTGAATGCGGCTATCGAAGCTCAGGCCAGCGATAACATTACGGCCGTCGTGATTAAATCTTCCCTGGCGAATCCGGCCGTGCTCCCAGCTAAATCGGCGCGCAGCGGGCAATCGGTCCCGTTATGGCTGCCCGTAGCGATCACGGTGGTGGTGGTCGTTGTGGTAGCGGCGCTGTTGGGGATCTGGCAGGCGTCGCGGCCGCCGGATAATGGTGGTCCGGGTACGGCCGTTTCAACAGAAGCAGCGCCGGTGATTGCGCCAGATGCTGCCGCTACGGATTTGGCAACGGCCGTAGCCACCGAGCCGCCGCAGCCGACCATCACCCCCCAACCAACGTTGGAAGCGGTCGCCGAACCGGCATCCGCCGAACCGGCAACCGCTGAGCCGCCAACGGCTGAGCCGCCAACGGCCGAGCCGCCAACGCCCACATCTCTGCCGCCCTTGCCGCAAGCGTGCATTGTTACCCCTGGGCAGGTGTTTGTGTGGCCAGATGCGGCGATGGCTCCTGGTGGCTGCCAGACGGCCGTGTCGAAAAACACCTTTATCACCGGCGACCTCATTTTTTTGGTGGGCGACGGCTCGCGCAGTCTGCCTATTCCTGGCGATTGCGGCAATTTCAGTGATTTTATTCAGGTTCAGTCCCAGACCGATTCAGACATCATCGGTTGGGTTTTTCTCAACCAGATAAAGCGGTTGGAGCCGGGCGAAGCATGCGTTACGCCCTGATTGGCAAGGGGGATAGACGCGATGACCGAATCACGCATTTTCGGGCGTTATGAGATTCAGCGGTTGTTGGGCAAGGGGGGAATGGCCAGTGTGTATCTGGCCCACGATCCCCGATTTGACCGGCAGGTAGCACTTAAGGTGCTGCCGCGGCAGTTCTTGCATGATCCCATTTTCCACGAACGGTTCCATCGGGAAGCGCGCACCATTGCCCGGTTAGAACATTATGCTATCGTGCCGGTATATGATTTTGGCGAGCATCAGGGGCAGCCTTATTTGGTCATGCGCTACATGCCCGCCGGTTCGTTGGCCGATCGGCTGGACAACGGGGCCATGCCGCTGCCGGAGATCGCTCCGATTTTAAAGCGTCTGGCCGATGCGTTAGATTATTCTCATAGTCAGGGTGTCATTCACCGCGACCTGAAGCCAAGCAATATCTTATTTGATAACCAGGAAAACGCTTTTTTGTCTGATTTTGGCATCGCCAAACTGGCGGAATCAATGGCCACGTTGACCGGGGATGCGATTGTCGGGACGCCGGCTTACATGAGTCCGGAGCAAGTGCAGGGCGGGCAGCCATTAGACGGCCGTTCCGACATTTATACGCTCGGGGTGATCTTATTTCAGATGCTCACCGGCGAAATGCCCTTCAAAGCCGACACTCCCGTCCAGCAGTTGATGGCCCACGTACTCACGCCGGTGCCTCATGTGCTGGAATATCGCCAGGATTTGCCGCCGCAATGCGAGGCGGTGATCGCCCAGGCAATGGCCAAAGCCCGCGAAGATCGATACAGCACGGCCGCTCGGTTGGCGGCCGTGGTGGAGTCGCTTGTTCGGCTGGAATTGGGGTTGGGGCAGGGTGTGGAAACGCGTGTGACGCCGCCCAAAGCTCCTGCGCCTGCCGAGTCGCTGGCGACGGTTTTGGCTGAGGAGCCGGAAGAATGGGCGGCACTGGTGGTGGAGGAAACGGCCGTTCCCCCGGTTATTGATGCGCCGCCTCCACCAACGGCCGTAGAGGAGAAACCGGCCGACCAGCGGCGCAGCCCACTGGCTCCAACCTACATGGCCGAACCGCTGTTTGGCGAGCCTGAACCGCCGCCCGCTAAACAGCAGCGCATGTCGCCCTGGCTTTGGGCCGGCGCGGCGGGGCTGCTTATCTTAGGCCTCGTCGCCGTCTGGGCGTTAACTCGCCGCCCCGATGTTGGGCAAATTGGGGCCGGGGAAAGCGCTGTTTTGCCAACAGAAGCCGATCCGTCCGTTTTGTTGGGCAGTTATATTCAGGCGATGTGGCTGGATGGATACGACGTGACGAGTCTGGCGTATGAACCGGGGCGCTGGGGCGTAGTGATGTCTGATGGGATTGGATACGGCCGTCAGAGCTGGCACATCGCCTCTGATTCGCCGCTGGCCGAAATCGAAAAAAATTGGAACCGCGGGCTGGAAGTAACCGAACTGGCCTATGGCGACGGACTTTGGGTGGTCATATTTTCCGAGGACGCCGGTTTAGGGCGGCAGTTGTGGAGCTTGTCCTCTGAATCGCCCAAAACCTATATCGAAACACAATGGGCCAGGGGGTACGACGTGACCAGCCTGGCTTATGGCGACGGCGCGTGGGCTGTGGTCATGTCCGAAGACAGCAATTTGGGGCGGCAGTCGTGGTTTCTTACCAGCGAATCGCCGCAGGCATATATTCAGGAGCAGTGGGCCAAAGGGTATGACGTTACCAGCCTGGCATATGGGGCAGGCGCATGGGCTGTGGTCATGTCCGAAGACAGCAATTTGGGGCAGCAGCATTGGTCGCGAGCCTCTGAATCGCCCCTGGTTTTTATGCAAACGCAGTGGGCCGATCGAAACGACGTGACCACAGTGAGCTATGGCGATAATTCCTGGGCGGTGATTGTTTCCAGCGAGGCTAATTGGGGCCGCCAGCTCTGGCACACCGCCGCGCAGTTCACCGCCGAACCCTAAACTGAAAGTGGTGTCTACTCGTTTCACAACGTTCTTTTGTCGGATGTAGCCGGGGTATCCTTCCCCCGTTCCGTCAGGCGCGATAAGAAATCGCGGCTACCACTAAACTGAAAATGATGTCTATTCTGGCTGCCTGTTAAACGCGACTTTGTTCATGAAAAACTGATAGAGCCATACTGACAGGTTTCCCGAAATCTGTCAGGTATGGGGTGGAAACGAGTTACAGCTATGTCATTAGATCCCACACAACTTATTGGGCAGCAAATTGGCCACTACGAGATCAGGAGCCACATCGCTCGCGGCGGAATGGCCGATGTTTACCAGGCGTTCGACGTCAATTTGCAGCGCAAGGTGGCTCTGAAGGTTATGCTGGCGCAGCTTTCGGTCGATACGCAGTTTGTGGAACGGTTTCGCCGGGAAGCGCAGACGGTGGCGCAGTTAGAACACCCCAATATCATTCAGGTGTACGGCATTGGGCTGACGCCCGACCAACGGCCGTATATCGCTATGCCATTTATCGACGGCGGGGCGCTGCGGGATACCCTGGAAATGCTGACGCGGCGCGGCGAACTGCTGCCCACGACGCAGGCTCTGGCGATTGTGCGGCAGATGGCCGATGCGCTGCGCGTGGCTCATGCCGCCGGGATTGTGCATCGAGATATTAAGCCGAGTAACATTTTGCTGCGGCCGGATGGCGTGCCCATCCTGGTGGATTTGGGGATTGCCGCCGTGCAGAGCGCACCCAAATTAACCCAGACAGGCACCTTGATCGGCACGCCGAATTATATGTCGCCGGAACAGGCGCGCGGGGAAAAGCTGGACGGCCGTTCCGACCTCTATTCGCTGGGTGTGATTTTGTATGAGATGCTGGCCGGGAAACGGCCGTTCGAAGCCGACGACCCGCTGGCTGTCTTGCACAAACACGTCTATGAAGAGCCAACCCCCCTGGAAAACATCCGCCACGATCTGACGCCGCATACCCGGTATGTGGTGCAGGCCGCCATGCAAAAAAACCCCATGAACCGTTTGCCAACGGCCGTCGACATGAGAAACGCCATCGACCAGGCGATAGAGGCCGAAGGGGGACCAGGCCGCATCTCCACCTCCGGCGCGTGGCGGCCCCATCCGATAGAGCAGTACACCATCGGCCCGTCTAAAATTGTGCCGCCAAACTTTGCGCCTACTGACTTACTGCCGCCGGACACCGGCCCGACTGTGCCGCGTTCGGCCGGCGGCGGGGGCAAAGGCTGGGTGATTGGGCTGGTGGTTGCCTTGCTCGCCCTGCTGTTTCTGGGCGGCGGGTATTTGGTGGTGCAGTCGCTGCGCGGGCCAGACATGGCGGCCGTGCCCACCGCCACGCAAATTGTGCTTGTGGCCGACAATCCGACAGCTTTGCCGACGGCCGCAGCTACGGAAACGGCCGTGCCCAACGACATCATCGCTACGGCCGTTCCTGAACCAACCGCTTTGCCATCGGCGACCCCGCCGCCGCCGACCGACGCGCCGCCGACCGACACGCCGCCGCCCACCGAAACGCCCGACATGGGACCGGAACGGCTGACGATTGGTTATTCGGCGGGTAATCTGCCGATTGAGGCGGTGCGGATCGGTGGCGGGCCAAACGCGATTGTGTTTATCGGCGGGCTGCACGCCGGAGCCGCGCCGTCTACTGTTTCGCTGGCGGAAACGGCCGTCAATTATTTCTCAAGCAATTTCCAGGAGATTCCGCCGCAGACGACCTTGTACATTATCACGAACGCCAACCCCGACAGCCGCCCGGTCGTGGGGGAACTGGACGGCCGTCTCAATGCCAACGGCGTGGATTTAAACCGCAATTGGGATTGTCGCTGGGTAAAAGACGCCGCATTTCGTGGCAATACCGTGCCCGGAATAGGCGGCCAATTTGCATTTTCGGAGCCGGAAACGCAGGCGATGGTGGATTTTATTCAAGGCGTAAGCGCGACGGCCGTGGTGTTTTGGGAAGCCAAAACAACCGCAGGCCTTTCTTCCCCAGGCGCGTGTAATGGCCCAAGCCAGGTGTCGGTGCCTCTGGCGCAGGCGTATGGCATTGCCGCCGGGTATCCCATCGCCGATTTCGAGAATCTGACCAACCAGACGATAAACGGCGACGGAACCAACTGGCTGGATGGTCAGGGCATCCCGGCGATTGCCATTATCTTGCCAGATTATGTGACGGTGGACTGGGGCGACAATCTGGATGGAATTCGGGCTGTTTTGCGAGATTTTGGCAGCTAGAGCTATCATTGGCGCATGATTAAGTTGCCGATACCTTTTTTTATAGCCTTTGTTCTTGTAAGCGGATTGTTTTTGGGCCTGATTGGCTGCCAACCGGCAGAGATACCGCTGCCGACGCAAATGCCCACGGCCGTTACCATCCTCACCTTCACGCCCCAACCCACGCCAACCCAAACCAACACGCCGACGGTTACACCAACGGCCGTGCCTTCCAGCACGCCGGTCATTCAACGGCCGTCGGCGACGCCGCTGCCTACGGATACGCCGCCGGCTACGGCTACCACGCCGGCCAATGCCTTCACCCAGACTGTGGGTCTTTCCAGCCAGGGGCGGCCGATTGTCGATTATCAATTTAAGAACGGCCCGGATCAGGTTGTGTTTGTGGGTGGAATTCATGGCGGCTATGAGTGGAACACCATTTTGTTGGCCTATGAGGCCATCACCTATTTCCAGGCAAACATCGACCTGATTCCCGATTCGATAACCCTGCATATCATCCCCTCAGCGAACCCGGACGGCCAATTTTTGGTCACTGGCAGTAATGGTTGGTTTGCCCCGACCGACGTGATTAGCGATACAACTTCCGGCCGTTTTAATGGCAATGACGTGGATTTGAACCGTAATTGGGACTGCCGGTGGCAAGCCAGCGGCTTATGGCGCGAGCAACGGGTGAGTGGTGGGGAACGGCCGTTCTCTGAACCAGAATCGGCGGCTCTGAGCAGTTATCTGGTGGGGTTAGAGCCGAAAGCCGTTATTTTCTGGCACAGCGCCCTGAATGGCGTGTTTGCCGCTGGCTGTCCGGAAACGCATCAACCATCTTATGACCTGGCGACGGTTTATGGCTTGGCCGGCGGCTACCCCATCTACGAAGCATTTACCAGTTACCCCGTTACCGGCGATGCCAGCGATTGGTTGACGACTCAGGGAATTTCTTCTATGACTGTCGAGTTGACCACTCATTCGGCCACAGATTGGCCGCAAAACCTGGAGGGTATCCTGGCCGTGCTGGATTATTACGAGTGAGGCTGCTTTTTTATAAATCCTTAGCAAATCGGTAACAAACGGTTAACCAGATGTTAACTTAGAAGCGGTAAGCTTTCATCCAGGTGAGAAAATTCCCCCGAAGACAAGATTCTTCTCCTCTCTTTTCCTCTTAGCAACATCCTTTCCCTTGGCGAATTACCAGGCGACCCTCCGCCTGGTTTTTCGTTTTTAAAACTGTACCGGCTGGAGGTGACCGTTCAGTTGGTATTTATGGCTAAATATGGCGATTAAGCATCAATATCGGTGCAAATATGGCGGTCATGTTTCGATACATTTTCTGATTTTTGTTTGGACACAAATTTCATGATGCCATATACAGACTTTGATTGATTTGAAACCGCCATATGTGGTGGTTTGCCCAACTGAACGCTTACGGCTGGAATAAGTTTTTCCTCAAAATTCATGCGCCGCTGAATGAATTTCCGTACAATGGGCCAAACAACGTAGACTCGCTGGAGTTGAACCAGATACCGAGGTGAAATTATGAATGACATACCGGACCGTTTGCAGGAAATTGTAGAAGATTTTAGTTTTTGTGTTGGCCAGGAGAAGCTGGAGTATTTATTGGAATTTGCCGAAAAGTTGCAGCCGTTACCGGAATGGCTGCATGAAAAACGCGAAACGTTGGAGCAGGTTCACGAATGCATGACGCCGGTTTTTGTGTATGCGGAGCATGAAAACGGCCGTCTCCACTTCCATTTCGACATCCCGCCCGAAGCCCCAACAGTGCGTGGTTTTGCCGCCTTGCTGCAAGATGGCCTGGACGGCACAACACCAGCGGAGGTAACGGCCGTGCCCAACGAATTTTATTTGCAAATGGGGCTGCAATCTGTGTTAAGCGGGCAGCGTCTGAATGGCATAGCCGCCATTCTGGCGCACATGAAAACCTTAGCCCAAACAACCTGAACAATTGCCAATTGCCCATTGCCAATTGCCAATTGGTAATTGTCCAGGCTGTCAGCCAGCGAATTCCTTAAGGTTCGCCGATGGTCACGCTGCCGGCGCTCACGTCGATGGTTAAATCGAGTGGGTTGGCGGACGTTTTGTACCCTTCGGTTTCCCACACCCCTTCATCCGGTTCGTTGCCGCTAATTTGGGTGAAGCGACGGCCGTTAAGATTAAAGCTCCCCAGGCCGCCGTTCACGCTGACGCGGGCTTCCCGGCCGGCAGGCAGCAGCAGCGTCAGGCTGCCAGCGCCGCCATTGATCTCGAGGCGTTGACGGCCGTTTTGCGGCAGCACCACTTGCGTTGAACCGGCGCTGACATCAAGTGTGACATCATAGGCCCCATCTGGCAAAGATAGTTCCAGGCTGCCAGCGCCGCCATCGACGGTTAGCTCTTGCAAAGTCAGCTTGCTTAAATCCGCATCCACGGAACCGGCTCCCACATCCAGCCGCAAATCAGTGTTCACACGCGGATTCAGAGCGATTTGCCAACGCTGGAAAATCGTCGCATTCCAATTGCTGGGATTTAGCCACCAGAGTCCGCCGTCCTTTTCCTGTAAAAATATAGTTGCTTCGGAGCCATTGGCGCTGGTATCAAACGTCAGATCGCCCATGTAGCTGACAGTGCCTTCGATCAATTTGTTGCTATCTTCCAGGGCCGACAGATCTGCTCCGGCAGCGCCGAAGTTGATTTCGACTACGGCCGTTTGCACATCCTCCGCGCCAAAGGAAATCTCCTTTGTTTGCGCCTGGTCGGCATTGGCATTCACCCCAATGCTGTTAAAGCGTGGGTTGTCCTGGCTAAACAGCAAGGCGTAGCCAAAGATGCCCACCGCCACTACGCCCACCAACGCGCTGAGAATGCCGCCTAACGGCCGTGGCGCCTGGCGCACAATCAAATTAACGCCCACTAAAATTAAAAACAAAGGCCAGAGCCTGGCCGCTGCCACCCAATTCACCGACATCGTCGGCAGCATACCCAAATTGTTCAGCAAAAACAAAACACCCAAGGCAATCAACACAACAGGCCCAAACAGTGAAGGGTTCCCACGTCTGGGCGCATCGCCAGCAGGTTTTTCATTCAACGGGTCATAAACCGGCTCTTTCTCGTAAGTTTCTTTGGATTTATCAGACATAATCATCAACCTCCTGTGGTTAACTAACCCTCTATACGCAGAGTATTTGGGCTTGTTGCACAGCGACCCCGCCACTTCACCCGTTTTGACAACTGTTTAAAGGAAAGTATAATTTGTCAACTAACCACAGCGGAAATGTCCCCTTATCATAGTTAAGAAGAGATATTTTTATTGTCCGCACCGTGGCAATATGCCTGGGGCAGAGGCAATCCGCACGAGAACATCGACCATTAAAATTCCTTATCCCGAGAGGTTTTCTTACGAATGAAAGAATATCAAACCAGCCAAATCCGAAACATTGCGTTAATCGGCCACAATGGATCGGGCAAAACAACATTTGTCGAGCGTACTCTGTTTAACACGGGCGTCACAACTCGTCTGGGTAGTGTTCAGGCGGGTACGGCTGCCATGGACTTCGAAGAAGAAGAAGTCAGCCGAAACAGTTCCATTTCCACCGCATTGGCTCCCATCGACTTTCAGGGCAAAAAAATAAACCTGCTGGATACGCCGGGTTATATGGACTTTATCGGCGAAGTGAACAGCGCCCTGGTTGTATCCGATGGCGTGGTGGTCTTCGTGGAAGCAGTCGCCGGTGTTGAAGTTGGCACCGAGGTTGTGACTCAGGCAGCCCGCGAGCACAATCTGCCGCAAATTCTCTTAGTCACCAAGATGGATCGTGAAAATGTACGCGTATCCCGGGTGATGGAGAGCATTAACGCCAATTTGGAAGGCAATTTTGTGAATTTGCAACTCCCGATTGGTGAAGGTCCGGACTTTAAAGGGATCATCGATTTAGTGAAAATGGAAGCGCGATTGGGCGAAAAAGCTACCGTCGCTCCTATTCCTGCCGATATGGCCGATGATGCTGAAGAGGCGCGCATGGCGCTCATCGAAGCAGCCGCCGAAGGCGACGATTCGTTGATGGAAAAGTATTTTGAAGAGGAAGACTTAACCAGCGAAGAAATTGTTCGCGGGTTAAAAGGCGCGATGGCTCAAGGGTTGGTTACACCCATCATTTACAGCGCACCTGAACCAGGCATTGCGGTAGAACCTGTCTTAGAAATCCTCGCCAGCTATGTCCCTTCACCGGACAACCGATCATTTACCGCTACGAATGCGGCGGGTGATGAGGTTGTCATCGAAGGCAAAGACACATCTCACCTGGCGGCGTTTATCTTTAAGACACGGGAAGACCCATACGGCCGTTCCAGCTACATTCGTGTTTTTAGTGGCATTCTGGAGTCGGATTCCCGAGTTTGGGCAAGCCACCTGGATTCCGAAGTACGCGTAGGCACTTTGCAAACCGTAACCGGCAAAGAAACCACCCCCATTACACGCCTGCACAGCGGCGATATTGGCGTGGTGGTGAAATTAGGCGACACCGGCACCAACGAAACGCTTTGTGATCGCGGCCATGTGCTCACACTGCCGAAAATTCAACAACCATCACCGATTGCCTCCGTAGCTATCCACCCCAAATCACAATCCGACGTGGCCAAATTGAGCCAATCGCTGAACCGGTTGGTCGGTGAAGACCTGACGTTAACCTGGCACACGGAACCGGCGACCCACGAGACCATTTTGTCGGGTATGGGCGTCACCCATCTGGACATTGCCGTCAAGAAGGCGCACTCCAAATTTGGCGTCAACCTCACAACTTCGATTCCGAAAGTGCCGTACCGTGAAACCATCACCAAGACCAATTCCGCCGAGTACACTCACAAGAAACAAACAGGCGGCGCGGGGCAATACGGCCGTGTCTTCATTCGCCTGGAATCTCTGGACGATGACGCTGAATTCGAATTCACCTCGGAAATCTTCGGTGGGTCCATCTCTGCTCCCTTTGTCTCCGCTACGGAAAAAGGCTGCCGTCAGGCATTGGAAGCCGGACCAACCGCCGGTTATCCGGTGGTAGGCGTCAAGGCCATCGTGTTTGATGGTAAGGAACACCCCGTAGACTCCAAGGAAATTGCTTTCCAGACGGCCGGTCGTGAATGCTTCAAGAAAGCGATGCTGGGCGCCGGTCCTGTTTTGCTGGAGCCAATCTACAAGGTAATTGTTACCGTGCCGGCCGACAACATGGGCGACATCATGGGTGATATGAATACACGCCGGGCACGCGTGTTGGGCATCGAACAAGAAGGCACCAAGAGCGTGGTCATTTGTGAAGTGCCATTGGCTGAAGTGCTGACCTATGCCTCCGACTTGCGCTCGATGACCCAAGGGCGCGGCGTGTTCCGGATGGAATTTTCCAATTACGGCCGTATCCCCTCCCACCTGCAAGAGCAAATTGTGGCTCACGCCAAGAAAGATCGGGAAGAAGAAGGTTGATAGTTGGGAGTTGGTAACTGAAAATGAAAAGTGCGCCTGAGAAGGCGCACTTTTTTTTATTTATTCGCGAGTAAATTGCCCACGGCATCCACGGAGATGTGCCAGCCAGGGGGAATGACGGCCGTTGTGTCATACTGAAACACCACCGCCGGGCCGGCAAACTGGTTGCCCGGTTGTAGTTTTTCGCGGTCGTAACAATCGGCCGTGTGGGCCTGACCGCCAAACCAGACTGGTTTTTGCCCCAAAAAAGCCGCCGATGGATCCGATGGGCCGATTGGCTCGATGGGCAGCCAGGGCGACTGGATGGTGGCCACGGCCGTGACGCGAGCGGTCACCATTTCTACGGCCGCCCCAGCCTGGCGGTAGCCATACCGCGCCTCGTGGGCGTCGTGGAACAAGCCGATAGGGTCGGTGTTTGTCTCAGAGAGGGTTACTGGCAGTTCGTGCGATTGGCCCACGTAGCGCATATCCAGGCTGTAGTGAAGGGTAACGGCCGTTTCCTCCAATCCTTCCCCGGCCATTTCCGCCATGGCCCGGGCCGCCAGCGGGGCAAACTGCTCCGCCAACCAGCTCGCGCTCTCCACGCCCCACGCCTCGCGCCGGGCCATCACCGTTTGCGAATAATCCCGCGTGGGCGCGGCGGCCAACATGCCCAGCGCCGACAACACGCCGGGTACGCCCGGGATCAACACGCGCGGTATTTGCAGCGTCTCCGCCAGTTCGCAGGCGTGCAGCGGACCTGCGCCGCCAAAGGCGACCAGCGTAAAACGGCGCGGATCGTGCCCACGTTCCACGGAAATGCGGCGAACGGCCCGTTCCATATTGGCGTTGGCGACCTGAATCACTCCCCAGGCGGCCTTTTCTGGCGTTGAAACCTTCATGACGACGGCCAGTTCGGCCAAAGCATCTCGCGCGGCCGTTTCGTCCAACGTCATGGTTCCGCCCAGGAAATGATGGGCATCCAGGCGGCCCAGCACCAAATTGGCGTCGGTCACAGTAACGCGGGACGCTTGCATCAGGCGCTGCTCGCCGTCTAGCGGACGGCCGTAACACACCGGGCCGGGGTCCGCGCCGGCGCTTTGCGGGCCAACATGCAGCGCGCCGCCGGCGTCAATGGCCGCCAGACTGCCGCCGCCCGCGCCGACGGTGTGGATGTCGATAATCGGCAAGCGCAGCGGCATATCGGCGATTTCCCCTTCGGCGGTGCTGGGCAGATGACCGGGACACAGAGCAACGTCTGTGCTGGTTCCACCCATGTCAAACGTAATGATGTCGGTGAAACCCGACTGGCGGCTGACAAAGCGCGCGCCCACCACGCCGCCTGCCGGGCCAGACAGCGCCGTTCTGGCAGCCTGCTGCCCGGCCGTCGCCGCGCTGATGATGCCGCCGTTGCTTTGCATGACGGAAAGGCGGCGCGGGGCCAGCCCATCGGCCAATTTGGACAGATATCGGCCCATCAATGGCGCGACATAGGCGTTAATGACGGTGGCGGCGGTGCGTTCATATTCGCGGTATTCGGGCAAAATTTCGCAGGACAGTGAGATGTGCAGCGCCGGGTTGGCGGCCTGGAGACGTTTTTTGATTTGTCGCTCGTGGTCGGGGCGCAGGAAGGAAAAGAGCAGGCAGATGGCGACGGCTTCGATGTTGTCGGTTTGGATGGCTTCCAGCACGGCCGTTACACTATCCTCATCCAACGGTCGCAGCACATCACCCTGAGATGACACTCGTTCGAGAACGCCAAACCGCCAGGCGGCGGGGACCAGTGGTTCCGGTTTTTGCGGTGTCAGGGCATAGAGATCAGGCCGATTTTGCCGCCCGATGGCTAGCACATCGGTAAATCCGGCTGTGGTGACGAGAGCGGTGCGCGCCCCACGCCGCTCTAACAGAGCGTTGGTAGCTACGGTGCTGCCGTGGATGACATCTGTGCTGGCGCTGACGCGCATGGCGGCGACGCCGCTGAGAATGGCCGCCGAGGGGTCGGCGGGGGTGCTGAGCTGTTTGTGGATGCGGACACGGCCGTCGCCGTCTACAAACACAAAATCGGTAAATGTGCCGCCTGTATCGACCCCTAAGCGCATAACGTCTTTCCTTGTTCTCTGATCATTCGTAGCTCCAATTCAGGTAGGCCAGCGTCCACACCACGGCCACATACACAAATAACAGCGCCTGGGGGATGGCCAGGAGTACGGCCGTTACCAAACCGACCAGAATAGAAACGGCCGTGCCTGCTCCGCCGCTGGCGTTGAGAAATATGGGAACGGCCGTAGCCAGACCCAGCGGCAGGTTGATGACGCTCAGCAGCAGATTAAAAACGTATTGCACTCCCCACAAAATCGCAATCAGGATGAATACTTCGGCCGGATTGCGCCGCGCCACTTGCCAGGTGTGGCGCACAGTTTGGCGAATGGTTTTTTCGCTGCCAGGGGCGGCGTCGTTGATGATGGCGTCACGATAGGCCATTGTGCGAAAGCGCAGCGTCACAAAACTGACCGGAATCAACAGGCAAGCCAGCAGGGCCGCGCAGCTTAGCCCCAGCCCCAGTGCGCTGAAGAGAGAGGTAGTGGTGGATTGGTTGACGGCGAGAACGGCCGTAGACCCGGCCGTCAGGCCCAAGACAATCAGCGCTGCCAGAGCGATTAGAAACCAGGGGAAAAACAAAAACGCGTCGATAGCCACAAATCGGCCTAAAAAACGACGCCCGGAAGCGAGCGATTCGCCCACCGACAGCGGTTTAGCGGCGGCGATGCCCAGCGTGGCGGTAACAATCGCCGCTTCGGCCAAAACCAGCAGCAGCCAAAAGACGATCCCGACCAAAAACAGCCACACAGTTCCCCCAATCAGCACGGGAACGTTGAAAAATTTCGCCGCCGCGTCTGGGGTAAAGAGCCACTGGTCCAGCGGTGGGCCATTTGGCGGCAGTTGGGCCAGCAGGGGCAGATATTCGCGGCGCGCAAATTGAAAAACCCAAAGACGCGCCAACGATGTGGCGACGTGGGTGAGGCCGGGCAGTAGTCCCAGCCACCACAAGGTTTTGTGCTGCCAGGTGATGCGGGCTGCGCGGGAAAGTTGGTCGCTAATGTCCATTTGGTGTGCCTGACGTGAAAAGGGCGCACATCTGTGCGCCCAACTCGATAAAATAGTTTACCAACGGCCGTCCGATTAAACCACTTTCGCCGCTGGGATCGCCTCTGGGCTTTTGCCGGTTAGCGCTTTGTACGCCAGCGTCCATACCGCCGAAATCCAGGTCTGGTACACCGACATCAGCGCGGCGCTAATCACGCCCAGAAGCAAACCGCCGGCAATCATCCAGGCGATGCTCAGAGAACCCAGTTCGCCATTATTGGAAATGCCGCTAATAACGGCCGGGCCAAAAAACACCAGCGCCAGGGGCAGCATGATCGCGGCCAAGGCAAAACTCACCATCAGGCCAACCACAATAAGCAAAAGGGACAACAAAATGACTGGTCCCAGATTGGTGCGAAAGATCTGCCAGCCGTGGCGAATGCTTTCCGAAACCCGCATTTTATGGATGATGGTGCCGCGTACGCCAAATTCCGCCACAAAGTACAGGATAAACGAGACGGGAATTAAGGCGCAGGCCAGTAAGCAAAAGCACAAAGCCAGCAGGCCAAAGCCGCCAATCAGGCCGCCCGTCAGCATTTCCTCGGGATTTTGGGCCAGCGAGGACATGGCAATTACGCCGCCGGTGGCGGCTATGGCCACAATCATCGCCACGATGCCCGCCACAATCAACGGCAAATAGGTGAGCAGGTAGACGCCCAAGAGCCGCCACATGGCTGCACGGCCGTTCGCAAAAGCTTCGCGGAGCGTCAACTTCTCGCCATCGTCCAGGCGGTTTACCGCATCCACAAGGCCAGCGCGCGCAGCGATGCTGACAAGCCACAGAATGATGCCCAGAATTCCCAGCACGCAGACAAGCCCCAGAGCAATCGCGCCCATGCGCATAGCCATTTCAGGATTGTTGGCAAAATCGCCTTCGTTCATGGAGTAACGCGAAGAGTTTCCGCTGCTAATCCCACTGGTTAGAGCCGCCAGGAAGCCTAAGACCCATAAATATTTGTTGTTCCAGGTGATGCGCCAGGCATCAGAAATAACTTGACCGTAATCCATTATACCCTCCGGAATTATAAGTGGGGCGACGTGGGTCGCTCCTCTTTCATGATTTTGCCCACTTTACGTGCCTGGGTGCTGTGTGGTTGCGGAACTCATTCCCATTCGATGGTGCCTGGCGGTTTGGAGGTGATATCCAAGACGACACGGTTTACGCCATCCACTTCGTTGACAATGCGGCGGCTGACGCGGGCCAGCAAATCATAGGGCAGGCGCGCCCAATCGGCCGTCATAAAATCTTCGGTGGTGACGGCGCGGAGGGCGATGACTTCCTGATAGGTACGGCCGTCGCCCATGACCCCCACGCTTTTCACCGGCAGCAGCACGGCAAACGACTGCTGCGTATCCTGGCGCAGCATATTGGCCTGCCGCAGTTCAGACACAAAAATGTCGTCGGCCAGGCGCAGCCGTTCCAACCGTTCCCAGGTGATTTCGCCCAGGCAGCGAATGGCCAGACCTGGCCCGGGGAACGGCTGCCGCCAGACCAGACTATCTGGCAGGCCCAAAGCCGTGCCAATTTGCCGCACTTCGTCTTTGAACAGCAGGCGCAGCGGCTCCACCAATTCAAAATCCATGTCCTCTGGTAAGCCGCCCACGTTGTGGTGGGTTTTGATGACGTGGGCGTCTTTTTTGTCCTTACCGGCGCTTTCGATGACGTCCGGGTAGATGGTTCCCTGAGCCAGAAAATCGATTTGCCCCAATTTGTTGGCTTCGCGTTCAAAAATACGCACGAATTTTTCGCCGATGATGCGTCGTTTTTGTTCCGGGTCAGTGATACCGGCGAGGTTTTCCAGGTATTCTTCAACGGCGTTGACGGCGATGAGCTTCATGCCTTGCTCGCGCTGGAAAGTTGTGACAACCTGCGCGGCTTCGCCCTGGCGCAGCAGGCCGTGGTCGACAAAAATGCACACGAGTTGGCTGCCGATGGCTTTGTGAATGAGGGCGGCGGCAACGGCCGAATCGACCCCGCCGCTGAGACCTAAGACCACACGGCCGTTACCCACCTGTTCCCGAACGGCAGTTACCTGCTCTTCAATAAAACTGGCCGGCGTCCAATCGCTGGCGCAGCCGCAAACATGGTGGACAAAATTGCTCAAAAGCAATCGCCCCTGCGGCGTGTGCACCACTTCCGGGTGGAACTGCACCGCGTAATACCGGCGGTCTACATCCGCCGCCGCTGCAAAAGGCGAATTGTCGGTGTGCGCCAGCGGCCGAAAACCGGGCGGAAGATGTTCTACCTTGTCGCCGTGGCTCATCCAGACCTGCTGGGGATTGAGGAGTGGGGATTGCGGAGTGGGGGAATCTTTGGTTTCTAATTGCCAATCTCTGAAAAGTGGGTTGCCCGGTTCGTTCAGCTGCAGGGTGGCCGGGCCGTATTCGCGTTTGGGGCTGGAGGCGACTCGTCCGCCACGGCCGTGCGCCAGCAGCTGCATGCCATAACAAATGCCCAGCACCGGCAAGCCGCTCGCCAAAACATAATCGGGCAAAGTTGGCGCGCCGTGGTCATAGACGCTGTTTGGCCCGCCGCTTAAAATGAAGCCCTTGGGTTTCAGCGCCAGAATCGTTTCGGCCGGCGTCGACCAGGAATAGAGTTCGCAAAACACCTTGGCTTCCCGCACGCGCCTGGCGATGAGTTGGGAATACTGCGAACCGTAATCTAAAACGACAATCGTATCGTGAGTTGGAGTTGTCATAAAGTTATCCTGATTACGCCAAAATAATACGGCCGTCGTCCATGTTCACGATGGTGGCCGTGGCTTCAATAGGCACATTCCAATGCGCCAGAGCCTCGCGGCCGCCCTCAAACGTTTTCTCGACGACGGCGGCAATGCCTACCAGCGTGGCGCCGCTGCTCTGCACAATGCGGCTGAGCGCGTCGATGGTGCGCCCGGAGGCCAAAAAATCGTCCACAATCAGCACGCGATCAGCGGCGTGCAAAAATTCCGGCGAAACCATCAGCAGCACTTCGCCGCCTTTGGTGTGGCTGGGGGCGGTGTCTACAAACACCGGCTCTTGCATGGTGATGGGTTTGTGTTTACGCGCGTACACAATGGGGATATTGCCGAGCGCCTTGGCGGTCATGACGGCCGGGATGATGCCACTGACTTCGGCGGTGAGGATGCGGGTGGGACTTGTATGGCGAAAGCGATCGGCGATGTTTTCGCCAATGGCTTCCATAAGCGCGGCGTCTAATTGATGGTTCAGGAAACTATCAATTTTAAGGATGCCACGGCCGAGGTTTTGCCCTTCATTTAAAATCCGTTCTTTTAATGCGTTCATAGGTGATCGGTTCGGCTTATTTGGGTAAGCAGATTGCTCCTTTTGCAGATATTATTCGGCTAATTTGGGCGACTAATTTGTTGAAAGAGCAGGTTCGTGGGTGGAAGGTGGACTTTATTATGCTTCAAAGTGTGGCTGGTCGGCAACCTTAGACATTTGGGATAAGTTTCACAATTTTCTTGACGCCCCTTGTGGCCTATTCTATAATCCACTAGAGCGTTCAAAAAAAATTGAAAGTTGTGAACAAGGTTAATATTATGGTAAATGAATTAGTGCAACAGGGGATGACGGCCGTTGAAAGAAAGCTGGAGTCTGTTGTCGCCAGTGACATCCAATTATTGGAAGATGCAAGTTTGCACATTGTCACTTCTGGCGGCAAACGTGTACGGCCGCGTGTCGTGTTGCTGGCGTACCTGGCGGCCGGCGGTCAGGATTTAGACTCTGTTGTGCCGGTGGCGGCAGCTGTGGAAATGGTTCACACGGCCACCCTGGTTCACGACGACATCAACGATCACAGCCTGACGCGACGCGGTAAAGTGACTGTTCATGCCCGTTGGGGGCGTACCTTTGCTTTGCTGACCGGGGATTATCTTTTCACCAAAGTGTATGAATTGATGGCGCCGTATGGGGTGGAACCCAACGTGATGATTGCCACTGCTTGCACCCGGCTGGTGGAAGGGGAAACCCTTCAAGCGGCCGCCGCCAAGTCTGGCGAGATGGATCGGGAAACCTATAAACAAATCATCAGCTTAAAAACGGCCAGTTTGTTCGAGGCGTCGGCGATGTTGGGCGCCTGGCTGGCCGGCGCGGACGAGAGCGTGATACAGGCTTTAGGCGATTACGCCTATAACCTGGGGCTGACGTTCCAAATTGTGGATGATATTTTGGATATTATTGGCGACCCTGAGGCGATGGGCAAGCCGGTGGGTCTGGACCTGACGCAGGGGCGCGGCGTGCTTTCGGTGGCTCAGAATGGCGGGAAGAATGAAGAAGATGGGCTAACGGCCGTTGCCGAACTGGAAGAACCAGACCCCATCCAACAAATGATGGCCGGGCTGCGCGCTTCCGGGGCGGTGGAAATTGCCAAGATGCAGGCGCAGGAAACGGCCGTGCGCGCCCGCAAAGCCCTCGAATTTGTGCCAGACTCGCCTGCCCGCGATGAATTGTTTGGCCTGATTGAAGCCGTGGTAAACCGCGATCATTAGTCGGCAGCAGCGCCATGCCTCAGGTGAATTTGCCGCGATAGATAATGAACGCCTCGCAGAAAAACGATACCCATCGTCTGCGAGGCGTTTTTGTTGGCAAATGCAACCCAATACGTGCGGCGGACAAAAACTGCCATGAATTGACAGTTGGGCAATTGGCAGGATTAAGGGGTGGGGGATAGAATTGGTCGATCTTTGCGCGCTTAGTAACCACTTGAAAATCAAGTAGCGCAGATTAGACCAATCTCCAAGATTGGTCCAATCTAAAAACCGCTGACTTATTTTACATGGTGACTTAGAACAAGCACGGCAAAGTATCTGGGAATAATGAATTTATCCGTCATGAAATTGTGCGAAATCAAATGTTAGGAGATGAGAATGGAACAGGTTACATCTACCGATAGACTGGCTTTAACGCCGGATATGCTCTGGGATATTGACCATTATCGTGAACAAGGCCTTTATTTTTACCTGGAGGCCACTCAAGAACTACTGCCAAACGGCCGTGTCAATGTCATCAATTATGGCGAAATGATCATGCTGGGCGGGTACTCTTACCTCGGCTTGATCGGACACCCCAAAATCAATGCCGCCGCCAAAGCCGCCATCGACCATTATGGCACAGGCACCTATGGCGTGCGCCTGCTGGCCGGTTCGTTGCAACTGCACAACGAATTGGAAGCGCGCATCGCCGAATTCAAACATGCTGACGCGGCCATCACCATGTCCAGCGGCTACGTTACCAACCTGGCGACTATTTCCAGTTTGCTGCGCAAGGGCGATACCGTAATCTGCGACAAACTGAATCATGCGAGTATTGTCGATGGCTGCCTGCTATCGATGGCCAAATTCATCCGTTTCCGGCACAACGATATGGAACACCTGGAACTGCGTTTGCGCCAAGCCGACAAAAACGGCCGTGTCCTGGTCATCGCCGATTCCGTATTTAGCATGGACGGCGACATCATCAACCTGCCGGAAGTCTCGCGCCTGTGCAAAAAATATGGCGCCTACCTCATGATCGACGAAGCCCACTCCGTTGGCGTGATCGGCGAAACCGGGCATGGCATCGAAGAACATTTCGGCATGCCGAGCGACACCATCGACATCAAAATGGGGACCCTGAGCAAAACAATCCCCAGCGCCGGCGGCTATGTGGCCGGCAACCACAAATTGATCGACTTCCTGAAGCACGAAGCGCGTGCCTTTATCTTTTCGGCCGCCGTGCCACCGGCGTCGGCCGCCGCCGCCAAAACGGCCTTCGACGTTATCGAAGAAGAGCCTTGGCGCGTCCAAAAAATTCAAAACAACTACCTGCGTTTTGCCAACAAATTAAAAGAGGCCGGGTACAATCTGCTGTTTACCGAAACGGCGATTGTGCCGGTGGTGTGCGGCTCCACGGATTCGGCCGCCAGACTGGCGAAACATTGTCGTGACAACGGCATTTTTGTGCAGGCAATTGTTGCGCCGGTCGTGCCAGAAGGTCTGGCCCGGCTGCGGGCGTGCATTTCGGCCGCGCACACCATCGAAGATATTGATTACTGCGCCGATGTAATTATTGAAGGCGGGAAAAAACTCGGCATCATCTAATCACATGGCGTTATTGTGGGGTAAAGGGCCGCGTCAATTTCATTGGCGCGGTTTTTTTATACCCTGCGAGGATGACAACGAATCGGAATCGAGCTATGAATGATCGCGATATTACCCAGGTTGTGAAAGGTAAAGTCATCTATTTGCTGGGGCTGGTGCTGTTGGTGCAGACGATTTACCCTATTACGGCGAACGGCCGTGTCGCGGCGTTAATTGGGTATCAACTGGTGTATGCGTGCCTGATAGTTGTGGGCATTTTGCTCGCGCGAGATACGGTGTTCCATACCCGCCTCTTAATGGGGCTGGGTGTTTTGTGGGCGTTTGGCGGCATATTATACGCATTTAATCAGGAAGCGATTTGGGCGCAGTTGTTGGCTTATGGCGCGCTGATTTTGTTCCAGGCAGTTGTCATTCAGGTGATGCTCCGTTTCATTTTTTTGTCGCGGCGGGTAACGCGGGATGTGTTGTACGCCGCCAGCGCTGTGTATTTGCTGCTGGGCGCGGTATTTGTTTCGGCTTTTGGCCTGTTGGAAACCGTCACATTTGTGCAGACAGGCGCCCATGCTTTTGTGGATGGGCAGGTCGCGGCTAACGCGATTTTCCCCTGGCAAAACTTGGTGTATTACAGCTATGTAACGTTGACGACGCTGGGTTATGGCGACATTTTGCCGGTGACATTGTGGGCGCGGTCGTTGGTAAGTCTGGAAGCGATTATTGGCGTTTTGTACATTACGATTGTTATGGCGCGTCTGGTGGGCTTATATGCAGCATCGGACGTGGAAGAAGATATCAAACAAGGAGTGCTGGATCATGAAAATTAGTGTGCTTGGTGCGGGAAATATCGGCGGCACGTTGGGCGGGAAATGGGCAGCAGCTGGGCATGAAGTGGTTTTTGGGGTGCGTGACCCGCAGGCTGAGAAGGTGCAGCTTCTGCTGGCAAAGGCGGGCAATGGGGCTACGGCCGTTCCCGTTCCGGCGGCTGCTGCTGGCGCAGATGTGGTGGTCTTTGCGGTTCCCGGCGGGGCGATGGGGGAAACGGCCGTTGCTCTTGGCAGCAAGCTTAACGGCAAAATTTTAGTCGATACGGCAAATCTGGTGGGCCAAACGCCTATGAACAGCCTGAGCTTGCTGCGGCAGGCAGCGCCGGCAAGCCCGCTGTTTCGCGCTTTTAGCAACCTCGGTTGGGAAAATTTTGCCGATCCGGTGATTGATGGTGTGCAGGTGGATTTGTTTTATTGTGGCGATGGCGGGGATGGGCAAACGGCCGTACACACCCTGATCGCCGATATTGGGCTGCGGCCGGTTTATCTTGGCGGGGTAGACCAGGCTGATCTGGTTGACAGTCTGACGCGGCTCTGGTTTGTGCTGGCGCTGCAGCGGGGATACGGCCGTCATCTGGCGTTTAAGCTGATGGGTTGATGGCCTCGTCCACGGCCCGACCTTGCGCCCGGCGAGCCATCAGGCAGATCCCGATTGCTCGCCGGGCGCAACAGGCGAATTTATGTAAGCGGCCATGACTATTTTGGCAGCATAGGCAAATAAATCCTGGCCATATCTGCCGGGCAGATGACTGAGCCATAACTGGCCGACGAATTGCCAGACGTTTCTCGTGCGCGTATGGTATATGCGTACGATTTGCCCAGGAGTGGATTACCGCCGCTCCCCAGCTCGCCACAAGTAACTCGAAAACCCGGCTCCATCATATCCCCAGGAATGTACATATACGTCTGAAAAAAACCGGCATGATAGGCGCGCAAGCGATTGTCAATGCTGACGGTTGCGCTAATGATGTAAGACCCGGAAGCGGCCGTTACATACACATAATTCCACTGGATGTAACAACTGCCGGTACCTGGGGTAGGGAGATAGCAAGTGGCGCTGGGATTGTCGATGAAGGAAATTGTCGGCGATTCGGTATCCCGACTGTTTTCCAGGTCTGGTAAACCAGGCGCAGATTGAGAGGCGGTCGCTGCCTCAATGGTTTGTGGCCTCTGTAAACCGGACATTAAAGTAAAGCCCAGCATCGTTACAAGAGCCAGAGAAGCGGCAAATGCAGCAATACTTTTCCACGATCTTATGGTTGGCATAGTGTTTGCTGCCTATGGGGTAAAGGGTGGGCAGTAAACTGAGCCGTAGTTGGCCGAGCCTAAGCCGGCGCTGTCTCTGGCTCGAATTGTGTAGGCATAGGCATTGCCCAAAGTGGGATTGCCGCCTGCGCCAACGTCGCCACAGGCTACTTTAAACCCTTTGCCCAACATGCTGTATGGCAAGTAGATGGAGTTTTGGAAGAAACCTTGGCTATGGGCTATTGGCCCCCTGTCGTTCAGGCTGAGGGTCATAGTAATCATGTAATTGGGACTTGCATCTACCGAAACGTAGTACCAATTGATGAGGCATTCATCACGGGTGGCATCGGGCTGGTAACAAGTGGCGGAGGGGGAGTCAATGAAGCCGATATTGGGTTGTTGGGGCATGTCGAGTTCTGGCGAGCCTTGTATTTCGCGCGAGTTTTCTCCTTGTTTCTCGCTGCTGAGGATAACCGGGCTGCCAGATCCCTGTCCGCGCGCGGTTTGAATGAGGCTCAGGGTTGTAGCTCCAAGCACAAATGAAAGAAATAGGGATAAGATAAATTTGCGCAAGATAAACTCCTATTCAAACGAATTGTTGATAATGTATTCAGTTAGGTGGCTGATATTTGCTTGGGTTATGGGTCATCGAAACTGGCATCCCCGTGATGACGCATAACTATCTATTTACGGCCGTATGCCTGAGACATTATAAGCGATTGACGGCCGTTTCTCAACTAGCAAATTTACTCAAGGACTTTTGGTTTGTCAGCGGTGGCCAAACGGAGCAGTCGCGCATCAATCCCCCAGGCGCGACCATGGGTCAAGGGGAATGTTTTGGTCGTCTAAAAATTTTTTTAGTAGGGCGGCCTGATCGCCGCTGAAGCGCGTTTTCAGGCTTTCCAGCACGTCAACCGGTTCTCCCAGGGCCTGTTCCAGGGCGGGAATGTGCGCGGCTTTAACCACCCACACCCATTCATATTCACGGATGCCCTCGCCAAACACCTGCTCTACGCCGGAACCCAGGTCTTGCCCCTCTATTTTTATGTTTCCTTCGGGCGTAAACGATGCCGCCAGATACCGCGAACCGAGGTTGTCATGAACATCCCGAAGCACGACAGTTCGTTTCATCCGATGTTTTCTCCAAATTTGTTTGAGATGTTGATGGTATTCACGAATTATCGTCCCCGACCCAGCTGTCGTACCCGTCTTCGAGCATGTGGTAACGCTCATAGACCCAGCTGTAGAAGCTGCCGAAATTTTTGAATTTGTGACCGTCAATGGTCACGACAACGCCGGCCTCTACAGCCCGTCTTGCCCCTCGTAGTTTTTCAACCAGAGTGCCCCAACTGTCCGGACGGCCGTTTTCGTTACGCGACTGGTACAAGGCATCCAGATCTTGCAACTGCTCGTCTGAAAATGTGAATTCTGTGATGGGCATGATCAGTTCAATGCCGCTCTCATTCAGGGCCAGGGCAAAAGTCTCAGCGTTTTCGAGCATCTTTTGGGTGAAACTTTTGGGGAAATTAAAGCGGGATGTGCGCCAGCCTTGTTTTTTGGCCCATGCTTGCTGCGTTTTGTCTTTGGACCATATGATCTGCAAAAGGCCATTGTTGTAAGCCTGAACAGCCCGATCGTGATCCTGAGGCGTTGCATTTGTGAGCGCCCATTTGGGAAGGTTCTGTGTCATGCCGAATTTCCTTGTGTGGTTAGTAGATTCACCAAAGCAACCATGCATTAGAAACAGCAGTCGGAAACGAGCAGCCAGCAAATTTTGTGAGTGATTTTTTGGATGAGAGACAGGGTAGGGGAAACGGCCGTGTCCCTTCCCCTCATCGGTTATGTACCAGCCGAGGATCAAGCGCGTCCCGCAGCCCATCACCCAACAAATTAAACGCAAGAACTGTAATCGAGATCATGATCCCAGGAATTAAAACCAGATGCGGCGCGCTGAATATCTGGTTGCGTTCGCGCCCCAGCATGGTGCCCCATTCCGCCATTGGCTCTTGCGCACCCAGACCCAAAAAAGAAAGCGCGGCCGTGTCTAAAATGGCCGTCGCAATGCCCAAAGTCGCCAGCACAATCAAGGGCGGCATGGCATTGGGCAAAATACGCTTAAACAAAATGTCGCGGTCGGTGGCTCCCAAGGCGCGAGATGCTTCCACATAATCCATCTCGCGAATAGACAACACCGTCGAGCGTACCACGCGAGCATACGTCGGCATACTTATCACGGCAATCGCCAACATGGCATTGTTCAGGCTCGGTCCCAGCACAAAAACCAGCGCAATCGCCAGCAAAAAAAACGGGAAAGCCAGCACAATATCCATTAACCGCATGATCAAATTATCTACCCAACCTCCGGCATACCCGGCAATTGAACCGAGCACAATACCGGAAGTTGCCGCGATAAAGACCACGATCATACCAATCTGCAAGGAAATACGCGCCCCAAACACAATCCGGCTAAATACGTCTCGCACATTACCGTCGGTTCCCATCAGGTGCTGTGGCTGCTCTTCTGGGCAACCCAAAAAGTGGATACAAGGGGCCGAGCGTTTTTTTACATCCTCTTTGCCGATCAACACTTCGGTTGGATCGTAAGGAGCAATCAGGGGCGCAAAAGCCGCAATGACCACCAACACCGATAAAATACTCAATCCAAACAAGGCTGAACGTTGACGCATCAGGCGGCGAAAAGTTATCCGCCACAAACTGGGCGATTCTTCCTGTGATGTCTTATCTGCCGGTAGTTCTACTACGTTTGCCATAATCCTTGTCCAATTTCACAGCACTTTAAACTAAGTAGCTGCAATCATGCTGCGCACCATGATTTGTTAATTAAGCCGAATCCTTGGGTCAAGGACGGCGTAAGAAAGGTCGACGAGCAAGTTAAAGGTCACATAAATCAGGGCTATGACAATCACAAAGCCTTGAATAATGGGGAAATCGCGCGAGGTAATTGCTTCATAAACGCTTAACCCCACGCCGGCCAATCCAAAAATTGTTTCTGTCAGCACGGCGCCGCCTAATATGGCAGCTAATTGAAGTCCGGCCACTGTGACCACCGGCAGCAGCGCGTTGCGCAGCGCATGGCGCGAGATGACGGTTCGTTCTGGCAGACCTTTGGCTCTGGCAGTGCGCATGTAATCTAAACCGAGCACTTCTAACATGCTGGAACGGGTCATGCGGGCCAAAATAGAGAGAGGAATCGTGCTCAGGGCAATGGCGGGCAAAATCAGATGTTTGCTTGCATCCCCAAAAACCACCCAATCGAAGGTGATGAAAGAATTAAAAATGTAATGCTTGGCGAGAAAATCATAAAACAGCAGCCGCGTACTGCCCGCTTCGGCGGTGAGGTTATACACTTCATAAAAAGGTATCGGAACCACCCCCGGCGAGAGACGGCCGGATGGCGGTAGGGCAAATGGCGTACCTTTTAGAACCACCGCAAACAAATAAATGAGTAATAGGCCTAAAAAGAAAACCGGCAGCGAAACGCCGATGTTGGCTCCGATCATCGTGGTGACATCTATCCAGGAATTGCGCCTGACGGCCGATAGAATACCCGCAGGAATGCCGACTATCACTGCGATGAACATGGCCGACATGCCTAACTCAATGGTTGTGGGCAGCCGTTCTAACAAAATAGTCAGGACCGGCCGGCCGAAGCGGATTGATTCACCAAAATCACCCTGCCCAATTTTTTGTAAGTAAATGACAAACTGTTTCCAAACAGGTTCATCGAGTCCAAATTCGCGCGTAAATCGTTCACAAGTTGCGGCCGTTGCTTTTTCGCCCAGGATCGCCTTACAGGGATCACCGGGGATGGCCCGGGCCAGGGTAAAGGTCACAACAAGGATGGCAAAAATAACTGGGATGGCCAACAAGATGCGGCGTATGGTGTATTGGATCATAAGCTTGAACCTCTGGATCGTGTGTGCCGAGTGAGTGTGAGACGCCGGATTATCTGCCGATAGTCCAGGTAGTTAAGGAAAATGCGGGATGGCCTGGTAACGATGTCACCTGAATCGCCATCCCGCATTTTTTCAGCGGATTACATTATGGCCCCAATATTAATTGGAGGGTGCGTTCATGAATCCATCCCACAGGTAAGAGAAGTAATCGAAGCTGCCTGTGTTACCGACATGGTTGGGGTTGGAGGCGTCGATGCCGGCCGCCCAAGAGGCGATAACATCATTGGCGTCCAGTTTGGATCCGTCGTGGAAGAGCACGCCGGCGCGCAGGGTGCAGGTCCATACTGTCGCGTCTTCGTTGCCCACACATTCGGTGGCCAATTCGGGTTCGGTGTCGCCGGAGTCTTGTTTGTAATCAAGCAGGGTTTCAACGACTTGTTGGCACGGCCGTAACGATTCACCATCGGTCTCGTCGGCGCAGAACAGGCTGATCGGTTCGGCGTTCTGCATGAAGATCAGCGTATCCTTGCCCGGGTTTAACCGGTAGAACTGGGTCGCGCCAAACGGCGGCACGTAAGCGCCTTCCACAGAGGCCAGAGCGGCGTCAGCCGAAGCGCCGTGGGCAATCGGGATCATCGGAACCAGATCGCGGATGGCGTTGTTGGCTTCACCATACAGCGGGGCTGCTTCTTCCGCACTGGCGATTTGGGCAGCTTGTTCCAACGGTGTGTAGATTTCCGGGTGGGCAGCGCCAAACTGCGGGTTGTTGGCGTTGAAGTGGAAGTCCAGGAAGTTGGTGACATGCGGGTAATCCGCGCCCCAACCCAGCAGGTGAATGCCATTCAACCGGCCGCTGGTCGCTTCGTCGATGAACGCGCCAGTTTCCATTTCTTCGATATTGGCGGTGATGCCCAGATTTTCTTGCAGTTGGGTTTGCAGTTCCACGGCTACCAGGCTCGGTTCCGGCAGGTAGCCACGGAAAACGTTGCGGTAGTAGATGGTGGTTTCAAAGCCATCCGGGTAGCCGGCCGAGGCCAGCAGTTCTTTGGCGGCGGTAGCGTCAAAGGTGTACCAGGGATCGCCTTCGCAGCCACTCGGGATGGAGCAGGGGGTAAAGTATTCGGCCGCTTCTGACCCGGGGGGGTAGAAGTTGTCGACAATGCGCTGCTTATCGATGCCCATGGCGATAGCCCGGCGTACGTCCGCATTATCAAATGGAGCAAAGGTGTTGTTGAAGCCTACATAGAAGATATTGGGGTTGACATTGGTCAGCAGTTGCAGGTTGGGGTCTGCGGCTACGGCCGGAATGTCGTCCGGGCTAACATTGGTGATCATATCCACAGTGCCGGCCTGGAGTTCCAGGAGACGGGCGGCGCCTTCGGCGCTCCAACGGAGCACGGCCGTTTCTGCCGCTGCTGGTTCGCCCCAATAACCATCAAACCGCTTGAAGATGATCGAATCGCCACGTACCCAGGAATCAATCATGTATGGGCCGGTGCCGATTGGACGTTCCAGCAGTTCGCCGGTTCCACCATTGGCATCAATCCACTCGGACGGTTGAATGCCAAACGGCGTGAAGGCTACTTTGGCCAGGAAAGCAGGATCGGGCTTGCAGAGGTTAAACTGCACGGTCAACTCGTCTACGGCTTCAATCGACAAAATTTTGCCACCGTAATCGCAGCTTTCCGCCGCTACAGACGTCGGGACAAACTCGCCCGTCGCTGCATCCACGGCCGTGGCTGCGTCCGTCGCCATTGCTTCGGCTGTCGGGGCGACGGCTTCTACGGCTGCCTGGACAGTCGGGGCGACTTCTTCCACGGCTGCCTGAACCGTGGGCGCTACCTGCTCAACCGCCGCCTGAATGGTCGGCGCGGCTTCTTGGGCGGCTTCTTGCACCTGCTGCGCGGTTTCCGCGCTGCAAGCCACAAGCCCCACAGCCAAGATGAGGATGGCAGCTAACAACAAAAACTTACTTTTGCTTTTCATATCTCTCCTCCTATACGTTGAGATAGTGAGTAAAATGGTGCTGCAATGTTGGGATCTAACGGGAAATAGTTGTTTGCTATGTTAGCAAAGGAACGGCAAAGCGACAAACGAAACGAAAAAGGTCAATTTAGGGGTCTTTTAGGTGACAATTTTTCGCCAGTAAGGGCTTCATTCCATGCCAGAGCTTTCGCGGTATAATCGGAGGTATGATGAGAAATCGTGAGATTGCAGATACATTTGCGACCGTAGCCGATATGCTGGCAATTCGCGGCGACCAGATCCATCGTGTGCTGGCTTATCGCCGCGCCGCCGAAAGCATCAGCGACCTGGGCCGAGATATTCATCAGGTTTATGAGGCCGGCGCGCTGACCGAAATTCCTGGCATTGGCAAAACCCTGGCCGATAAAATTGAAGAGATGTTAACGACGGGTAAGCTGGAATTTTTTGAGCGATTGTCACAGGAAGTGCCCCCTACGCTGGTCGAGATGCTGCGCGTGGAAGGTTTAGGCCCGAAGCGCGTCAAACAAATTTACGAAAGCCTGGGCATTACCACGCTGGATGAATTGACGGCCGTCGCCCAAGCCGGCAAACTGCGCGATTTACCCGGTCTGGGGGCTAAATCTGAGGCGAAACTGGTCGCGGCAATTGAAGCATTGTCGCGGCATGGCGACGGCCGTACCCCGCTCGGTGATGCCTGGCCGCTGGCGCGAGAAATTTTGGCTGTGCTGGCCCAACTGCCTGGCGTTAGCCAAACGGCCGTTGGCGGCTCCCTTCGCCGCATGCGCGAAACCATAGGCGACATTGACCTGCTGGTGGCTGCCGCTGAATCGACCCACATCATGGATACCTTTGTCAATTTGCCTCAAGTCGAATCTGTTTCCGGGCACGGCCCGACCAAATCCAGCGTGGTTTTGCTCAATGGCGTGCAGGTCGATTTGCGCGTCTTGCCCGCCGAACGGTGGGGGACGCTGCTCTCTTATTTCACCGGCAGCAAAAACCACAACGTTCGCCTGCGCGAATTGGCCCTTAAACAAGGTCTGAGCCTGAATGAACATGCCTTCACGCCGGAAGACGGCCGTCCCGAAATCTTGTGCGCCACCGAAGAAGAAGTTTACGCCACCCTGGGTTTGCCCTACATTTTACCCACCCTGCGCGAAGATTCTGGCGAAATCGAGGCGGCGCTGAACGGCCGTCTCCCCCAGGTTGTCCAACTTGCCGACATCATCAGCGATCTCCACATGCACACCACCTGGTCCGATGGCAAACTCAGCGTTTTGGAGATGGCCCAAATCGCCAAAGCCCAGGGGCTGCGCTACATCGTCATCACCGACCATTCGGTTAGTCTGGGCATTGCCAATGGGTTGTCGGTGGAACGCCTGCGTGCCCAAGCCGCCGAAGTTCGCGCTGCCGACGAGGCTTTAGGCCCAGATTTTCGCGTGCTGCACGGCACAGAAATGGAAATCAAGGCTGATGGCTCACTGGATTACCCGGATGAGGTGCTGGCAGAATTGGACTTTGTGATTGCCAGCCTGCACACCAGCCTCAGCCAGCCGCGTGAGCAGGTGATGGCCCGTTTGCTGAATGCGCTGCACAATCCACACGTAGACATGATCGCCCATCCCACCGGCCGTTTGCTGCCGGACCGGGCGGGCGCGGATTTGGACATGGATGTGGTGCTAGAAACGGCCGTATCCACCCGCACCATTCTGGAAATCAACGCCAACCCCGAGCGCCTCGACCTGCGCGACAGTCACGTGCGCCGGGCCATCGAACTCGGGGCCAAAATCGCCATCAACACCGACGCCCATCACCCTGATCAATTCGCCTTTCGTCATTTTGGCGTCGCTGTGGCCCAGCGCGGTTGGGCGACGGCCAAATCAATCGTTAATACCTGGTCTGTGGAGCAGTTTCTGGCCTTTGTGCAGCAGGAGAAATTTGCATGAAACAAGCGAAGCAGCAGACGATGGTGCTAAAAAGTGTGTTTGGCGGCATTGACGATGACAGTCTGGATGCCTTACGCGCCGTGGCTCGCCGGGTTACTTATCCCCCACAAACCATTCTGACCACCCAGGGACAAATCGAACACACCCTCTATCTGGTAATCGAGGGGAGTGTGGCGGTGACCCAAATTTTGGAGAGTGGCGAAGAGCGGTTGTTGGGTTTTCTTGGGCCAAACAAAAGCTTTGGCGAAATGAGCCTGATCGACGACACGCCGCGTATGGCCACCTGTAAAACAGTTGTGGAAACGACGGTTTTGGAAGTAGACGAGGCAGTTTTTGATCAGGTAGTCATGAAGAGTCCGGCCGTGGCGTATGCCATGCTGCGGAAAATCTTAGAAAGCAGCCGCACGATTGATCAGGCTGCCATCCAGGAATTAAACGAGAAAAACACCTCATTGCAGCAAGCGTACAACGAACTCCAGGCCGCTCAGGTAAAACTGGTAGAAAATGAACGTCTGCGGCGCGAGATGGAATTGGCCGCGCAGGTGCAGCGCAGTTTGCTGCCAGATTCCTTGCCAGATTTTCCCGATCATCATTTTGCGGCGTATATTGAACCGGCGCGGCAGGTGGGCGGCGATTTTTACGATGTCGTAGCTTTGGATGCTGAACATGTGGGCATTGTTCTGGCGGATGTGGCCGACAAGGGATTTCACGCTGCGCTGTTTATGGCTGTCTCGCGCACCTTGTTTTTGCAGGAAGGCAAACATTCGTTGTCGCCGGCGCAGGTAGCTTTGGCCGTTCACCGGGGCATGATGGATGTGTCGGCGACGGATGATATTTTTGTGACGGCGTTTTATGGCGTCTTGCACCGGCCGAGCGGCCGTCTGACGTATGTGCGCGCAGCTCAGGAACGGCCGTTGCTCTATCGCCCCGGAACCGATGTTTTGGCGCTGCCGGGAAACGGCCGTTTCCTGGGCATGTTTGATGAGCTGGAACTCGAGGAAGACACCATCTGGTTGCAGCCCGGCGACCGCTTGATCATTTTTAGCGACGGCGTACCAGATGCCGTGAATCCTGCCGGCGTGCGATACGGCTATGAACGATTGCACGCCGCTCTGGAAACCGGCGGCCATCTTTCCGCCCCGCATCTGGTTCAGCACATTGTCGCCGACCTGGACCGTTTCTCGTTGGATGCCGCCCCCTTCGATGACGTAACCTTGCTGGTCCTCGCCACCTGACGCTGCCGGAGCAGGAGTACGGCCGTGAGAATCTGGGAACCAAACAATCTCCAGTCTCACATCTCTGATCATACAGACAAATCGTAGTAACTGTTCGGGTTTCTCTGGGAAGGCTCCAAGGGTTTGAGGTCCCAAAGGTCCAACTTCTCAACAGCAAACCCTTCGGGTCTTTAAAGAAACAAATCGCCTGAAAACTAATAAACGAACCGGAGAGTACATGGCTCGATATCAAGTACCACCGGATCCACGTGATCCGGAAAGTAAGCTGACCAACAAGCGAACGCGGCGTCAGCGCCGTGACGGCAGTGAACCCATTCCCTGGCTCTGGCTGGGTTTGGGTATTCTGGTGACGATTGTGGGCATGGGCGCAGCCTACGGCATTGTCACGAATTTCCTGTTTCGCGCCCCGCTGGCGGTGGAGCCGCTGGCGCCCACAGTGATTGTCCTGACTGCCCCACCCAGTCCAACCCCAACCATCACGCGGGATTTGCCTACGCCAACGGCCGTGCCCACCTCTACGCCAGTCGCCACCCGCGACTTCGCCACTGCGCCTGAAGAAGTACAGGCCGGCTATTATGCCCGCGTCGCCAACACCGGCGGCGTGGGCGTCACCGTGCGCGGCGGGCCAAGCGTCAACAATGCGCCCATCACCGTGGCCAGCGATGGCACAATCGTCTTTGTCCTGGGCGGGCCAGAAGAAGGCAACGATTTGCTCTGGTGGAATATCCGCCTGGACGACGACACTGAGGGCTGGGCGGCGTCCGATTACCTGGAACCATCGGCCGCGCCGGGCAATTGATCAATCCTGACCCTATGACCAGGCAGCACGGTAAACGTATTCACATCAACGGTATTGTCCAGGGGGTGGGTTTCCGCCCCTTTGTGTTTGGCTTGGCGGATCGATATGAACTGGCCGGCTGGGTGCGCAATACCTCCGCCGGCGTGGATATTGAAGTGGATGGCGCGCCGGACGCTCTGGCGCACTTTGTCGCCGCCCTGACGGCCGAAGCGCCGCCGCTGGCCCAAATTGACGACCTGACCGCCGTGGATGTTCCGGCGAATGGGTTTGTGGGTTTTAAGATTGTGGCCTCAACGGCCGTGCCCCACGCCTTCCAGCCCATCTCCCCCGACGTATGCGTTTGCGACGACTGCCTGCGTGAATTGTTCGACCCGGCCGACCGCCGCTCCCTGTACCCCTTCATCAACTGCACCAACTGCGGCCCGCGCTTCACCATCATCAAAGACATCCCCTACGACCGGCCATTGACCACCATGGCCCCCTTCGCCATGTGTCCCGACTGCCGCCGCGAGTATGAAAATCCGCTGGATCGCCGCTTCCATGCCCAGCCGGTGGCCTGCCCGGCGTGCGGCCCGCAGGTGTGGCTGGAACGCGGAGTGGGGAGTGCGGAGTGGGGAGTGGCGGAAGATTCCGCACTCCCCACTCCCTACTCCCCACTCGAAATGGCACAGCGGCTGCTGGCGGAGGGCAAGATTTTGGCGATTAAGGGGCTGGGCGGCTTTCATCTGGCGTGTGATGCGTTGAATGAAACGGCCGTGTCCACCCTCCGCGCCCGCAAACTGCGCCGCGACAAACCCTTCGCCCTGATGATGCCCGACCTGGAAACGGTTGAACAGTATTGTTATGTCAACGAGTCCGAGCGCAGTTTGCTGCTTTCCCGCGAGCGCCCCATCGTCCTGCTGCGCCGCCGCCCCGATTCGCCCATCGCCCGCGCCTGCGCCCCCGGCCAGGAGCATCTGGGCGTGATGCTGCCCTATACGCCTTTACATTACCTGCTCTTCCACCACTCCGCACTCCGCACTCCGCACTCCAAAATCCTGGTCATGACCAGCGGCAACCTCAGCGAGGAACCCATTGCCTATCGCAACGACGAGGCCCGCGAGCGGCTGGCGGCCCTGGCCGATGCCTTCCTGATGCACAACCGCGACATCCACGTGCGCTGCGACGACTCGGTGATGCGGATTGTCGATTGGCGATTGGCGATTAACGAGGAGATCGCCAATCGACAATCGACGATCGTCAATCGTCAATTGCCTATCCGCAGGTCGCGGGGGTATGCGCCGTTTCCGGTGAAGCTGCCCTGGACAGTGCCGCCGATTTTAGCGGCAGGGGCGGAGTTAAAGAACACGTTTTGTCTCACCAACGGCCGTTACGCCTTCCTCAGCCACCACATTGGCGACCTGGAAAATTATGAGACGCTGCAATCGTTTGAGCAGGGCGTGGCCCATTTCGAGACGTTGTTCCGTGTGCAGCCGGAAATCATCGCCTATGACAAACATCCCAACTATCTGGCGACGCGTTACGCGCTGGAAAGGGCGGCGCGGGAGGGGCTGACGGCCGTGCCCGTGCAGCACCATCACGCCCACATCGCCGCCTGTCTGGCCGAAAACGGCCACCCCGGCGACCGTCCGGTCATTGGCGTCAGTTTTGACGGCACGGGCTACGGCGACGATGGCGCGATCTGGGGCGGCGAATTTTTCATCGCCGATTACGCGGGCTATGAACGGCCGTATCACCTGGTTTACACCCCACTACCCGGCGGCGACCTGGCCGTGCGCGAACCCTGGCGTCTCGCCCTGGCCTGGCTGCGCCATGTGAATGCGGAGTGGGGAGTGGGGAGTGCGGAGTTCGATTCCGCACTCCCCACTCCCCACTCCGCACTCCAGATTGTTTGGCAGCAGATGGAAAAAGGGATTAACGCGCCACCCACCTCCAGTATGGGGCGGTTATTTGATGCGGTAGCGGCGTTGATGGGCGTGCGCCAGACGGTAAATTATGAGGCCCAGGCGGCTATTGAGTTGGAAGCGTTGGCCGACCCGGCGGAAACGGGTGTGTACCCGTTTGCCCTGGTGGCGGCGCAGTCTGTGGTTGATCCCGGACCGATGGTAACGGCCGTTCTCGACGATCTCCGCCGAAAAACCCCCATCCCCACGATGGCCGCCCGCTTCCACAACGGCGTCGCCCAGATGACGCTGGACGTGTGCCGCGATCTGCGAACGCGCTACAATCTAAGCGAAGTTGCCCTCAGCGGCGGCGTCTGGCAAAATGTAACCCTGCTGACGCGCACCGTCCCACGGCTGCAAGCCGACGGCTTCACCGTTTACCTGCACAGCAAAGTGCCGCCGAATGATGGTGGGCTGGCGTTGGGGCAAACGGCCGTAGCCGCCTTTTCTTATCGCGGGTAACCACTATGAGTCTGATTTTTGAGTGGGATGAAGCAAAAGAAAGAAAAAACTTGCGGAAACACCAGGTAGATTTTGTTGAAGCCAAGACTGTCTTCAATGATCCTTTTCTGCTAACATTTTTAGATAAGAAACATTCAGACGATGAAATACGCTTCATCAACATCGGAATGTCCGTGAAGGCGCGGATGTTAATCGTTGTTCATACTGAGCGCGAGGACGTTATTCGCATTATTAGTAGTCGAAAGGCAACGAAGTCTGAGCAGAGCTATTATGAAAAAGCCAACTAAATCTCAAGAAGAAGCTGATGACATGCTGCCCGAGTATGATTTTTCTCAAATGGGCGATGGCAAGCGCGGCAAGTATCACGAGGCCTATCGTGCCGGACATACCGTCCGAATTATGAAGGAGGACGGAGAAATTGAAGTCCATTATTTCACATTGGAAGAAGGCGCTGTTGTCCTGGAACCTGACGTGCGGGAATATTTCCCTGACTCCGAGGCAGTCAACGAAGCTCTTCGTAACTTGATCGCCTTGATTCCCAAAAAGCGTAAAAATGCAAATTCTGCCATGACGCATGATGCATGATGCATAACAAGAGGAAACTATGTGCTTAGGTGTACCTGGAAAAATTGTAGAAATTTATGAAGCGGGCGGCTTGCCGATGGGCAAGGTGGATTTTGGCGGCGTAACCCGCGAAGCGTGCCTGGCGTATGTGCCGGAAGCCAAAATCGGCGAATACACCATCATCCATGTCGGCTTTGCCATCAGCCAGATCAGCGAAGAAGAGGCGATGGAAACCCTGCGCCTGCTGGATGAAATCGCCAATATCGACGAGGAATTGGGCGTGCTGCCAGAAGAGCGAGCGGGCTAACACGCTAAAAATTCTTGTCAGGCTGGAAAACGTTTATGAAATACATGGATGAATTCCGCGATGCGGAATTGGTAAAGAAGACGGTGGCGGAAATTCGGCGGGTGGTGAAACGGCCGTGGACCATCATGGAAATTTGCGGCGGCCAAACCCACGCCATCATGCACTTTGGCATCGACCAGCTGCTGCCGCCGGAAATCGAACTGGTGCATGGCCCCGGCTGCCCGGTGTGTGTGACGCCGTTGGAGCAAATCGACAAAGGGCTGGAAATCGCCGCCCGCCCGGACGTGATTTTTACCTCGTTTGGCGATATGCTGCGCGTGCCCGGCTCGAACAAAGATTTATTCTCGATTCGCGCCGCTGGCGGCGATGTGCGCGTCGTTTATTCCCCGCTCGATGCAGTCAAAATTGCCCAGAAAAACCCGGATAAACAGGTCGTATTTTTTGCCATTGGCTTCGAGACGACGGCTCCGGCTAACGCCATGAGCGTGGTGCAGGCGCAGATGTTGGGCGTGCCCAACTTCAGCATTTTGGTGTCCCACGTGCGCGTGCCGCCGGCGATGCACGCCATTCTCGGCTCGCCGCGTAACCGGGTGCAAGGCTTTTTGGCCGCCGGGCACGTCAACGCCATCATGGGTTATTGGGAATATCCGCCCATCGCGGCGCAGTATCAGACGCCCATCGTGGTCACCGGCTTTGAGCCGCTGGATATTTTGCAGGGCATTTTGCTGACGGTGCGCCAGCTTGAAGAGGGGCGCTGCGAGGTAGAGAATGGCTACGGCCGTGCCGTCACCTTTGAGGGCAACAAACCGGCGCAAGCAGTTATCAACCGGGTCTTCATGGAATGCGACCGGAAGTGGCGCGGCATCGGCGTGATTCCGCAGAGCGGCTGGTGTTTGCGCCCCGAATTTGCCGCTTTTGACGCCGAAACGCGCTTCGACGTGGCCGCCATCCAGCCGGAAGAATCGCCGCTGTGCATATCCGGCCTGATTTTGCAGGGCCTCAAAAAGCCCAACGAATGTCCCGCCTTTGGCAAAGAGTGTACGCCGGAGCATCCCCTGGGCGCAACCATGGTCTCCGGCGAAGGCGCCTGCGCCGCATATTATCGCTACCGGCGCGATTTGGTTATGGAGACTGGGGACTAGGGACTGGGGACTAGGGACTGGGGATTGGGGATTGGGGATTGGAAAATATCTAATCTCTAGTCACTAACCCCCAACCCCCAACCCCTAACC
>JAGOMA010000108.1 GCA_017993775.1 Chloroflexota bacterium | reverse complement strand
AGGACATTGATTCCGGCAACCGTCTGCATTTGACCCAGCAAATCGACAAATTGGTAACGCGCCAGTTTGCGCTGCAGCAGTTCGGCCGTCTTTTGCAGATTTTTGTGATCCGCCAGCAAGGTTTCCAGCCGGCTTTCCAACTCGCCCACCGGCGCATTCAGCAAATCAGCCAATCGATCCAACACATCCAGCCGCTCGGCAATAAGCGCCTGTGCGCCGCGGCCGGTCACGGCCTCCACGCGGCGTACGCCTGCGGCCACCGCCCCCTCGCTGATAAAACGGAACTGCCCAATGTCGTTGGTCTCGGAAACGTGCAGGCCGCCGCATAATTCCATGCTGTACGCCGGTTGGTCGCCGCTGCCCAGAGTGATGGTGCGAACGATGTCGCCATATTTTTCACCAAAAAGGGCCATCGCGCCCATCTCAATTGCTTCCTGCTGGCCCATATATTTGATTTTTACCGGATAATTGACCAGGATAGCCTGGTTGATGTCGGCTTCGATGGCCGCCAGCGTGGCTTCGTCCACCGCTTTGTCGTGGGAAAAATCGAAGCGCAGCCGGTCGGGAGCGACCAGGGAACCCTGCTGGGTAACGTGGTTGCCCAGGTGGGCGCGCAGTTCGCGGTGCAGGATGTGGGTGGCGGTGTGGTTGCGGCGAATGTCGGCGCGACGGCCGTCATCAACCATCAACCGCGCTTCCTGCCCCAAGGCAATCTCGCCCTTCACCACCTCGCCTCGATGGACGATTAATCCGGGAACTGGCTTGCTCATACTGTCTACGCGAAATTCAGCGCCGGAATCGGGGATCGTAATCGTGCCGGTATCGCTGACTTCCCCACCGGCTTCCACATAAAATGGCGTCGCCGCAGTGATGATTTCGGCTGTCTGGCCCTGGCTGATGGTTTTCACCGGTTCGCCATCACGAACCAGCGCAATCACGTCGGAACGCAGGCGCGATCCGATATAAGGATCATATTCCACGCCGCCATCTAGCTGGCCCGATTCCTGCAAATCGGCTAACAGGTCGCCATAGACGCCTGTGCCGCGTTCGTAGGCTTTGAACGCGCCGGAGCCGCTGGCCAACGCGTGCGCGGCGCGCGCCGCATTGTACCCCTTCTCGTCGATGGTAATGCCGCGCTCCTTCACCAAATCGCGGGTGATTTCCAGGGGCAGACCAAAGGTGGCATACAAATTAAAAGCGGTCTGGCCGTCGATTTGGTTTGCGCCGGCTGCGGCCATTTCTTCCAAAATGGCCAGCAGTTGGTTAAGCGCTGCGTCCAGGGTGCGGGCGAAGCGGCGTTCCTCTTGGGTGAGGGTGTGGCGAATGTGTTCGGCGCGCTGGCGCAGCTCCGGGTACGCTTCACCCATCTGGTTAATGTAGACCTGGGCCACGTCGGCCAGGAATGGCTGCTGGAAGCCAATTTGCCGGCCAAACCGGGCCGCGCGGCGAATGATCATGCGCAGGACGTACCCCGCGCCGGCCGCGCCCGGCCGGACCCCATCGGCAATGAGGAAGGTAGCGGCACGGCCGTGATCCGCAATAACCCGGTAGCCGACATATTTTTCCTGGCGCTGCACGGCCGTGTCGCCCAACAGCTCTTGCACTTTGTCCATGACCGGCAAGAACAGGTCGTTGTCGTAATTGGCCTGGGTTCCCTGCACAACGCTGGTAATGCGCTCCAAGCCCATGCCCGTATCGACGCCGGGTTTGGGCAGCAGCGTGCGCGTGCCGTCTTCAGCCTGATCGTATTGCATAAAGACCAGGTTCCAGACTTCCAGCCAGCGGTCGCAGTCGTTGTCTAGCAGCACGGAGCAGTCGGGACGGCCGCAGGTGCAGGCTTCCGGTCCCCAATCGTAATGAAGTTCGCTGGTGGGGCCGCAGGGACCAACGTCGCCCATCATCCAGAAGTTGGTTTTGTCGCCCATGCGTAAAATGTGGTCGGCGGGCACGCCGATCTGGTTAGCCCAGATGTTGTACGCCTCATCGTCGCTGGTATGGACGGTGAAATAGAGTTTGTCGGCCGGAATCTGGCAAACTTTGGTCATGAAGTCGTAGGCGTATCGGCAGGCGCCCTCTTTGAAATAATCGCCAAAGGAGAAATTGCCGAGCATTTCAAAGAAGGTATGGTGGCGCGGCGATGGACCGACGTTTTCGAGGTCGTTGTGTTTGCCCTGGACCCGCATACATTTTTGGGAGGTGGTGGCGCGGGCATACGGCCGTTTCTCCTTACCCAAAAATACGTCTACAAACTGGTTCATCCCGGCGTTGGTGAACAGCAATGTCGGGTTATCGTGCTGCGGCAGCGGCGCGCTGGAGACAATCTCATGGTTAAATTCGTTAAAAAACTCTAAAAATGCTTGTCGTATTTCGTTGCTGGTTATTGGTTTCATCACATCTCCTCAGTGTAGCGAAGGCTAAGGTGAAGATTGAAGATTGCCAGGAGACCCTAAGGGTTTGAACGAACGCGTTGTTGAATTTCCCAAGACCAAACCCTTAGGGTCTTTATGGATACTAATTTTTATCTTCAATTTTCTTCTTAGTCTCCCAGATTTTACCTTGACAATAAAAAACCGCCAGACTGATCAACTCGGTCTGGCGGTCGTTGGGCCTGTATTAAAATTAAAAAAAGGGGTGCGGAATCAGGCAGCACAACAATCCAGACAGGAGGTCTGGCTGGCAGCAGCGGCGGCGCTGGTGATTGTTGGGTGCAGATTCAGGTGTTTCATGGCAGGCATGGTAACAAAGTGGGCCTGGTTTGTCAACGAAATGAATGAGCAGCGGGTTAACATCTTGCGCTGGTTCATAAAAATCCAAGATGGTGTGGGCATAGTACACGGGAAAATGCACACTGGAGGTAAAGATGACCAAAAAGATTGAGAAAACAGACGAGCAATGGCGCGCAGAGCTAACGCCGGAACAGTATCGCATTACCCGCCAAAAAGGGACGGAACGGGCATTTACCGGCGCATATTATCACAACACGGAAACGGGGGTTTACAAATGCGTTGCCTGCGGAGCAGAATTGTTTTCCTCGGAACAAAAATATGATTCCGGCTCAGGCTGGCCCAGCTTCTGGCAGCCTGCCCAAGAGGAAAATGTGGATGTCGCCGTCGATCGCAGCTATTTTATGGTCCGGACGGAGGTGATGTGCAGCCAGTGCGGCGCACACCTGGGGCATCTTTTTGAGGATGGGCCACAGCCGACCGGCTTGCGGTTCTGCATTAATTCGGCGGCGCTGGATTTTGAGAAAGAGGAGTGATGGGTGGGTTGGTCAGGTTGGTTGCGTTGGTTGGCTAACAAACCAACCAACCTTTTTACAATTCAGCCAGGAACACGGCCGTTTCCGCCGCAATTTTGTCCCAGGTAAACAAGCTGGCAACCTGGGCTGCGCCCTGCCCCAGTTGGGCGCGTAAAGCCGGGTTGGCCATCAGAGCGCGGACGGCCGTTGCCAGCGCAACCGCATCATCCGGAGCCACCAGCCACACATTCTCGCCCTGAACCAGTTCCGGCGTGGGCATGGCGGGCGTGGTGGTGAGCAACGGCCGTCCGTGAGCCAACACCGCCATCAACGTCCCCCGCCGCAGCGACACCCCATCGCGGTATGGCATCACCATCAGGTCAGCCGCATGCAAAAAAGTAGATACCCGCTGGTCGGGCAGAAAACCGGTCCAATGCACCCGCGCCGCCAACCCCAATTCGCCAATTAACGCTTTGAGCTGATCGAGAAACGATTGATTATTGCGCGGATCGCTGCTGCCGGTTTGCCCGCCGATAAACACCAGATGAACGCTGTCATCCAGAGCCGCCAAAGCGTGCAGGAGCGTGTCGGCCCCTTTGCTCTCGTTCAGGAACCCAAAATACCCCAGCAAACAATCACCGGCACGCAGCCCCAACTGCTCGCGGACTTCTTCCAGTTCGATATGGTTGGGGGTATACGTGGCGATATTGCTACCGATGGGGATTTGGCGCACAGGCGTGGGGACAACGGCCGTCAGCGCCTCATAATCGGCCAGATTGGTCACAATCGCGCCATGGGCGTATTTGGCCATGGTAGTTACGGCCGTTTGTCGCAGCCGCCCTGCTTTGGGAAACAAATAAGGGACGCGTAAATCGTGGAATGTAACGGCCGTTTTGGTTAAGCCTTTTAGCCGCCAGGGGAGCAAATTGATGGCCGCGCTGCGCATGTTGTAAGCCGCGGCCTGATATTGAACGTTGACCACATCCAATTCATACCGCAGGGCCACATCCGCAATTTGAGAAACGGCCGTCCAACGCCATTTCTTCACGTTGGGGTGCAGTTGGGCAAAACCCAGGTCAACCGGTTCCAGCAAATCTTGCCACCGGCG
>JAGOMA010000107.1 GCA_017993775.1 Chloroflexota bacterium | reverse complement strand
CCTAGTACCTTGGCCGTGGCAATTGTAGCAATCTCGATGGTTGTGCCGGCGATGCAAGGACGGCCGTTGCGCACGCGCGGGTTTGTGCTAACCAGATTAATACTCTGCATCGTTTCCATATGGGATACCCTCCTTGCCCTTGGCAAGGTTTCAACTCTCTTACCAATTTGCTCTCCATTATAATGGAAAAGAGCAGAGGAGGGGAAACGGCCGTTTGCCTGCCCCCTCTCACCCTATTCCCTCTACGTCGCCAATGACATTTGTCACCTTGCCCACCTCAGAATCATGTTACATAATATATGGCACTGTGCAAGTGTGTCCAGACAAGAGCTAAGCATGTTTTCAGTGACCGATTTTTTCAAACTGATCCCCGATAGTCTCAAATGAACGGCCGTTGACGCATGGGTGGATGACGTTACCAAGTGCTCAAACAGACAAACAGGACTATTGGCCTAAACGATTGCCACACCAATGTATGATTGGTATCATTTCTTTGTCTTGATTTAACACCTAGTCGCATCAATTAGACAAAATGCGAGGCAACATGGAAGAACGCTGGTTATCAGTCAAGGAAGTCGCCGAATATCTTGGCGTTGGCCGCAGCACTATCTATAAATGGATAGAGCGTAATAGTTTGCCTGCACATAAAGCTGGTCGCCTCTGGAAGTTTAGTAAAATTGAAATAGACAGTTGGCTGCGCAACGAACAGGCCACGCCCCGTACGATACAAGCTGTGCCGGTGACAAGGAACGAACATGAAATTGTGTGATCCCGAAACCCGTGCCGCGCTAAGTCAATTGCGCGATCAAACGGCCGTTTCTTCCCGCAACACCTCCACAGGCGCTTTATTGTACGAAGCCTTCGCGCTCTTCAACTCCCTGGATGAAATCAACCCGGAGTCCATCAAAGAGGCGATCATCAGCGAAAATCGCCTGCACAAAAACTCCTACGAAATGCGGCGAAAAACGTGGTTGGCTATCAACCATCGCTACCTGTCCGTCGCTCCGCAATGGATCGGCGGCAGCCTCATTCAAGCGGCAGCGGCCGGAAACCAGTCACCGGAATTTGTCTCGCTGGCCTACCTCTATTTTGCATTGCGCAACCGCCTGACTTTTCTTTTCGTCACCCGCTTTCTGTGGGCACAGTGGCAGGCAGGCGCCACTCATCTCACACACCGGGACACCATGCGTTTCATATATGAATTGGCGGAAAAAGAACCCCAGGTGCGCGCATGGCATGAAGCCACCAAGAAGAAAATGGCTTCTACTCTATCTTCTTCTTTGCGGGATTTCGGCGTATTGAAGGGCGGCCAAACCAGATTTATCCAACGGCCGTCTATTGCCCTGACCACGGCCTATCATCTGCTTTGCATCCTTCATGCCGAAGGCAAGAGCGGCCTGGAGATCATCAACGATCCCGCGTGGCACCTTTTTTTGTGGCGCGAGGCTGACGTGAGCCAGGCGTTAGCCCAGCTTGACCAACGAGGCGCAGTTCGCTTTGAGAAGAGCGGGCAGATCGTGATATTGCAATTAATCGAAAGGGGAGAGGAATGAAATGGCTCACGATTGGCGTTGGAAAATTGATGAAGCTTTGAAGCGTATTCAAGAGCGTTATGCGTACGTCGGCAGTAAAACAGGCGCTTCCCTGTTGGCCGTTGTCTATCCACCAGAAGTAGAAACGGCCGTTTTCCACGAATGGTCCGCCCAAACCGCCCGCCTCGGGCCGCAATATGACTTGCAAACGGTAGATGTGCTGTCTATTACTGTTCAAACTGTGGCTAAATTGGGCAGCGACCACATTGTCGCGTCCATCGCCAATCCCATGCCTGGCTCCAACCCGGAAGCCGCGCTAGGCAAGATGTGGGTAACGGCCGTTACCCGACAAATTCATACATACCTGGATAATAGCCCCAAAGAACGCCCTGTCGTTGTGCTGCAAAACGTCGCTGCTCTTTACCCGGCCACAACACCTCGCAACCTGCTGCAAAACCTTTGGGATAATCCCAAACCCTTACGTGGCCCGGTCATCATACTCATCCCCGGCCAACTGATAGAAAGTCGCGTTTACAAATTTCTGAACAAAGAAACCGAACTCATGTATCGTGGAGACATTATCTAGCATCGGACAGGCAGCTTGTTTGTCCCTCAATCTGGCAAATTAGCCAACAACGAGGATCCCATGCGTATTCGAGAGATATTCGACACCCAGGTTGAAGAAAAAATAGACCCCGTTGTCAAAGTCGCGGAGCGACAAGACGAAACCAAATTAGCCGCCGAAATCGGCAGCTATGTCGTCACCCCTACCATCGAAAAACACCTGGATGATTTTCTGGAACATTACACGGACACGTTTCACCTACCCACCAGTGAAATAGGCGTCTGGATTTCCGGTTACTTCGGTTCTGGCAAATCCTATCTGGCCAAGATCAGCGCTTTGTTGGCTGAAAACCCGTCACTGATCGGTGTATCTGCTGCCGACCGTTTTTTGGCGCGGGTTCCCTCCCATGCCCCGCATCGCGCCTCCATTCAACGCAGCCTTTCTCGCCTCAATCAATGTGATACGCAGTTGATCGGCTTTAACATTAACACCGCCGCCGACGACAAAACAACGCCTCTGCCGCATGTCTTGTTATCCCAGTATTATCAGGCCAAGGGGTACAGTTCCAACTTTATCTATGCCCGTGTCATCGAAGCGGAGCTGGACAAAATGGGCCTCCTACCTGACCTTCATGCCGCTGCCGCTCGGCACGCCGGCCGTCCCTGGGCCGACATCCGGCAAAATCTCACCTTCTACGCACATACCCTCTACCAGGCAGTGTGCGAGGTTGCGCCCGCGCTTTTTGCCATGCCTGAGGACGTCGGCGTGGCCTTAAAGCGGGCAGAACAAGGCGAACTGTATAACGTGCAGTTCCTGGTACGCACAATTCTCGACGACCTGGTTGCTCGCCAACAGGCAACCGGTAAATTGACCCGCCTTGTTTTTGTCCTGGATGAAACAGGACAATGGATTAACGATGATAATGATCGCCTTTCCCAGTTGCAAGCCCTGATCGAAGAAGCGGGCGACAAAGGGCAAGGCAAAATCTGGCTCTTTGTGACCACTCATGGAGACATGGGGGCCATCTACACCAATGCCCGCGCCCGACAGGCTGATTTCAAAAAAGTGGAAGGGCGCTTCCACTTCAAACTCAGCCTCACGACCGAGAATATCGAACAGGTATTGGAAGACCGGTTGTTTAAGAAGAACGTAGCCGGGCGGCAGGCGGTCACGGCCGTTTACCAATCCAACCCCGGCGTCTTGCGCGATCTGGGCGAACTGAAAAATAGCAATCAAAAACTGCCGCCATGCAGCGAAGAAAAATTCGCCACCTTCTATCCCTTCCTGCCCTACCAGATTCACCTTATCCCTGAAATCGTCAAGAGCCTGCGCAGCGCCGGGGGACGCGGCGAGCAGTTGTCCGGTTCTACGCGCACCCTGCTGGCCATCACCCAGGATATTTTGCGCGCCGGCCGCCGCCCCTATCTGACAGAAGGTGTCGGCGCGCTCGTCTCTTTTGACGAGGTCTATGCCAATCTTGTCGCCGAAGGGGAAATTGCTCCCGACGTGCGCCGTGAGATTAACCGCATTGCCGAGGTTGTTCCCCAGGCCACGCCCCTCACCGGCGAAGTGGCGGAAGTGCTTTATCTGATACGTGAACTGCGTTATATCCCACGCACGATTGATAATATCGCCCGCCTGCTGGCCCACGACAGCGACGACGACCTTTCCACGCTCATCAGCCAGGTGCAGCCGGAACTAGACAAGCTGCAAAAGGCGCGGCTGGTGGCCCGCATTGGCGAGGAATACGAGTTTCTCACCGGCGAACGGCGCACCTTTGAAGAAGCCGTGGCTGCGGAGATGTCCGGGTTAAAACTGCAAGATTTGGAAACCGGCCTGGCCGGGCTGGCCGACAAAAACATCCTCGGCTTTACCACTGTTCCCTATCACGGCCGTGAATTTCCGGCGCGCATCTATTTTGATTCTGAACTGGTCAGCCGGGATGGACATGTCAACATCCGCGTTGATTCACCCCTGGGGGCGCTGGCGACAAGTATTGCCGAGTTGGAAGACGCCAGCCTGCGCCGCGAGGAGCAGGAATCTATCTTTGTTCTCAGCCAGCGGGTGCGCGGCTTCGATGAAGATTTGCGCTATTACCTGGCGATGAAAACGGTGATTGACGCCTGGAAGGGCGACCCGCACCGGTCGGAAGCAGCGCTAACGCTGGCAGCGCAGCGCGAAAGCAACGATTTGAAAATCTTGCGTGATAAGGTGTTGGACAACGTGCAGGCCGGGTTGCGCCAAGCGACGGTCATCTTTCGTGGCTCTTCCCGGCCGGTCATTCCCCGGCCAGGGCAGTCGGCCAGCCAGGCGCTGCAGGAGGCGTTGGCAGCATTTTGGCCCACGTTATACGGCCGTTACGCCAAACTCCCCGTCGCCATCATCCGCGAAAACCAGGCCGCTATCGATGTTTTAAACGGCAAAAATAGTTCCACCGACGTGCAAAAGCTCAATCTGTTCGACA
>JAGOMA010000080.1 GCA_017993775.1 Chloroflexota bacterium | reverse complement strand
CACGGCGGCAGCCTGCTCCAGGCCATCCACCGCCAGCCCCACCTGCCGCCCCAGCGCCAAAAAATCCTCCGCCAGCGCCTCATCCACCCGCAGCCACCAGATAATGTCATACTGCGCCCGCTGCGCCTGGGCAAAGGCCAGCATCAGCTGGCTCTTGCCCACCCCGCCCATCCCGCTAATCGCCTGCGTAATGGTGAGGGGCTGGGGGTCAGGGGTTGGGGATTGGCGATGAGGGGCTGGCTGAAGGGCGGCGGTCAGGGTCTGCAAGTACTCAACGCGCCCCACAAAATGCATGTTCGGCAGCGGCAGATTGTCGATAGGGAAGGTCACGTCCCTGGCGGCGTAGTTGTAAATGTTGCCGCTGGCTATCTGGCCGGTATTTGTAAAATTACCGTCTCCCAAGTTGCCGATTACGTTGCCGTCTATGTCGTATTGGGTTGGTTCGTCCATGGCGTGTCAGTGAGATAGGTGGGGTTTCCCGGCTTTAAAAAACGACCTGAGCAAGTTTGATTAGCGCCGTGACAACCGGTACGGCTTTCAACACTGCCTTGCCTACCTGGCTTGAGGCTTCAACTATCTTAGCCGTTAAACCAATCCGCTCTTGAACTTCCTCCAACCGTTTGGTGATCGTTACTTTATCCGGTTCAGGCTCATTCGTTTCGGCTTTAACCTCTGCTATTGCTGCCGCAGCCTTTTCGCCCGCGCGTGATTGACTGAACTCTCCGTTTGCCACTGCTTCGTCCAGTAGTTTCTGTAGAGCTTCTAGCTGTTTGGTAAACTCCTCGCGAGTTTGAGGAATGGGTTGACCGCCAAGGATGATGTCACCCATCGCTATCTGCCCTTCATTGTTAAAATCGCCATCGCCGAGATTGCCGATGACATTGCCACCAACTTTAATATCCTTGCTCATTACGCCTCCTTCATTCACAACATTATGGGGCTGGTTATATACCGGCGCTTGATAAATGTGGGTAATATTTGGCCCTTGCTGCGCAACTGTGCTGGGGTCGGCAGCCGGCTTATCGGTCAGTCCGGTAACATTCCCTCGATCTGAAAGCGCTAGTGGGATGTCCCAATTGACTGTGGGTCGTTTTTCAACCACCTCAGCCACCAATTTGTCGTACAAACTGTGTCGCTGCGCATACAACACCATATCCAACGCTCGCGCAGACAATCCTCCGGTCAGATTTTCGTATGGAATATTGACATCAAAAGCCAATAATTTTAATTCTTCCAAATTGAAATAGGTCTGTAAGGCTTCTTTTAGCTGTTGTGGGGTTACTTCTGACATGTGCTGTGCTTCCTCCTGATGCTGTGTTGGACGGCAAGATGCCCCTAATCTTAAATCCTCAAGCTGTCGTCGTCAATCCGCATTCCGCATTCCGCATTCCGCACTCCGCATTCCGCATTCCGCACTCCGCACTCCGCACTCGTCACTCGTCACTCCCGCCGCGTGGCGTATTTGCGCACCAGTTCCTGCACGCGCTCCTCGTCCCAGGCGACAAATTCGCCGTCCCAGTCTCGCGGGGCAAAGAGGGCCAGCACGGCGATGGCTCCGCCGGGCGCTTCCGGCGGCAGCAGTTCGCCCTCGTCGCGCAGGCGCACAAAGCGCTGGTAGGCGCTTTCCGGCATGCCCGCCGCGCCCATCTGCCGGATGATGGCCTGCATGTCGGTGTCCACCACGCCGGGGCGAACGGCGATGGCAGTCACCATGTCTTCTTCGATGGACAGCACGCGGTTGAACTGGTTGAGCGCGCCCTTGGCCGTGCAGTACGCCCCCCAGCCCGCAATGGCATACGTCGATGCCCCGCTGGAAACGTTGATCACCCGGCCGCGGTTTTGCCGCAGATAGGGTAGGGCGGCCTGCGTCAGCATCACCGGCCCCAGGACGTTGGTGAGCAGGTTTTGCCGCCAGGCGGCGATGCTGGCCTCGGCCAGCGGGCCGATAGGCTCAATCACCCCAGCGTTGTTGATCAGGGCGTCAATCCGACCAAAGTAGGCGATGGTTCGCTCAACCAGACGACGGCAGTCGGCTTCCTGGCTGATGTCGCCGGGCACGGCCAGCGCTTTGCCGCCGCCGTCGCGGATGGCCTGGGCTTCTTGCTCCAGCTTCTCGGCGGAGCGGGCAAACAAGACGACATTAGCGCCTAAATCGGCCGCATCGCGGGCGGCCGCCAGGCCCAATCCCCGCGACGCGCCGGTAACGATGATGGTTTTAGCGGTCATGGAATCCTCCGAAAAAAGATGAATGATGAACGCGATAAACGATTGGCCAACTGCTAACAGCCAACAGCTAACAGCCCTTAACTGTCCTCTCCCAATGCGGCCAGCAGAGAGGCTACGTCTTGCTGGATAAGCTGCAGCAGGCGGCGCATTTCTTTTTGTTCGGCGCGGGCGGCGTTTTGGGCGGAGACGCGGGCGAGGTGGCCGCGCACCCAGTGCAGGCGCTGGAGATTGGTAACGCGGGTTCCCATCGGCAGCGATTGGAGATTGGGGATTGGGATTTGCGCGTCCAGTGATTCGGCGGCCGAATCGGCGGCCAAATCGGTGAAGGAAGTATCGAACTCCGGTTCGGTTTGGGCTGTTACCGGTGGTAGCGGCATGTGGAGGACGCGGATGGCTTCGTGGACAGTGGCGTTGGGCGCGTCGTTTTTCAGGTAGCGGGTAACTTGTTTGTACTCGGTTTTATTGATGTCGCCGGCTTCCAGAGCGCGTACCAGGGCGCGCTGCTGAGAGGGTTTCAGCCCTTTGAGATTGCGCGTGTCCCGTTCGCTGATGGCGCCCTGGCGCACCGCTTCTTTGATTTCGTCGGGCAGGTCGAGCAGTTGGATGATCTGGCTGGCGCGCTGGCGGGTGAAACCCAGCCTTTCGCTGACTTTGGCCCAACTGATGGAGCGGGAATGGGGTTTGCCGCTGATGCCATCCTCGCTGATTTGGGCGTCTAGCTCCTCCTGCATCAGATCGCGCAGGCGCATCATGCCATAGGCGCGGTCGACGTCGTTGAGGTCTTCGCGTTGGATGTTTTCCACCAACTGGCGGACGAAGCGGGTCACTTCGTCGTAGGTGCGGCGGCGGACGACGGCCGGAATGCTTTCCAGCCCGGCGAGTTGGGCGGCGCGCCAGCGGCGTTCGCCATGGACGATCATGTATTGGCCGGTGCGTACCTGGGTTACTTCGATGGGTTGGATGACGCCATCTTGTTTGATGGAGTCGGCCAATTCTTGCAAGGTTTCATCGTAGAAGGTGCTGCGCGGCTGTTTGGGGTCGGGGTGGACGGCGTCGAGGCGCAAGGCGAGGAGCTGCAAGCCGGCGGCTTGCTCGATGTCGTCTTTGCCGGCGAATAGGGTTTCCATGTCGCCGGTTTGGGCGGGAATGGGACGGTTGAGGTTGATAGACGGCCGTTTCTTAACCATAAGATTTTTCCTTTAGTCAGGCAGTCGACAACTGGACTACCCGGCCAAAATTTCTTGTGTCACTTTGCGGTATGCTTCCGCGCCGGGGCCTTTGGGGTCGAAGGCCAGGATGCTTTGGCCGGCGACGGCGCTTTCGGCAAAACGGACGGAGCGTTTGATGATGGTGTCGAAAATGCGCATACCGTCGCCATATTGCTGCTGCACGGCCGTTAAAATATCCCGTGTCAGTGTGGTGCGCGTGTCGGCCATGGTCAGCAAAATGCCTTCAATGGCCAGGTCGCTGTTCAGCTTCTTGCGGCGCACCGTCTCGATGCTGGACAAAATCATCAACGCCCCCCGCGCCGCCAGGTACTCCGTTTGGATGGGGATAACGACGCTGGTTGCGGCCGTCAGGGCATTGATGACCAGCAGTCCCAGCGAGGGATTGCAATCGATCAGGATGTAATCATAGTTGTGCTGCACGGCCGTCAGCATCGTCGCCAGCACACGCTCGCGGCTGAGGGTATTGATGAGCGCCAGTTCGATCAGGCTGAGTTCCGGCTGCGACGGCAGCAGGTGAAACGCCTCGTCGGTTTCATAGATGGCGTCGCCGATATTGCTTTCTAGGCCGTCAATTTCGGCTTTGAAGCCATTGTAAATGGTGGGGGAGATGTGGTCGGGATCGAATCCGGCGTGCTGCGTCAGATTGCACTGCGGGTCCAGGTCGATGGCCAGGACGCGTTTGCCCCGCTCGGCCAGGGCGGCGGCTAAATTAATGGTGGTGGTGGTTTTGCCCACCCCGCCTTTTTGCATGGCAATGGCGATAATCTCAGTCATTAGACCTCCTGAGGGAAGAAGGGAAGATAAATTACAAAGGAACAGAGACACAAAGATACAAAGAAACAGGCATGGCGTCAACGAAGTGTCAACCCGGGTTGACAGGTTACATAATGTTTCCCGGGAAACAATTATGTTTACTTGATGGGGAAAGTTGGCCCGAACAAGACATCTGGCGCAATATAAAATGCACAAACGGGCAGTTTTTGTGTAAAATATAACGCAGCGTGTTATAACTATTGCCGAATTCCGTTTTCCCAAATGGATTGGCGTCAGCAATGAACCAATCAAAGTCCACAATACGAATAGGGGTGGCTGCACATGAAAAATAAAAGCCGTATAGACAGCGCAGATGACGTTTTTGATTATGTAATCATTGGTTCGGGCTTTGGGGGAAGCGTCTCGGCGCTTCGTCTGGCCGAGAAAGGGTATCGCGTGCTTGTGTTGGAACGTGGAAAACGTTACAACGCCAAAGATTTTCCCAAGACAAATTGGAATGTATTTAAATATCTCTGGCTGCCGGCGGCCCGTTGCTTTGGCATTATGGGGATCAATTTTTTTAGCGACATCTGGATCCTGAACGGCAGTGGGGTGGGTGGCGGCAGCCTGGTGTATGCCAGCACCCACATCAAGCCGCCCCAAGCCTTTTTTGAAGCGGAGGAATGGCGCGATCTGGCCGATTGGGAGGCCGAATTAACCCCCTATTATGACGTGGCGAATCGGATGCTGGGCACGGCCGAAAACCCCAAATTCTGGCCGGCCGACCATCGGCTGTTGGAGATTGCCACGGAATTGGGCCAAGAGGATACGTTTGAGCCGACGCCAGTGGGTATTTTCTTTGGCGAACCGGGCCAAACGACGCCGGACCCCTATTTTGGCGGGCAAGGGCCGGAGCGGGCGGGCTGCATTCACTGCGGTGGCTGCATGGTGGGCTGCCAACATAATGCCAAGAACACGCTGGACAAGAACTATTTATATCTGGCGGAGCGGCTGGGGGCGGAGGTGCGCCCGGAGTCTAATGTGCTGGATATACGGCCGTTATACGGCCCCCAACCCGACCTCGCCCGCTATGAAATCCGCTATGAAAACATCACCGACTGGGCCTGGAAGCGGCAAACGGCCGTGCGCGCCCGCCATGTCGTGGTCTCGGCCGGAGTGTTGGGCACAGTCAATTTGCTCCTGAAATGCCGCGATGAAAACGGCTCCTTGCCGCTTTTGTCTGACCGTCTGGGCCAGATGGTGCGCAGCAACAGCGAAGCCCTGATGGGCGTCACCTCACAAGACGCCGATGTGGATTACTCTCAGGGCGTGGCCATTTCCTCTCATTTTTGGGTGGACGAGGTGACCAGCGTGGAGCCGGTGCGGTATGCTCCCGGCCAATCCTTTATGCGCAACCTGACCTGGCCATTGATTCAATTTGATGGCGGCCTGCTGGCGCGGACCAAACGGGCGCTGCTAGATGCTGTGCAACGGCCGTCCGCCTTCTTCACTGTGCGCATATTGCCCGATTGGCCCCGGCGCAACACCATTTTGCTCATTATGCAGACCGTAGAAAACCGCATGGCCTTCGTGCGCGGGCGCAGCGTGTGGACCTTGTTCCGCAAAAATCTGGTGAGCAAACGCGACAAATCGCTGCCCATCCCGCCAGTCATTGAAGCTGGCCGGGCCGTGGTGGAAAAATTTGCCCAAAAAACAAACGGCGTCGCCTGGGCAGGCATGAATGACATTCTAGATATTCCCAACACTGCCCACATTCTCGGCGGCTGCAGCATCGGCGCAGATGAAAGCCGCGGCGTGATCGATAAAAACCACGAGGTCTTTAATTACCCCGGCCTGTACATTGCCGATGGTTCGGTCATCCCGGCCAATCTGGGTGTCAACCCCAGCCTGACTATCACCGCCATGACGGAACGGGCGATGGCCAGCATTCCCGCCAAAACGCAAGCCGCGATGCCCGAGCCTTTGGCTGCGCCAGCGGGAGTGGATGTGCAGGGAGGCGGAAACGGCCGTTCCCCCCTGAAAGCCACATTACCCTTCATGCTTCTATTGGCAGTCCCCCTGGCTGTGTTGTTCCTCTTAAAAGCCTGGCAGAAAAAAGGTATGGAGTAAACCATGAGTCAATCACATGTGATCCCCTTCATTAATCCGGCCAACGGTGAACAGTTTGGCCAGGTAGACATGGCCACAACCGAGGAAATCGCGGTGGCGCACAAAGAAATGCGCCAGGCGTTTCAGGTATGGCGGCGCAAACCCCTGGCCGAACGCATTCGCATTTTACGCCAGTTCCAGGCCGAAATCATCGACTCCATGGACGAAATTAGCGCCGTGATCAATCAGGATGCCGGTAAAAGCCGGCAAGATGGTTGGATTGAAGTCAATATGACGGTGGACAGGCTGCATCAATACTACAAACTTGCACCCAAATGGTTGGAGCGCCGCCGCGTGCCACCCGGCCTGTACATGTTTAAGCAGTATTACACCGAACCCCATCCTTTTGGCGTGGTGGCGGTGATTGGTCCCTGGAATTACCCGTTCGATTTGTGCGTGCCGCCGATGTGTTCAGCGTTGTTGGCCGGGAATACGGTGCTGCTGAAGCCATCGGAAGTGACCCCGGCCGTCGGCGTGATGATTGAATCGCTGATTAAACGTGTGCCGGAGTTAACCCCGTTTGTGCGCGTGCTGCATGGCGATGGATCGGTAGGGGCGCAGGTTGTGGCTTCGCGGCCAGATTTGATTTTCCTAACCGGCTCTACGGCGACCGGGCGCAAAATTGCGCAGGCAGCGGCGGAGACGTTGACGCCGTTTATTTGCGAGCTGGGCGGCAAAGACCCAATGATTGTGTTTGATTCGGCCGACATTCAGTCGGCGGCGAAGTGGGGGACATGGGGCGCGTTTTACAACACGGGCCAGACGTGCATGGGTATCGAGCGGGTGTATGTGCAAGAGACGGCCTATGATGATTTTGTAACGGCCGTGCTCGCCGAAACGCGCAACATAAAAATCGGTTACACCAAAGAAACCGACAGCCAATTCGACATGGGTCCACTGACATTCGAACGGCAGGTCAAAATCGTGACCGATCAACTGGATGATGCGCTGGCCAAAGGCGCGCGCATCCTCACTGGCGGCACGCTGGAAGGTCTGTTCATGGAGCCGACGATTCTGGTGGATGTGGACCACAGCATGAAGGTGATGCGCGAAGAAACCTTCGGTCCGATCATGCCGATCATGAAGTTTCATGATGAATCTGAAGCGATCTGGCTGGCGAATGATTGCGAGTATGGCTTGAGCGCGGCCGTGTGGAGCGGCGATATGCGCCAGGCAAAGCGCGTGGCCCACCGGTTAGACGTGGGGTCAGTGAACATCAATGACGCTATTTCCCATTATCCGGTCTCGCTGCTGCCGTTTGGCGGGGTGAAACTGTCGGGGAATGCGCGGACGCACGGCAAGGAAGAGGTGCTGCAATTCACGCAGATGCGCTCTTATGCTGTGGGTGGGCCGCCGCATCCGTTGGACGTGGCGACGGTTTTTCGCACGCCGGGGCATTATCGCCTGGGGAAAGCGATAACGCGCTTTTCGTTTGGCGTGACGCCGCGTCAGCGTGTGCAGCCGATTGCTGAATTGTTTACGGACGGCGAATTGAAGGCTACGGCCGGTAAGGTGGTGCTGGCGACGGGGGCTTTGGCGGTGTTAACGGCCGTGCTTTTTGGCCTCATCCGCTCCCGAAAGTGAAAACGGACATAGTTGGACATTAAAAAAGGCCGCCTGATTTCAGGCGGCCTTTTTTCTGTCTATAAATCGTTTCAGGCTAAGGGGACGATGTGCTCGTGTGATGGGTGTCGATGGTCGGTAATGAATTAGCCGAGTTTGAAACGATCGACATTCGGGTTGGTGAAGGCCCAGTCGCAAGGGACGTTGGCCAGGTTGCAGGCGACGTTAGCGGAGCATTTGCGGGCGATGACGCGGTAGGGTTCGCTGTCTGGCAGCATATCTGAGGCGTATACGCGTTGTTCCATAATGCTGGCTTCTTGTTGGATGTAGTTGCACCACTTTTTTTCGACGATGATCCATTTGGTTGTAGTCATAATTACCTCCGAATCGGGTGCTTGTCGTCGAATGGTGGTGTGGACGACAAGGTGGAAAGGTTTCCCAAAGTTGGGTTAAGGATAAACTGTGTTAAGGATATCAGAAAGTGCCTATTGTCATGTGATGCCGGGATGATGATCATATGGTTGGGGTGACGATTACGGCCGTTTCACCCCCATTTTTCTTGCTGGCGTAATGACATTCGCCTTTTGAAATGGGTGACATATGGCATTGGAAACGGCCGTGTCCTTGTGTCACAATCGGAAACTGGCCGAATATGAACGGCCGTTGGTGAACCTATGCACGAACTGCCTATTGCGGAAAACATTCTCGGCATTGCTCTGGAGTATGCCGAACAGGCTGAAGCCCGGCGCGTTACCCGCCTGAATCTGGTTATTGGCCAGCTTTCTTCCATCGTCGATGACTCGATCCAATTTTATTGGGACATTATCAGTAAAGACACGCTGTGCGCCGGCGCTGCCCTAAACTTCGAGCGGATTCCGGCCACGTTGATTTGCCTGGATTGCGCCCATACCTACACCCTCAGCCGCGAATTGACCGCCTGCCCGCAGTGCGACAGCATTCGCCTGAAGGTGACGGCCGGGGAAGAATTTCGCCTGGAAAGCATTGAGGTGGAAACTTAAAGGGGTTGTAATGAGTAAAATTGTGCCTGTTGTCCAAGAAATTATGAGCGCCAACGACAGTCTGGCGGCGCAAAATCGGGCAAAACTGGATGCCGCCCAGGTGGTGGGCATGAATATCATGGCCTCGCCCGGCGCTGGCAAGACCAGCACCATTCTGCGTACCATCGAAGCGCTGACGGCTGATTACAAATTGGGCGTCGTCGAGGGCGATACCGCCAACGTGACCATCGACGCCGACAAAGTGATTGCCGCAGGCATGCCGGCCGTGCAAATCAACACCGGCGGTAACTGCCATTTAGACGCCGTGATGCTAAGCGGCGCGTTGGCGCAGATGCCGCTGGCTGAAATTGAATTGTTGATTGTGGAAAACGTGGGCAATCTCATTTGTCCGGCTTCGTTTGCCTTAGGAACCCATTTTAACGTGGTCATCGCCAGCGTGCCGGAAGGCGACGACAAGCCGTACAAGTACCCCAACATTTACCGGGGCATCGATGCGCTTATTCTCAACAAAATGGATTTGCTGCCCTATATCGATTTTGACATGGATTATTTTCGCCGGGGGATTGAGATTTTGAATCCTGATGTGGCTTTTTTCCCCATTTCTTGCAAAACGGGGGAAGGGGTGGCCGAATGGGTGGCCTGGCTGAAGGAACGGGCGGCGATTTATCGGCAGTAAGGGCAGGGTGGGGGCTTATTGTTTGCGCACGTACATGGCGGAGACGGCCGTTACCCTGGCCGGTAATTTCATCGTAAACGTCGATCCGTGACCTAATTCACTCACCAGACTGATTTCCCCTTGCATGGCCCGGCAAAAATATTGATTGATCGCCAGCCCCAACCCGGTCCCCTCATATCCCCGCGTAAACGATTTTTCCACCTGGTCAAACGGCTGAAATATCTTCTCGTGTTGGTCGGCGGGGATGCCGATGCCGGTGTCTGACACCTGGAACATAATCCACTCCTGGTCGCCGTCCAGTTTGCGGTTCACGCTGAAGGTGATCGAGCCGTCGTGGGTGAATTTGGCGGCATTGTTGAGCAAATTTTCCAACGCGCGCCGCACTTTATCCTGATCGGCGAAGATGCTGCCGATGTCTGGGGGGATTAGGACGAGGAAGTTGTTGTTGTTGGCTTCAACGGCCGTCTGGCAGTTAGCCGTCGCTCGATTAACCGTTTGCGTAATATCAAACGTCTCCAACAAAAACGTTACCTGCCCGGATTCGATTTCCGTAATTTCCAGCACATCGTTGACGATGACCCGCAGTTTTTGCGCGGCTTGTTTGATTTTTTGCGTCAGGAAATAATAATCTTGCAGCCCATTTACCAGGGCGTCCTGGCCGATGATGTCGGTATAGCCAAGAATCACCGACAACGGCGTGCGCAGTTCGTGGCCCATATTGGACAGAAACACCGTTTTGGCGCGGGTCGCGTTTTCGGCGGCTACTTTGGCTTGTTCCAGTTCGATTTGCTGCTGTTTTTTGCCGGTAATATCGCGGGCAATGCCCAGGATGGCGGAGGGCTGCCCCTGATGTTGGAAAAGACGGCCGTTTACCTCAACCATGACGATTTGCCCGTCTTGCGTATCAAAGACCAACTCGTAGTTGGTGATCCGGTCTTGTTGCAAAAAATCCCACAAGACGGCTTCATCTGCATGGGAGGCAAACGCCGAAAAATGCCGCCCCACCATTTGGGTCGGCGTGTAACCGGTGATTTTTTGTACAGCCTGGTTGATGTAAATGAACTTGCCATCTAAATCCAGAATGAACACAATGTCGTTGGCTTGCTCGAACAGGTCTTGATATTGCTCTTTTTGTTCGCGGATGGCTGATAGGATGCGCTGTTGGCTGGCAAGTTCATTTTCCCGGCGAGCAAGATCGGCGGCGGCGGCGGCCGCACCCGCCGCCGCGCGCTGCGCCGGTTCTATGACCGCCCGCCACAAAAAGACTCCCAGGCCGCTCCCCACCACAATCATTAACAGCAGGCTTTGCCAGCCAGGCAAGATATCGCTTACCAGGGCGTTGGCTAACAACAAGCCGAGTAAAAACAGAACGGCCGTCAAACAAGTTCCCAATAGGTTTAATCGCTGCATGATTCGCTGCATGTTAGCATAGTTCCTATGGGCTGTCACTCAGGATTTGGTAAGTTTCGCCGTTTTTAAGGCAGTCGATGGCTGCGCAAGATTCTCCACGCGCACGATGTACCTGCGCCGGTTACTGCTGGGCGGCGGCTAAAATTTCCGTGGTGAAGACACCCTGAACGGAAACGGCCGTATCCACCCCATCCACCGCCAACATATCGGCCAGCGCCTGCCACTGCACGGCCGTTTGCCAGCCCAACCCAAACTCATCCGTCACCGCGCTGTGCGCGTCTGCCAGTTCTGTGTCCAACATAAAGCGCATATGGTCGCGGTTCGTTTCCGGCCCGGCATACAGCAGCACAATGTCTACCGCCTCATCCGGATGCGCCTCCGCGTAGGCAATGCCCTTCATTGCCGCCCGCAAAAAGCGCGTCAACATCTCCGGATTCTCCTGCAAGATGCTCTCGCTGGTCACGTAGGCCAGCCCCAACGTCGGCACGCCGTACTCCGCCGCGTCCCACAAGGTCACGTCATACCCCCAACTGCGAATCAGATACGGCTCGTTGGACTTAAACACCGGGTACACATCCACCTGACCTTCCGTCAGCACGCGCGGATCAAACCCCACGTTTACCAGTTCCACGTTGTCCGGATTGGCATCCACGGCGTGCAGCAGCGCAAACAAATCAGGCGGCGGCGTGCCCTTAAACCCCACCGTGCGCCCCTCCCAATCTTTGGGCGATTGCAGCCCGCTGTCGGCCAGGGCGGCGAACGCCTGCTGCCCGCGCTGCCCAACCAAGGCCAGCGATACCAACGGCAGCCCCGGATCCGCGCGCCGTTCCAACAAAACGGCCGCGTCTTGCGTCGTCACCTGCACTTCCCCGGCCGTCAGCAGTTGCAAATGCTGCCCGCCGCCGGTCGAGTGTTCAATGGTCACCTCCAGCCCTTCGTCGGCAAAGAAGCCCTTTTCCTGAGCCACATACACGCCCACAAACGGCAAATTGGCCTGCGGCCGAAACCCGGCCATAAACGTCATCGCCGTCTTTTCCGGCGGGTTGCCCTGGCAAGCCGCCAGCGCCAGACCTAACAATATCGAATACAAAAGGTATAAGTAACGTGTCAAAATACAATCCTTTTTAGGTGCATAACCAGACCCTTCGGGTTTGGCTGCCTGTTGTCAAGTGGGCCTGGAAATAAACCCGAAGGGTCAGGCGTTAAAATGGACTGGTTGGCTGCCAGAAGACAACCTGTTTTTCCAGCCAGACGATAGCGCCGTATAACATCACCCCGGCAAAGGCCAGAATGAAGATGGCGGCAAACAAATAGGGCAGGTTTAGATTGGTGTACGCCAGCCACATGGTGCGCCCCAGCCCGCCAGACGCGCCGGTCCATTCGGCGACCACGGCGGCAATGAGGGCCAGCGGCCCGGCGATTTTTAGCGCGGTAAACAGGTAAGGTAGGGCGGATGGCGCGCGAACGTGGCGAAAAATTTCCCGACGGCCGCTGTGCCAGGTGTGGAACAAATCCAGCATGGCCGGGTCGGCGCGCTGTAGACCGGCCAGTACATTCACCAGCACCGGAAAGAAGGTGAGCAGGGCGGTGATGATGATTTTGGGCGTCATGCCAAAACCCAGCCAGATGGTTAACAGCGGGGCGATGGCTACCAGCGGCGTCGATTTGGCCAGAATCGCCAGAGTCATGACGCCGCGTTCCAGCCGGGGCCATAGACTGAGCAGTACCGCCAGCCCCGCGCCGGTGGCTGTGCCCAGCAGCAGCCCAAGCAGCGCTTCGCTGAGGGTAACGGCCGTTGCCTCCGCATATAACCCCCAATTCTTCACCAACGTCTGCCCGATCAGGCTGGGCGCCGGCAAAATGTACACCGGAATAGCCCGCCACCGGACCATTCCCTCCCACAACAGCAGCGTCAGGCCAACGATGACCAGGGCGATCCCATTGCTTTGCGTCTGATCGGCGTCTGGAATGGCTCTCATGGTTCCGCCTGCATCAGCGCGGCGCGAATGGCGCGCACCACGGCTTGAAACTCGGCTGTTGTATCGTCGCGCGGGCGGGGCAGGGGAACCGGCACATCGGCCAGCACGGCCGTTGGGCGCGGCGACAACACCAGCACCCGATCCGCCAATCGCGCCGCCTCGGTGATGTGGTGCGTTACCCACAGCACGGTTGGGCGCTGCTGCTGCCACAGGGCCAGCAGTTCGCCGGTCAACCGTTCGCGGGTTAGCTCGTCCAGGGCGGCAAACGGCTCATCCATCAGCCAGACGGCCGCTTGCTGGGCCAATATCCGCGCCAGGGCCAGCCGCTGCTGCATGCCGCCAGACAGCGTGAACGGGTGGGCATCGGCAAAATCGCTTAGTCCCACCAGGGCCAGCAGGTCGGCGGGAGTGTGGTGGTTGGTGCCGTTGATGCGCTGTACCAGGGCGATGTTGTCGTGGGTAGTGTACCAGGGCAGCAGGGCGGGGTTTTGGGCCATCCAGGCTACGCGTTTGTGGGCCACGGCCGTGGCCGGGTCCGCGCCGCCGATGTCTACCAACCCGCTGGTTGGGGTGAGCAGGTGGGCCAAAACGCGCAGCAGCGTCGATTTGCCGCAGCCGCTGGGGCCAACCAGGGCGACAAATTCACCGGCCGCGATGCTCAGGTTGATGTCGCGCAGTACGGGCAGCAGACGGCCGTTAGCCTTAAATTGGTGCGATAAACCGCGAATGGTGATGTTCATGGCGGGGCTTACCGGCTGGGCCAATAGGCTTGGTGGATGGCGCGGCCTTCGTCGGGCAAAATGGGGCCGGTAACGGCCGTTTGCCGCTGCCCATAGGCCAACAATACCCGGCTGGGAACCACAAACGCGCCGCCGGCAATCTCGCCCAGGGTTTCGGCGCTGCTGCCATAGACGATGGCCGGTACGCCGGCCCAAAAGATGGCGCCGGCGCACATGGCGCACGGCTCGGTGCTGGTGTAAAGCGTACATTCGGCCAGTGTGGCGGGGTCGAATTGGCGGCTGGCCTGGCTGATGAGGTTTAATTCGGCGTGGCGGGTTATGTCGTGGTCGGTGGTGATGGTGTTGACGGCCGTAAGCAAGACCTGCCCATCCCGCGCCAACAGCGCGCCAAAAGGATGGTCGCCCTTGGCTGCCGCCTGCCGCGCCAACGCATAACAGTGGCGGATAAATGGTTCATGGTGTGTGATAGTCATGGTTGGGATTATATAACGCCGGGGATTAGAGACGAAAGATTGGAGATTACAGACTTGCACTCCTCCGGTCTGCCAGAGCTAGTTTAAACCCTGTAGTACGCATCTCCGGCGCACGAGCGGCAGAGGGAACGGCCGTCTACACCCACTTCTCGTTCGTTGATGATTTCCTCGCCGCAGACAGCGCATTCTACCCGCAGATTGGGCCGGCTGATGATGTCTGCCAACGTTTGTGTTAGTTCCACCGGCTGCACGCGCACCAATTCGGCGTCGGGCATGATCTGGTAGGCTTCCAGATAGCTGTGCCAGCGGCTGCGGGCCATGGGCGCATAACGCCGGGCAGCGGTTCGTGTCTCTAGCTGCGGGCTGACGCGCACGGCCGTTCCCGTTCGGGTATCGACCAGCGTGGCGGCAACTTTGCCAAAATCCACCACGCGCATGGTGCGCCGGCCAACGTAGCAGTCGGTGGCGGCGGAGATGCCATCGGCGGCGCAGCCATCTGTTTCCACGATGGTCAGGAGGTGTTTACGGCCGTTATCAAACCGCTCATCATACACATTCGGCAGGCCCAGGGCCAGCAGCCCGGCCAACCCCAGCCGCGCCCCCAACACCTGTCGCGGGCACAGATGTTTGTGCCGCGCCGCCGAATCGTCTAAGATGGCCTGCAATAAATTGGGCGAAGGCTGTGTTAAAGCGTCCATGCTCCCTTCCTTTTTTAGATTGAAGGATTGTAGCCTTTTCTGATGAATGGTAAAACCGCGCGGGTCTCCTCTTGTCCCTTTCCAGCCGTCTCTGTTATGATTCTGGCATGGAAAGGGAGAGCCAAATACCCGTTGATCCAGAAGAACATTTAGCCGCTCGCCGTATTTTGGCGATTACGGAAGAAGAATTGCAGCGCATCATCCTCGATATTCATGATGGCCCGGTGCAGCAGTTGTTTGCCGCCCGTTCGCAGTTGAGCAGCTTGCAGCAGCGGCGCGCCCACGGCCACCTCATCCCCGCCGCCGACTATGAGCAGGCGGTGGACCGTTTGGCCCGCCTGATGGATGGCGCGCTGGCAGAAATTCGCGCGTTTTTGGGCACGTTTCGCCCACCCAACTTTGCCCACCGCGATCTCATCGACATTTTGCGCGATTTGCTGATCTACCATGAGGAGACGACGGGCTGCCAGGTGGATTTTATGGCGCCGGAAGGGTTGGACACGGCCGTTTCCCTGCCCGTCAAAATCGCCCTCTACCGCATCTGCCAGGAGGCGCTTTCCAACGCCTACCGCCACAGCGGGGCCAGGCATCAGGGGGTGCGCGTGTCGGAAACCGGCGGCCAAATCACCCTGGTGGTGTGGGATGAAGGGCATGGCTTTTTGCCGCCGCCCCTAACCGGACCGGCGGCGACGGAGCGCGAGGAGCATATTGGCCTGCGCGGGATGCGCGACCGCGTGGCCCTGGTGGGCGGCGTGTTCGATTTGTTTAGTTCGCCGCAAGAAGGGACGCGCATTAGCGTGAGGGTGCCGGGAAATGGATAAACAACCGATTCGAGTGATTTTGGCTGATGATCACGCCCTGGTGTTGGAGGGGCTGCGGAGTTTGTTGGGATTGGAACCGGACATTTCTGTGCTGGCCACGGCTACGGATGGCGAACGGCTGCTGGCGGCTGTGGCCCGGTTTGGCCCGGACGTGGTGGTGATGGATGTGCAAATGCCCTACATGGATGGCGTGACCGGGCTGGAGAAGCTGCGCCGCCGTTTCCCGGAGACGCGCATTTTGGTGCTGACGGCGTATTCCGATACGGAAACGATCCGCGCGGTGCTGGCTTGCGGCGCGGATGGGCTGTTGTTTAAGACCGACCCGCCGGAGCAGACGATTCGGGCGATCCGGCAGGTGATGGAGGGGCAGATGGTTTTTCCGGCGGTGGCCCGGCGCTGGATGTTTGGCGTGGAAACGGCCGTGCCCGACCCCACGCTTTCGGCGCGAGAGGCAGAGGTGTTAACGGCCGTGGCCGAGGGCCTGACCAACGCCGAGGTTGCCGACCGCCTGCACATCAGCGAAAACACGGTGAAATTCCACCTGCAAAATATCTACCAACGCCTGGGCGTGGCCAACCGCACAGAGGCCAGCCGCTGGTTTATGGAGCAGCAGCGCGGCGGTTGGTAACGCCGCGCCGTCCCGCCCCCGCACCATGCCCCGCGACCCCGTAGGGGCGGGACCGGCGGGCGATACCTTTGCCCAAATCCAACAATTTGTCCCCCGCCGGTCTCGCCCTGGATTAGGCCGACCCATGCACCGGGGAGGGCGAGACGGCGCGGTGACGATGCCAACCGTTGGGACGGCCTAATGCCGCGCCGTCTCGCCCCTACGCGGGTTGGAGACGGGCCAGGGCTGCGGCGGGGGTGATGGACAGGATGGCGGCCAGTTGGCCGGGGATGGCCGGTTTACCGGCAAACTCCGGGGCCGCCTGCCACACCCGCTTTAAGCTGCCTATCACAATGGTTTGATTGTAATCGCCAGGATAAGCCGCGTAAATTTCAACAGCTTTGAGGTAAAAATCAACTGCTTCTGACCAACGTTCCTGCTCCTGCGCCACCCTGCCCAACTGGTGGTAGGTTCCCGCCTGGCTGTAGCGGTCATTGAATTCGATGTAGAGGGCCAACGCCTGGTTGTAATGGGACACGGCCGTCGCCCACTCCCGCTGCTCCTGCGCCACCATGCCCAAACTATGTTGCAGACGCGCCTGCCCATGTTTGTCATTGAATTCGATGAAGAGGGCCAACGCCTGGTTGTAATGGGACACGGCCGTCGCCCACTCCCGCTGCGCCTGCGCCACCATGCCCAACTGGTGGTTGACCTTCGCCTGGCTGTAGCGGTCATTGAATTCGATGTAGAGGGCCAACGCCTGGTTGTAATGGGACACGGCCGTCGCCCACTCCCGCTGCTCCTGCGCCACCCTGCCCAACTGGTGGTAGGTGGACGCCTGGCTGTAGCGGTCATTGAATTCGATTTTGAGGGCC
>JAGOMA010000009.1 GCA_017993775.1 Chloroflexota bacterium | reverse complement strand
AGTGGTTGTGGGTGATCAGGTAGCGCTTGTTGATCAACGTCGCGTGGCTGGTTGCCTCCGCGACCTCGTAACGGGTCGATCCGGTTTCCGCAACGATTTGCCCTTCTGACCAGTATTCTAATTCAATCCGTACTGTGGCATTCAGAATTTGGGCAACCTGGGCCTCGCAAGCGGCGGCCATTTCGGAAGTAGGGTCGGCACAGGATGGCGCCGGCGCTGGAACCTGTGGCATGGAGGCGGGTGTAGGCTGGGCGGCTGCCGACGGCCTGATTTCAGGCGGGGGGGATTCCACGGCAGCCATTGCAGACTCTGTCGATTGGCAGCCCAAGGCAAAAATGATTGTCAACAAGCAACTGAAAATGAGATTTCGTTTCACGACACACCCCCTGGGTCCGCTCAACAACTGCTTTTATTCCTTACAGTCAGTTTCGCTTGTGAGGGTGATTGGTCAGTGATTTTAAGATGTCTTACCCGTGATTTTTGCGTGATTCCCCAATTGAAAAGGGGGGTATGCTATAATGCAGGCATCTAGCATTAGTTGGTGGGTGGAGCAGGCACCATCAAGCAACATTTAAGAAACTACGCCCCACGTTCGTTGCCCTAAATTGCGTCCCTGGTGGCTCTTCCCCAAAAGCGGGAGCCAAATGACAACTCTGGCCATTTCCTTGTTAGGTCCTTTGGGTGGGGCTATTAACGGCCGTTCCCTCAATCTATCCAGCAGCCGCGCCCAGGCCCTGCTGGCTTATCTGGCCATGAATCGGGAATATCCGCAGCGACGCGAAGCCCTCATGGAACTGCTGTGGCCCGGCATGTCGCCCCAGTCCGCCCAGGTTAACCTGCGCCGCGCCCTCTACCTGCTGCGCCAGGCCCTGACCGCCGAAGACGAGTCTATCGCCGACCATATCTTCCTTTCCGACCGGCACACCATCCAGCTCAACCCTGAGGCCGACATTGCCCTCGACGTCCACCGCTTCTGCAGCTTGCTGCGCGGCAGCCCTAGCCAGGAACAGCTGGAGGACGCCGTGGCCCTGTACCGCGGCGACTTCCTGTGCGACTTCTACCTGCCGGACTCCGCCCCCTTCGAAGAGTGGGCCGCCGCCCAGCGCGCCGACCTGCGGCGGCAGGCCATTGAGGCCTACGACAACCTGGTGCAGCAGATCATCCGCCAGGAAGCGTACGAGGCGGCGCAAACCTACGTGCAGCAGCAGCTAGCCCTCGACCCGCTGCACGAGCGGAGCCACCGCCACCTGATGGAAATCCTGGTGCGGCGGGGCCAACGCAGTGCAGCCCTGGCCCAGTTTGACGTCTGCCGCCGGCAGTTGAATCAGGAGCTTGGGGTTGAGCCGGAGGCGGAGACGGTGCGCCTGTATGAGGAACTCAAGCACGGCCGTTTCACGCCCATTTCCCCCACGCCCATCCCCACCTGGCCCGGTCTGATTCCCCAGGCGCCCGTTGAACCCATCCGTTTTGTTGCCCGCGACGCGGAGCTGGAAAGGTTAAACGCCGCCCTGGAGCGCGCCGCTGCCGGTCAGGGCGGCGTTCACTTTGTCACCGGCGAGCCGGGCAGCGGCAAGACGGCGCTTCTGGCCGAATTTACTCGCCGCGCGTTGACCCAGGACGCAGAACTGCTGGCCGTCTGGGGGCAGTGCCGCGCCGTCACCGGCCAGGGCGACCCCTACTTTCCCTTTCTCAACGTCATCCGCATGTTGGTGGGCGAGGCCGAAGCGCCCGTTACGGTCGAGATCGGGAGCGACCAGTTGATGCCGCGGCTGTGGCAGCAGCTGCCGGCCACGCTGGACGCTGTGCTGGATCAGGGTCAAGAGCTGATCGGCCGTTTCTTTTCCGGCCAGACCCTCTTGCGGTTTGCCCGGCAGCACAGCGGCGTGGCCCCAGACAGGCTCCAGCAGTTGGAAATGCTGCTGCCCCAGCTGGCAGCGAGGCCGCCCCAGCAGCAGTCGCCGCAGGCCGCCTTGTTTGAACAGTTCAGCCAGGTTTTGCGCGCACTGGCGCAGAGCAGGCCGCTGCTGCTTATCGTGGATGACTTGCACTGGATTGATCCTGGTTCGGTCAGCCTGCTCTTTCATCTGGGGCTGCGGTTAGCCGGCAGCCGCATCCTGCTTCTCGGCGCTTACCGCCCGGAAGAGCTTACACAACTGCGAGGAGGCGAAGCCCATCCTCTGCCGGACGTCGTTGGTGAATTGCAGCGAGCCTATGGGGATGTGCACATCGACCTGACGCGCAGCCCTGGAAATGTCTTTATAGATGCCCTGCTAGACAGCGAACCAAATCACCTGAGCCGGGAGTTCCGCACTTTATTGCAGCGCCGAACCTCCGGCAATCCCCTGTTCACCACTGAACTGCTGCGGGGTATGCAGCTGCGCGGCGAGATTCAGCGCGACAGCCAGGGATACTGGGTGGAGGGGCCGAATTTGAACTGGCGCGAACTGCCAGCGCGTATCGAAGCGGTGATTGCCCGCCACATCAACCATTTATCACCGCCTTGCCGTGATGCGCTCAGGGTGGCCAGCGTGGAAGGGGAACAATTTACGGCCGATGTGGTGGCGGCAGTCCTCCAGCAAGAAACGGCGCAGGTGTGCCGCCTGCTGAGCCAGGAAGCGTGCCGGCAGCACCGGCTCGTAGCGGCGCAATCCATAAGACCTGTCGATGAAGAAAACCTGGCGATATACCACTTCCGGCACGGGCTGTTTCAGGTTTATCTCTACCACCAGCTGGACCTGGTGGAAAAAGCAAGCTTGCACGGGCTGGTGGGCAGTAAGCTGGAAGGATTTTATCAGCCCAATTTGACCCGGTTTCCGGAAATGGCCCACGCCCTGGCGCGCCATTTTGCGGCCGCCCAAATGGTCGAGAAGGCGGTGCTTTACTACACCATGGCCGGCAAAAACGCGCAGCGCCTGTCGGCCAACCAGGAAGCCATCGCCCATTTCTACAGCGCCCTGGAGCTGCTGCCCACCCTCCCCGAAACGCCGGAGCGGGACCGTCAGGAACTCGATTTGCAGCTCAGTTTGGGACCGGCGCTCACGGCCGTAAAAGGGTGGGCGCCGCCGGAAATGGCCGTGGCCTACGCCCGCGCCCAGGAATTGTGCGCCAACCTGGACGATAGCGCCCAGCTCATCCCCGCGCTGTGGCTGCTGGCAACCTTCCGCCTGGGCCGGTCGGAACACGTCGAAGTGGACAAACTTTGTGCGCGGCTGTTGCGCTTGGCGCAGCAAGCCGGCGATCCTGATTTGCTGGCGCTGGCCCGCTTGCAGGCCAGCCCGTTTTACCAGGGCCAATTCATCCTGGCGCGGCAGCGGCTGGAGGAGGCCTGCGCCGCGCCCGACGAAGCGCAGCAGCGCCGTCTCGCACAGCAATTTGGTATGGCCCCGGCGGTTGTGGGGCTGGCCTATTTAGCAGAGTGTCTGTGGATTCTGGGTTTTCCTGAAGAAGCGGACCAACGCGGTCGAGAGGCGCGCGAGCTGGCAGAACAGATTCAGCACCCGATGACAACTTGTTATGCGCTGGGCCGTTCTTGCTGGTTGGCGGCAATAAAGGGCGACGTGGAAGCCGCGCGCGATTTTGCCTCCAGATGGCGTCTGGTGGCTGAACAATATGGGTTGGAGGTATTTGCTCTGGCGGCGCAGTTTTCCGAGCATTGGGCGGCCGTGGTGCAAGGCGACCCTTCTGTAGACCGCATTGCGCAGATGCAGCAGGCCATGGAGGCATACCGCGCTACCGGTACACTGCTCAACTGGACCACTTTTCTGGTGTTCTTCGCGCAGGCGTGCGGGGTAGCCGGGGAAATTGCGCGCGGCCTGGCAGCGGTGGATGAGTCGCTAGCCCTGGGGGAGCAAACTGGGGAACTGTGGTTTCAATCAGAGGCATACCGCATCAAAGGGAAGCTGTTGGAAATGCAGGCGCGGAACCAGGCGCAGCCAGCCGCGATTCTTCAGGATGCCGCAACCTGCTTTACCCTGGCGCGCCAGACGGCCGAACAACAGGGGGCGGCGGCGCTGGTGCAGCGGGCCAGCGCTGACCTGAATGGTGGGTATCGGGAACGGCCGTCATCCCCATAAAGCTAGAGCGGCGGTAAATCCACTTGCCGCCTTGCCAGCGCCGCCCGATAACCAGCCACGAACGCTGCCCCCACCTTATTTTTGCTGATTTGTGGGCCTGACTTTGGGGGTCGCTTTACTGCAATGCAAAACTACGCTTCACCCCGTGCATTAATACGCGCCAAGCTCGCGCAAGCGGTCGTCGCTGATGCCGAAGTGGTGGGCCAGTTCGTGCAGAAAGACATGGCGCACCCAATGGCGGATGGCCTCCGGGTCTCCTTCGGCTTGTTGTTCGATGGGTCCCTGGTAGAGGGTGATGGTGTCCGGCAAGACGAGGTTGTATCCCTGGGTGCGCTCAGTCAGGGGGATGCCCTGGTAGAGGCCGAGTAGGGTGTCTCCGGGCGGGACGCCGGCGTCTCGAAGTTCGGTGCGGGTGGGCCAGCGGGCGATCAGGATGGCGACGTTGTTCATTTTGTCGCGGAAAAAGGGGGGTAAATTCTCCAGGGCTTCGTCTACCAGGTTTTCAAATTCGGCGCGTGTCAGAATCATGAGATCACTATACGCGAGGCCGAGCAGTTTGCCAAGATGGGACCGGGTTCGGTTGGGTATTTGTTAATGAGATTACAGTTGGATTGTACGGCCGTTTTCCTCCTCGCTGTATCATTCCTGCTACATTGAAAAACTAACCTTATAGAGTGGGTTAACCAAAATGTTTAAAGACGACCTGGCTCCGTGGCAGACGGTCCGGCCGTAAGAGGGTCATGACCACATTCCCAATTTTGTTATTGGCTCACTTGATTGCTGATTTTCCCTTACAAACCAACCGCATTTACATTCTTAAAACACAGGGTAATAAAGGACTGCTTTTGCATGTCCTCATCCATATGCTGACGGCGGCGGCGCTGGTGCAACGGCCGTGGCAGTATATCCCGCTGTTTGTCGCCTCAGGCGCCATTCATTTTGCCATTGATTGGCTGAAATTGAACAAGCCGGCCGTCAAACAAACCCCAGGCTTTCTGCTTGATCAACTGGCGCATGTGGCAACGGTCCTGTTACTGACCCTTTGGCAGCCGCATCTCACCTCTATCTTACCGTCGTGGGTTGTCTTGCTTGGTATTGTCTGGGCTTTGATTCCCGCCATGCTGACGTTGTTGTGGGTTCTGGCTACCGATCTGCAAAGTACATCACCTGACAATCCTACATTGACCTGGGCCAGCCACTGGCTGCTGCCTATCTCACAAAAGGTTGGCTCGTTGTGCGTGGTTAGCCTGGTGGTGATTATGGTATTGGTTATTGTGTGAGGCGGGTGGATTTGGACAAATCAGGTAATTGGGCGGGGGATAATTTGGATGGAATGTATGAGCAACGGCCGTTGACGCCCCTTCCCCCCTTTGTTATAGTTCTACTCAATATGAACATCTGGACAAATAGTTTCGCAACCAAGAAGGGCAAGAAGAGCAAGCAAATTACCAAACGGTAGTCTGGCCGCTTTTGCTTACCCGCAAAAACATGCACTCACAAGCGCCCCGCCAACTACCGGTGGGGCGCTTTTTATTTATCCACCCAACAAACTAACCAACCAACGAATACCATGCTAAACAAACAGATCTCCAATCAACTGAAGAAGAACAAGAAGACTCAGCCCAACGGGGTTCTGGTTCGTGGCGCTTGCTTTTGAGTGATTGGTCTCAAACAAAGTTTTTCAGGCGGGCTTACCGGAATCAGAACCGGTAAGCCCGTTTTTATTTACCCGCATCTTCCCGGAGGGTAAAAGCCTCCAGAAGGACCAAGACAAGAAAAGGAGTAAAAAAATGACAACTGTAATCTGTGTGGAATGCGACGGGGAAGTTGAATTGGCCGACAACGTCATCGTGGGCGAGATTGTGGAATGTCCCGACTGCGGCATAGAACTGGAAGTGACCAGTATGTCCCCGCTGACCATCGAACTGGCCCCCGAAGTCGAAGAGGATTGGGGCGAATAAAGCTAATAGCTGTTAGCTGTTAGCCATAGAGGGATTTTTATGCGCATTGGTGTGTTGTATTCAAGAATTCGGGCGGAAGAGAAGCTCATCGTTGAGGAATTGCAGCGGCGCGGGGTTGATTTTGAAATGATCGACGTGCGCCAGGTGGTTTTTAGCCTGCAAACGGCCGTTTCCTGGCAGCAGTACGACGTCATTTTAGAGCGCTGCGTCAGCCATTCGCAGGCGTTGGCGGTATTGCAAATTCTGAATAGTTGGGGCATTCCCACCGTCAACACGGTCCAGGTGGCCCAGGTGTGCGGCGATAAACTAAACACGACGCTGGCGCTGCTGGCGCACGGCGTCCCGTCGCCCGAGGTGCGTATCGCCCTCTCCACCGAATCCGCCTTGCAGACGATGGACGACATGGGTTATCCCGTAGTCCTGAAGCCGGCCGTGGGTTCCTGGGGGCGGCTGCTGGCCAAGGTCAATGACCGGGAAGCGGCCGAAGCGATTCTGGAACACAAAGAAACGCTGGGTTCTTATCATCATTCCATCTTTTACATTCAGGAATTTGTGGATAAACCGGGGCGCGACATTCGCAGTTTTGTGGTGGGCGACCAGACGATTTGCGCCATCACGCGCACCTCGGCCCATTGGATTACCAATACGGCGCGCGGCGGCCAGTCGGCCAACTGTCCGGTGACGCCCGAGATTGATGAGCTGTCGCGGGCGGCGGCGCGAGCGGTGGGCGGCGGCGTGGTGGCCGTGGATTTGCTGGAAACCCGCGACGGCCGTCTCCTGGTCAACGAGGTCAATTACACGATGGAGTTCCGCAACTCCATCACCCCCACGGGCGTCGATATTCCGGGCAGGATTGTGGACTATGTGTTGTCGGTGGGGGAAGCGGGGAGATTAGAGATTGGCGATTGGAGATTGCGCCAATCTCCAATCGAAAATCGCCAATCTCCAATCATCAACGGAGGCCAGCCGTGATGCGCGTGGCCATTGTCGGCGGCTCCGGCTACGCCGGGGGCGAGCTGCTGCGGCTTCTTTTGGCCCACCCGGAGGTCGAAGTCAGCCAGATTACCTCGCAGCAGCATGACGGCCGTTTCGTTTACGGCGTCCATCCCAACCTGCGTGGTGCGACCCGGCTGAAGTTTTGCGCCGTCGAGGCGTTGCAGCCATGCGATGTGTTGTTTTTAGCGCTGCCCCACGGCCGTTCAGCGGCCCAAATCGAAACCTTTGCCGGTTTGGCTGACCGGATTGTGGATTTGGCGGCGGATTTTCGGCTGCGGGATACGGCCGTTTACGAAAAATGGTACGGCGCGCCCCACGCCAACCCTGGCTGGCTGGAAAAATTCGTGTACGGCCTGCCCGAACTACACCGCGAGCAGATTCGGGCGGCGCGCTATGTTAGCGGTGTGGGCTGCAATGCCACGGCCGTTAATCTGGCGCTCTACCCATTGGCCCAGCAAGGTCTCATCACGCAGGCGGTGGTCGAAGTGAAGGTCGGTTCGTCCGAAGGGGGCAACAGCCACAGCCCCGCCAGCCATCACCCGGAACGCAGCGGCGCGGTGCGCTCATTTGCGCCCACCGGCCACCGCCATCAGGCGGAAATGCGGCAGGAATTGGGCGATTTTGAGCTGCATTTTTCGGCCACGGCCGTGGAATTGGTGCGCGGCGTTCTCTGCACCGCCCACGTCTTCCTGCGCGAAGACCTGGACGAGAAAGCCATCTGGCAGATTTACCGCACTGCCTACCGCGACGAGCGGTTTATCCGCCTGGTAAAGGACAGCCGGGGCATTTATCGCTATCCCGAACCCAAAATCCTGACCGGAACCAACTACTGCGACGTGGGTTTTGCAAAAGACCCGCACAGCAATCGGCTGGTGGTGATGAGCGCCCTGGATAATTTGATGAAAGGCGCGGCGGGAACGGCCGTGCAGGCCATGAATTTGATGTGCGGCTTCCCCGAGGACATGGGATTGGGCTTTATGGGGCTGCACCCCATCTGACCTGACAGGTTTTCTTAAACCTGTCAGGTCTCCGAAGCCTCCGGTCATCATGCCGAGGCCTCTGGTCATCACGCCGAAGCTTCCGGTCATCACGCCGAAGCCTCCGGTCATCACGCCGAAGCCTCCGGTCATCACGCCGAAGCTTCCGGTCATCATGCCGAAGCCTCCGGTCATCACGCCGAAGCTTCCGGTCATCATGCCGAAGCCTCCGGTCATCATGCCGAAGCCTCCGGTCATCACGCCGAAGCTTCCGGTCATCATGCCGAAGGCTCCGGGCATCATCCCGAAGGCTTCGGGCACCTGCCCGAAGGTCGCGGGCATCATCCCGAAGGTCTCGGGCACCTTCCCGAAGGCTCCGGGCACCTTCCCGAAGGCTCCGGGCACCTTCCCGAAGGCTCCGGGAATCTACCCGAAGGTCTCGGGCATCATGCCGAAGGTCTCGGGCATCATCCCGAAGGCTCCGGGCAGATAATTTGAAGCAAAAACTAGCACACAATCGGAGAAACTATGTTGATTGTAAAAGTAGGCGGCAGTCTGGGCATTGATTACGATGCAGTTTGCGACGATATGGCGGCATTGGTAAAGGCCGGGGAGCAGTTGATACTCATTCACGGCGGCTCTGCGCAAACCAACGCGGTCGCCGAGGCGCTCGGCCACCCGCCCCAGTTCGTCACCTCGCCCTCCGGCTACACCAGCCGCCTCACCGACCGCCGCACCCTGGAGATTTTCCAGATGGTTTACTGCGGCCAGATGAATAAAGGCATTGTGGAACGCTTGCAGCAGCGCGGCGTGAACGCGGTCGGGCTGTCGGGCATGGACGGCCGTCTCTGGCAAGGGCCGCGCAAGCCAGCCATCAAGGTGGTGGAGAACGGCCGTACCCGCATCCTGCGCGACAATTACACCGGCATTGTGGAAACAGTCAACACCAACCTGATTACCAGCCTGCTGACCAGCGGTTACATTCCCGTGCTCACCCCGCCGGCTCTCAGCACCGCCGGTGAAGCGATCAACGTCGATGGCGACCGGGCGGCAGCAGCCACCGCCGCCGCCCTGCAAGCCGACACCCTCATCATCCTCTCCAACGTACCCGGCGTGCTGCAAACCTTCCCCGATGAGGAGTCGCTCATTCCCGCCATCCGGCTGGATGATTTGGAAACGATGGCCGAGGCTTATGCACACGGCCGTATGCGCATCAAACTGCTCGCCGCCAGCGAAGCCCTGCACGCCGGGGTCCGCCGCGTCATCATCGGCGATGCCCGCGGCCACAGGCCGATTCGGCGTGCGCTTGAAGGACAGGGGACAACGATTGCGTGATGCGTGATACGTGATGCGTGACGAACGCTTTCTCACGCATCTCGCTTCACGCATCCCGCCTCCACGGTAAATCACATGAATACCATCCAACTCGAAACACAACATACCTCCGGCGTGTACGCCAAGCGGGCGGTGGTGATGGTGCGGGGGCAGGGGGCGCGGCTGTGGGATGAAAACGGCCGTGCCTACATCGACTGCGCCGCCGGCATTGGCGTGGCGAATGTGGGGCATGGGCATACGGCCGTGGCCGCAGCCATCGCCCACCAGGCGCAAACGCTCATCACCTGCCCGGAATTCCTCTACAACGACCGCCGCGCCGAACTGCTTTCGCGGCTGGCCGAACTGCTGCCGGATGGCCTGGAGCGCATCTTCCTCTGCAATTCCGGCACCGAAGCCATCGAAGCGGCCATCAAATTTGCCCGCCTCAGCACTGGCCGCAGCGAAATTGTGGCGGCGATGCGCGGCTTTCACGGCCGTACCTATGGCTCCCTCTCCGCCACGCACAAAAGCGAGTACCGCGAGCCGTTTGCGCCGCTGGTGCCCGGGTTTAGCCATGTGCCCTTTGGCAATGAAGCGAGGTTAAGAACGGCCGTTACCCCCCAAACCGCGGCCGTCATCCTGGAAATTGTGCAGGGCGAGGGCGGCGTGCGCCCCGGCCCGCCCGCATACTTCCAAACCGCCCGCCAGATTTGCGACGAAACCGGCGCGCTGCTCATCATCGACGAAGTGCAGACCGGCTTTGGCCGCACCGGGCGCTGGTTCGCCTGCGAACACGCCGGCCTCGCGCCCGACATCATCGCCCTGGGCAAAGCCATCGCCGGCGGCCTGCCCATGGGCGCGGCGGCGCTGGGGCCGCGTGTCGCCCCACTGCCCGCCAACGTCCACGGCTCCACGTTTGGCGGCAATCCGCTGGCCTGCGCCGCCGCTCTGGCTGCGCTGCAAGCCATCGAAGACGAAAATCTGGTTAGCCGCGCCGCCGAAATGGGCGACTACCTGCGCCAACGGTTGCGGCAGATCGATTCGCCACTGATCCGCGAAGTGCGCGGGCTGGGTTTGATGGTCGGCGTGGAATTGAAAGTCCACGCCATGCCCATCGTGCTGGGGCTGATGGCCCGCGGCGTCCTGGCGCTGACGGCCGGCCCGACGGTCATCCGCCTGCTGCCGCCGTTGGTTATTGCGCAAGAAGAGTTGGATCAGGTGGTGGAGGCGTTGGAGCGAGAGCTAGAGGGCTAGAGATTGGTCCAATCTTTGAGATTAGGCCAATCTTGCCGCACTGCATAAGTGAGGATTACCGTATGTCAATTGAACCGGTTGAGTTTTTAAGCGAGTTGGTGGCAATCGAAAGTTTGTCGGGGGAGGAAACGGCCGTGGCCCACTTTCTCACCGCCCACATGGCCCGGTTGGGTCTGGCGGCCCACATCGACGCGGCAGGAAATGCCGTGGGCGTGCGCGAGTGTGGGGATGAAAACGGCCGTATCACCCGCGAAATCGTCTTGCTGGGGCACATGGATACCGTGCCGGGTTGTGTGCCGGTGCGCGTGGTGGATGGGAAGGTATACGGCCGTGGCGCCGTAGACGCCAAAGGGCCGCTGGCGACCTTTGTGCTGGCGGCGGCGCAGGCCAGCCTGCCGCCGGGCACGCGCCTGGTGGTGATCGGCGCGACGGAGGAAGAGGCCGCCACGAGCAAAGGCGCGCGTTACGCCGCTGCCCAATATGCGCCCGATTTTTGTATTATTGGCGAGCCAAGCGGTTGGGATGGCGTGACGCTGGGTTACAAAGGGCGGGTGCTCATCGACTATGCCTATGCCCAGCCGATGAGCCACACCGCCGGGCAGGTCAGCGGCGCGGCGGAAACAGGCATCGCCTGGCTGAACCGGCTAACCGGCCACACAGCCGCTTTCAACCAGACGCGGGCGCGCCTGTTTGACCAACTGCTGCCTTCTATTCGTAATATCCACACGGGCAGCGATGGCCTGAGCAACACCATCGACATTCAGGTGGGTGTGCGGCTGCCGCCGGATTTTGACATGGCAGGATTGGAAACGGCCGTGCGCCAGATGGCCGGTTCCGCCAGCCTGCGGTTTTACGCCCACGAAGCCGCTTTCCAAACCAACCGCCAAACGCTGCTGGCCCGCGCCTTCAATCGCGCCATCCGGCAGGCCGGCGCGAAGCCCACATTCAAACTCAAAACCGGCACATCCGACATGAACGTGGTCGGTCCCATCTGGCAGTGTCCCATCGTGGCCTACGGCCCCGGCGACAGCAGCCTAGACCATACGCCGGAGGAGCATGTCGTTATTACCGAGTATTTGCAGGCGATTGACGTGCTGCAAAGTGTCTTGGAAGAGATTTGAGACTGGAGATTCAGTAGCTGATTAACTGACAAATCTCAGAATTTTACCGCGGAGAGCGCAGAGGACGCGGAGGTTTTCTCTGGTACAAACTCCGCGTTCTCCGTGTTCTCCGCGGTTAGATAAGTTTTGTCAGTCAATCAGGATTCAGTAGTTTAAAAACCCAGGTCATTCCGAGGAGTCTTCGACGAGGAATCCCGACAAACTGGGTATTTTTAGGTGGACGGGATGCTTCGGAGGACCTCAGTATGACAGGAAAACAGCTATTCGTGCAATTCGTATCAGGTTTTTAAAAACTACTGAGATTGGAGATTGAGGAGTCTCCAGTCTCCCCAAAAGAGGTTTATAAGATGAGTTTAACCAATTTTGCCATTATCGAATCGACATTACGGGAGGGGGAGCAGTTTGTGAATGCTTTCTTTTCCACAGCCGAAAAGGTTCAGATTGCCACGCTGCTGGATGCTTTTGGCGTGGAGTATCTGGAACTGACCTCGCCGCTGGCTTCGCCGGAGAGTTACAACGACTGTGTGACCATCGCCAAACTGGGGCTGAACGCCAAAATTCTGACCCACACACGCTGCACCATCGAGGACGCCAAACGGGCCGTGGATACCGGCGTCGATGGCGTGGACGTGGTGATTGGCACGTCGTCGTATTTGCGCGACTTCAGCCACGGCAAGGACATCGAGCAAATCATTGACATGGCGCAGGAGGTGGTGGCCTACTTGCTGAGCCAGGGCGTGGAGACACGCTTTAGCACCGAAGACAGCCTGCGCAGCGACGTGGCCGACATTTTGCGGGTGTACGAGGCGGTGGATAGGCTGGGCGTGCATCGCGTGGGCATTGCCGACACGGTGGGCGTGGGCACGCCGCAGCAGATTTACAGCCTGGTGAAGACGCTGCACGGCCGTATCCACGCCGACATCGAATTCCACGGCCACAACGACTCCGGCTGCGCCATTGCCAACGCGTATGCGGCCCTGGAAGGCGGCGCTACCCATATCGACACGTCGGTGCTGGGCATTGGCGAGCGCAACGGCATCACGCCGCTGGGCGGCTTTGTCGCTCGCCTGTACGCCACCGACCCGAAACTCGTGACCAAGTACCACCTGCCGCTGATCCGCAATCTGGACCGGCTGGTGGCGCGGCTGGTGCAGGTGGACATTCCCTTCAACAACTACATCACCGGTTTTGCCAGCTTTGCCCACAAGGCAGGCATCCACGCCAAGGCGGTGCTGAATAATCCCTCGACTTACGAGATTTTGCGGCCGGAAGATTTTGGCCTGACGCGCTACATCCACGTGGCCCACCGGCTGACGGGCTGGAACGCGGTGAAAAACCGCGCCGAGCAGCTGGGCCTGGCGCTGGACGACGCGCAGATCAAGTACATCACGGAACAGATCAAGATGATGGCCGATAACGGCCGTCTTACCCTGGACGACGTGGACACCCTGCTGGCGGCGGCGGCGGAACCGGTTGCGGTTGGGGATTAGAAATTGGAGATTACTATGGGCCAGACATTAGCAGAGCAAATTTTAGGGCAAAAAGTGGGGCGGGTGGTGCGGCCGGGGGAATTGGTGGTCGTGAAGCCGGACGTGGCCATGGGGCATGATTCCCTGTCGCCGAGCATTATTGGCATTGTGCAGGAGCAGATGGGCGCGGCGCGGGTGCATGATCCGGCGCAGATTGTGCTGGTGCTGGACCATGTCGCCCCGGCTTCAACCGTCGGCGTGGCCAATAATCAAAACATCGTGCGCCGCTTTGCCGCCGAGCAAGGCATTCGCCTGTTTGAGGTGGGGCGCGGCATCTGCCATCAGGTGTTGGTGGAAGAGCAGGTGGCGCGGCCAGGCATGGTCGTCGTGGGGTCGGATTCGCACTCGACGAGTTACGGCGCGGTGGGCGCGTTTGGCTCCGGCATGGGGTCGACGGACATTGCCCTGGTGTGGGCGACGGGCAAGACCTGGCTCCGCGTGCCGGAAACGCTGCGGGTGATAGCGCAAAGCGCCCACGGCCGTTTCCGTCCCGGCGTTACCGCTAAAGATTTCGCCCTCAAACTGGGCCGCGAGCTGACCATCGCCGGGGCGACGTACATGGCCGTGGAATATCACGGGCTGGGTTGGCTGCCGCTAAACGGCCGTCAGACCATCGCCAGCATGGCCGTGGAATTGGGGGCTAAGGCGGGCATCTTCCCGCCTGATGGCGAGACGGCGGCGCGGTTTGCGGTGCCCGATTGGCTGTTTGTGGACCCGGAGGCGGTGTATGCCCGCACAGTTACCATCAACCTGGATGAATTGGAGCCGCAGGTGGCCCTGCCGCACGCCGTGGACAATGTGGTGGACGTGAGCGCGGTGGCCGGGCAGAAGGTGGACGTGGTGTTTTTGGGGACGTGTACGAACGGCCGTTATGAAGACATGCGCGCCGCCGCCGATGTGTTGCAGGGACGGCCGTTAGCTCCGGGCGTACGGATGCTGGTTACGCCGGCCAGCCGGCAAGAGCTGCAAAAAGCCATCGCCGACGACACCCTGGCCACGCTGCTGGCCTCCGGCGTAACGTTGACCACGCCGGGCTGCGGGGCGTGCATGGGCCGCCACCAGGGCACGTTGGGCGAAGGCGAAGTGTGCCTGTCGACGGGCAATCGTAACTTTAAAGGCCGAATGGGCGACCCGACGTCGCAAATATATCTGGCCAGCCCGGCGGTGGCGGCGGCCACGGCCGTTACCGGCGTCATTACGGATCCGAGAGAGTTATAAAGCGCAGGCCAGATTGGTCCAATCTCCGAGATTGGACCAATCTGGGCGTTTAGGGAGATATACCATGCCTAGAATTTGGAAATTTGGCAGCGATGTGGATACAGACCAGATTGTGCCGGGGCGATACGCGCCCTATATGTTAAAGGAAGGGCAAGACGTGAAGGATTACGCCTTTATCGAGGCGCGGCCCGATTTTGCCCGCGAAGCGCAGCCGGGCGACGTGATCGTCGCCGGGGCGAATTTTGGCTGCGGCTCGTCGCGGGAGTATGCGCCGGACGCGCTGCTGCGGCGGCAAATTGGGGCGATTATCGCGCCCAGTTTTGCGCGCATCTTTTTTCGCAACGCCATCAACCTGGGCATTCCGCTGTTTGAGTCGGCGGAGATGGCCGATCGGGTGAGCGATGGGGAAACGGTGGAAATGGACGTGGCAAACGGCCGTCTCATCACCCCCACGGCCGTCTATCAGCTTCCGCCGCTGCCCGATTTTGCCGCCGACGTGATACGGGCGGGAGGGATGGTGCGCTATGTAAGGGAGAACGGCCGTTTCCCCGGCGAATTATAGCGGGTGGCAGCCAGGAAATTGAGCGCCCGTTGTCGTGCCGATGCGAGAATAGGTGGGGGGAGACGGCTGTTTCCTTTTCACCCGTCATTGTAAATCCTACATATGACACCTGACACATGACCAGGTGACACCTGTCACCTGACTTTCGCTAGAAGGTGGTAGACACTTCGAGCAACGCTCAGAAACCGGGAGCCACACCAAATTGGCCCGTGCCAATCTGGCGCCCACCAAATTATCTGCGCTGTAGCCTTAAAATCTTTCAAGGAGATGGAAATGTCTGGAAAGGAACCTAGCGAAAGTGAAGGAATTGCTTACCGGCGGCGAAATGCCGGTTTGATTGGTGTGCGCAGCAAGGTGCAAATGCGCGACAACATCATGCTCAGTCTGGTCTATACCCCAGGCGTGGCAGAACCATGTCTGGAAATCGAGCGAGATCCCAAACGCTCCTTCGACGTAACCTGTCGCGGCAATACCATTGCCATTGTATCCGATGGGTCTTCCGCCTTTGCTCTGGGCAACATTGGCCCGGAAGCCATTTTGCCGGTGCTGGAGAGCAAGGCCGTCATCATGAAAACCTTTGCCGGTGTGGATGCGCTGCCGATTGCCTTAAAAACCGAAAGCATCGAGGAATTTGTCGATACCGTTTTAAACCTGAGTCCAACTTTTGGGGCCATCAGTCTGGAAGATATTGCCTCGCCCAAAGGGTTGGCCATCACCAACCGGCTGGCCAGCTCGCTCTATATCCCGGTGGTTAATAATCATCGTGATGGCGTAGCGATTGGCGTGCTCGCCGGTTTGATCAATGCCGCCAAAGTGGTGGGTAAGAACCTGGAAGAGATGCGCATTGTGATCAATGGCGCCGGTTCGGCCGGACTGGGTACGGCGGCGATTTTGCGCCAGTATGGCATCAATGAAGTGATCGTGTGTGACCGACACGGCGCTATTTACCAATATCGTCCGCACGGCATGAACTGGGCCAAGTGGGAAATTTCCCACAACAGCAATCCGCGCAACGAGAAAGGCAGTCTGGCCGAAGTTTTGCGCGGCGCTGATGTGTATATTGGTTTTGCCCCTTCCAACGGGGTGGTTTTACAAGAAACCAAAAATATGGCTGAATCGCCCATCATGTTTACGTTGGCTTCGCCGCTGGAGTTTACGCCGCGTGATGCACGGCAGGCGGGCGCTTCGGTGGTGGCGACGGCGCATTCAAGTTACCGCAATCAGTTGGATGTAACGGCCGTACTCCCCGGCGTTTTCCGTGGTTTGTTAGACGTGCGCGCCTCCGGGTTCCCTTATTCTACGCAAATCGCCGCCGCCGAAGCGATTGCCGGCATCATCCCCGACGAAGAACTTCATGCCGATTATATTTATCCGAAGGTAATTGATTATGCCGTCGCTCCGGCCGTCGCCGCTGCGGTGGCCGAGGATATTATCCAGCATGGTCTGGCCAAGCGCCCGGATGTAAAACCGGCCGACATTGCTGAGCGGACCCGCCGGTTTGTATACGAGGGCCGCCTGCCGGTTCCGCCAAAATCAGACAAACCGATGACTGTCGCCGAGGAATCGCTGGAGCTTCACGACCGTTACCAGGGCTTGTTGGAAATTTACAGCAAGGTGCCGGTAAAAGACGAGCACATTCTGAAGATGTTTTATCTGGTGCCGCATGCAATGGAACCGGCTGAAATGATCAAAAAAGATCCGGCGCAGTTGTTTGAACTGACGCCGCGCGGCAATTTGGTGGGGGTGGTGAGTGACGGCACGGCCGTTCTCGGCTTAGGCAACATTGGCGCGCGCGCCGCTTTGCCGGTGATGGAAGGGAAGGCGATTTTGTTCCACACCTTCGCCGGCGTGGAAGCATTCCCCATTTGCCTGAACACCCAGGACCCGGACCAAATTGTAGACATTGTCAAGCGGTTAGAGCCGACCTTTGGCGGCATTAATTTGGAAGACATTAGCGCGCCTCGCTGCTTCTACATCGAGAAAAAACTGCGTGAGGAAACGGATATTCCGATTTTTCATGATGACCAGCACGGCACGGCCGTTGTCGTTCTGGCCGGTATCATGAATGCTTGCCGCCTGACCGGCAAAAAACTCAGCGAACTTTCGTTCGTCGTCAATGGCGCGGGCGCATCGGCCATTGCCGTGACAAAACTGCTCATGTCGATGGGCTTGCAAAACGTGATATTGCTAGACAGCAAGGGCGCCATCTACAAAGGCCGTAAAGACCTGAACTGGATCAAAGAGGAAATGGCCGAGGTCACCAATCTGGACAAACTGAAGGGTGATCTGGCGAAAGCGGTGAAAGGGCGTGACGTATTCATTGGCCTGTCTGTTGCCGGCGCGTTGAAGCCGGAAATGGTCAAAACCATGGCGGTCGATCCGTTTATTTTTGGTCTGGCGAACCCGACGCCAGAAATTATGCCCGACCTGGCTTTGGAAGCGGGCGCGAGCATTGTGGCGACCGGACGCAGCGATCTGCCCAACCAGGTGAACAATTCGCTGGCTTTCCCCGGCATCTTCCGTGGGGCGTTGGATACACGCGTGCGCAACATCACCGACGAAATGAAAGTGGCGGCGGCGCAGGCCATTGCCGGATTGGTGAGCGACAAGGCGCTGCGGCCGGATTGGATTATTCCCAAAGGCACGGATTTTTCTGTGGCTCCGGCTGTGGCGGAAGCGGTGGCCCGTAAAGCCATCGAGACAGGCATGGCGCGGGTGCAGGTAGACCCGGCGGCCATCGCGCAAAAGGTGCGTCACTTTGTTTATGAAGAGCGTGATGTGTGAAGGTGACGCTGGTTGTTTAGAATAAAAAAAGACCCGGTGGGTTATGGCTAACCCACCGGGTCTTTTTTATTCGGCTCCCTGGGGCGCTGCTGGGGGTTGTTTGGTGCGCCGTTTCAGCAGGGTGATGAGCCGTTCGACGATGACAACAGCCAGGACAATGGCGGCGATGACGGCCAGATTTTTCAGGGTTCCGAAGAGGGAAAAGCGGGAATCGTGACGGCCGTCTCCCCGAAAACCATCTTCGGAGAGTGAATGAGCAGGACGGCCGTCGCCGTCGCGCGGGAAATTAGCATCGCCAGGAGAAAAATCGTCCATTCCCGGCCTGTTTCCATCACCCAAACCGGGCAGTACCTTCGCCCCCAGATTGCTGTTGGTAAAAACCACTGTAGCCCCAACCACCACCAGGGCGGCCGCTAAAATAATTAAAATACGCGTCATGATTTTCATGCGTGCACCTCTTCTTGCTTCATTTTTATGCGGGCCGGTAGAACCGGTCGGACAATGTACCGCCGAAAGGCATTCACGATCCATTTCCAATGCAGCGCGATGTGAAGCCCCACAATAATCAGCACGGCGTCAGCCGAAAACGAGTGTAAAAAGCGCCAGGCAGCGTTGGGTTGTAGTTGGATAGTTAGTCCCGGTAAGGCAACTTCGGAAATCATCAGGCCGGTGAAGATGATGATGGTCATGGCGATGAACAGTAAGGTGTTTAAGATGTAATTGATCCGGGCCTGGGTGGCAATTTTGCCAAAAGCGCGGCGCGTGGTGGCCACGATCCATTTCCAATGCAGCAATAGGTGTACGACGATGGCCGCGCCAAAGGCAATGCTCAGCCATTCATGAACAGCCAGGCCCGTCAGTCGTGGATCCATGGCCAACAGAAGGGCGATAAATATCGACAGGTCAATCACGAAGTTGATTTTTGTAGGGCTTCGTTTCTTTTTCGTTTGTGAATCCGGTCTCATTGGTTCTCCTCTTGAGTGCTAATATTCGCTAGATGATACGGGGGAGTTATTTGGAAAATGTTAAGAATTGATTGAGATCCGATATGGGAATGAATGTAGACGGTTGTGAAGGTGGGTGGGGAGGATGTGGATTTTTAGAGAAAACGGCCGTACCACTGGCATTCCCCACCTTTTTGATGCATCATAGTAATGGTAAGTCACTCTATTTCTGCGCAAGTTTCCATAGCAAAACGGAGGTTCATCTATGGATTACAAATCCCTCGATTTAACAGACCAATTTGTAGAACTCATTCGTCGCGCGGCCACCCAGCTTCCTCAGGACATGCGCCAGGGGCTGAAAAAGGCCAAAAGCAACGAAGAACCCGGCTCTGCCGCTGAAGGCGCGTTGGACACCATTCTGCTCAACGTCGACATTGCCGAAAAGAACAGCACCCCAATTTGCCAGGACACTGGCACCCCCATTTTCGAAGTGAGTTATCCGGTGGGCGTTTCCACCCGTAAACTTGCCGACCAAATTCGCAAAGCAGCGGCCGTGGCCACGCAAAATAATTATCTGCGCCCCAACGCTGTAGACAGCCTCACCGGCAAAAACAGCGGCGACAACACCGGCGAAGATTTCCCCACCATGCATTTCCACGAATGGGACGAAGAAACCATTCACGTCGATCTGCTGCTGAAAGGCGGCGGCTGTGAAAATGTATCCACGCAGTACAAACTGCCAGATGGCCCATTGGGCGCAGGGCGAGACCTGGAAGGCGTGCGCCGCGTGGTGTTGGATGCCGTGCATCAGGCGCAAGGCAAGGGCTGCGGCCCGGCCGTTTTAGGCGTGGCCATCGGCGGCGACCGTGGCTCCGGTTATCTCAAATCCAAGCAGCAGTTGTTCCGCCAGTTAGACGACACCAATCCCGATCCACAATTGGCGGAATTGGAAGAGCGCATTTATAACGAAGCCAACGAACTGGGCATCGGACCAATGGGTTTCGGCGGCAAAACAACCGCGCTGGGTGTGAAAATTGCGGCGCAGCATCGTTTGCCTGCCAGCTATTTTGTGTCTGTCGCTTACATGTGCTGGGCCAACCGGCGCGCCAGCATGGACATTCAATTGAACGATGAAGGGCTGGAGGTGAGCTATGCCTGAGTTAACAACCCCAATTTCTGATGAAGATATTCGCAATCTAAAAGCGGGCGATACGGTTTATCTGAATGGCGTCATCGTCACCGGGCGTGATGCGGCGCACAAATTCATGATTGAGCATTTTATCAAGCAGCCGGTGCAGGCCGACGAGGCGGAATTATACGCCGACCTCAAGAAGCTGTTGGATGGCGGGGTAATTTACCACTGCGGTCCAGTCGTGAAAACCCATGCTGATGGCTCCTATTCGTTTGTGGCGGCCGGCCCAACCACAAGTATTCGCGAGGAAGTGTACCAGGCGGATGTGATTAAGCATTTTAATTTGAAGGGCGTGATTGGCAAAGGCGGCATGGGGGGCAAGACCCTGAAGGCGTGCGAGGAGCAGCCGGCCGTTTACCTGCACGCTATCGGCGGCGCGGCCAGTTTTATTGCCCAATCGGTGAAGGAAGTGTTGGGTGTTTATAAGCTGGATTTTGGCGTGCCGGAAGCCATGTGGGTGATCCGCGTGGAGAATTTCCCGGTGGTGGTGACGATGGACAGCCACGGTGTTAGCCTGCATGCAACGATTGAGGCGCAGTCGAAAGAAAAATTGACGGCGTTGATTGCCTGAAAACGAACGATAGAAGCATGATGGATAAAGATTGAAGAGCGGGAACGGCCAATCTTCAATCTTTTTTTATTGGAGGAAAAGATGGAAAAAGTACGTTGGGGGTTGGTTTCTACGGCGAATATCAACCGGCGCTTGATTCCGGCGATAAGGGCGTCGGAGTGGGGAGAGTTAACGGCCGTTGCCAGCCGCTCATTATCTTCTGCCAAGGCGTATGCAGCCAAATGGGCAATCCCCCAAACTTTTGGCAGCTATGAAGCCATGCTGAATTCTGACGCAGTTGATGCGGTGTACATCAGTCTGCCCAACCATTTGCACGCGGAATGGACGATTTACGCTCTGGAACATGGCAAGCATGTGTTGTGCGAAAAGCCTTTTGCTCTGTCCCTGGATGAAGTGGATGCGATGATCGCAGCCAGCGAACGCACAGGCAATCGGCTGGCGGAAGCCTTCATGTACCGGCATCACCCACAGACAAAACTGGTGAAAGAGTGGGTGGTGAACGGCCGTCTCGGCGACATCACCATCCTGCGCGGCGTGTTCGACTTTGCCATGTCCGACCCAGCCACCAACGTGCGCATGAAGCCGGAATGGGGCGGCGGCAGTTTGTGGGATGTCGGCGTTTACCCCATGAGTTACGCTCAGAACCTGATGGGCGGCGCGCCGCAGTGGGTATTTGGTGATCAGTGGGAGGGCGCTGCCGGTGTGGACGAAGTATTTGCCGGGCAAATGCACTACGCTAACGGCGTGATGGCCCAATTTACCTGTGCGTTTCGCACCCCATTCCACACCTATTTTGAGATTGTGGGCACAAACGGCCGAATGGTGATCACACGGCCGTTTGTCGACCCCCAGGAAGGATCGGTCACGTTTTATCCGGCCAATGGCGCGCCGGAAACCCTGGCTGTGCCTGAGAAAGAACTATATTTAGGCGAGGTAGAAGATATGAATACGGCCGTGCTGGACAACGCGCCCAACTTCCTGACCCTCAGTGAAAGCCGCAGTCATGTGCAAACCCTCTTGTCGCTGTACGAATCCGCACGCACCGGCGCTGCCGTCTTTCTTTGATCATGCTGGCCGGCACACCGTAGAAAAAAAACGCGCCGAAGCGCGTTTTTTTTTGCCTGCCGCCGCTATGTTGGTGCGGTTTCACCAATTTTGTTTTGTAATTGTTTAGGTTTCTGCGGCAAGACCCCAACGGTTTGATACCCCAATAATCCAAATTCTCAGGAGTAAACCCTTGGGGTCTGTATAGATATTTTATTTTTAAAAATTGGGATTTATTTGGATTATCAATATTCGCTTGTTGTGATGATTTTGTTAAGGTAGAATGAGAAAATAATGCCGCGAAGTATTGATTTACACCAATCCTGAAACATTCAGTACTCACTAGAATTCGTATAGCAAAATCCAACAATTACCCAAAGGTCAAGCTTGCACGACTTTAAGCTTGCCTGATATTTTTGCGTTTTAGCGCACCGATCGCCTAGGAGGTAGGTTTTATGAAAAGAAGGAGCGAATGGTTTTTTGGCCTGAGTATATTTGTGTTGCTCGTTTGCGTAGAAGCGATCTTTGCCGGGCCACTGGCTGCTGCGCCTGCAACTAATTCCACGAACACGGCCGTTCATCCACATACCGGTTACCTGACCTTTGTACAAGAGGGATTGGCAATTGGAGAATGTGAGGTAACGGCCGTTTCGCTGATCGGGGCCTGGGTAGATGCAGGCGCGCCAGACGGCAGCTTCTCCTTTAGCTCTCTGACCGATGAGCCGTGCGTGGGCGACTTCCAAACTGACGTCATGCCGCTGTTCACCACCGAAAACGCCTGGTTTGAAGGCTCACAAGCCTGCACCGAGTGTCACTTCGAAAATTCCGCCGATTCGCGCCACGAGATGGATCTTTCCTCTTACGAAGGCATTCTCACCGGCGCAGACGCCATCTCATCGCCGCCCGGCGTGCCCATCCTCATCCCCGGCGACTGGGAAAACTCCGTTTTGCGTTTGCGTATGCGCAACAATCGCATGCCCCCTGGGTGGGAGTTCGACATTGAAGAAACCAACCGTGACGGCCCCATGCTCTCTGTGCATGAAGCCAACGTTTACGCTGTAGACCTGATTGGCGCGTGGGTAGATGCCGGCGCGCCTGATGGGGATTTTGCCTGGACAGACACCGACGGCGCAGAACAAACCGGCAATTTTGAAGCCGACGTTCTGCCACTGTTCACCGATGAAAACGCCTGGTTCGAAGGCTCGCAAGCCTGCACCGAATGTCACTTCGAAGCCTCCGCCGATTCGCGCCACGAGATGGACCTTTCCTCCTACGCAGGTATTCTCACCGGCGCAGATGCGCTTTCTTCGCCGCCCGGCGTGCCCATCCTCATCCCCGGCGACTGGGAAAACTCTGTTTTGCGTTTGCGCTTGCGCAACAACCGCATGCCGCCTGGGTGGGAATTTGACATTGAAGAAACCAACCGCGACGGCCCAACGATCAAAGTCGGAAAGTTGGACAACGGAGACGCGGCGTCCGCAGCCGCAGGCAGTGTCTTGAACGGTGACTGCAGCGTGTACGCAGTTCCTCTTTTGGCAGCGTGGGTTGATGCCGGCGCGCCGGAAACCGACCCCTTCCCGTTTAGCGCCGAAGATGGGACGTCTTGCAGCGGCGTCTTTGAGACGGACATCCTGCCCTTCTTTGTCACCGAAGATGCCTGGTTCCCTGGCTCGCAGGCGTGTACGGAATGTCATTTTGAAAATTCGCCAGATTCGCGGCACGAAATGGACCTATCAAATTATGCCGGTATTTTGGCGGGGGCGGATGTTGTGTCCGCGCCACCGGGCGTGCCAATTATTGTCGCTGGCGACTGGGAAAACTCGGTGCTGCGCGCCCGCTTGCGTAACAATCGTATGCCGCCTGGTTGGGAATTTGATATTGAAGAAACCAACCGTGACGGCCCACTGTTGACTGTGGATGGTGGTGAGGTGTATGCGGTGAACCTGGTGGCGGCATGGGTAGAAGCTGGATCGCCAGACGGCGACTTTAGCTGGACGGCCGAAGACGGCCAGGCGCACACCGGCAGTTTTGCCGCCGATATTCAGCCGCTCTTTACCACCGAAAATGTGTGGTTTGAGGGGTCACAGGCGTGTACGGAATGCCACTTTGAGAATTCGGCCGATTCGCGGCACGAAATGGATTTTTCATCTTACGCTGGCGTGATGCTTGGCGCGGATGTAATTTCGTCGCCGCCGGGAGTGCCGGTGATTGTACCGGGCGACTGGGACAATTCGGTGCTGCGCCACCGGCTGCGGGATAATCGGATGCCGCCTGGGTGGGAGTTTGACATTGAAGAAACCAATCGTGACGGTCCGTTGGTAATGGCTGGAACGATGGGAGCGACGGCCGTTGCGCCGCCAGAAAAATCGGCAGAAGTCTTATCGGTGATGGAAGCCATGCCTGAACCGCCACCGCCGGTTCTCCCTGAAGGGCGCACGGTGGAAATTGTTACCAAGCCGATCATGGAGCCAGTGCTGCTGGGCAGCCTGGGCGTGCTGACGGTTCTGTTTGGCTTTGTCATGATCCTGTTTGTGATTTTTGCCTGGCGGAAAAAAGATGACGAGAAGATGTTGCAAACGGCCGTGTTGCCCTTGTTCATCTTCACATTCCTGGCGGTTGGCACAAGCGGGTTCTCGCTGTACGCCATTGCCAGCGGCGCGTTCTCCAAAACGATCACCATTCACAAGGAAGTTCCTTTTGTGGTTGAAGTTGCGCCGCGAATATCCGCCGAAAGCGCCGCGCGCCTGGAAGAATGGCAGGCCAAACTGCCGGAAGCGTATGCCGCTTTGGAAAATCCTTATACTGGCGATCAGACGGCCGTGGCCGCCGGCAAGGTGGTCTATCTGGAAAACGACTGCCAGCAGTGTCATGGATTCGAGTTAGACGGCCAGGGTGACTTCAGCGCGGGCTTACAGCCTAAACCGGTCAACCTGACCGACCCGGCCTTGATGAGCTTGCCGTTTATGACCGACGCGTACCTGTTCTGGCGCGTCAGCGAAGGCGGGGCGCAGCCGCCGTTTTATTCGGCGATGCCTGCGTGGCGGCATATGCTCACCGACGCCGAACGCTGGCAAGTGGTGACGTACATACGCAGCCAAACCGCTGCCGGTGAAGCCGACGAAAGCGTGCAAGCGGCTGTTGCCATCATCGAGCAGGCGGGTTGTTTTGCCTGCCATCGCAGCGAGTTGTTGGGGCGAGGCGGTAAGATTGGCCCGGGTTGGGATCCATTGCCAGAGGAAGCGGCTTCTCGTGTAGCTGGATTGTCGGCCGAAGAGTATGTTTATCAGTCGATTGTCGATCCACAGGCGTTTACGGTTCCGGGATTTGAGGATCAGGCGTTGACGATGCCCGCTGACTTGGGGACAAGATTGTCGGCGGATGAGATTAACATCCTGGTTAATTTCATTTTGCAAACCGACGACGCTGAATAACCGTGATTCGATTGCTAGGTAACGCCCCTCTCCAGTCTGATAGCGTTTTGGGCTGGAGAGGGAGCGTTTTCTTTTTGTTGCTGCTGATTTTGATGGGCTGTGGCCCAACAGAAACGGCCGTTTCCCCCTCTGAACCTTCTGCTCTACCCACACCAGACCTGACATTAACCGCGCCACAATTGCTGTGGCAAACGGCCGTGTTAGACGGCCTGACATCGCCACCAGTTTTGGCGGGGGGGAAGGTGGTGGTGGCGACGGATACGGCCGTTGTCGCCTATGCGCCGGATGCTGGCCAGGAATTGTGGCGCGTAGCCCCCGATGGCGGCGTCTGGTCGCGCTCTTTAGCGGCTGATGAAAACGCTGTTTTTGTCGGTACACCTGGCGGCGTGCTTGCTTTACGCTTGTCTGACGGTCAGCTGATATGGCAGCAGCCATTGGAAGGCGAGTTGATTTGGCCGCCGTTGGCTGCCGTTGGCCGTCTTTATGTAGCCACGGCATTTGTGGGTCCGGGTCTGCTGCCGCAGGCGGACGGAAAAGCCTGGGTGTACGCGCTGGATGCGACGTCTGGCCGGGTCGAATGGTCGGTTAAAACGGTCGCCTATGCCCTTATCACACCGGCTTCCAATCAGGACTTGCTGTTTGTCGGCGGCAGTTGGTTGAGCGAAGACGCGGTAGCGGAGGGGGGGCACTTGCGGCTGCACGCTTACAATAAAGAAACGGGCATGCTTGTCTGGTCTGCTGACCGAGAAGATGGCTTCCTGAAGTCGCTTGCCGCCGATGATGCGCATCTCTATTTCCTGGCGTATACGGACATGGTGTATGCCCTGGATGCCGCTGCGGGGTCAGAAACATGGCGTTATCCCACAGAAAACTGGTCGCCGGGCTTCCGCTTGTATGCGGGAGCGCTTTATTTTGGCAGCGACAATGCCTTTGTTCATGCGGTGGACGGACAGAGCGGCACGGCCGTTTGGCGGGCACAGTTGGAAGGCATTTTCAATGCGCCACGTTCAACGCCTGTTGTAGAGGGAAAGGCGTTGTATTTTCAGGGGAATGACAATCGATTGTATTGTCTGAGCCGGGAAACGGGAGAGGTTTGTTGGCAAACGGAGCCTCAGGCGCGTTCCCGTGTGCCACTGGTGGTGGGAGACGGCCGTTTATTCTTGCTAGGGCAAGACGGGGTTCTTTACGCTTTTGCTGCCCCGTAGAGACTGAAAATTCCTCGTATCTATGCAGGCTTAGGGCCTGGGACAAAATAACCCAAGAGTTTGTTCTTGAGAAATTCAACATTGTGTCTGTTCAAACCTTCAGGGTCTCCTGGTTAAAAGCCCGACGCCTGTTCAGTTACAATTCCTCAAATGTGATCATCCCCAGAGCAGTCAACTGCCCGGCATCAGCCCAAATCGATGACTTTGTAGCAAAAAATAGCTATTTCGTTCGTCGCCAAAGTGGGATATGCTGTTTTCAACAAATGGGCAAATGGCTCTGTGAAGATAAGCCGCATACAACATAACCCCGATTGGCCACATCTTTTGCCCCGTTTGCGGTGGAATTCCAGAGAGTGTTATCGGTGTATTTTCAATCTAGCAAGCATTCTAAGGAAAGATGATGATTAACAAGCATAAATATCAGGCAGCGATTATTGGCGGATTTGTTTGGTTGTTTGTCGTTGGATTGGCAACGGCCGTGGCTGCGCCCGGTGGAGTCGTCACTCGATCAACCCCAGCAGGGCAGTGGGTTGCTGGCAGCTTTACAGGCCGCTTTGTCCTGGGAAGTGTCGTACTGGTGATAGTGCTGCTCGTTTTGGGGTCTGTCATCTTGCGCTGGCACGCAAACCATAAATGAACGGGCCGCTTTATACCATTTGTCGCCGCGAGACGGAAGCTATTTTGTCGACTTTTCGTTTGTACAGTTTCCAGGCCAGGGCGACGATAGCCACCAATATCCAGCCACTAATGGCCATGCCTGTGAGGATGGGTTCCAGGGGGCGATCAGAAATAATGGTTGGTTTTGGCTCTAAAGTGGGCGGCACGAACCAGGCAAAGGTGGAAACAACGTCTTCCACTCCTTTGCGGCGCACGACAACGTCAATAGACCAATTACCCGGCAAACTGAGATAGTTGCCGCCTAATTGATACTGAGTTTCATCAATATTTTGAGCGTCTACGGATAATGTGCCAATGTCTTCATCCAAATAGGTAAAGCGCACAATGACCCGCATAATTTCAGCGGAACTGGACGATTGGGTATCGGTAGTCTCGATCAGAAAGTCGTTTTTTCCAGGGATGTTGGGTTTGGCGCCGAAAGAAATGGTGACATCGTCGGCTGATTGGGTGATCGGATTGATAATCTCTTGTGTGGGGTAAGGAGCATATTCCGGGCCTATTGGATGAGGCAGCGCGGTTAGTATGGCTACAAACCCTAAAATGAAGATGCCTACCGCAATTTGGGCAAAGAAAAGTTGTGTCACGTGATTAAAAGAGACCGGGGTCCAACCGGCCGGGCGATGCAGCAGCCGCGCGATAGGGGCGGCGAGACCTGGATGCAGCATGATGGCATTGAACAGTCCAAACAAGCCCATGAGCAGCGTAAGGGTAACTTTGCTAAGAAGCGTTTGTCCGTAGAACGTAGTTAATAGGGCATCAAAGGAAGCGATGTAACCTCCGGCGCTGTAGAGGCCGGTGAGTATTAACGCCACGATGCTGAAGGTTGCAATTCTGCTGAATGGCCGCCAACCGGCGAGAATAATTGGTTTGTATTGTTCTGGTTGCTGTCGGAATAAAGGAAACAGGCCTAACAGGAGAATGATTAGGCCGCCAATCCACATTCCCAGGGCAATTAGGTGAATCATATCAGCCAGGATGAGGATGATGGTATGTTCGGCGAGGGCTGCGGCGTGGCTGATGAGGGCTTGCATGAGGATAACGCCGAGGGCTGTGGTGGTCATGGGTACGGCCATCCAGAGCTTTTCGATCTGGCTGGTGGTGCGCTGTAGGGCGAACCAGAGGGCCAGCATGGCGATATAGAATGCTTGCCGGCCGAGCCAGAGATACCCCCAACGGAATTGGGTGAGGAACTGCCAGGCTGTTTTGGATAGTGTGGCGTTTTCGGGGAGATTGGTCCGAATTTGTAGGAGTTGTTGCAAAAGAAAACCGAAGCCGATGAGGAAGGCCAGGATGGTGAACCGAATAGCCCAACGGACGATGTTGGTTTGGGCTTGTTCGATGGCGGGGGCGACGGCCGGGTTGTCGATGGGCGAGCCAAGAACTAAGTAGAGTATGGTGATGGCACCGATGACAATTGATAGAGATAAGTAATTGATCCAGCGGAGGGTGGATTCTAGCCAGGGAACGGCCGTGTCTATTTTTGTGCGCGGAACGGCCGTTAAATCCGCATTGCCGCCAACGCCAAAAACAATAAATCCTTCGCTGTCATGCCCATCAATAGCGGACAGGACATGCCAGCTAACGGTATAAGCGCCGTTCTCCAACACAGGCAATGTCAGGGTAACGAGTTTGCGGTCTGTATCGTCCCGGCGGATGTTGTCTAAGGGAATGAGTTGTCCGTTGGCATCGAGCACCCGGAAGGTGCTAAAGTCCATGTTGATATCTTCCGTGAACCACATTTGAACATCGCGTGGCGATTCACCCAGGATGGCGTTGTCCGGCGGGTCACTGCGAATCAGATCTGTGTGGGCGAAGGCGTGGTTAAAGAAAGCAGCCACGCTTAACGTGACCAGCACGATCGATAGTAGAAGTTGTCGCGGAAATTTGCTTGTCATAAAAATTATTCTAGATAATTCTGGATTTTATCAATTGTTGCTCCCAATTATAAGTATAAACAATTATTTGAGCCGAAAAGTTGAAATTTCTTGGTGTTTATTGGCTGGTATTGTGATGAGAACAACATGGGCTGTTGGGGGGAACGGCCGTTCTTCTACGGCACCAATCGATAGCCAATGCCGCGAACCGTAATGATATAGTTGGGATTTCGCGTGTCATCCTCAATGGTTTTTCGCAGCTCATGGATGCGCCATCGGGCCACCTCTTTGGCTTCAATAGGCGACGTTTCATACCCTTGGGCTTCCAGAACAAGCTTTTGATAAGGAATGGTTTCCGGGGAATGGCGCAGCAGCGTAACCAGATAGTCGAACCCGGTAGGCGTTAAAAACAGGGGCGTTTGATTAACAACCGCGCTGCGGGTCTGAAGATCGAGAATGAAAACACCTTTTTGTATGAAGCGGGAGTTGTCTAATTGGGGTTGAGGCGTGGTTTTCTCTGCAGGGGCAGCCGGTTTGCCTTCAATCTCGTTCAATTCAAGCAGTAATCGCTGCATTTCATTCATGATCTCTCGGCGGCGGTTATTCTCTTGCTGGGCCAAAATCTGTTTTACCCGGGCCAATATTTGCGGCGGATCAATCGGTTTGAGCAGATAATCGTTTGCCCCTCGCCGTACCGCTTCAATTGCCGATTCCAGACTGGCAAAGGCCGTTAATAGAAGGATAGGTACGTCATTGTTCATCTGCCGAATTTCAGTTAGCAGCGTCAAACCGCTTTTTTTCGGCATTTTGATGTCTAAAAAAATTAGATCATATGAATGATGTTGTAGATCGGCATAAGCTTGTTCGGCGTCGGCCGCTGTGCTCACGGTGTAACCCTGTCTTTGCAATATCATGCTGAGGGATTTGCGCAGATTTGGCTCATCGTCGACGATTAAAATGCTTTGGCTGTCTATCATCATGAACTCCTGTTGGCTAAGTGAACGTGCAGTTGTAGGAATATTTTCTGCGAGCAAAAGATTTATAGCAGGGGCAGCCAGACATCAAAAATTGCCCCTTCTGTTTGCGAATTTTCGACTGTGATATAACCGCCATGGTTTTGCACAATATCGTAGCAGATGGCCAAACCCAGACCTGTGCCGGCTGTTTTAGTCGTAAAGAACGGTTCAAAAAGGTTGTCGATAATATCTGTGGGAATGCCCGGGCCAGAATCTTGAATCTGGATGCCGATAAAACGATCTTCTTTGTCGTTTAACATCTGGATGCGGATCATGCCACTGTCAGGCTGAATAGCTTCAACGGCGTTAAGGCAGATGTTGAGTAAAACCTGAGCCAATTGATTGGCGTCGCCCATGACGGTGTATTCGTTTTCGGGTGGCGTGAACTGCAAAGTGATGCTGTTTTCCTTGAAGTGCTGTTTGAGGATGAATGAAACCTGGGAGATAACGGCCGTTACCAATACCGGCTGCATCTCTTCACTGCCCGACGGCCGATACACGTCACGTAGTTGCAGCACCAAATTCTTCAGCCGGGTTGTCTCTGAGATAGCCATCTCCAGATAGGTCTGCGTTATCGCCTCGGGGCCGATATCTTGTTGCGTCAAAAACAGACAATTCTTAATCGTTTGCAAGGGATTATTCAACTCATGAGCCACCGAAGCCACCAGACGACCCATCGCCGACAATTTCTGCGCCTGCACCAATTGCAGCCGAGTCACCTGTTCTTTTTCCAGGGCCGCCTCCAACTCGTTATACAGCCGGGCATTTTGCACTGCCAGCGTCGCATGAGCCGCCAATGCTTCTAGTCGGTGAATCGTATCCTTGTCAAACGCCGCCGGCCTGTCGCCATAAATATTCAAAAAGCCAATCACATCTTGCCCCACACGTAAAGGCGCCGCCGCAAAGACAGAATATTCCGCCAAGCCTGAGTCGCTTAAAAACGCATATTCATCTTCGGATTCTGTCACCACAATCGGCTTGCCTGTTTCAATAATTAACCGTAACGGCGGGAAATCGCGCACATCTTCACCGTCCAACAGCTTTTGTAACGCCTCTGGCAGCGGCAGATTGCCTTCTTGGGCATGGCTAAACTGCGACAAATACACGCGATTATGACGCAGTAAAAAGATTCCGGCGCGATGGCAGCGAACCACGCGAATGGTTTGCGATAAGATATTTTCCAGAACTTCATTAACGCGCAAACTGCCGCTCAAAGCGGCCGCTGCCTGCACCAGGTCTTCGGCAAAGCGTCGCTGCTGCCGTTCCGCCTGATACAGGCGGGACGTGTTGATCGCTACGGCCGCTGAATGAGCCAGCCGCATCAACAGCCGCTCGTCCATCTCCGAAAACGCATTTTCCATGGTTTGATTGTGCACACTAATGGTGCCCAACTGGAAACGGCCGCTTTGCAATGGCCCAACCATCAACGATTTGATCGCTGGAACGGTCGGAAATGCCCGAAACTGGCCGCTATTGGCAATGTTCGGCACGTTGATTAACTTGCCAGTTTTCATCACTCGTCCGGCAATCCCTTCGCCGGAATTTAAATAAAGCGAAGGAGTATCCATATGTGGTTGGCCGCTCCAGATAACAGGATACAAGACCTGCTCGTTTTCATCTGTTAAATGAATGACCACACGATCAACATTGTTGATCAGCTTTGGCGTGGAGTCGGCAATAAGCTGCAAGGCGTTTTCCAGGTCCAGGGTTTCATTTAACGATTGGTTGATTGCCGAAAGTGTGGCCGTTTCGCGCAGGCGCATCCTGATTTCTTGTAGTTGTCGCGCATGGCTAATGGCAATGGCCGCCCAATTGGCCGCCGATTGCAACATGTGCAGACTTTCTTTGTTAAAGGCATGTGGCCGACGGTGCGAGGCCTGGATAAGGCCAAAAATTTCATCGCCCAGGCGCAGTGGAACGGCGATGGTTGATTGAGGATCACACCCACAGGCATCTGCCAATATTTCTTCGTTATCGATGATGCAAATCGCCTCTTTGCTGGCCAATACCAAACCAGGAACGCCAAAATCCAAGGTGATACTTTGGCCTAAAGTTTCGTTGGCATGAAGTCCGCCGGTAGCCACATAAACCAATCGGCCTTCTTCCCGCAGAATAATCGAGATGCACTCAGCCTGGAACAGGGGCATCAATTGTTGGATAACTTGATTAAAGACGACGTTTAATTCCAGGCTGGAAACAACAGTTTGACCCAGTTTCCCTAGTATAAGCAGCTCTTGATTTTGTTTCTCTAGCTGCGCTTCAACTGCTTTGCGCTGAGAAATGTCTTGTTTGATGGCCACATAATGGGTGACGACGTTTTGCGGGTTGCGCACCGGCGCGATGGTTTGCAGTTCGGTGTAGCGGCTGTGGTCTTTGCGCTGATTGACAATTTCTCCTTCCCATGGCTGTCCGGCTGAAAGTTTGCGCCACATCTCCTGATATCGTTCTGGATCGTAGAGGTCTGCATCAAACAGACCGCCACTTTGGCCAATAAGTTCCTCGAATGTGTAACCGGACATTTGGGAAAGGGCTGGGTTGGCCCATTCTGTAATGCCGTTGGTGTCGGTGATCAGAACCCCATTGACGGCGGCCTGGAGGGCGGTGGTTTGCAGGTTTATTTTTTCTTCGGAACGTTTTTTTTCGGTGATGTCTCGAATGGTAAAGACCTGGTAGGCTTCGTCTTCGTTGCGGATTTCGGTGACGGTGATTTCGGCGCTGAATTTCTTTTTTTGTTGCGGGGTGATGGTGATTTCGGTGTGGAACAAGTCGCCTATCTTTAAGTTTTGGTTCACTTCGGCGATGAAGGTTTCGTAGACGGCCGTATCCTCAAAAAACAACTGCGCCAACTTTTGCCCAATCAACGCCGCATCCGATTCGCCAAACAACCTGCCGGCGGTTACATTACTCGTCAGCACGGTATAGTCGGGCACACGAACAACCAAAACGCCATCATTCAGACTGGCAAACACCTTTCCCAAAAAAGTATATGACCGATTAAGCGCTTTATCGGTTACCTGATATTGCATCAAGGACGTAACCAACGGCCTAAAGGAAAGATAATAAAGCGTGGGGAAAACAAAAATCGCTAAAATCGAGGCATCGAGCAGCGCTTCAATGACCTTGCCTGAAAAATTGTCGCCGGGATTGTAAATGTGTTCGATGACCAACATGATGGCCAATTCGACAGTAAATACGGCCATTGTCAGGGAAAATAACAGCCGAAAAGGGGAAAAATCTTCGGGCTTGGCGACTGGTTTATATATTTCAGGAAATGGATAAGGTAAGTGGTTGTTAAGGGGTTGAGATTGGGACATACTTTTTACCTGAGACAACCCGAATATTAGCCTCGGGCGAATACCGATCTGTAAACGTCAGAGACTATTTCAGTTATCATTAAACGCCGATTCAAAGACCGTTGGTCACAAACCAAAGTATCATAAGACTGGCCATGATAGCCAAGTAACAATTAAGCGAATTGCAGTTGAGTCACGTAGTGTAAGTTGAATATCTGAAGAAATTGCTGTCGATTTTGCCTAGAGATGCACCATGGATGAAATTGTTCCATCAAGTTTCCGACTAAATTATACCTGCCTTACCCGATTTTGTGGGTATTGAGGCGAAATTCTTTAGCATAGACCAAGAAAGCAGGGAACGGCCGTTCCCTGTCCTCAAAACAGCAAATTTATTCGCGTAGCCATTTTATAACAAACCACGAGGAAAAATGCAGCACTTATTAAGCATGAATGGTGTGGAAGGATCTTATTTGCGCGTGTTTGGCTGCGATTGTTACCGCTGCTGTTCGGCCCAACGCGGCGCCAATCTATCGGCGTCGCTGCTCTCGGTAGACGATACAGGCCAGACGGTGTCGCACATTTTGTTCGATGCCGGAGCCGGCGTGGTGGACAGCCTGATCGACAATCCATTTTTGCGCAGGACGCAAGCGCGACTGGATTGGATTGTGCTAACCCATTGGCATCCCGACCACGTCATCAACCTGAACCGGTTGTTGACGACTTACCTGCATCACCGCGAAGCGAAAGGGTTGGATACGGCGCGTATCCCGTTGTGGTGTCGCAGCGGAACCGGCGAATGGCTGCAGCGCCGCCAGGATTTTGAATGGGACAACCTGATTACCCCGCATCAGTCTGGCGAGTATGAGCCGCCGGGAGTTGTGCTGCCGCCGCTGCCCATTCGCCTGCCCGGCGTGACCATTACCCCGGTGACTGTTTCGCATCGAAACGCCGATCGGCGGGCCGACCGGCCGACGCAAGTTCGGTACACCTGTGCGGCGTATGTGATCGCAACGGCCGTTTCCCGCACAGTCCTCTTGTGGGACATCGACAGTGAAAATGATTGGTTGGCTCGCCCCCAAACGGCCGCCGAGCAAACGGCCGTTGCCTTCCTCTCCCACGCCGACCACCTTTTCATAGACACAACCTTCTGGCAGGCCAAAGATCATCCCACCAACCATGCGTCCTTCACCCATACGCAGAGGTATGCCCGTGTCTTGCAGCCCCGCCATACCCACCTCGTCCATATCAGCGGCCATCCCGATGGCGCCGGCAATCCGGGGTATGGATGGAGCAATACGCGATGGCAAAAAGAGGCACAACATGTCTGGCTGGCTGAGGGGTTGCCAGGTCTGGTTTCTGTTCCGGCGATGGGCGACACATTTTCCCTCTAAAACCGGTGCGATTTGCCTGCTAATCGGATATATTTCCCTGGCAAACGATTCGCCGGTAAGCAGAGATCTGGCCGACTGAACCGGAAAATTGTGCGCCAATCGCTAAATTTGCTCCTTGAACAACGATTTTTCGCATGACGAAGCCTCCTGGTGTCTGCTTCAGACGCATCCTTTGTCATGCGCCGCCTATCCGTTAGCTTTTGCTGACGCCAATAAATGTGAGGAAACAATGGAAGAACAAATCACAGCTTTACTCGAACAACTGACTCTCAGCGAAAAGGTATCCATGATTGCCGGAGCCGATATGTGGCATACCGTAGCGGTCGAACGACTGGGCATTCCGGCGATGAAAGTGTCCGATGGTCCCAACGGCGTGCGCGGCGTGGATGATAACACCGGGCCAACTTCTGCCTGTTTTCCAGTGGGAGTGGCTTTAGGCGCTACGTGGAACCCGGCGCTGGTGGAGCAGGTGGGGCAGGCCTTGGCCGAAGAGGTGAAGGCCAAAGGCGCGCATGTGCTGCTGGCTCCCACGGTCAATATCCACCGGTCGCCCATCGCCGGACGTAATTTTGAATGTTACGCGGAAGACCCATTCCTCAGCGGCACATTGGCCAGCGCTTACATTGGCGGGCTGCAAAGCCAGGGCGTGGGAGCGTGCATCAAGCACTTTGTATGCAACGATTCGGAGTTTGAGCGTCACAGCATGAGTTCGGAAGTGGCGGAACGGCCGTTGCGCGAAATTTATCTGGAACCCTTCCGTATCGCCCTGGAAAAAGCCCAGCCCTGGACTATCATGTCGTCCTACAATCGCATCAACGGCGTCTGGGCCAGCGAAAACAGCGCCCTGCTGCGCGATATTCTCAAAGGTGAATGGAGCTTCGACGGTCTGGTAATCTCCGATTGGTATGGCTCCTACACGGACCATGTGGCCGCCGGTGGTCTGGACCTGGAAATGCCCGGCCCAGCGCGCTGGCACGATGATCGGGTACGCCTGGCCGTGGAAAATGGCGAACTGGACGAAGCGCTGGTCGATGACAAAGTGCGCCGCCTGCTGCGCACGCTTTTTCGTGTAGGCGCGTTTGATCAGCCCAACTTGCAACCAGAGCAGAGCATCGACCGGCCAGAACATCGTCAGTTAGCCCGCAAGGCGGCTGCCGAAGCCATTGTCCTGCTTAAAAACGACGGCGAATTGCTGCCGTTAGACCCGCACAAGCCGCAGCGCATCGCCGTCATCGGCGAAAATGCGCAGGCCGCACAGATTATGGGCGGCGGTAGTTCTGGCGTGAACCCGCATTACGCCATCAGCCCGTTGGATGGAATTCGCCAGCGAGTTGGCGAGCAGGTGACGGTTTCCAGTGCCCTGGGCTGCCCGATTCACCGCCAACTGCCGCAGATTCCGGCCGATTGGCTGCAAACCGGCGTCGACGGCCGTGCCGGACTGACTTTGTCTTATTTTGGCAATCGAGAGTTAGCCGGCGCGCCGGTGTATACGGCCGTGATCCAAAAAACCGAACTGCGCTGGTTTGGCGAAAGTAATCCATACATCGATCCGACCAATTTTTCCCTGCGCCTCAGCGGGCGGTTGACTGTACCGCAAAGCGGCGACTACTTCTTTGATCTGACCGGCATCGGCCGCAGCCGTTTTATGTTGGATGGCCAGCCGCAAATTGATTGGTGGACGCCAGGGGCCGAACAAAAAGCCGTCACCCTGCATCTGAATGCCGGACAAACGTATGATTTGCTGGTGGAATACAGCGGGCCTGACGCAAGCAAAGGGCGATCGGTGCGGCTGGGGTGCCGCCCGCCGCAAGATGCTGATCCCATCCAAACGGCCGTCGATCTGGCCGCCGCGTCTGATGTAGCCATTGTCGTCGCTGGGCTGACCAGAGAGTGGGAAAGCGAAGGTTATGATCGGCCGGACATGGCGTTGGTGGGCGCGCAAGACGAACTCATTCGCCGCGTCGCGGCTGCCAACCCGAACACTGTGGTTGTGCTCAATGTCGGCTCGCCGGTGGCGATGCCCTGGGTGGATGCGGTAACGGCCGTTTTGCAGCTCTGGTATCCTGGTCAGGAGGGCGGCCACGCCATGGCCGACGTGCTGTTTGGCGATGAAAATCCATCCGGGCGGCTGCCGACCACGTTCCCTCGCCGGCTGGCCGACAACCCGGCGCATCTCAATTACCCGGGCGAAAACGGCAAGGTACTGTACGGTGAAGGCCTGTTTGTGGGCTACCGCTATTACGACAAAAAAGAAATCGCCCCTTTGTTCCCGTTTGGGCATGGCCTGAGTTACACCACTTTTGCGTACGCCAATCTACAAATTCTTGCTGAAGGTGAAACGGTGCAGGTCATGGTGGACGTGACAAACACGGGCAAGCGGGCAGGCGGCGAGGTGGTGCAGGTTTATGTACGAGATGAAGCGGCGCGATTGATACGGCCGTTGAAAGAGTTGAAAGCCTTCGCCAAAGTTGTCTTGCAGCCGGGCGAAACCCAAACGGTGACTTTGTTGTTAACCAGGCAGTCGCTGGCGTTTTATGACCCGGCAAAACAAGATTGGGTCACGGAGGCGGGTACATTTACCGTGTTGGTCGGCCATTCATCGCAGGATATTCGTTTGAGCGGGCAGTTTGCATGGTACGGCGATGGCGGCAAGCCTGGGCGCTTGCACACAGGGCTGCCTTTGCACGTGATCCTGGAAAATGCGCGGGGAACGGCCGTGCTGCAAGAGCATCTGGGCGACCTGCTAAATCATCCGCAGGCAGACATGGCGATGTCTATGTCGTTGGAGCAAATCGCCAACTTTGCCCCCGATTTATTACCGGCGGAAAAGATAGCCGCCATCAATCAAGCCTTGTCTCAAGCGGAAGAGTAAGCGATCTCCCGCATCAACTTGGCGACGAAAGTGCTGTTTGGCAAAAGGAGATATGAAATGACCGGCGAGGAACACCTCAAACCATCGACACGGGAAGAAATTCTGGCCAGGCTGCGAGAGAAGGAACACCTGGCGGGCATCGACCTAAGTGGCTTGGACCTCTCGGAGATGAAGTTGACCGGGTTGGTTCTGACAGGGGCGAATTTTAGTCGGGCAAACTTACGTAAGGTCATTTTGGCCGGCACAGATGTGAGTGGGGCAGATTTTTCTGCGGCCAATTTGGATGGCGCGCTGCTGGCGGGGGTAAATATGGCCCAGGTCAATTTGCAGAACGCCAGCCTGAAAGCCGCCAAGCTAAATGGGGTGGATTTGCATGAAGGGAACCTGACCGGGGCAGATCTGTCGGAGGCGAAATTTTTGGCTGTGGATGTGTCTGGGGCTGATTTTAGCGGCGCAACGATGACCAATGCCCAATCGCGTAGTGTGATGTGGTCTAAGGCGAAAGTGCCTCCGGCCGAACGGCCGTCTGGCCTGTGGCTGCCCTGGTGGGCAGCGGCGCTGGCGGTGGGTGTAGCTGGCGGTCTGGCGGTCTGGTTTTATCGGCGGCGGCGGGCCGCCGCGTAATGGCGGTGCAACATCTGTTTGGTGAACACGTATAGTCTGGCAAGTTTGCAGATGAAGAATCAGGCAGGAAACGGCCGTTGCGCCGTTCCCTGCGGACAAGCGAGGGACAAACAGATGCAGAATCAGAGTCAATTTACATTTGGTGTGGCGGTTGTAGTGATCGGCGTGGCGCTGCTTGTGGCCAATGTGCTGCAAATCGATCTGGGCGTTATTTGCTGGCCGCTGGCGTTTATTTTGCTGGGCGTGTTTTTGTTGATCAGGCCGCGGACAATTGAACCGGGAACGGCCGTTACCCAAAAATTCCTGGGCGAAATCACACGCCGTGGCGAGTGGTCGGTGGAAGATGAAGAGTTTTGGTATTTTGTCTGCGACTCCAACTTCGATATGACTCAAGCTCATCTGCCAAAGGGTGAGACACGTTTGCGCATGTTGGGCTTTGTCAGCGACATCGACATTCGCGTGCCGCAAGATGTAGGCGTAGCCGTTTCAGTAACAGCGTTTGTCAGCGAACTGGATGTTTCCGGCAGCAAAGAAAGCTCGTTTTTAGGGCCACTGCAGCGAGAAACCCCCAATTACAAATTAGCCGAGCGTAAAATTCGGTTAGAAACAACTTCCTTTGTCAGCGACATCAGCATTCGTCAGGGATAATCAGCCTGTCAATTCAACCGTCATGAGCAGCCGCTAACAGGCTGTTCATGACGGCCCTGCTCCTAACAGGACGCCCCCACACCTACCTAAAACATCAAGGAGAAATGCCGTGGAAACTTGGGTATCGCGTGAAATCATCCACGAAGGGCCGATATTTTCGGTTGTCGTGGGGCAGGCGCAATTGGATGATGGGCAGTTGGTCGTGCGGGAAATGGTGGGCCACCATGGCGGCGTGGCCGTTGTGCCGGTAGATGGGGATGAGGTGATTCTGATTCGTCAGTATCGCATTGCCGTGGGACAGGAGATGCTGGAACTGCCCGCCGGACGATTGGAAGGGGATGAACCGCCAGTTGTCCGGGCGGCGCAGGAATTGGCAGAGGAAATTGGGGTAACGGCCGTCTCCCTTCTGCAAATTGCCGCCTATTTTTCTTCGGCCGGGTTTACCAACGAACGGATGTATATTTTTCTGGCGGAAGGGCTGGTCGAAACGGCCGTATCCCCCGAATACGACGAGCGCATCGAGCCGGTTAAAATCCCCATTGCTGCTTTGCCCCGCATGTTGGCCGCCAAACAATTCGAGGACGCAAAAACCATCATAGGTCTGCGTGAATTTCTGGCGTATCACGCCGCGCAAGCTCCTGACTCCAATCACTCTTGAATGATGACATTTGTTACTGGGGGGTAAAAGGCTTGTGGCCTAAAATGGATACAAGTTTTTTGTTATCTGTAGTTGAGGAGCCTTATGAAACAAGAATTAGTTCGTGACTGGATGACCAAAGACGTCATTCGTATTAGCCCAGAAACCACATTGCCCAAAGCCCACGAGATGATGGCCGAAAACAATATCCGCCGACTGCCAGTTGTTGATGATGATAACCGCCTGATCGGGATTATTACCCTGGGCGATGTGCGCGGCGCGGAACCGTCGCAGGCGACTTCCTTAAGCATGTGGGAGCTGAATTATTTGCTGACGACGGTGTGTATTGATGAGTTGATGACTAAAAATCCGGTGACTATCAGCCAGGAAGCGACCATCGGCGAGGCGGCGCGGTTGATGTTAGATTATCGCATCAGCGGCCTGCCCGTGACCAATCAAATGGGTAAACTGGTCGGCATCATCACCGAGTCGGATATTTTTCGTATGGTTGTGCGACATCAATGGGACAAAAACGCGGTTGAGGTGTAACGGCCGTTCCCCATTCCCTCCACGCCCCTATTCAGCCTCTTTTCCCACTTTCCAGCGCGGAAAATCCGCAATGGAACTCTCGATAAAATACTCCGCAATTTCGCGCATGCGATTGTTGGTAATATTGTTGGCGATCTTATCGACCATTTTACTGGGCATAAAGCGCATGCCTTTGGGCCTCGGCGGCGTGGCCAACATTTTTAGCGTATATTCCACTCTGGTCTGGTCCCCATCATCCTGAAAAAAAGCCTCGCTGCTGTAATAACCGCGCGTTTGCGTCGAATTAATGGTTACTTCCGTTTCGATTGGCGGCAAGTTTTCCACGGACACCATGCGCATGGTGTGATATCCGGGCACAATGTCCAGCCGCACGTCAGCATAGACGTGAATGTGGTAAGTGCCCAGTTCAACCGTGTTGTAATATAGGCGGTAGTTGTGATCGGGACTGGCGTTTTCTAACTCAATGTGCTGCAAATAACTCACCAACCGATGAATGTCACTGTAGAACTCATAAGTCGTAATACGATCGGCAGGAAATAAAAAAGAAAAACGTGCAGAGGCGGCGATTTTGATCATGCGCGTTTATTGACTCTCCGGGTCGTGGGATGGATAGCTACCGCGTGCTATGATAACATATTCTTCCTGTTCAGCATAAGAAGATGACGCGCTGCGTCCTAAACGGAGGTTTTGGATGAGTTTGTTCAATGGCGAGCGGTTGACCAATGACGTATTTAAACTGGATATTGAGCGTATGCGGCGCGGATGGTATTCAGACCAATATTTTGCCAATATCCTGGCTTTGCTGCGCGGCGTCAGCCTGGCCGATGGTTTTCAGGGCGCTTATGCCCGCGAAATTGGCCAGGACCCGACCGGACTGAATGTCGGCGATATTGAAGTAGAGGTGCAGTTTTTTACCCGTCGGCCCGGTAAAACAGTGATTGTCGGCGTGGATAAAGCATTGTCGATGCTGCGTCACTGCACCGGTTACGTGAACGACGATGGCAACTGGGTCAGTACGTGGCAAAATTTGGAGGTAACGGCCGTTCACGATGGCGCCATCACCGAATATCAGGGCGACCCTTTGCGCGTGCAACCGATCATTCGAGTACACGGCCGTTACCGTGACTTCGCCCTCCTGGAAACCCCCATGCTGGGCATCCTCAGCCGCAGCAGCCGCATCGCCACCAACGTCTATAAAACCCTCCGCGCCGCCAAAGGGAAACCCGTGCTGTTCTTCCCCGCGCGCTTCGATCTGCACGAAGTCCAGGCCGCCGACGGGTACGCCTACGACATAGCCGTTGCCCGCTTCAACCGCGATTTTGCCGGCCAACTGCGCCCCTTCATCTCCACCGACGCCCAGGGCGACTGGTGGGGCGGCGCAGGCGGCGGCACCGTGGCCCACGCCGTGATCGCCTGCTTCCTCAGCGACACGGCCGCCGCCATGATGGCCTACGCCGAGCACGTCCCCACCACCATTCCTCGTATTGCCCTGGTTGATTTTAACAACGATTCCATCACCGACAGTTTGCGTACCATGGCCGCTATGTTTACCCGCTATGCCGCCTTGCTAGACGATGGAAAAAAAGAAGAAGCGCAGCGTTACGTGCTTTATGGGGTGCGGCTGGACACCAGCGGCACCCTGCGCGATGTGAACGTGCCCCCACTCGGCGACCCAATGTTGGACCTGGGCGTCACGCCGCGTCTGGTTTTCAACGTCCGCCAGGCGCTGGATGCGGCGTGGCAAAACTGGGATCTGCGGCCCGATCAGACAGATCTGGCGCAGCAATACTGCCGTGCGGTGAAAATTGTTGTCACTGGCGGATTTAACCCCGAAAAAATCATACGTTTTGAGAAGCTTTCCGTGCCGGTGGATATTTATGGCGTGGGGTCGTCGCTGCTGATCAACGATAAGGAAACGAACAACGATTTTACGGCCGATGTGGTGCGCGTGAAGATAGACGGCCGTTGGCTAGACATGGCCAAAGTGGGACGTGGTCCATCCGACAACCCGGAACTCCTGCCCGTTGATCTGACCAACTTATAAACTTGCACACCAATCACTCTTTGGAGAACGATCATGCGCCCTCAATTTTCTGTCCAAGATGCCGTGCGTCTGGCGCGCGAACTGTATGGCCTGGAAGCCACGGCCGTTTCCCTGCCCAGCGACCGCGACCAGAATTTTCGCCTCACCACCTCTCAGGCCCACTATGTCCTTAAAATTGCTGCCCAAACTGAGCAGCCTGACATTTTGGATTTCCAAAATCAGGCTGTGGCCCACCTGCGCCGCCACGCCAACCTGGCGCCTTATCTGCCCGACGTGATTCCCGCGCTAACCGGCCAAACCATCCCCGTCATCCATGGCAGCCAGGGCGAAACGTATCTGGTGCGCCTGGTGACGTACCTGCCCGGCGTGCCGTTGGCCCACGTCAACCCCCACACGCCCGATTTGCTGCGCGATTTCGGCCGTTTTTTGGGTCAGGTAGATGCCGGGCTGCAAGATTTCCGCCATCCGGCCATGGACCGGTACCTGCATTGGGATATGCGCCACGCCGCCGACACCATCACCCGCCACCTGGATTACCTGACGGATCCCGACCGGCGCGCGCGGGTCGCCGGCCATCTGGCCGAATTTGCGGCCAACGCTGCGCCGCGCCTGCCGGAACTGCGCCGCAGCGTCATCCACAGCGATGGCAACGACTACAACGTGCTGGTAACGGCCGTTTCCCCACAACCCCGCCGCATATCCGGACTCATCGACTTTGGCGACATGGTTTACTCTTGCACCGTGTTTGATTTAGCCATCGCCGCCGCCTACGTCATGCTGGACAAGGCCGATCCGCTGGCCGCCGCCGGCCAGCTGGCCGCCGGGTATCACGCCGCCCTGCCGCTGAGCGAGCTGGAGCTAGAACTGCTCTACCCGCTCATCCTCATGCGCCTGTGCACCAGCGTGGTCATGTCCGCTTACCAGCAGACCCTGCACCCCGACGACCCGTACATGGTCATCAGCCAAAAGCCGGCCTGGGCGCTGCTGGCAACGCTGGCCGACACGCCGTTGGACCTGGCCCACTACCGCCTGCGCGCCGCCTGCGGCCTGCCGCCGGTGCCGCAAACGGCCGTTATCACCCATTGGCTCTCCACCTACCAATCCTCCTTTGCCCCGGTGATGGCCGGATTGGACCGCGCGCGGGTGCTGGACCTGAGCGTGGGCAGCCAGGAAATCGGCAGCCCGGCCGATTTTAACGATGGGCCGAAGCTGGCGCGGCGCATCCAACAGCTGCTGGACGAGGCGGGCGCGGCCGTGGGCTTCGGCCGCTACGACGAACCGCGCCTGATCTACACGGCCGATTTTTTCCGCACGGCGAGCGGCGAACGGCGCACCATCCACGTCGGGCTGGATCTGTTTGCGGCGGCGGGCACGGCCGTTTACGCGCCCCTCACCGGCGTCATCCACAGCGTGGCCGACAACGCCGCGCCCCAGGATTACGGCCCCAACCTCATCCTGGCCCACCAGACCGACGACGGCGAGACGTTTTACACGCTCTACGGCCACCTCAGCCGCGCCTCGCTGGCCGGCTGCCGCGTGGGGCAAATCGTCTATGAGGGCGAGCCTATCGCCGCGCTGGGCGACAGGGACGAAAACGGCGGCTGGCCGCCGCACCTGCATTTCCAGGTGATTGTCAACTTGCTGGGCCTGGATGGCGATTTTCCCGGTGTGGCCCCGGCCAGCCAGCGCGACGTCTGGCGCAGCCTGTGCCCCGATCCCAACCTGATTTTGGGCCTGCCCGCCCACCTGTTTCCCCCGCCGGAACTGCCCAAGGCCGAGATTTTACAGCGCCGCCGCAGCCACATGGGCAAATCGTTGAGCATTTCTTACCAGGAGCCGCTGAAAATTGTGCGCGGCTGGCGGCAGTATTTGTATGATGAGGTGGGACGGCCGTATCTGGATGTGGTGAACAACGTCTGCCACGTGGGGCACAGCCATCCGCGCGTGGTGCAGGCGCTGGCCGGGCAGGCGGCCGTGCTGAACACCAATACCCGCTACCTCCACGAAGCCATCATCGCCTATGCTGAACGGCTGCTGGCGACGCTGCCGCCGCCGCTGGAGGTGGTGTTCCTGGTGTGCAGCGGCAGCGAGGCCAATGAACTGGCGCTGCGACTGGCCCGCACCCACACCGGCGCGCAGGATGTGATCGTGGTGGATGGGGCGTACCACGGCAATACGCAGGCGCTTATCGACATCAGCCCGTATAAGCATGATGGCCCGGGCGGTCGGGGCGCGCCGCCCCACATCCACAAGGCGCTCATGCCGGACCCGTATCGCGGGGTCTACAAGGGGTATGGCCGGGAGACTGGCGCTGCTTACGCCCAACACGTCGCCGCCATTGTGGAAGAATTAAACCGCGGAGGGCGCGGAGAGCGCGGAGGAAGGAAAAAAACCGCCGCGTCCGCCGCGCCCTCCGCGGTGAAACCCGCTTCTCTGGCCGGGTTTATTGTGGAGTCGGTGTTGGGCTGCGGCGGGCAGATTGTGCTGCCGGAGGGGTATCTGGCGGAGGCGTTTACGGCCGTGCGCGCCGCCGGGGGCGTGTGCATTGCCGACGAGGTGCAGGTGGGATTTGGCCGGGTGGGCAGCCATTTTTGGGGCTTCGAGACACAGGGTGTCGTGCCGGACATTGTGACGATGGGCAAGCCGATTGGCAACGGCCACCCGCTGGCCGCCGTGGCGACGACGCGGGCGATTGCCGATTCGTTTGCCAACGGGATGGAGTATTTCAACACGTTTGGCGGCAATCCGGTGAGCTGCGCGGTGGGCACGGCCGTTTTGGAGGTGATCCACGACGAGCAGCTGAGGCAAAACGCCCGGTCTGTGGGCGGCCATTTGCTGGCGCGGCTGGCGGCGCTGCCGGAAAAGCACCCGCTGGTGGGCGACGTGCGCGGCCTGGGCCTGTTTATCGGCGTGGAGCTGGTGCGCGACCGGCAGACGCTGGAACCGGCGGTGGCCGAGGCCGGTTACATTGTGGAGCGGATGAAGGCGGCGGGCATTTTGCTTTCGATTGATGGGCCGCTGCATAACGTGCTGAAGCTTAAGCCGCCCCTCGTTTTTGACCATGACGACGCCGATTTTCTGGTGGAGACGCTGGATAGGATTCTGGGTGAAGATGCGGCCCAACCCTAGGCCGTTTTCCGGCTAACTGGGAATTGGCGGGCGGGGTGTGGCACGGCGGGCCGCCGGCCACAGCGACAAATGGAAGACCGCGCTGGAGCAGGGTCATGATGAGAAAATGGGAAAACACACTATATCTTTTACTTGTCGCTCTGCTGCTATCCGGTTGCATGTCCGCAAGTCGCGAAGGTTTGATTGTTTCCCCATCGGGCTCCCAGGCGACTCCGTTGCTTTCTCCTTTCACAATGACTCCTGCCCCGACCCATTTATCAGCTACTGCCACTTTGACTAGATCTGTCACTCTATCAAACCCGTCACCCACAAAGACAACTAGACCAACCCAAGCTATATCTGTAGAGCCAACGGTTACACCCGTAATTAGCACAACCGCCTTGGCGCCACCTTTTAAGTTCCTAAAACTAGAAGAACTTACAACCGATGTCGAAATCAGGTATATCGCCTGGGAAGCCAACGGGCTTGGGCTTATATATGCCTTGATACGACCAGAGGCTCGTTCTACAGAACCGAAGGATTGGGCCTGGTGGCATTATGATCTGGAAACAGGTGAAAAAGTGCCATTTCCTTCCCCAGTAAGCCGAGTTACCCAAGAAACGAGACAAAAATTAGATCTTTGCCCCACTGATCAGTCGCCCCTAGTTACACGACCCAATTGTCCTGATCATTCAGTACTGTTGGAATCATCAATAAGTGAAAGGATTGTCTTCTCGCCTTTAAATGGAAACGATACATGGTTGGGAAACATTGATGGCACAAACCTTATAAAACTAGAGACTCCTATTGAAAGTCCTTCCAATGCTCAGTGGTCATCTGATAATCGTTGGCTTCTCCTCAGTGTCCATTTTCCTGGCATGCCTGGCCAAATGACACACTATTTAGTCCACGCTGATGGCTCATTTGAGAATGAGTTTAGCGCGCTTACCAATCATGATCTGTTTCTTCTGAACGGTCTATTTCCACAATTCAGCCCTGATGGGACGAGTTTGGCTTATGTTGGCTCAACGGTGTACGACTCGTTTGAAGCAAGCGATTATCATTTGTACCTGCTCGATCTGGAAAATCTGGAAAGTCACCTGCTATCCAACCGTATTGGCCTATTTCAATGGTCGGCTGATGGTAGTGGGCTATATGTACTTGATAACGGCCTTTTTCCTATGAATCCCTACGAAGATACAACAGAAATGCGCAAAACGGAGCTTTACTTTATTGATGTTACAACGCGACCGGGTGAGGAAAATATTATTGCAACTGATATACCCTACTACCCCAATAACTCCTCTGGCACATGGTTATGGGGATATTCTTCGTCGGCTCAGGCTCTCGCTTATGTAGGTTATGAGCGGCTTGAGTTTGGCATATTACTTCTTGCGCCTACTCAAGGGGTTAAATAAAGTAGTTACACCACGGTATGAACCTCTGCTCTAGCGAGTTCTTCCGCCACACCCCGCTTGCCCGCACCAACCCGTAGGCAGCACGGCCGTTCCCCGTTCCCCGTTCACTGTTAGCTGTTGATGGTGGGAGGAAACGGCCGTGCAGCCCTCATCCCCACGGGGACGGCCGTTGCCGTAACCATTCATCCTCCCGGAAGTTCTGAACTTCCGGGAGGATTGGCGAATCACTGTTGTGGCCGCCCCTCAGCCGGTAGGGATGCTCTCCTGGCCGCGCACACCCTGTTTGCCCGCACTACTCCATCGGCAGCACGGCCGTTCCCCGTTCCCCTCTATCTTTTAGCTGTTGATGGTGGGGGAAACGGCCGTTTGGATTTTCTCCAAGAGTTCGAAGGAAGTTTGTGCCCTAGATATAGTGATATAATAACGATACCATGTTCGATTTTGAGTTTGATAATTCCAAGAGTGAGAGCAATCTCGCCAAACACGGCATTGACTTCAATCAGGCTCAACTTCTATGGGCTGATGCCGATTTGCTGGAGATACCGGCCAGAACACAAGATGAACCGCGGTTTCTGGTGATCGGTAAAATTCATGATAAACATTGGTCGGCGGTTATTACCTATCGCGGCGCAGTAATTCGCCTTATTTCAGTCAGGCGATCTCGACCGGAAGAGGTGGCTTTGTATGAAGGCTAAAGATTTCGACGAAAAGTTTGACGCCGGTGAAGATGTCACGTCGGATTTGGATTTGTCCAAAACAAGGCGCGTACTTCACGAGCAAAAACGGGTGAATGTGGATTTCCCCACCTGGATGATTGAGTCCCTGGACAAAGAGGCCAGTCGCCTGGGTGTAACGCGCCAATCCATCATCAAAATGTGGTTGGCTGAACGGTTGGACGCGGCGTCTGCTAGGCGCGCGCTGGAATCTTCCACGGATTAGGGTAACGGCCGTGGCCGCCCTGGTAGAAGCCTACGCCACCGCCGATACCGCTCAGCAGAGCGCCATCCAGCTTTACCAAAAAACCAACGGCGAATACACAGCAGACACAGAAGCCCTGCGCGCCTGGTACAACCGGGCGCGCAAGCTGTGCGGTCTGGCCATTCAGGACGTAGACCCCGGCAACCAGCAAAATCTGCGCGAGCTGTTGGGGCTGGACGGCTGATCGGCCGGGTGATGGCTGTGAGAACGTGATGATGAGAAGGGCGAACCGGCCGTTCCCCGTTCCCCGTTCATTGTTAGATGTTGATGGTGGGGGAAACGGCCGTATCATTTTGGACGAATCTCTAAGGATTCGTCCTGTCTTGCCGAGTTAAAGATCACCAGTTAAAGATATGCCGATTAAGCTGCGTTCGAGATTATTTGATCAGAAAAGGCAAAATCGAGTACCGAGTCCAGAAAAGGGGAACCAGGTTTAGTAGGAAGTGTGGTATGAAAGTGAAGATCATCTGGTTAGACTTGCGCCACACCACCAGATGAAGAAAGCCAGACACAGTAGTCAGTAGAACGAATGCCACCCCAAAAACCTGGCTCGGGTCGACGGGATCCAGAAATTTGGCCCAGAACATGGTATGGATTGAACCCACGAAGACAGCGAACAGGGCCAATCCTATCAGGCGAAAAGCTGGGGATGGTTTTGCCGGATATAAATCCCACGCCTCGAATAAATATATCCAGAGGAGCTGCTCGGTGGCCGCATTGACCGGCGCCCAGATGAGGGCTGTAATCAGTATGCCCGCTGTCGTGTTGTCCAGAAAGTAATTTCTAGCCATGTAGGCGCATACGAGAGAAGCTAAAATCACGCCCAGGTTAATGTAGAAGAAGATGGTAATGCGCGCGGGGAGAGGGTTGAAATATCCGGTTGAGCCTCGTCGCCATTTGACCAGACCCCATGCCAGACCATAATACAGCATCATGGGTAAGAGGACGCCTGTCAGTCCATAGAGCAAACCGGCAACAATTGGCAGAATCGGGGCTATCAACAAGGCTAAACCGAGATCGAGTTTTTGTGGTTGCCATGGCGTCATTACGCCTGAATTTAGATTGGATTTCATTATGCTCCTGATTGTTACCTGGTCGTGCCAGTTTATTGCAACGTTTATGTTCACCAGATATTACCCAAAACGTTGTAATGGCGCATGCACAGGTTATACTCCCTCCCTCTGGACTCCATGAACCAATCCCTGGATGGCCGCCAGAGAGCGCAGCCAATTGTCCCAACCGCCTGCTTGTTAATAAGGATACGTCATGGCTGATGAGCATAAATCGCTGCTTCTTATCGTCCAGAGGGCGTCGGTTGTTATGGCGACGTAATTACCATTGGGTAACTGGTCGGCCACTCTTCAACCAGCAGCCGACGAAGGCGGCGAGTCGTTACAAGCAGGGGAGGTATATTCATACACAACGAGGTGAACCATGAAAAATTTTTTATTGTTCCTTTCTCTTTTGCTGGTCGCCGGGTTTCTGGTCGCCTGTGAGGATACAACCGACTTTTCGGATATGGCAGAGGTCGACGCTGTCGAGCCGGTGAATGTTGGGCCGGGGGATGGTGGGGAAACGGCCGTTTCCGCCACCTACCAAACAGCCGATTGTCCCATCGACATTCCCCGCGGGTATGACGTGGAGTGTGGCTACCTGACCGTGCCCGAAAACCGCACGCAGGCCAATTCGCCGACCATCGAGCTGGCAGTTGCCATTGTCGCGGCCAGTGAAGGCGCGGACTATCCGCCGGTTATTTATCTGGCGGGTGGGCCTGGCGGCAGTGGATTAGACGATTTTGCCGCCGATCCGGCAGGCTGGGATTACCCGTTTACTCGCAACCGTGACCTGATTTTGTTTGATCAGCGTGGCACAGGTTACTCGATCCCCACGCTGGACTGCCCTGAATTCACCACGGCCGATGAAAGCGAAAATCCCGACGCCTTGTGTTATGACCGTCTGGTAGACGAAGACATTGATTTAAGCGCCTACAACACTGTCGAAAACGCCGCCGACGTAGCTGCCTTGCGCGAGGCTCTGGGCATAGAGGAATGGGATTTGTTGGGCATTTCTTATGGCACGCGGCTGGCGCTGGCAGTAATGAAAGATCATCCGGCCGGCGTGCGCAGCGTGGTGCTTGATTCCGTTTTCCCGCCAAACGTAGACACGCCGTTGGAAGATGCGCTGAGCACCATGGATGGCCTGAACCGCCTGTTTGCCGACTGCGCGCAGGACGATTACTGCGCGCAGCAATATCCGGATTTGGAAGCTGTGTTTTTGGAGGCGGTGGCGGCGCTGAACGAAGACGACAGCGCGCCTATTTATGGCGATGATTTGCTGTTTGCGGTGAGCAATGCCCTGAACGATACGGAACTGATACCGCTGCTGCCGCGAGTGATTTGGGAGGTGGCGGATGGAAATTATGATGCGCTGGATGAGATCAGCACGGAGTCGGCATACGGCCGTTTAACCTACCAATCGTCCGACGCTGACTACAGCGACAGCGAAGGTATGTATAACTCGGTCATTTGCCACGATGAGTATGTGGCCGGGGATTATGATCGGGTAGAAACGGCCGTTGTCGGCCAGGTTCCAGTTGAATTAGAAGCGGCGCTGCTGCAAGGCGCTTACGACCTGACAACCGTGTGCGACTATTGGAATCCCCAACAGCGCGTAGACAACACGGCCGTTTCCAGCCGCATCCCCACACTCATTTTGGCCGGGCAGTACGATGTGGCCACGCCTGTGCGCTGGGCGCGCCTGGCCGCCAAAACGCTGCCCAATGCCTACGTCTACGAATTCCCCGGGTCCGGCCACTCCCTGTTGAGCGGCGGTGAATGCGCCATCGACATCACCACCCAATTCCTCAATGATCCTCAGTCTGCGCCTGATGACGGCTGCATCGCCAATATGGATTGGCCGAATTTCGAATAATTACGCGTCGGCGTGCTGCGTGAATGCGATGTCCGATCATCACGTTCACGCAGCACACCGCCCCCTCATCAACCATCGTTTTCCGCTTCAATTTTATTCAGCGCCGAGAGGATCTGCTGCATCGCTGGCCGGTCGGTGGGATCGCGGCTGGGGTGGGCCAGCCGGATGATGCCGCGCGGGTCGATGATAAAATCGCCGCCAAGTTGGTGCGGATCGCCGCGTTTGCCAAATGTTTCCCGTTTTTGCAAGACTGCTTTTGTGTAATACAACAAATTGGCCGGACTCCACGAGCTGAAAATTGACGATTCCAGTCCATACGCATGGTAAGCAGCGCGTTGGGCATCGACCAAAAAGGGGAAGGGAGATTGGGTTTCTTGCAGCCACATTTGCGCCCAGTAGGGCGTGCCAAACGACACCGTGACCACATTGGCGCGGGCGGCTTGAATTTCTGCGTGATGTGACACAACCTGCGCCACGTGGTCGCGGCAGGGCAGTCAGGCGAGGTGGCGCAGAAAGATGAGCAACGTGGAACGGCCGTCTCCCCAAAAGGTTGAGAGATGGATAGTACGGCCGTTCAATAACGAGAGCATTACATCCGGGGCCGGCTGGCCAGGGCGCAAACGAGGCATCGGCAAACTCCTTTAAAGCTGACGGGCGGCCCACACGAGCCGTTGCAAAATCGTTACCACAACCAACAACCCCATCAGACCAAACAACCAGACCAGGTAGGCAGGAAAAAGGATGAAGGCGGTGTAAAAAATAATGGTTTCCGTGCCGCCAATAATCCCCGCCGGCATGGTGATGCTGGTCAGACGGCCGTCGTGGGTTTGGCGGCGTTTTTCCAAAATGGCCGCCAGATACATCCACGAGGCGGCGTTGACATAGAACGTGCAAAGCAAAAAGATGAGGCTGAGGGTAACGGCCGTGTCCATCACCCCGACCGCCAACCCCACCGGAATCAGCGCATAAACCACAAAATCAATCACAATATCCAGATAACCGCCAAAGTCGCTTTGCTCGCCGCGTAAACGCGCCACAGCCCCATCCAGGCCATCGAAGAGGCGGTTGAGAAACCAGAGTACAAAACCCAGCCAGTACCAGCGCTGCCACAGGGCAACGGCCGTGGCCGCTCCGGCCGCCAATCCCAGCGCCGAAAGAAACCAGGGCGACACACGCTGCGAGGCGCGGGCCAGCGGACCAAACGTTTTATCCTTCATCGCGCGCATTTTTTCGTCAAACATAGGCGCCTGTTGTGGGCATCAGCCAGATTTTTTCGGGTGGGAATTGCACATGCACGGTTTCGCCGTCGTGGTAGCGGCGCTGACTGGCGGCATCGGCTACCACTTCGATGGGCGGTAACGCCGGGTTTGGGGCGGCGATTTTGAAGCGGGTGTGGGTGCCGGCGTATACGTGGCTGAGGATGCAGCCCGGCACGGAATTTTCGCCTGGGCAGTCGCTAAGGCGCACATTTTCGGGCCGGATGGTCAGGATGACCGGGCCGTCGGCTGAGGGGATCGAGGGGGCTGGCTGGAAGGCGCCCAGGCTAGTTTCTACCCGCAGCCCTCGTTTGACGCCGGGGATGAAGTTGACACCGCCGAAAAAACGGGCGATGGGTGGGGTTAACGGCCGTTCATAAAAATCGCTCGGCTCCCCCACCTGCCGCAGCACCCCGTCAAAGATCAACGCTACCCGGTCCGCTAAAATCACCGCTTCCTCTTGATCATGGGTCACCACGATGGTTGTAATGCCCATTTCGCGCTGCAAATTAAAAATGAGATCACGCATCTCGTTGCGCAAATGGGCATCCAGATTGGAGAGCGGCTCGTCCAAAAGCAGCACTTTGGGCTGCACGATGAGCGCCCGGGCCAGAGCCACTCGTTGTTTTTGCCCGCCAGACAGTTGGTGCGCCCGCCGACGGCCGTAACCGGGCAGCTTCACCATCGTCAACATCTCTTCCACCCGCTTGTGGATGGTTGTTGGGGATGCGCCGCGCATTTTCAAGCCAAAAGCCACGTTATCCGCCACGCTCATGTGGGGGAACAACAAATGGTTTTGGAACACCATCACCGCGCCGCGCTTTTCTGGGGGAATGGGCAGCACCGATTGGCTGTCAAAGGTCACATCGCCGCTGGTTGGCGGCAGCAAACCGGCGATCATCTTCAAAACCGTTGTTTTGCCGCAGCCGGATGGCCCCAACAGCGCCGTAATCTGGCGGCAGGGCATGGTCAGCGACATATCGGAAACGGCATGGTGGTGGCTGTCGTAACTTTTATCGAGGTGGTGGAGTTGGACTTCGGTCATAATTTTCCCAGACTGCCCACAGCGGCGTGGCGGCCGGTGAGGTAACGGGCAGTGAATAAAAACAGCAGCAGCGCCGGGGCGATAAACACCAGGCTGAGTGCGGCGGTGATGGCGTTGTCGCCGCTGTTGGCGAAGGCAAACAGCAGCACCGGCAAGGTTATCACTTCGCCCCCGCCAATGAGCAAGGTTAGCAGATATTGGCTCCAGGAAATGATGAAGGCAAACAGGCAGCCGACCATCAGTCCTGGCCAGATGGCGGGCAGGGTGACATGGATGAAGACTTGCCACGGCCGTGCGCCCAATGTGCGCGCCTGGCCTTCGTAATCCGGGTTGTAATTGGCAAAAACGCTGGTTAATGTCAGCACCATATAAGGCATGACGGGGATGAGATGCACCAGAATAACGCCGACCTTTGTGTCTGCCAGTCCCACGCGCAGGAAAGCCACATGGATGCCCATCGCCACGGCAATGACCGGCATAATGGCCGGGGTGAGAATAAGGAAGAGAACGGCCGTTTTCCCGCGAAACGCATACAACCCCAAAGCCCGTCCCGCCGGTAAACCGATCAGCGCCGAAAGCAGCGTCACGGCCAGGGCGACAAATGTGCTGTTCCACAGTGCCTTGCCGACCTGTGAACTGTCGGAAAATACATAGTCCCAGGCACGCCAGCTCCATTCGGCTGGCAGCACATCGGGGAAAAACCAGCGGTGGGCAAACGACCAGAGGATCAGCGGCAGCAGGGGCGCCAGCACGCCCAGCAGAATGAGAAAGAGAGGGAGAATGGGGGACAAGGAGATGGGGAGATGTCGCTCCTTGTCTTTGGGGCTGTTTGTCTCGTTTCTAACCAGGCTCATCGTCGTCTCCGGAGCAGCCAGATGACCAGCAGCAGGTCTAGCAGATGTTCTAGTACACGGAAGAGACGGCCGTTGTGCGCCGGATCCCAGTAGCTGATAGGCGATCTGAACCGTGTGTGCCAATCCAGCGGAAAAGTGAGTACTGGCCCATCATCGGCGTGGGTAAAAATGTCGACGGCCGTATGCAGCCCGCACCCCACCGCAAACCAGAACAACCGCGCGCCCCAATCATGGCGCCGCCATAGGTAGCCGATCAGACCCAGAAGCAAAACGGGCAGGGGGGCATGCAGGATGTTGTGAGCGGCAATCCACCAGGGGTTGTGGAAGTAGAGCTGGTTGTAGGTGGGGCTGCAGCGCGTTTTGTCTGGCAGATGGGGCCGCAGACAGCGCCGGTCGATCACATACCCCAGACTCAGCAACCCCAACGGAATATCCGGCGCGACCGACCCCGCCAGAAGCGCATTCCTGTGCGCCGCAGCTTTTTGGCGCTGTATCGTTGGCCGGAGAACGGCCGTTACCAACCAATGTGAATACGTTTGCATACGTTTTTAGCGATAAGTCCGTTTTTGATACCGCAGCTTGTGCTGCCGCGCCAGATACGGCCGGGCAAATTGCACCTTCTCTTTGGCCCCATAAACCAGCAAATCGCGCATGGTCAGGCCGCCAAAAAAATGCGCCTTGTAGGCTCCTTTGCCCATAAATCCCTCGCCCGGTTTCAACAAGCTCGGCCGAATTTTGTTTTTGGGCAGGTAGGTCTTGCCCTCCAGTAAGGCGATAAAAGGATCGGCAATCCAATCCAGAGAGCGGAAAATTTGCTTGATTTCGGTAGCGGCGGCGGTAACGGCCGTTTCATCCGCTGCGTCAACCGATTCTATAATTCCGTCCACCTGCTGCGCCAGCGCCTCGAATTCCGGGTAACCGCCGCCGACCAGTTTCAGCGTGATCAGCTGGTCGTAATAAGCCTGGCGGTCAGCGCCAGCCTGCGCCCGCATCATGTTTAGTTTCACCAGTTCCGTATACGCGCCCAACAGCCACATCACCGCGTACACCTGCCACAGGCGGTAATCTTTGAAGGAACGGTAGCTGTTGGCTACCAGCCGGTCGGCTGCGCGCACATCATTCTGGGTCACGGTTTGCAGGTCGGCAAAGGCCGCCGCCGCATAATCGCCCGTTTGTTTGGCTTGCAAAAGGCGGTGGGCGAGGATGAAGACGGCCGTTAACGACGTGTACAGCCCTTTAGAGAACAATGGGTCAATAAATCCGGCGGCGTGTCCCATCAGCGCCCAACGGTCGCCCACCACCTGACTGGACGTGTATTGCAGCCGTCCCGCCCGTGTCCAGTCGCGCACAGCGTGGGCGTCGGCAAACTGCGCGGCAATGCTGGGGAATTGGGCAATGAAGCCATAAAACTCTTCCTCCGGCGTTAGATCGTCGCGCGGCGGATATTGGCGCGGGTCCAGCAGCAGCCCCACGCTGCACAGCGGATTTGTCGCATCGGCATGGTTATTGAAGGGAATCACCCACAGCCAGCCGCCGTCGAACAGGTGGTGCAGCGTACCTTCCGACATGCGGAAGGGCAGCCCATATGCTTCTTGGGAACCGCCAATCTGGTGATAGCAGGGCACGTTGATCATGTGCGTGAACATGCCCCGTGAGTGGGTTTGCAAATCATAATCACGCACGCCAAATTTTTGCGCCAGAACCGAGCGGAATCCGCCCGCATCGACCACGTAATTGGCCGTTACCTGCCGGCCCGATGCGGTGCGCATCACAACATGGTCCTCGTGGTGTTCAATGTCGCTCACCGGGGTGTTTTGCAGCATGGCTGCGCCGTAGGCAACGGCCGTACTCATCATAAAATAGTCCGTGTCCTGCCGGTACAGATGCAGTTCATGGCCGTGAGGCTCTTTGGGAATGACGGCCTGCAAGGTGCGCCGCCGATCGTGGGGCTGCCCAGGTTGGTGATGCAAAAAGCCAAAATGCCGCTTGATGCCGTGCGTTGTCCCGGCAAACGGCAAAAAATTTTCCGTGCTAAAATAGGCCAGCTCTGGCACATCATAAAAATGAGCCAGCGCGCGCATCATCTCCGATGTTTCCAAAATCAACGATTCGCCAATGGCAAAACGCGGGTGGGATTTAGCCTCGAACACCACCACCCGCTGCCCGTGCCGCGCCAAAATCGCCGCCAACGCCGACCCGCCAATACCCGATCCAATAATTGCCACGTCATAATCCATTTTTTTGCCCATACCCTTTTAAAAGAGACCCGGAGACCGGGAGGTGGGGAGACCGATTGCTCCCTACCTCCTCTCCCCCGATTTTCTTGTCAGCCACATGTAAAGCAAAATTAAGCCAGTGATGATGGCCGCGATGACCACGCTTAGAGCCATGGCTTCCGGCCGCGCATTCAAATCCACGTCGGTGTACAGCCGATAAGCCAGCACCGGCAGCGCCGAAGGGTAGCGCGCGCCAAGCAGCAGCGGCACTTCAAACGCGCCAAAGGTGAAGGCAAACACCAAAATGGACGCCGACAGAATGCCGGAGCGAATGAGCGGTAGGGTCACATACCGAAATCGCTGCCAGCGATTGGCCCCCAGAGTCCGCGCCACGTCTTCGTACTCTTCGCCGATGGATTGCAGCGCGGCCAGCAGAATAATGCCCATAAAGACGCTGCTTTTCCAGACGTATTCCAGGATGATGCCCAGCGCGTAAGGATCAAACACCAGCGCCGGAAAGTCGGCCGGAGCCTGAATCAATCCGGCCAGATGCCCAAGTCGCGCCAGAAAGCCGCTCTGAGAGAAGAGGAAAAGTATGCCAATTGCGCCTACCAGGTGGGGTATTGGCAGATTGGATTGAAAGATGAAGGCCGCGATGCGTCGGCCGCGAAAGGCGCGGCGCAGGGTGAGGGCGGCAATGAGGGCGAGAAGTGTGGAAACGGCCGTACTCACCCCTGCAATCCACAGCGTCAACAGCAGCGAACGGCCGAAAGACGGGTCGCTGAACACGTGATGGTAAGCCGCCAGGCTGAACTCGGTGCGGCCAATGCCCGGCACATAGCCCACACTTTGCAGCAAAGCCAGCGCCAACCCGCCGCCAAACAGCAGCACAATCACGGCTAGAGCCGGAGCCAGGAGAAGAAAAGGAGAACGGGAGAGCGAGAGAAGGGGAGAAGGGCTTCGGATTATCCGATTTGCAGACCTCTTATCTTCCTGGTTTCTCGTCCGTTCCTTCACTTGTTTAAAGTCCACTTTTCTCTCCGAGTCTCGTTGTTATCTTTGTAAAACGGCCGTTTCCCAGCTCTGTTCAAACGCTGTCAGCCAGGCCGCTTGCAGTTCTGGCAGCCGGTGGGCGGCTAATTCTTCGGTGGAGAGAGTGGCCTCGCCGCGCGGGATGGCCGCAAATTGGGCCTGCATCTCGGCGGGCAAGAGCGCCGGGTCTAAGACGGGCAAATCGCCCCAGTTTTCCGGTTGAGCCTTGCTCAGTTGTGCTTCCGGCGAGAGCAAGAAATTGGCCACAACCATCGCCGCCGCTTTGTGATCCGAGTTGTAGGGGATGGCGACGTAGTGGGTGTTGGCGATGGTGCCGCTGTCGAAAACGAAGGTGCGGGTGGTGGTGGGGTAACGGCCGTTTTCCACCAAACTGCTCGCTTCGGCCGGATTGTAGGCCATGTCGAAGCTCACTTCGCTGTTGGCGAACAAATCTTGCTGGCGCGTATGACTTTCCGGGTACGTTTGCCCCTCGCGCCATAAAAATGGTTCGATCTCGTTCAGCAATTGCCAGCAGGCCGCCGATTTTTCGTCGAATACTGCCTGATCAAATTCGCCCAATAGGGTGTCATACCCGCCGGCCGCCTGGTAGCACATGTGGCGCACAAAAGCGCTGCCGGTGAAGTCGGGCGGTGCGGGGTAGGTGAATTGGCCGGGATTGGCCTTGATCCACTCAACCAGCGCCGGAATGGTGCGCGGCGGTTCAGGCACGCGGGCGCTGTCATAAATCATCACAAACTGTGCTTTGCCGTAGGGAGCCTCGTGCCCTTCTACCGGATAACCAAAATCGTTGGCGACGCTGGGATCGCTCCAATTGACATAAGCCGAACTGGGCAAAAACTGCGACCAACGGCCGTACAGCAAATCGCCCTGGCGCATGGTGCGGAAGTTTTCGCCGTTGACCCAAACCAGATCGACTGCGCCGCCACTGTCCTGCCCGGCCTCTTTTTCGCCCAGCACTTTGTTGATGTACTCGGTGGCGTCGCTGATGGGGACCATGTTCAGCGTGATGTTGTATTGGTCGCGCACGGCCGTCGCCACATAACCTGTCACCCAGGTGTTAATCAAATCGCTGCCGCCCCACATATAAAAATTTACGGTTTGCCCGTTGGCTTCGGCCACAATATCGGCCCATGTCTGGCCTTCGTAGCCCGGCGGCGGGGCTGCGCCATCCGGCGCAGTTTCGGTAATAGAAGACGCGGCGGTGGGATTCACGGCCGTTTCTTCCGCCGTTCTACCGGAGCCGCAGGCGGCCAGCAGCAGCACAAGCAGCAGTAGAAGATATTTTTTCGTGGGTATACAGTTGGTGGGTTTTGCTCTAGCGGCCCCAGGGGTTTTGACTGAGCGCCATGTTGAATTTCTCGAGACCAAACCCTTGGGGTCTGAACGGTTATATTGTTTCAATGGTTTCCTCCGATATTGCTAGAGATTAGAGATTTGCTTACTCGCCGATTTCTGCTCACGCATCATCTGCGCCAGCTCAGCCATTTGTCAAACAATTTCGCTACAGCCGGGGTCAGGCGGGTGCGATTCCAGGCGTCGGCCGCTTTTTTGATCGCTTCGGCCTGGGTGGGATAGGGGTGGATGGTTTGGGCCAGGGTACTCAGCCCGGCTCCAGCCATCATGGCGGTGGTAATTTCGCTGATCATTTCCCCGGCGTGCCGGGCGATGATGGTTGCGCCCAGAATTTTATCGCTGCCTTGCTTGACATAAATTTTAACAAATCCATCTTCGCTGTCGGTGCGTCCCCGGTCGGTGTCTTGGATGGCGATGGTGAAGGTGTCTACGGCCGTTCCCTGCGCTGCCGCTTCATCCGCAAACAAGCCCACATGGGCAATTTCCGGGTCGGTATAAATCGTCCAGGGAATGATCAGGTCGCTGTATTTTTTGCGCCCCAGAAAGAGGGCGTTTTGCAGCACAATGCGGGCGGTGGCATCGGCCGTGTGCGTGAACTGCGCCGGAATGGCCACGTCGCCCGCGCCATAAATGGCCGGATTGGTCGTTTGCAGCCGATCGTTTACCACCACGCCTTTTTTGTTGTATGCAACTCCGGCGGCTTCCAGATCAAGTCCTTCTACGTTGGGTCGGCGTCCGGCCGCCAGCAAAATTTCGTCTACGGGCAAGGTTTTTGTTTGCCCCTGATGGATAAAGGTAATCACCTTTGCCGCGTCAGCGCGCTCGATTTTTTGCGTCTGGCTCTCTAAAAAGAGCTGGATGCCGTCGGCTTGCAATGCGCCGCGCAGCAAAGCCAGGGCATCCGGGTCACGTAGGCTGCCCATCGTGGCCGAAATGTCTAGCACCGTTACCTGGCTGCCAAAACGGGCAAAGGCCTGAGCCATTTCCAGGCCGATTGGCCCCGCGCCAATGATTGCCAGCCGGTCGGGCCGTTTGGTCAACTCAAAAATGCCTTCGTTGGTGATATAGCCCGTTTCTGCCAGTCCGGGGATGGGGATGACGGCGGCGCGCGCGCCGGTGGCAATGACGGCTTTGCTGAAGGTGATGGTACGGCCGTCTACGACGAACGTGTTCTTGCCGGTAAATTGCCCATCGCCCAAATACAGATCAATGCCCAGGTCGCGGAACCGCCGCGCCGAATCGTGGTAGCTGACGTCGGCGCGAATGCGGCGCATCCGTTCCATGACGGCCGGGAAATCGACGGTGACGCTGCCTTCAATGGTGATGCCCAGTTCGGCGGCGCGGCGAATATCGCTGATGGCTTTGGCCGAGCGCAAAATGGATTTGGAGGGCACGCAGCCAGCATTCAGGCAGTCGCCGCCGAGCAGGTGTTTTTCTACCAGGGCGACCTTTGCGCCCACGCCGGCCGCGCCGACGGCGGCCACCAAGCCGGCCGAACCACCGCCAATGACCAGGAGATTGTAACGGCCGTCGGGGGTAGGGTTCAGCCAATCGGCGGGGTGGGCATTGGCCACCAGCACGTCATTGTGCTGGTCGTAGGGAGCAACTTTAATTGGAGATACCATGTAAATTCCTTTTATTAGTACACAGGGAACCAGACGAGAGTCGGGCAGTCGTTTAAGGGAGCGTTTATTTGGTTTGAACGGCCGTGCAGAGGGCATCAATCAACGGCGTCACCCCGCGCTTCTCGCTTTTTAATATACCGCGACAAGCCAATGCTCACGACAATAAGCAAGACCGAAGTGATGATGGTGGCCGGGTTTAATTTGACCTCACCGGCCAGCAGTTCAGGCAACGTGCCAAAAGAAGCGCCAAGCAAAACAATGGAAATGGTGCCGGGCACGGAGCCTATGGCCGTGGCCGCCAAAAACGCCTTCCAATTAATCTTCAGAAAGCCGGCAGCATAGTTTACCAGATCATAGGGCAGGAAAATGAGGCGCATGATGAGCACGGTTTCAAAGCTGTTCTCGCGCATTCGCTGCGTGTAGTGTTGGATTGTTCCGGCGTTTTCCTTGTTCTCCAGAATACCCTGGCCAAAGTAGCGGCCGACCGCAAAAGCCACCATGGCCGAGGTGTTGCTGCCGACAATGGTGTAGAGGATGCCCACCGGCCCAAATAAAAAGCCTCCGAGCAGAGTGAGCAGGGTGGCGGGAAAGAATAGTAACGGCCGTAACGCATACAGTAAAATATACAATAAAGGTCCATATAGGCTGTTCAGCATCAAGTCGGCCAACCGCGTCAGGCTGTCCACCAGAGTCAGGTCATTTTGCCGCAGATACCAGTAATACCCGCCCACCACCATCAGCCAGAATACCAAGGCCGCCAATTTCGCCCCATGGCGCTGCCAAAAAAGGGTGGGGGATGATTGTGTTGTCTGTGAATTAAGCATCAAATCTCCTAGGTCAGGTCAACGTGCGTGTGTGGTATGTAAGATGTTGGTGAAGTAAAAAATCTTACCTTTGAACGGCGGACGGGTAAAGAGAGAGGGTGGGCATAATCACCCCACGTTAAACTAAATTTCGTGAAATTGCCGACATTAGGTAAACTTATTGGCCGAGTAAACCAATGGGTTACTTGAGAAGATCCCTCAAATTTATTTGGCGCACGAGACTCATTTTGCTTTTTTGATCACTGCGCGGCAATTGATCCGATATGAATAAAGTATTAGTGATTGGCGGTAATGGCTTTTTAGGCAGACATCTTGTTCAGGCTTTGTATCAACGCGGCCTGTCGGTGCGGATATTCGATCTGAAAACGCCGTCTACCACGCTGGTGGAAAGCGTCGTGGGCGATGTTCGGGACGCCGAGGCGGTTGCCCAGGCCTGCGTCGGCTGCGACACGGTGTTCAACACCGCCGCGCTTATTGATTGGGGACCACGTAGCCGGCAACGCCTGATAGACATCAACGTGGAAGGTAACCGCAACGTCATCCAGGGCTGTTATCGGGCGGGTGTGAAGCGATTGATTTACACCAGTTCTATTGACGTTGTTTTTGATGGCTCACCTATCGCCGGCCAGGATGAATCGCTGCCCTATCCGGACAAACATCTGGACGATTACGGCTGGACAAAAAGAGTTGCGGAACAGGAGACATTGGCGGCGAACGGCCAGCAAGGGCTGTTGACCTGCGCTTTGCGAACGGCCGGCATTTACGGCCCGGGCGATACGACGCGTTTCCCCCAAATTCTACAGAGCGTGAAAGAGGGGCAGTGGCTGCACCTGGGCGATGGGTCGGCGCGGTTTGGGCATGTGTATGTGGCAAACGCGGCGGCGGCCCACGTTTTGGCGGCCGAAGCGCTTATTGAAAGCTCACCGGTTGCCGGGCAATGTTATTTCATTGGCGATCATGCGCCGTCTAATTTCTACGCTTTTTTTGACCCCTTCCTGGCTGCTCTCGGTTTCCCCCCGACCACCCGGCGGCTTTCTTTTCGGTTGGCGTATGGTTTGGCGGCTGTTTCTGAACGGTTGGCGAAGTGGGGGGTTGGCCCATCCCGGCCTAGGCTTACCCGTTACACGGTGGCTTCGACATGCGTTGACTTTTTCTTCTCTCATGCCAAGGCGAAGCGGGATTTTGGTTATGAGCCTGTGGTGCCTGCGGAAACTGCCTTTACGGAGACTTGCGCCTGGCTTCGCAGCGCCGGTTACGCCAAGTGATGGGGTTGGTCCGCTGAAACAGGTTTTTTAGACAACCAGCAACCAATTGCTCGTTTAGTAATCGCTTAAAAAATTTAGTAGCACGGATTGAACCAATCTCCAAGATTGGTCCAATCTAAAAACCGCTAACTGGTTTTTGCATGGTGACTTGGTGCTTTGTAAGGTAAGTTTTTGAAATTTACGCCTTTTAGCCGCGGTATCTTTACCGCGGCTACAAATTTCACGAACAAACCTTGAAAAGATTTTTGTAACAAAGCACTTGGTTTACCGGTAGTCCGGCAATGTTATTCCCCATGAAACGTCAAAACCCGATTTGTTTACCCAGCCATTCTCAATTTGACGAGAAAGATGTCTTGCTGAGAGCCTGTGCTGAGCCTGCTGAAGCATCCCAGTCCCCTGGAAAATCCGAGGCCATAGGGATGCTTCACTTCGTTCAGCATGACATTTGAGCGTAAATAGGGCAGAAACGAGCTTGTTCATGCAAATACCAAGTCCAAATTGAGAATGGCTGTTGTTTACCAGCCGAATCTCATGGGAGACTTCCTGCGTGGTTCACCCGCTGCCGGGATGAAAGGGACACAGATGAACACGGATTTTCATGGATTCTTTTCTGTGCGCATTCACGTTCATATGCGCTGTGGTTACATTGGGGACACGGCCGTTTCCCCCTCAGCCATCACCTGACCAACCCGCCAGCCATCGCTTGCGCGCCGCCGGATTACCCAAACGGGCGCGCATCGATGGAGGGCAAGTTCGTGTATAATGAGGTCGTGCGTGGGAGCTACTTCTTGATCGTGCGCTCGTTAACAAGGTTGGCATTTTTGGTGATGAGAGACGGCCGTGTGCGCACATGTCACGCCCTTGCTGGCCAATCTAACCACCATAGCGGCTAAATTGCCATGTGCAACTATTGAGTACTTGATAAATCATATCGAAACAGACCCTAAGGAATTGGGTTCCAGTGAGTCTAACCTCTCAAGAGCAAGCCCTCAGGGTCTGTAGAATCACAAAAAGTTTAGAAAACTGACTGAACGATGAACAAGTCCGAAGCAAAACGCATTCCTGGGACCCATTGATATTTGCTCCGGTGAGAAGAGGCGTGACGCGGAACAATCTACCACACCATCTGCAACATGCAGGAGACGCCGGATGAACCGTGGGATGAAGACAGAATCTATACCGAGCAAAATCATGAATGAAAGAGATTCAAATCCTGATGACATGTTGCAGCCCCAGCCGGCAATACGGGCCGAGCAAGCGCCTGATTCGCCGGAGATGTTGCCACCTGAAGCCGCGAATGAAGTATTCGCCCAATTGCAGGCTTGCCAGATAGAGTTGGAAACAAAAAACGAAGACCTTCGTCAGGCGCAGGCGGCATTAAAAGCGGCGCAGGCGCAGTATGCAGACCTTTACGATCTGGCGCCGGTTGGTCATGGAACACTCGACGAAAGTAGAAGGATTGTGGCGGCCAATCGGACGTTGGCGGGCTTTGTGGGGGAGGCAAAAGAAGCTCTGGTAAACCAGCCGATAGATCGCTATATCTTGCCCGACGACCAGGATAATTTCGCCCGATATTGCCAGCAGTTGTTTAGCACGGGCGCGGCGCACTCTTGTGAATTGCGATTGTTACAGGGGAACGGCCGTTCCCTTTGGGTGCAGTTCGAAGGGGTATTAAGCCAGCCTAAGACCGACAGCGCGCCAGTTTGCCATCTTGTCATCAGCAATATCACCAGACAAAAACAAACGGAACAGGCTCTCCGTGAAAGCGAAGAGATATTTAACCAGTTCATGGAGTACAGCCCTATTTATGTGTTCTTCAAGGACAAAGAGACCAGAAGCATCAGACTGAGCCGGAATTATGAGGCGATGCTTGGCCGGCCGATTCCTGAGCTGTTGGGCAAAACAATGAACGACCTCTTTCCCTCAGACCTGGCCAAAAGCATGGTGGCCGATGATCTGCGGGTCTTGCAAGAAGGGAAACCAATCGAAATTGAGGAAGAACTTAATGGACGGTTTTATTCCACGACCAAATTCCCCATTATCAATGAAGGTCAGGCTCAGTATCTGGCCGGTTTCACCATAGATATCACCGAACGTAAACAGGCGGAGTTGTTGGCGCAGTACAAGGAGCGACGGCTGAAAGAGGCCGAAGCGATTGCCCATTTTGGCTATTATGAGTTAGATATTCAAACCGGCGAGGTGATCTGGTCAGATGAAACGTTTCGTATCTTTGGCCTGGATTTGGCCGATGGCATGCCGACAGGCGAGCAATTTGTAGCGCTTATTCATCCCGAGGATGTGACCGAAGTATTAGGGATGTTTGCGGATACCATTCAAAGTGGACGGCCGTTAGACAAGATTTATCGCATTTACCATGCCAGCGGCGAGATTCGCACCGTACACAGCATTGGCAGTCTGGATACCAATCCTATCGATGGCGGCATCAAGATGTTTGGCACGCTGCATGACATCACACAGCAAAGACATGGCGAAACTGCGTTACAACAAAGCGAAAATCGTTTTCGGGCGCTTATCGAAAACGCCCCCGATGCCATAAACTTGATCAACACGAAGGGGGAGTTAACGTATGTCAGCCCTTCGGCTTTGCGCCTTATGGGGTACACAGAGGCAGAAACGCGCAACATCAATATGGCCGAATTGACGCACCCGGATGATGCAACGGCCGTTCTCGCCCTGCTCATGAACCTGATGCAAGAACCGGGCAAAGTCGCCACCACGCAATACCGCTTCCGGCACAAAGATGGGAGTTGGCGCTGGTTAGAAAGCACCATTTCCAATTTACTTGCCGAACCCGGCGTCGAAGGCATCCTCTTCAATTTCCGTGACATTACCAAACAAAAACAGGCCGAAAAATCAGCCCGGCAGCAAAGCGAACAAATCAGACTTCTCTATGACGCCAGCCAGCGGCTCAATCGAACGCTGGATATGAATGAAATTTACCGAACAATTTTTGAATTCCTGTCAGCAATTTTGCCGTGCGACGGCCTTGTCATCTCCGCCTTCGACCCATCGACGGAGCTAATTACCTGCCAGGCCCATTGGGTGGGCAGGGGAAAAGGCCAAGATGTCAGCTCATACCCATCGATACCTCTGGAGCCAGAAGGGCGTGGGACACAAAGCCTGGCCATTCGTACCGGAAAACCTCTCTTACTGAACGATTATGCAGCGCAGCGAAAAACCACTCAAACCATCTACTATATCGACGACGAAACAAACGAAGTGGTGCAAGAGGACAAACTCCCCGAAAATGGGGATGTGACCAGGTCGGCGCTCATTGTGCCCCTTAAAACCGGTGAACAAGTGAATGGCGTCATTCAGGTGATGAGTTATCAACTCAAAGCCTATACCGAAAACCACTTAAAGCTGCTGGAGGCGCTGGCCCTGCACATCAATTCGGCGCAGACAAATGCCCGGCTTTTTGCCCAGGTACAAAACGAATTGAACGAGCGTAAATTGGCGGAGGCGGCGCTGCGCGAAAGCGAGGAAAAACTGCGCCTTTTGTTCGATATACTTCCGGTAGGGGTCTCCATTCTAGACAAAGCACGTAATCTGGTATATCTCAATCCGGCACTGGCCGACATCTTGGTTATTTCTGATGGCGGAATAAGAGAGGGGAAATATCGCCATAGAGAATATCTTCAGGCGGATGGTTCCCCTATGCCGGCTGAAGCGTTTGCCAGCAGACGGGCTGTCAATACCCAACAATCTGTTCAGCACGTGGAGACGGGCGTGGTCATAGAAGATGGCAGCGTTGTTTGGATGGACGTAAGCGCCGTCCCCGTATCCTTCCCCGATTGGAGCGTGGTGATTGTAACCATGAATATAACCGAACGAAAGCGGGCGGAAGAGGCGCTGCGAGAAAACCACCGCCATTTGGAGGCCGCGCTGGCCGAGTTACGGCAGACGCAGACGCAGCTTATTCAGCAAGAACGATTGGCGGCTGTGGGGCAGTTGGCGGCTGGCATTGCCCACGATTTTAATAACATCCTGGCTATCATCATGCTCTATGCCGAAATGAGCCTGACTGCACCGAATTTGCCGGCCGAATTGTACACGCGTATGGGCACTATCGTGCGCCAAACCGAACGCGCCGCCTATTTGGTGCAGCAAATTTTGGATTTTGGCCGACGGGCTATTCTTCAGCCCCATGCGTTGGAAATGGCTTCGTTTCTGGGGGAACAAGTGGAGATGTGGCAGCGCACCATACCGGAGTTTATTCGCATTCGTCTGAATGTGGTCGGCGACGAGTATTTCATTCACGCCGATCCGACGCGCATTCAGCAGGTGTTTTTCAACCTGGTTTTGAATGCGCGAGACGCTATGCCGGATGGCGGCGAGCTGCGCCTGAGTCTGGAAGGCGTGCATTTGGCTGAGGCGATGCCGCCGCCGCTGGCCGATATGAGCGCCGGGGATTGGGTGAAAATTGTTGTCCAGGACACCGGCGTGGGAATTTCTGAGGATGCGCTGCCCCACATTTACGAGCCGTTTTTTACGACAAAAGAACCTGGCAAAGGTAGCGGCTTGGGGTTGGCCCAGGTTTACGGGATTATTAAACAGCACAACGGACACATTGACGTGTGGAGCGAGAGCGGCCAGGGGACTACATTTACCATTTACTTGCCGGCAGTTCATGTGACGCCAGCAGGAGAAACGGCCGTCGCCGCCCCGGATGTGCGCCTGGGAAATGGGGAAACGGTGCTGATTGTGGAAGATAACGCCACGTTACGCGATGCCCTGGCCAATATGTTAAGTTTGTTGAATTATAGACCATTGACGGCGGCCAACGGCCGTGAGGCCCTGGCGCTTTTGCAACAGCAGAGGGACACCGCCCAAACAGCCGCGCCCGCAACCGATCAGGCCATTTCCCTGGTTTTAAGCGATTTGGTGATGCCGGAAATCGGCGGCATAGAGCTGCTTCAGACCATCCAACAATGGGGATTATCACTCCCGGTCGTGATCCTGAGCGGTCACCCGATGGAAGCTGAAGCGCACATGGTTCAGAGCCACAGCGCAGCCGCCTGGCTGCTAAAACCATTCGATTTTCAGGAACTGGCCAATATATTGGCGCAGGTGCTGCAAAAACCTTTGTCGAACTGACCGTTTTGCACTTGCCCGATCTGTGTGAGACGGCAGGTTGGGTCGTTCGTCATCTTGAGATTGCCGTGCAGCGGCTGCATTATATTTAGGCTTGAAAATTAAATAATATGCGTAAGATGGGACCAATCTTCTGAGATTGGTCTCGTCTAACTGTGTAAATTATTCAATTCTCGTTCCTTAGTCTGAGAATAGTTCGTTTTCTGCCTGGCTGTGAAGCAGAGACCCGACCTGTTCTCTCAGAGAACACACATGTCGTTCAGAAAAAACCTTTCCCATTATTCTTTCCCCAAATTATGGTTACCGATCAGCGGGTTTTTAACTCAACCGGCAGCTTCGCTGGTTGAGTTGGAAGCGCGGCGGCGATCTCGGCTGCTCCTGATTATCTTGCTTTTATTTACTTTATTTGGCAGCCTGATTCTAATTTACGAGGTGCTGAAGAAGCCCGAAATCCCCCGTTCCCGGATTTACGGGATGTTCGTCGTTATTTGGCTTGCCGGTTCTATGCTGTATGTTGTGGCCCGGCGCGGCTACACGGAGATGGCTGCGGCCGTATTTATCGGTCTCCTTTTTTTGTTTAGTGTGGTCTTGCCGCTTGCTCCCCACACCCTCAGCCCCTTGCCCTACTTCATCGTCTTTCCGCTGCTGTTGAGCGCTTTGTTCTTCTCGCCGCGAGGGATGGTCTGGCTGGCTCTTTTCGCGCTTTTGGTCACGGCCGTTCTGGATTTATTTGTCGTCTCGGAGAGTGTGGGGGAACGGCCGTTGCTCATGGAAACCATCTTGTTTGTTCTGCCCTTCATCAGCCTGGTTCTGTTCTACGAAAATCACCATCGAGGAATCGAGTGCATCCACCATGCAGAGCTTCAGGAATCTTACAACAGCCTCTTGGCTTCAGAAGAGGCATTACAACAATATATAGAAGAACATGCGCGCGAACGACACCTCTTCGAAAAATCCTTGCGTGAGGCGCAACATCGCTATTACGGCCTGTTTGAACAATCCCACGACGCTGTGTTTATCCTGAGCCTGGAAGGCGCGCACCTGGAAGCCAACCAACGAGCAGCCGATCTGTTGGATTTTAGCCATGCCGAGATGCAAAATCTTACAGTCAAAGACCTATCCGCAGAAATAGAACAAAGCGAAAAAGTATTTGAACGGCTTTTGGTCGGCGAGCATATTCCGGTATACGAGCGTATATTCCGTAAAAAAGACGGCCGTCCCGTCCCCGTAGAAATCAACGTCGAATTGGTGCGCGACACCAACGGCCGTCCCCTGCACATTCAAAGCATCGTCAGAGATATTTCTGAGCGCAAACATCAAGAAAACCAGCTGCGCTTGCAAAGCACAGCCCTGGAAGCCGCCGCCAACGCCATCCTCATCACCGACCGCGACGGCCGTATCGAATGGAGCAATCGCGCCTATGCCCAGCTTACGGGCTACTCGTTCGCCGAAAGTATAGGCCAAAACTCGCAAGAATTGTTGCATTCTGGAGTGCAAGACCCCGTCTACTACAAAACCTTATGGGACACCATTCTTTCCGGTCAGATCTGGCGCGGCCAAACAATCAATCGGCGCAAAGACGGCCGTTTATACACCGACCAACAAACCATCACCCCGGTCTTGGATCAATCAGGCGCCATCAGCCACTTTATTGTAGTCAAAGAAGACGTCACCGAACGGGAAAGCACGCAGCTAGCCCTGCGCGAAAGCGAAGCCTTGTATCGCAGCATGTTCGAAAACAACCTGGCCGTCAAACTGCTGATCGATCCGCGCACAGGCCAGATTGTTGACGCCAACCCCGCCGCCGCCAATTTCTACGGCTACTCCCTCGACCATCTCAAATCCTTGCGGATACAAGACATCAACATCCTCACCGACGCCGAAATCCAGACTGAATTGGCGCTGGCCGTCCGTGAACAGCACCATGTTTTTAACTTCCGTCATCGTCTGGCAGATGGCGAGGTCCGCGACGTTGAAGTCTTTTCCGGCCCTATTGTCATCCAGGGAGTGGAGCATCTGCACTCAATTATTCTTGATGTCACCGCACGCAAACGCGCAGAAGAAGCTCTGCGCCAAAACGAAGAACGCTTGCAAATGATCTTGCAAGGCACCCAGGCCGGAACATGGGAATGGAACGTCCTGACCGGAGAAACCATTGTTAATGAACGCTGGGCCGAAATTGTGGGTTACACCCTCGACGAATTATCACCCTCCACCATAGAAACCTGGTCTAACCTAACCCACCCCGACGATCTCTATACAGCTATGCAGCTCCTAGGCCAACATTTTACCGGCGAGTCCTCTTTCTACACGTGTGAAATGCGCATGAAGCACAAAGACGGCCGTTGGGTCTGGATTTGGGACCGCGGCAAAGTCATGACATGGACGGAAGATGGAATGCCGCTGCGCATGTTGGGCACACACATCGACATCACCGAGCATAAAACTGCCGAAGAAGCGCTTCGCCAGAGCGAGGCCCGCCAGCGCGCCATGTTTGAAGCGATTCCGGATTTGATCTTCCGCAATAAAAGCGACGGCACGCTTTTAGACTTTCATACCGCTGATTTTTCGTCGTTTTTTGTCCCGACAAATGACCTGATTGGCAAAAAAATTGATGAGTTTCTCCCAGAAGGGACCATCTGGCAGCACAAGGAATTCATTCACCAAACGCTAGAAACCCAAAAAATGGTGGTTCGAGAATTCGGCATGAGCCACGATGGGGCAATGCATCGGTATGAGGTGCGGATTGTTCCGGTTGGACGAACCGAGGTTCTGTCGATTATTCGTGATGTGACCGAGTTATGGCAAACCCGGCGCGAGCTTGAAATTGCCAATGATCGGCTTGAATTCGCCGTGACCACGGCCCGCATTGCCTGGTGGGAAATGGATGTGCAGACCGGCGTAGTGCGGTTTGATCCCCGTAAGGTACTGATGGCCGGTTATGATCCGCAAGATTTTGTAGACGTAACCTATCATGCCTTCACAGACCGGGTTCATCCAGACGATCACGCACCCATGATGCAGGCTATGCGCGACCTTATTGAAGGACGCAGTTCTCTGTACTCTGTCGATTACCGGCTAAAAACCGCCAGCGGCGGTTGGATATGGTTTCATGATCGGGGCGAAAAAGCCATTTCAGATGAAGGCCGGCAAGTTATGCGCGGCTTTGTCATTGACATTACAGAAAACAAGTTGGCAGAACTGCGCAAATTCGAGCTGGCGTTAGAAAAGGAACGGGTGTACCTGCTGCGAGAGTTTATTGAAAAGGCGTCGCACGAATTTCGCACCCCACTTTCGATTGTTAACACCCATGCCTTTATCATGGCGCAGTTAGAAGACCCTGCGAGGCGTCGTAGTAAGGCCGAAACCATACAGCAGCAGGTGATGCGCATTGCCAAATTATTGGATATGCTGCTGCTCATGACAAAACTCAACAGCGGCGTGGAAATGACCTTCTCGCCGGTGGATCTCGCGGCGATTTGTAAGGTTGTTTGTCAAGCTACGATTGCACACTATGGCAATCAGCCTCGTCTGACCTTTAAAACAGAGCCGAATTTACCGCCTTTACTGGGTGAGGCTTTTTATCTCGAGTCGGCCATTGGGCAAATTCTAGATAATGCCTACCGCTATACGCCAAAAGAAGACGCCATTGAGATGTCTTTGGGGACAATGCCTGGGTTTATCTGGTTGGCAGTTTGTGATTCGGGACCAGGGATTCCAGAAGAGGAGATGCGGCAAATTTTTGACACATTTTGGCGGCGTGACCAGGCTCACACGACCCCAGGGTTTGGTCTGGGGCTGCCTATTGCGCAGTCTGTTGTGCGGATGCACAGCGGCAGAATTGAGGTGGAGAACAATGTCGGCCGCGGAACAACGTTTCGCATTCTGTTGCCTGTGGCTACGAGCTGATTCTGCGTATCTGTTATCAAATTTCCTTGAATACTGTAATGGTCAGCTGTTGGTTAAACCGCAAAGAGCGCGGAGAATGCAAAGAACTAAAGAGAAAAACTTAGCGCCTTTTGCGGTGAAGTTTTGTTCAAGGAACTAGTGACCATGACAAATTTCCTTGAATAATGTACGCGCCGCTGCTTTTTTCTGGATGGAGTGTGTGTTACGGCCGTTTCATCCACGTCTTGTATGGATTTACAACAAGGTAGATGCATCATCTAATCCCCTTTTTTATCTATGAGCAGTATCGATCTGGCAAATTAGACGGCCGTTTACGCGCCGTCACCCTTTTTTTGGACATCTCCGGTTTCAGCGCCATGACCCAAACCCTTATCCAACATGGCCGCGATGGGGCAGAGACATTGGCGCACATGATTAACCAGGTTTTCGAACCCATCATCGGCGCCATTTACGCGCATGGCGGGTTTGTGATTTTGTTTGCCGGTGACGGCCTGACCGTGGTTTTTCCCCACGATGATGTCGAAACGGCCGTGTCCGGCTGCCATGCCGCCCAGGCCATCGCCCAAATTTTTATAGACCAGCCCATCCAGTCAACCCGGCTGGGCGATTTTGTGTTAACCATTCGCCAGGGATTGTCTGTAGGGGAAGTGGAATGGGGCATCATCGAGTCGGAGACGCGAAAGACCTACTTCTTTCGCGGCGAAGCCATTACCGGCTGCGCGCACGCCGAGCATCAGGCTGCGGGCGGCGACATTGTGTTAGACAACCAGTTATTGGCCCTGCTGCCGCCGGCCACCATCACCTGCCAGCCGCTTGCCGGTCCTTACGCCCGGTTAACCCACTTAAACACGGCCGTCTCACCGGCGGTAGACCTGACATATTTAGATCAGTGGCGCGATACGGCCGTGGCGGCCTTAATCGCCGCCCGCTTTTTCCCGCCAGCTCTATGGCAAATGCCCCAACAAGCCGAGCTGCGCTACGCCGTCACCTTGTTTGTGTCATTCGCCGGGGCCAACGATTTTTACACCCTGAATTATTTCATTGCCCGCGTCATGAATATCTGCGATCGGTTTGGCGGTTTTTTTGTGGAAACCGATTTTGGCGACAAAGGCGACTTTTTCCTTGTCTATTTTGGCGCGCCGGTCGCCCATGAAAACGACGTCAAACGGGCGTTGGATTTTGTCCTGGCGCTAAAAACAGAGCTGCCAGATCACACGTTTACCTGGCGCGCCGGTCTGACGGCAGGACTGGTATATGCAGGTTATGTGGGAACGGCCGTGCGCGATAAGTACACCTGCATGGGCAGCACCGTCAATCTGGCCGCCCGGCTGATGATGCACGCCCAATGGGGCGAGGTCTTGGTCTCGCGGGAAGTCGCCATCCACCCGGCTTTCGACTTTGCTTCGTTGGGCAAATCTACCTTCAAAGGGTTCGCGCAGCCGGTCCCTGTTTATCAATTACTCGGAAACACGGCCGCCGAACGCGTGTTTCCCCAAAAACTGGTAGGGCGAGAGCCAGAACTGCGCCAGATGCTGGCGTTTGCCCAACCCTTGCTGGCCAATCGGCAGGTCGGCATTGTGAGGATTTTCGGAGATGCGGGCATTGGCAAATCCCATTTGGTCTACACGTTTAGCCAGTTGCTGGGCGCGCGCGTGCGCTGGTTGTCTGGGCAAACCGACCCCATTTTGCGTGAGCCATTGAATCCCTTTATCTACATTCTTAAACGGTATTTCGGCCAAACAAACGGCGCCTCGGAAGCCAACAACAAAGCCAATTTCATCCGGCGCTTCGATGATTTGCTCACTACCCTGGCCCAGATGCCAGACACCCGCGCCCTGCAGAACGAACTGACCCGGACAAAATCTTTTTTAGGTGCTTTATTGGGACTTCACTGGCCAGATTCACTCTATGAACGGTTGACAGCTCAGGGGCGTTACCGCAACACGTTCATCGCCATCACCACGCTGTTGCAGGCTGAGTGTCTTCAGCAGCCGGTTGTGCTGAAATTGGAAGATGTCCAATTGCTAGATGACGCTTCCAAAGAATTCCTTCTTTTCCTTACCCAACAGGCAGCCGCTTCACCGTTGTTGCTTGTGTTCACCTCTCGGTATCTGGACAATGGTCAACCGCCTGCCTATGTTATGGCCCCCAATACGCCAGAATTGTCCATCGGCCTGCAGCCCTTACCCGCATCTGCTTTGCAGGACATGACGCATGATGTCTTGGGAATGGCCACAGACAATCGGCTGCAACGACTGCTTGTCGAAAAATCGGAAGCCAACCCGTTTTTTGTCCAGCAAATCTTGTATTTCCTGCAAGAAAACAATCTGGTGCAGAAGGAGATAATCGACGGGCAGCCGGTGGCTACTCTGACTGCGTATGCCGTCGATTTGCCTCCTACGCTCACCAGGCTGCTGGTGGCGCGTTTAGACCGGCTGCCGCCGTCGGTGAAAGAAGTGGTGCAGACAGCGGCTGTCTTAGGCCGTGAATTTGATTCGCGCCTGTTGTCTCTTATCTTGCAGCGCGATTTGAGCGAGGAATTGAAGGTCGCCGAACAAGAGCAAATCTGGACTGTTTTGAATGCCCTGACGTACATCTTTAAGCATGGCCTGCTGCGAGACGCTGCGTATGAGATGCAATTGCGGGCACATCTACGGCCGTTACATTACCTGGCGGCCGTCTACGGCGAACAATTGTATGCTCTGAACTCGCCAATTTATTATGGCACGCTGGCGTATCATTATGAAGCCGCTTTTCTAATGGGCCAGACAGAGGCGCATCATAAGGCGGTTCATTATTTGCAGGCCGCCGGGCAGCAGGCCCTGAAAAATTTCGAGCATCAGGTGGCCATCCATTATTTTAATCGCGCCTTGGCGCTGACACCTGTCACCGACCTGACCGGTCAATTCCATCTGCTTCTGGCGCGCGAGACAGCCCATGATATGCAAGGCAATCGTGAAGCCCAGGCAGGGGATTTGGAGGATTTGGCAGGCTTGAGTCGGCAGTTAGCCCTGACCGATCAGGTAATTGTCGTGTTACGGCAAGCGAATTACAGCGAGGCGATTGGAAATTATGAGTTGGCGAGCAGGCAGGCGGAAACGGCCGTTACCCTCGCCCAACAAACCGGCAATCAAAACCTTGTCGCAGAAGGGTTTGGCATTTGGGGCGTAGCCTTATGGCGCCTGGGTCGCCTGTCGTCTGCTCAGGCACAGTTCCAAGTCAGTGCGCGCCTCGCCAAAGAAAGCGCCAACCTGAAACTTGTGGCGCACTGTTTGCATGGCCTGGGCAATATCGCTTATTTCCAAAGAGACCATGTTGTCGCCCGCAACTACTACCAACAAGCCCTGGCCATCCGCCAGGAAATAGGCGACCGGTATGGCGAAGAACTTTCTCTCAACAATCTGGGCGTAGTGGCTTTAAGCCAGGGGGACACGATGGCTGCTCAAACTTATCACGCCCAAACCCTTTCGTTCTGCCGTGAGATCGGCGATCGTCGAGGGGAGGGGACGAGTTTTAGCAATTTGGGGCATGTGGCCATGGACAGGGGGGACCACGCCGCCGCCAAACTGCATTTTGAACAATCCCTGGCCATCCGCCGCGAGGTTGGCGATTCGTATGGCGAAGCGATCAGTCTCAATGAATTAGGCGCGGTAACCATGATTCAGGGGAATCTGACGTTGGCAGAAGCTTACTACCGACAGGCTCTTACCATTCGTCTGGGTCTTAATCAGCCCCATCATCTCGTGGAAGATTGGGCGGGTCTGGCGCGCCTGAAGCTGGCCCAAAACGACCCGGAAGCAGCCTGGCAGTATGGCCAGCAAGTTCTGGAGCATCTCCGGGTAAATCCAGGCCTCGAAGGAGCGATTGATCCGCTGCGCACTTTCCATTTTATGTGGGTTGTCCTGAGAGAGCTGGCGCGTAGGGAAGCTGCCTATTGGGTGCTGCAATTGGCGGCGCAAATCATGCAGGCTTACCTGGATAAGAACCCCGATCCCAGGCTGCAAGCGATGTACCTGCGTCAACCACGCCACAGCGTGCTTTGGGCAGGCTGGCAAGACTTCAGAGACGCTTCCTAACAGTAGGGCCGCCAATTGATTTCTTTAAATCCCCCAAAGTCATTGGCAATCAGGGGTGATCCGCTGTAAGATTGGGGGAGTTCACAGGATTGCATTTAATGAAGATCGCCCAACATCCAGACAATCAACAAGCTGTTACGGCTTGCGAAGATGCGCCCAAATTCGCCCTTTGCCCTTATTGTGGAGGAACTGTAATCCTCCGCCAGCGCAGGCGAATGAATGGGGAGAGCGTTTTTTTCTATCGGCATCAGGATAATCTTCATCGCAACTGCAACGGCCGTTCCCGCTCCGCCAGCGCCTGACCCACCCTCTAAATTGCCAGACCATCAGGTCAAAACCAAACCAATCACTACATCTTATGAAAAATTGGCTTTAACGCCGGGTACAACTCGCGGTAAAGAGGATAAAGTTCCTGATAAATCCCGCTCTGATCGCTGGGCGACGTAACGCCGGTGATTTTTAGGGTGGCCTGGCACGCTTCTTCGACAGAGTTAAATGTGCCTGTGCCTGTGGCCGCCAACAATGCCGCCCCATAAGCAGCCCCTTCTGCCGTATTTACCGTCACCAATTCCGCCTGAAACACATCGGCCAGAATTTGCCGCCAAAACGCGCTTTTTGCCCCGCCGCCTGAGATGCGTACCTGATTGATCTGGGTAATTCCGGCGGCTTTCATCAACGCAAAACTATCGTGCAGCCCGTAGGCCACCCCTTCCAGCACGGCCCGCGTCAGATGGTTCCGCGTATGACGCACCGTAAGCCCGACAAACGCACCCCGCGCCAATGGATCAGGGTGCGGGGTGCGCTCGCCGGTGAGGTAAGGGAGAAAAAACAACCCGTCACAGCCGGCAGGAACCTTGCCGGCGGCGTCGATTAAATCAGAAAATTCCATGCCCGGCGCTGCCGTGTCACGGAACCAGCGCAAACTGCCGGCCGCCGAGAGCATGACCCCCATCAGGTGCCATTTTCCGGGGGCGGCGTGGCAAAAGGCGTGCAAACGGCCGTCTGGCTCCACAACCGGTTTATCGCTGCTGACAAACACAACCCCCGATGTACCCAAACTAAGGGCGACCACGCCATCCACCACCGCGCCTGTGCCCACAGCGTTGGCGGCCTGATCGCCGCCACCGCCGACAACCGGGATGCCGGCGGGTAGGCCGGTGATTTTGGCGGCTGCGGGGGTGAGGGTTCCGGTAACGGCCGTGCCCTCAAATGTCTGTGGCAGCCAATCCCGGTCGATGCCCAGCGCCGTCGCCACCTCGTCGGACCAATTGCGTTGGGCCACGTTGAACAACTGCGTGCCGGAACCGCCCGCCTTGTCGGTGGCGAATTCGCCGGTCAGGTGGTAGCGGACGTAATCTTTGGGCAGGAGGATGTGGGCGATACGGCCGTATATGTCCGGCTCATGGTTTTTGACCCACACTATTTTGGGCGCGGTAAAGCCGGTCAGGGCATCGTTGCCGGTAATGTCGATGAGGCGCTGCTTGCCGATGATCGTCCGTATCTCGTCGCATTCTGCGCCGGTGCGCTGGTCGTTCCACAGAATCGCCGGGCGCAGCACGTCGCCGGCCGCGTCCAGCAGCACCAGACCATGCATTTGCCCGGTGAGGCCGATACCGGAGACGGCCGTTGCGTCTATGCCCGTCTCCGTCAACACCTGTCGGACGCTCTTGACAGTCGCTGTCCACCATAACATGGGCTGCTGCTCGCTCCACAGCGGCTTGGGCGTTTCGTAATCATAAGTGGAAGAAGCCACGCCAATCACAGAACCAGCTTCGTCGATCAATAACGCCTTTGTCGCCGTCGTCGAACTGTCAATACCCAGAAAATAGGCCATCTCACATCCTCCTTAAGATACCTTCAAGCCATCACCCAAGGAACTGCCCGCACTTGTGGTAGGAACGAGAATTGAACATATTACTTAATTTTTCATTCCTTAGCGCACGCCCAACAGCAGTTCAATCGTCAACTGGTCCAGCCGTTCGTATGGCTGCCCACGGAGGCCTAGCGCCGGGCGGTCGAAGGCATGGGCTTTCAGCGCCGCAGCTTTGGCGGGTGAATAATAACCCTTAAAATCATCCATACTGCCATCATCGGCCAGGATTTCGGCCAGCAAACTTTGGATTTCGCCGTCGGCATTGAATTGGGCGGCCTTTTCTTTCAAAATAAGATAAGTGCGCATACAACCGCGGGCAAATGCTTTCACGTCGGCCAGATCGGATGAGCGATAGGCGTGGGCGTCGAAGTGGCGGCTGCCATCGTACCCCACGTCTTCCAGGAATTTGACGAGGAAGAAGGCGCTCTTAAGATTAACCGCCCCAAAGCGGAAATCTTGATCATAACGGCCGATGGATTGGTCGTTGAGATCGATGTGGAACAGTTTGCCTCTATCCCACGCCTGGGCCACATGATGCAGAAAGTTTAGTCCGGCCATCGTCTCATGGGCCACTTCTGGGTTCACGCCCACCATTTCCGGGTGGTCCAATGTTTCTATGAAGCCCAGCATCGCGCCCGTAGTAGCCAGGTAGATGTCGCCGCGCGGTTCGTTGGGTTTGGCTTCCAGGGCGAATTTGAGATCGTAGCCATTATCGCGCACATACTCGGTGAGAAAATTCAGCGCTTCGCGGAACCATTTGCCGGCATCAAGCGGATTTTTTCCGGCGTCAGTTTCCGTGCCTTCACGGCCGCCCCAGAAGACATAGGTTTTGGCTCCCAACTCGACGCCCAGGTCGATGGCGTGCATCGTTTTATGCAGGGCGTAGGCGCGGACTTTGGGGTCGTTGCTGGTGAATGCGCCATCGCGGAAGGCGGGATCGCTGAACAGGTTCGTCGTCGCCATGGGAACCACGATGCCGGTGTCGTGGAGCGCTTTTTTGAAGTCGCTGACGATTTTATCGCGCCGGGCAGGCGTAGCATCGATGGGGACCAGATCGTTATCGTGGAAATTGACGCCCCAGGCGCCAACCTCAGCCAGTAAATGGACAATTTCCACAGGCGAGAGGGTGTCGCGGGTGGGTTCGCCAAAGGGGTCGCGGCCAATGTTGCCAACGGTCCACAGACCAAAGGTGAATTTGTTTTCAGGTTTAGGGGTATATATCGCGCTCATTCGTTTTGCTCCATCAGGGTTGAAAATTGAAGATCACTCTTCCTGGCTGTGCAGCCATCTCTCTATGCCAGGTTCTGCCGACCATTGGATGCGAGTATCGCCGCTACAGTAGTGTTGTTATAAATGAAATCGAAGCAGGAGGCGAGCCATTCCGCCTGGATGCTGTTTGACAGCCCAGGTTTGGGATTGGCAATCCTCTAGCCGGTAACAACCTCGCTGAAAAAGACCTTGCTGTCCGTTGCGTCTACCGGTGCGCCGACCACGCTGAGATGTGCGGCAAGTGGCAAATCTTGCGCTGAACGCCCAACCAGGACTTCCACTGTTTGTGGCTCCACCACATAGCGCAATTGCTTGTCATACAGGCCCAGTTGGTGGGAGTGAAGATTAAACGTGACGGTCTGACATTGGCCGGGTTCTAAAAAGAGTCGTTTAAATCCTTGCAGTTTCAGCGCCTGGCGACGGCCGTCTGTCTGGCGAATGTATAGCTGCACCACTTCCGCGCCGGCGTGTGGGCCGGTGTTGGTAACATCCAGGCTGATGGCTGTTTTGCCGCCTGCCGGGAGTTGGGTCTGGCCGATTTGCAGATTCTCCAGGTTAAAATGAGTGTAGCTCAGGCCATGCCCAAAGGGGAAGAGAGGCTCCCCGTGGAAGTAGCGGTAGGTACGGCCGTCCAACTCATAATCCTCAAAGGGCGGCAAATCGTCAACGGACTTGTAAAACGTCACTGGCAGCCGCCCGGCGGGATTGAAATCGCCGAACAACACATCGGCCAGGGCCAAACCGCCGGCCTGGCCGGGATACCAGACATCGACGATGGCCGGGATGTTGGCGGCCGCCCAGTTGATGGCTACCGCGCTGCCGTTTGTGAGGACCAAAACAACCGGTTTGCCCAGGGCGTGGATTTTCTGGAGCAGGTTTTCTTGTACGGCCGGGAGTTTGATGTCGGTGCGGTCGCCGCCGGCGAAACCGTCGATACGGATGGGCATTTCTTCCCCCTCTAACTGGGGAGAGAGCCCCATGACCATCACCACAACTTCCGCTTTTTGCGCGGCTTCCAGCGCTTTGGCTTCATCATCCACTCCGGGCACAGCCCACAAGAGCTGAATTTGCGGATCGAGGCCTTCGTTGGCGTAGGCCAGTTGCAGGCGGTAGAAACGCCCCGCTTCCAGGTGTACTGTTTGATGCTTGAGGATGGGGTGGTGTTCCATTTTGTTGTCCACAATCAGGGCGCCATCCAGGTAAAGCCGGTATTCGCTGAAGCCGTAAATGCCCAGGTGATAGTCGCCACTGGTTGGCGGGAGCAGATAGCCGTCCCATTGGATGCTGAAATGGTCGCCCCAGACGCCGGTGAGCGGGTTGGTGTCTTTCCAGGTGAAGTTGATCTGGCTGTCTACCTGGTCGTGTTGGGGTTGGCCGGTGTGGTGGGCGTTGGGGTAGTAACGGCCGTTCAGCCCAGTTTCCGCAGCGATTGGTGTAATGGGGCGCAGGTAGTCGGTCGGTATGGGTCGCAGCCGCGGCATGCCATCGGCCACGGCGCAGCCAGGCGCGTGGTAGACGATGGTTTCAGGCGAGACTTTTTGCCGGATACCCTGGAGGGGGGTAACGGCCGTGGCCGGCGTGCCGTGATAATTGCCCAAAAGAATTTGTAAATCGTCGGCGTTAGAACCAATCACGGCAATGGAGCCGATATCTTTACGCAGGGGCAATAAACCCCCTTCGTTTTTGAGCAGAACAATAGACTCTTGGGCAGCGCGCAGGGCCAAAGCCCGGTGCGCTGGCGAATCGATCACGTCAAATGGAATCTGGGCGTAAGGGACCATTTCCGGCGGATCGAACATCCCGAGTTGGAATCGCGCTTTAAACAGACGGGTCACAGCCTGATCAATCGTCGCTTCGTCGATGAGTCCCTGGGCCACCGCATCCAGCAAAACGGCGTACACACGGCCGCAGTTTAATTCGCAGCCGTGTGTCACGGCCAGGGCGGCGGCTTCGGGAGCCGTGTGGACCACTTTATGGTTGGTAAAAATGTCGCGAATCGCTTCACAATCGGAGACGACATAGCCATCGAAGCCCCATTCCTGGCGCAAGATTTTTTCTAGCAGGGTGGGGCTGGCGCAGCACGGCTCGCCATTGGTGCGGTTGTAAGCGCCCATGATGGAAGCGGCTTTCGCTTCCTTGACGGCTGCTTCAAAGGCGAACAGGTAAAACTCGCGCATATCCTGCTCGTTGATGCGCGCATCGAAATGGTGGCGCAAGGATTCTGGGCCGCTGTGGACGGCATAATGTTTGGGTGTGGCGACCAGTTTGAGGTAATGGGGGTCGTTGCCTTGCAGCCCTTTGACGAAGGCAACACCCATTTTGGCGGTCAGGTAGGGGTCTTCGCCATAGGTTTCCTGGCCGCGTCCCCAGCGGGGATCGCGGAAGATGTTGATGTTGGGTGACCAGTAGGTGAGGCCGGTGTACATTTCGCGTAGGCCAAGGCGGACGGCTTTGTGGTGTTTGGCGCGGGCTTCGTCGGAAACGGCCGTGGCCACATCATGCATCAATTCGGCATTCCAGGTGGCTGCCAGCCCAATTGCCTGGGGAAACACGGTGGCGACCCCGGCTCGGCCCAGGCCGTGCAGCCCTTCGTTCCACCAGTTGTGTTTGGCAATGTCCAGCCTGTCGATGGCCGGCGCGGTAAAGAGCATTTGCGAGATTTTTTCTTCGAGGGTCATGCGGGCGACGAGGTCTTGAACGCGAACGGCCGTCGGCTGGCTGGTATCGCGGTAGATACGCTCGGTTTCCATGATTGCTTGAGTCATCGTTAATCCTATGTGTGAATCGTATATCGAATTGCTGCGGCTTAGTTGGCAGCAGCGGGCATAAGCATAGCCCTGATATGTTTAAACGTATTCGCCTGTTCGCGGTGCGTGTTTTGACTGCCCTTGAGCGGACGAGGGTAGTGTTGGGGAAGGGAGGAACGGCCGTTCCCCCCTTCCCGCAGTTAGAAATCGAAAAAGCGCGTTTATTCTTTAACAGACCCCATGGCGATACCGCTGACAATGTACCGCGAGAAAAGCGCGTAAATGACAATAATCGGCACAATGGTAATGGCCAGACCCAAATAAATGGCCCCGTATTCAGTCCGATACACATCTCCGCGTAATGTTTGTACCAACATGGGCAAGGTGTATTTTTCTATCGAGGAAATCAAAATAAACGCATTGAAAAAATTATTCCAGGACGCCACAAAAGCAAAAATACCCAAAGTCACCGCGCCAGGAACCGCCAAAGGCATCATAATCCGATGAAAAATCCCAATTTCGCTGGCTCCATCAACCCGTCCGGCATCAATCAGATCCTGAATCACCACGGATTCCAGGTATTGTTTGCCAAAAAACACACCGCCGGCCGAAGCAATCGCCGGCAAGATCAGCGAGGCATAATTATCGGTCAGGCCTAATTTAGACATGTATTGGTAAAAACCAACAATTGAAAGCTGCATCGGGATCATCACCAGGACAACGATAAAATTGGAAAACAGCTTTTTCCCCTTAAAATCATAGACCACAATGCCATAGGCCGTTAGCAGCGAAAAATAAACAGAAATAATTGTCGTGGCGACAGCCACAAACAGGCTGTTAAAAAAGCCGCGCCACAAATTCAGCCCGCGCCCCAACAAAATGTTGTAGTTGTCGAATATATGCCGGCTGGGCAGCAAGCTCAATCCCTGCTGGATTTCAACCGTAGAGCGGGTTGCATTCACAATCAACAACCAGATGGGGATAATGGTGACGACAAGCAAAACCAGCAGGAAAACGTAGATAAACCCACGGATAATTTTTGTATTTAAGTTGTAATTCTTGAGCATGATGGCCACTCCAGCGTTTTTGGCTTCTGTTCCGGGTAAGTCGTTTGCCTAATCTTTTTCGCGCAGGAAATAGAAAATACCCAGGGCGCAAACGGTCGTCATGATAAAAACCAGCACGCCAACAGAGGAGGCTGCGCCAATATGGCCTTTGCTGCTGCTGAATTTTAAGTACATCAGGATGTTGTTGGTCATAATGGAGCCGCTGGGAGAGCCACGGCCGTCCGTTAAAAGATACGGAATGTCAAACATCTGCATCCCACCCACCAACGACGTGACAAAAATGTAAATTAAAATAGGCTTCAATAACGGCAGCGTGATTCGCCGAAACATGTGCATCCCGCTGGCGCCATCAACCATAGCCGATTCATAAAGGGAAAGCGGGATTGACGTCATCCCGGCCATCAGAATGATGATGGTAGACCCAAACCACATCCACCACTGGATAAAAACAACAAGACCGCGTGTGATGGTTGCGTTTTGTAAAAACTGCATCGCTTCGGGCAACAGACCAGCCCGAACCATAAACTGATTAACCGGCCCATAAAACGAGAATAGGCTAAAAAACAAAGCGGCAATCGCGGCGGGCATCAATAAATTGGGTAGAAAGAAGATGGCGCGCCAGACGCCCACGCCGCGTACTTTTAGTCGGGCGCTGGTAAACCACACCGACAACAACATAGCGATGCCAATCTGGGGAATGAAATTTAATATCCACAGCAGCCAGGTGTTTTTGACGGCCGTCATAAACACATTATCGGCAAACAATCGCTCGAAGTTTTTCAGCCCAATAAAATTCGCCTCGCTGCTCAACAGAGTCGTGTCTGTAAAGCTGAGGTACAACGTGTTATAGACCGGATATAGGCCAAATATCAGAAAACCGATGACAAAGGGGGCAATAAAGAGGTAGCCATAGTAGTCTCTCTTGAAACGACGTGGCAGCAGCGCTTTGTTTTTGGATTGCTCTCCCTCAGATTTTTCGAGAACCATCACATTGCTCCTATCAAGTGGGTCAGTGCAAATAAAGAAATGCACTGACCCACAAACTCACACTATATTAGAAGGCTAAGGGATGATCAGGTCTGGGAATTCAATGCGCAAGTTGTCTTTCCATGAAGCCCACATGGCCTCTTCATCGATCTCGCCATTGAGATATTGGTTAATCGGGTCATTGAGCGCGCGTTGAATCGCGTCGTCAGAACCGGTCATCAATTTAGCGTTCACCGAGGGCGCGGCTTCCGCAAAACCGGCATAAGAATTCTGCCCGCCCAAGAAGGCGCTCAGATCAGAGTTGTCGAACGAAGGGGTGATTTTTTCCACAACCACCTGGCTGGAAACAAAATCGCCAGGCGCTTGTTGTTGGTCCGCAGGAACCTGAGGATCAATCGCCTTCAAATAATCATTGGTGTACACGCCGGTGGCCCAATTGGTTAGATTTTGTTCGTCCAGAGTCGCAAAACGGATGAACTCTTTTGCCAGATCAAGATTTGGGCTTTCGGACATCGCGCCCAACCAGGTGCCACCCCATTGGTAGGGCAGGGGGCCAGTAATAACGGCCCAGTCGCCGCTGGTATCATGGCTGCCATCGGCCGACACGGCGTTGGGGGCCAACACGTAAGGCAGACCCCAGGTGGGCAGGAAGTAGCTGAAGACCTGCTTGGCGTTGCCTTCGGCGTCTACCAATGTGTCATTCATGCCGGCGAACCAGCCTTCTTGCCACTGTGCCGCCTGCGCCTCATACCCTTCGTCGCGGAAGAGTTTAGCGGTCTCGATGTATTTCACCACCATCGGGTCGACAACCAAGGTGTCATCAACGATCCAGGGTTGATCGCGGTTGGCGAAGAACGGGTTCTGGAAGTCGCCGCTGGAGGCCACCATGTAGGTGTTGCCGCCAGATTTTTCTTTGACAATGGCCGCTGCGGCCGTGAAGTTATCGAAATTAGACAATAAGGCTTGAATTTCTACCGGATCGTCTGTGCCAAAATATTCTTTTGCCAGACTGCGGCGATAAAACAGAGCGCCAGGCGTCGCCTGATAGGCAAAGGCTTTGGTAACGCCGCCATCAGTGCCGACATCAATGACGAACGGGTAGGTTTTGCCAGCTTCGGCGTCGGGGAGGAACTGACCCAGGTCGGCCAGGAAATCGGCTTCGACGTACTCTTTGACAAATGAAGCTTCCAGGGCGATGACATCGGGGACGTCTGCCGTGCCCAGAGAGGCCTTCAGTTTTGTCTGGTATTCACCGGCGGTCATCGGGATCATTGTGTAAACCACGTCCACATCGGGATGCATTCCTTCAAAGGCGATGGCCATGGTCATGATCTCATTGGTAAACGACCACACATTCAACACCTGTTTTTCGGTGGCGGCTGGGGCGGCCGTGGTTGGTTCGGCAGCGGAAGATTCTTCAGCGGGGGCAACGGCCGTTGGCTCTGCCGCCGACTCGGTTGTATTGGAAGCGCCGCCACAAGCGCTCAACGCCATGACTAATACGACTAACAGACTTAAGATGTAAAGAACTGACTTACGCATTATCTTCTCCTTGACTTTGGACTTATTGATTGGTTCAATTGACTTTGGTGTGGTTTGTTACATTGGTCCACACTGGTTGGAGCAGGTCTTTCTTCTCTTGTCGCAGAGCCGAAGAAAAGACCTGCTTTTTTTGTATTGCTTTGTTTTTCAAACGCCGGACACCTCCTTTCAGCTGTTGCTGGACATTGTGATAACGGTTCCGGTAACGATACCGGAAGACGAAAAAAAACAACCGCGCCTAAATGGAGCGGCAGGAACCGCGTACAATAAGCTGCGTGGGCATTTTGGTGATCAAACTGTCTATTGGCTCTCCTCTAATCAGCTTGACGAGCATTTCTGTAGCCACCACGCCCATGTGGCGCACGCTTTGGTCGACTGTCGTCAGGCCAGCAGGCAGGTAATAGGCGGCTTCGGGAATGTTGTCGAAGCCCACCACGGACAGATCATCGGGGATTTTTAGGCCCAGGTCGTGCGCGGCCTGGATAAGACCAAAGGCCGAGCGGTCGTTGGCAGCGAAAACGGCCGTTGGCCGTTCCGCCAGCGCCAGCAGCCGCTGCCCACAGCGATACCCGGCCGCCATCGTAAAATCGCCCACAACCATCAACTCAGGGTCAACCACCAGACCTGCTCTCTCCAGGCTGTCTGCATACCCTTGCTGCCGCCGAATTGCGCTTTGTAAATCGGTGCGCCCGCCAATGTAGCCAATGCGGCGATGGCCCAATTGCAGCAGATAATCCATGGCCAGCAGCCCGCCATCTCGATTGGTAGCTGTGACATACGGGCAGTTGGGGGTTTCGGTATTGGGGTCCACGGCCACTACCGGGGAAATTGTGGAAAAATTTGTCGCTACGGGCGTTACAATGATAACGCCATCGGTCAGATTGTTGTTTAGCAGAGAGACGTATTGGCTTTCTTTTTCTGCGGAGCTGTTTTTGCTGATATCGCCATTGGTATAAACAATGAGGTCGTAATTGTATTGGGTGATGGCGTGGTTTACACCTTTCATCACTTCCAGGGGAAAAGATTCCTCCAGGTCTGGCATGATCAGGCCAATCACGTTGGTCTGATGGCTGCGCATACTTTTGGCCGCCAGACTGGAGGCATAGCCTAACTCGGAAATGATGGTTTGTACTTTGGTGTATGTGGCCTGGGCCACGTCATCTTTGTCGTTGAGTACCCGAGAAACGGTTGACACCGATACGCCAGCAGCGCGGGCGACGTCTTGAATGGTAACTGTTTTGGGGGGGCGGGATCTCACTGAACAACTCTCCAATTTAGACGGTCGATACCAGTGCCGGTATCAATGCCGGTATCGTTACCGGAAACATGCCGGTATGATGCCATAAGGGTGATATTTTGTCAAGAAGAACTGCCGATCATTGTTCGTGACCCTATAGACCCGAAGGGTTTGCTCTTGATAGGTTAGCCCTTTGGGGCGCTCAAACCCTTTGGGTCTTGATTATTCTTGAATGACTGTAAACCATGCGCCGGCCGAACGGCCGTATACTTCTGGCAAGAAAGTCTGCTGCGCCAAAGTGGGGCGCACCTGATACGCCCCAGGCAATAGGGCCTGCAAATAGTAGGTGTATTGGTAGGTTCCGGCAGGCAGAAATTCGCTGGTGAACTGCACCCGGTCGTCGTGGTATTGGATGGCGTCGAAGTACCACCAGCCCCAATAACCATATTCGTATTCGGATGCCAGATTGGTGCGGGTAATTTCCCCGGCGTAAGCGCGCGAAACCGTCAATAAATGGGGGTCCAACGCTTCTGTTCCGGCGGGGATGGGGTCGTCAATGGTCAGATACACCAGGTCGGAAAGCGCCTGGATATTGAGCTGCACGCGCACTTGCTGCCCGGCGGCGATCTGCGTGATCGGCTGGCAGGTCGTGGTGTGGGGGTTGCAGACCGCGTCGTAATAAGCGCGTTCCACGATGATGCCGCGATTGATGGCCGGCACGGCCGTTGCCGGTACGGCCGTTTGCAGATAGGTGGTGTAATAGAGACGGCCGTTTCCCGCTCCCCGCGAAATGGTCAACAAATTCATCTCATCGGGCCGCAAATCGGCGGCCGGCAGCAGCACATCCACCGTGTCGGCGGCCATATCCGGAGCCAGCGCGTCTTCGGCCAGGGTTGTCTCATTGGCCTGCACGGCATAGGCAAAATCGGGCTGTAATTCGCCGGTCAGGACCATCCAATCCGACAAAGCCAGGAGGCTCCAGGCGGTTTCGTAGGTCGTGGCCCAGGCCACGGCCGTGCGCGAACTCATCAGCCAGCGCGCCGCCAGGGGCAGCAGCGGGTTGGTGGGGTCGGTTTGCGTCAGGGCGTGGATGACGACGGCCGTGCCCCGCACATCGCTGTTCAAATTGCGCCAATCGCCTTCCGCATCCTGCCAGTGCGCGCCTGCGGCGCTTACAATTGCCGTATTGTTCAAATCGGCCAGCAGGGCGGCCATTTGCTGCCGCGCGTCCCGGGCAATCGGGGCAGGCTCCTCTGCCTGGCCGCCCGGCGCTGGCGCGTCTTGGTTACGCAGGGTCAGGTTGTAGGCCATCAGGGCCAGCGCCGTCCCGTAGGGGTCCAGGGATTCATCTTGCGCCAGCAAGCCGTTGAGCTGGGTGCGCACGTCGCGCCCATATACGGCCAGAACGTACAGATAATAGGCCCGGCGGTTGGCAACGGCCGTTGCCGACAAGCCTGCGGGATTGCTGCGCGCCTGGGAAGTGAGGTAGTTGAGCGATAAGACCAGGTCTTCTGCTCCGATGGGCTGGCCGGTTTTTTCGGCCTGGGCCAGACTGAACAAGGCCAGCGCAGTGGTCATGGCATCGGGCTGGCGACCGCCGCACCAGCTCCAACCGCCGTCTGGCAGGACCAGTCGTTTTAATTCGGCCACATCTTCGGCGATGGAGGTATCCAGGCGGTTGGCAAAGGGGACATCTGGAAGTTGCAGTTGCTGGATCATGGTTTGGCTGGCGGCGTTGGCCAGCAGGCGGTCGGTAACGGCCGTTACGCAATTCGTATAACGCGTCAGCCGGATCGTATCTTCCAGGGCCGCTACCATCCCGGCGGCCAGCGACGCATGCAACTGCACCTGAAGCTGGCTGTTGTCGGGGTCGAGATTGTTGGGCAGTAGGATGGCCTCGACCACCTGCCCGGCGTTATCCAGCACGCCAGATGCGCCGGCGATGTCCGGCGCGACGTAGCGGTAGACCGGCAGGCTGTGATCGGGCGGCAGGCCAAAGGTCGGTTTGGTGGCGTCGGCATAGTCGCCGGCGACGGCGCGAAAGGTCAGGTCAACGGCGTCTACATCCTGCACGCGGATTGGCCACTGGACCAACCCTCTTTCGGCGGCGGCCAGGGTGATGGTTTGCACGGCCGTTTCCAGCAGTTCCACGCCATCAGCCTCCAGGGTGACGGAAACATCCAGGCTGGCGGCGGTGTTGTTATGCACAAAGCTGCCCAGGTTCATCTCGTCGCCCACGGTGAAGAAGCGCGGCGTAACCGGGCGCAGCAGCAGCGGCTTATTCACCTGAATGTCCACGCTCTCCTGGCCGACCAGGGTGCCTTCGTGGCTGACGGCTTTGCTGCTGAGCCGCCAGGTGGTCAGGCTGTCGGGCAGGGGGATGGCGATTTGGGCACGGCCGTTCGCATCTGTGGTGATCGCGGCCCGCCAGTAAGCGGTGTCGGGGAAATCGCGCCGCGTATCGTCGTCCAGGCCATACACCGGCCGACTCTCATTGCCGCCGCCGCCACCGCCGCCACCCCCGCCGCCCGGCTCATTAGGGATGACGACTTTCAGCCCTTCGCCGGAAAGGAACAGGCTGCCGCCATCGGCGCTCACGTCGCGGACAGAGCTATAAAAAGAAGTCAGGATGGACGACGCATTGTCCGGTTTCAGGCTGAGGACGGCCAGGTCTACCAGGGCCAGGGAAAGGTCGGCCTGCACCGGCCGTCCCAGGTAATCGGTGACGAGGATGTCGTAGCGTACGTCTGCGCCGGGGAGGAACTGCTCATCGTCGGGCGTGAGGGTGAGGGTGAGGTCCAGTTGTTCCGGCGAGACGGTCATGGTGGCCTGCCCCTGGCGCATGGCGGCAAACTGCGCCCCGCCGTTGGTTCCTTGCACGGCCGTTACCGTCACCCTCACTTCCGGGGCATAAGCGGCCGTTACCGGCATTTCCAGCACATGGCTGGCCCCGCTGAGGGTGATGATCTGCTGTTCCAGGCGCGGTCCCTGCTCGATGGTCAGCCAGGCGAGCATCGGTTCGCTGAAGTCGGATTGGATCAGCAGGCGGGCGGTGTCGCCGGGCGCGTATTCTTCCTGGTCGAAGGCCAGCGACAGGCTGAATTTATCCAGCGGATAGCGCACGTAGCCCTGGCCGATGGCGTAAAACGTGGCCGGGTGGGCGGTGTCCAGACGGCCGTTGGCGTCGGCGGCAACGGCCGTAATCCGATATTCCCCGGCGGCCGGCGGCGTAAAGGGCAGGCTTATCTGCCCATTGCTGCCGGTTTTGGTGGTGAGGGTCGCCACGGTTGTCAGTTGGGACGCCCAGCCATCGTTGCCGTACTGGTTTATACCCCAGGTCCAGTCCACCTGGGAGATCGTAACGGTGACGGGGCGGTTGGGGGCGGGGTTGCCTTGCCAGTCCGTTGTGGTGATTGGCAGATTCATTTCTTGCCCGGCCTGATTGATGTAGCGCTGCGGCCTGGCGCGGACAAGCACTTCGGCCGGGTGGAAAACGACAGAGGTGGACGCGCCAAGCGGCAGTTCGCCAACGCCGCTCACTTCCACGGAGAGGGTAGCTGTCCTGGCGCTGCCTGTGGGCGTAAAAAAATCGGTGGGGATGGTGAGTTGGAGACGGCCGTGGCGGTCTGTCACCGCTTCGCCGCTCAATTCGTAATAGTTGATTTCCCAGGCAATAGGCAGATCGGCCGCCGGACCGCCAAAGTAATAGGCGGCCTGGACGGTCACGTCGACCGCTTCACCCATCAGGGCGTGCTGGCGCTCCGGCGTGACGGTGATGAGCATCTCCGGTTTGCGATACTCGGCGACCTCGAAGCTGGGGTAATTTTCTGAGATATTGCCGCTGAAGCTGTAGGCGTCAAACCGATATGGCCCCAGGTCGATATCCTGCGGTAAGGTGAACTGGCCGTTTATGGCCCCATGGGCATCTAGCGGCAGGCTTTCCCGGTAAATGGCGGTATTTTCGGCCGGCCACCACCCTTCTACAGTAATGGTCACATCGTCGAGGGCGGGTTGCTGGTAACGGCCGTAATCCTGCTCGCGTAAAATGCCCTTGAAATAAACGGTGTCGCCGGGGCGGTAGATAGGGCGGTCGGTGTAGATGTACATGGCATACGGCTCTTCCGACCGGATGTAGGTGGAAGTTGAATTTCCACGAAAACTCCAGCCGGCATACGCCAGGCCGAACCCGGCCGCGCCAGGTTCGCCGCTAACGGCGACGACGTGATTTTCGCGTGTGCCATCAAACGGGATGGCGGCCAGACCGTTGGCGTCGGTGACGGCCGTGCCCCACGTGCTGCCATCTTCGTCGTGGAGGGAGATGGCCCGGCCGACAGAAGGCGCGCCGGTGGCAATGTCTGTGGCCCAGACGTAGGTGGTATCCAGCATTTGTTTCACGGCCAGATTGGTATCGGCGACGATGATAAAGCCGCGCTTTGTTTGTGAATAGCGTCCGGTCTCGACTCCCGGAACGGCCGTTTCTACAAAATAAATGCCCAACGGCAGCGCGCCGCCGTCGGCTAACTGCACATGTTCGATGACGGCCTCATCGGCAACGGCCGTGCTGGGGATGGTCCATGTGCGCAGCGGTTGGAAAGGTGGCTTGTAATTTCCGATTTCGTACCCATGGGTCAGGTAAAAGACAGGCAGTTTGGCCTCGTATAAATTCAGGGTAACAGTGGGGACGTTGCGATAAACCAGGTCAACGGCCGTGGGGAAGCTATCGCTGAGGAGCATCATGCTTTTTGACGGTGGAAAGTTGAGGCTGGCGACCGGCAAATAGGGGATGGTGTTGAAATGCAAGGTGAAATCCCGGCCCAGGCGGTTGCCAAAAATATCCTGCACGTCGGCGGACAGGGTGATGGTGTAGGGCTGGTCGCGCAGTTCGGCAAAATCCAATGACAGCCGGTGGTGGGCTTCGCCTTCCCAATCTATCCAATCCTGATAGGTGTAATCGAACTCGGCCGGCGAGGGTTGAATGGTGATGCGCCCGGCGAAGCTCTCGGTGTCCATGGGGGTGGCAAAATCAATGAATGGCGGCTGATCATCCCAATACCAATCGTTCACATTCCACAATTCCCCTTCCGCCGGGGTGGTTTCGGTAATCGCAGGGTAGGGGTAGGTGCGGAAATGGGTGTTGCGCGGGCTGACTAGCGCCGCGCCGCCATGTTGCGCCTGGGCGTCGCTGCTGATGGTCAGGGTATAGGTTGTGGCCAATTCTAACGGCCGTGCCGACCTCACAGTCAACATTTGTCCGGCATCGTCCCAGGCAAAGGTCAGGCCATCGGCGGGGGCAGGGGAAAGGGAAACGGCCGTTTCTGTTGTCGCCGGGTCCATCGGCAGGTTGAAGGTGACGGTGATGGCCGCTGCGGGGTCCAGATAGGGCGTGCTGCCGGGCGGAAACAGCACGTCGTCCACCTTGGGCGAGGCGGTGCGGAAATTCCAGGCGTAGTCGGCGGCCAGGATGGCTCCGGTGGTGTCGGCCAGTCCGGCGGGAATCGTCACCTGGTAATTTGTGCCTGCCAGCAGGGCGTTGTTGGGCGTGAAGCGGTAGATGCTGGAGGAAAGCCATTCGCCCAGCCCGTCTACCGGCGGCTCGAACTGCAGCGGCTGCGGCAGCCCGGCTTGCTGCGCGCCGGTAACGAGCGAGGCCACGGGACGATTGAAAATGACGGTAACGGCCGTATCCATCGCCACACTGCCACCGCCATCGGGCATCACCTGGCTGACGGCCAGATAGCCGACCGTTTGCAGGGACAGTTCTACGTTTTCAGCCAGAGGGATGCCGGCTTGAGAGACGGCCGTTTGGTCGATGCGCACTTTGTAAGTTTGTTGCCGTTCCCAGGATTGGACCGGCGTATAAACCAGCGTGTCGGGGCGAGGCCAGGCAAATTGGCCCGCTTGGGGCGCGGGGGAAATGGAGAAGGCGGCTTCAACGGCCGTCTGGTCCATCGGCTGGTCAAAGCGAATGGTCATCGCGCCATCGAGCAGCACGGTTTCGCCGGGCGCGGGGCTGCTGTAGACTACCTGCGGCGGCCAGCCGATGGCTTTGGCGGTGGGCGTGGGTAATTTGGGCGTGGGTGTGGCGGGAAGAGAGGTGGGGGAAATGGTAACGGCCGTTTCCGGCCGCTCCTCCTGCCGGCAAGCTGTCAACCCCCAAAACAATACGATTGCCAGGACAAATGAGAGCAATAAGACACGGCGTACAGAACGATTCATTAGACCACCCCGGTGATTGAAATGACGAGACATATGCACTATACACCTATTAAAATCCCCGGACAATTTGCCGTAGAGGAAGCGTCGAAAAATCGACGCCCGAACGAATGGTTGGCGCGTAATGGATTTGGCCAAACCCACGTGGTTACTACCAGAAGAACTCGTCAGGCGTGTTAACATCTGCCAGTAATTCTCAATTTAGATCAGGCATTCGTGCGAACAAGGTAATTTCTTGGCAATTGACGCTGAACTGTCATGCTGAGCGGAGTCTTCGGAGCGAAGCATCCCGCTCCACCAGAAGAAGGGGATGCTTCAGAGGATGCTTCGGCAGGCTCATCACAGGCTCTCAGCATGACACATTTCTGGTTAAATTGAGAATTGCTGAACATCTGCAAATCAAGGGGAAAAAATTTTAATCGTGGTATACAATTCAGATTCTTGTATTTTTTATAATAAATTCCCGGCTAGAAGAAATTTAACATGATCCCATCTAAACCTGTATCATCATTAACTCAATCTCCTTCTCCCAAAACCCTGGTGCCAACAAATTTGTTTTTGGGGCGGAAGGCGCAAAAACGCCTTCTGATTGGTCTTGTCGTTGGTTTGTCCTATTGGGTAGCAGAATCAATCATCATGGCTTTCTTCTACCAGGAGCAGACATTTATTCAGCAAATGTTAGCCCCCTCAGCCCATGAAATTGGCCAACGAATATCCATTTTTGGGTTTGTAATCGTATTTGTCTTCAGCCTCCACGTCGTCATCAGCAAACGGGAGCAAGCTGAGGAGCAGTTAGCGCGAAGTGAAATAAAGTATCGCACCCTGGTGGAAGGAGTCGATCATGCCATTTTTATCATCAACCGGGCGGGAACAATTGATTTTGTCAACAACGGAGCTGCTCGTTACCTGAAAACCAGGCCAAGCACCATCATTGGCCAAACGATATGGGATATTTTGCCGGAAAGCCTTGCTCAATCCATGATGGCGGACATAGAAATGGTGCTGTCCCAAGATAAATCTTTAATCGTGGAGCGGTGTTGGCAGCTAGAAAAACGGCAAATTTGGGTTGAATTTAACATTCAACCACTCGAAAACGGCTCTGTATCGGCCGATACAATCATTGGCACAGCGCGAGACATCACAGATCGAAAAAAAACCGAGGTAGACTATCAACAGCGCAATCAGGAATTGGCCATCCTGAACACGATTGCGGGAACCGTTAACCAATCACTCGATTTGAACCAAATCCTCGACAACGCTTTAAATGAAGTGTTGACGTTAGAAATGTTTGACAATGACGCCAAGGGGATGATTTTACTGCTAAATGAGCAGTCTCATTCATTGTCTCTGGCTGCCCATCAGGGCGTCATGGACGATCATCCTTGTCTGCATCATTCGGTTAAAGTGGGTGAATGTTTGTGCGGCCTGGCAATTTTGCAGCAGCAGATTGTAATTTCTAAAGATAGTTTTAGTGATCCTCGCCATATGCGTCGTTGGCCCGGTATGCCCCAGCACCAGGATATTTGCCTGCCGATTAAGGCTCGGGGCAAAGTTTTGGGCACTTTAAATGTTCGCGTTCCACTCCATCGTCAGATGGATAAGCGTGAGCTTGACTTGTTGAATGCCGTTACCGATCAGATGGGGGTGGCCATTGAAAACGCCCAACTATTTGAAGCTGTCAATCGACAGCGTGAACAAGTGCGCATTTTGGCCGCGCGTGTTTCCAACGCAGAGGAAGGAGAGCGCCGCCGCTTGGCGATTGAGCTGCATGATCGCGTGGGCCAAAACCTGACCGCGATGGGAATTAATTTGCATCTCATCCGTTCTGAAGTGCCTGAAACAAACCAGATTATGGCGCGCATTGAGGAATCATTTGTGCTGCTGGACTTAACGACCGATTCGATTCGCGAGGTCATGGCAGAACTCAGGCCGCCCATGTTTGATGATTATGGGCTGGTGGCTACGCTAAATTGGTACAGCGAACAGTTAAGTATGCGTTCCGGGCTGGCAATTAGCATTCGCAGCCAGGATGTGACTCGTCATGTTGCGTCACCCAGTATTGAAATCGCATTATTTCGCATTGCCCAGGAAGCATTGACCAATGTTGCCAAACATGCGGAGGCTGCCCATGTGGCCATCACGCTGGAAAAAGAAGGAAATTTGGTGCGCATGAGCATTGCTGACGATGGCAAAGGGTTCAATCCGTATCTGTTAGGGGAGCCGGAAGAGGATCATGGGTGGGGGCATCTTATCATGGCTGAGCGCGCCGAGGCTGTGGGTGGAAGCTGTCGATTTGAGTCTCGACCTTTTTTTAATGGTACAAGAGTAATCGTGGAAGTACCGCAATGAGCATAAAAGTATTTTTGGCTGATGATCATAAAGTTGTTCGTGATGGGTTGCATATGCTGCTGTCTGCCGAGGCGGATATTGAGGTGGTTGGCGGCGCGTCTGATGGGCTTGAGGCGGTTGAATTGGTGGCGCAGCTGCGGCCTGATGTTGTGGTGATGGATATTGCCATGCCCGGTATGAATGGCATTGAGGCGATGGCGCAAATTTTGCGGGCAAATTCGGCGCGTAAAGTGATTATTCTTTCGATGCATGCGACCAAAGAATATATTTTTCAGGCGCTGCAAGCTGGCGCGCGGGGGTATTTGCTCAAGGAATCGGCCGGAATTGAAGTGGTGAATGCGGTGCGTATGGTTCATCACGGGGGTAGTTATTTAAGTCCTAAGATTTCCAATCAGGTGATTGAAGGGTACGTCCGGCCCAAAGATGATGATGCTGTTACCAATCCATTGTCGGTGTTGAGTCCGCGTGAGCGACAAATTTTCCAGCTTGTGGTGGAAGGGAAGTCGAGCGCAGAAATTGCCAAGATATTGTTTTTGTCGCCTAAAACGGTGGATACGTATCGCAGCCGCTTGATGCAGAAATTGGGTGTGAGTGATTTGTTGTCGCTCTTTAAATTTGCTGTGCAGCACAAATTGATGCCTTTGGATTCGTAATTTTTGCTGCCCTGACAAGCAAAATCAATATCTCCTTACAAACGGCCGTTACCATTCCTGACACGGCCGTTCCCCATTTCCCCACCTGAACAGACGAGAAACCCTGACCAGTCTTTAGGGTCTCTCCCCCCAAACGATAGTAAGCGTTCCCCGCAGTGAAATCGCCTGCTTGGTGTTATCGTTCACCATTGTGGATTTATTCACAGAATAGTTGAGTAGGCGAGGCAACACAACGGCATGGGCTGGTTCAAAAAAAGACCAACAAAGCAAACTGATTCGCCCAAAAAGCGGCGCTGGTGGCGGCGTCCTATCACCCTTGATTTGAGTTTGCCCAAACATCGCTGGGCATTGGGTTTGGGCTTTTTGGCTACCGTGGTTTTGAGTACAGCATTCATTTACGCCAACTACCGGGTTTATGAATACACCGAGAGCGCCGAATTTTGCGGCGCTCTTTGTCATCCGATGGCGCCCCAAATGACGCGTTACGAGCATTCCGACCATGCATCCGTGGCCTGCGTCGATTGCCATATTGGGCCGGGGACAACATTTTTCATTCGCTCCAAAATTGATGGCATCCGGCAGGTCTACGCAGTTTTAGCCGATACCTACAGCCGGCCCATCAAAAGCCCGGTGCATAATTTGCGGCCGGCACGCGAAACGTGCGAAACGTGCCACTCGCCCACGTCTTATGAAGACAACATCGTCAAAACAATTATTCATTATGACAGTGATGAGGCCAACACAAAAGTTCAATCGACCCTCATCCTAAAAATGGGCGGCTGGGAGGCGGCGACCGGCGTTTCCGAAGGTATTCACTGGCACATTACCAACCCTGTTTACTATATTGCCGCCGATGAACAACGGCAGGTGATTTCCTGGGTGGGCGTCGAGCAGCCAGATGGGTCAATGACGGAATATTTTGCCCGGGATATGTTGACAATGGCGCAAACCGATTTTGTCGAAGAGGCGTATGCCGCCGGAGAAGTGCGCTTGATGGATTGTATCGACTGCCATAATCGGGCGGCCCATTATGTGCCATCACCACAAGAATCGGTTGATGCGGCGATTGAAGACGGCCGTATCTCGCAAAACATCCCTTATATTCGGGCCAAAGCCGTGGAATTACTTTCCACCTCCTTCACCAGCACCGAAGAAGCCTACGCCGCCATTGAAGCATTGGCCCTCACATACAACACCGAGCGCAGCGAATCCCAGGCCAAGACGTATGCAGAATCGGATACCGGCACCTACCGGGCATCAGAAACCCAATTAGCGGCCGCGCTGCAAGAAATTCAGCAAATCTACAGCAGCGTCAATTTCCCGGAAATGGGGCTGGATTGGCAAACCAATCCCAACAATGAACGGCACACCCCATCCCTTGGCTGTTTTCGCTGCCACGATGGCAAACACGTCAAAGCCGAATTAACGGGACCGGAAGTAGAAACGATCAGCGTGAAGTGTAACCAATGTCACACCGTCCCTATCGTGGGGCGCGGCGAAACACTGCTGGTCGAGTCGCCCGTCATCGTGGGCGATATCCCCGAATCGCACGAAGATTTCAGTTGGACGATTGAGCACCGAAATGTGAAAGGAGCGGAAGAACAGGCCTGTTACCAATGTCATGGGCAGGGTTTCTGCAACAATGGCGTGTGCCACAATCTTTCCCATCCCCCGGACATGCTTTACACCCATGCCGATGAATACCGCAAACAGGGCGAACAGGTTTGTTATACCTGCCATCAAGACATCCTGTGCAGCCGTTGCCATCTGGGGGGAGTTATTAAAAACCCATAACCATACAAACCCCAAGGGTTTGATACCCCAATAATCCAAATTCTCAGGATTAAACCCTTGGGGTCTTGAAAGAGAAACCTGAACTGTTACAAAAATGCTTAGAAACAACGAAGGAGAGTTCTTCCGCCTCGCGCTTCGTTGCCATTGGAACACCTATGAAAACATCTGGTTCAATACCAAATTCTCGCAAAGGGGATTTGATTTTAGAAAATTTAGTTTTGTGGGCGGCTTTGGCCGTCATCATCATGGCGGTGGCTTTTGCCGGTTATTACTATTGGGACCGGTACATCCACATCGGCGATCAATCCCCGCTGGAGCGTGGCGTTGGTTCGCTGGAAGAAGCTGTACGGACGAATCCGCAAGACCCCGAGGCGCGTTTGGCGCTGGCCCAATATTATCTGGACAATGGCGCTTATGGCGAGGCAGCCAGCCAGGCGCAGCAAGTTTTACGCGCTTTCCCGGACAGTGAAGGGGCGTTGTTTGTGCAAGGTATCTCTCGTTTTCATTCTGGCGATATGGAAACGGCCGTTCCTCCCCTGACGCAATTCATCGAAATCCGCCGCCAGTCCCCGATGGCCGGAACAGACACGGCGCTAGAAACGGCGCTCTACTTTCTCGGTGCCAGCCACAACAGCCTGAACCAGCCGGCTCTGGCCATTCCTGCCTTAACCGAAGCCCTGGCCATCAACAGCACCGACGCAGACGCAATGTACCAGCTAGGTCTGGCGTATGCCCAGGATGGGCAACATGCCGCAGCCATCGAGCAATATCAAAACGCCATCCGCTTTGTGCCTGATTTTGTGGAAGTGTATGAAAACATGACCATAAGTTTTGAGGCGCTGGGGCAGCCGGAGCAGGCGAATTATGCCCGGGGGATGGTGGCGTTTTCCAACCACGACTTTGCCAAGGCCCAGGGTTATTTGGAATCCGTCACGGCCGTTCAACCAGATTTCGCCCCCGCATTTCTGGGCCTGGGTCTTGTCTACGAAAAATTAGGCGATTTACCGGCGGCCCAAACCAGCTTGCAGCGCGCTTTAGAGCTAGACCCAGAAAGTTTCCTGGCCAATCATTCCCTGGGCCGCGTACAGCAATCATTAAGCGGACAATAACGAGAAATCCACCATGACCTCTACAGATAACCAACCCCCAACAGAAGCGACGGATGAAACGGCCGTGCCCCCCATAAATACCCGCCGCCGCCGCCTTTTGGTCTTATTAACCACCTTATTATTGCTTTTTGCCGCCATTCTGGGCCTGTTCATTCGCTATATCAACCGCCCTGCGCCGCTGCCGGAACTCTTGATCCCCGAATCAGAATTGGTTTATCCGCCCCACTACTTGTTTTCCATTTATGGCTTAGACCAACCGGTCGGCGTGACCCTGTCGCCCGATGGCTCGCGCATTTACGCCGCCGAAAGCGGCGGAGAGCGAATGGTGCGCATTTTCAACCGCGCCGGGGATGAAATTGACGCCTTTGCCCCGCCGCGCACCCGCCCAGGCGAACGCGCGCCGGTTTATCTGGCGATGGACAGCGCCGAACATCTCTACGTGACGGATCGATTGCAGCACGCGGTTTTTGTTTATGACCGGGACGGCCGTTACCTGGATGCTCTCATCGCCCCTGATCTGAGCATTAGTGAATACGTCGCGCAGCACATGGGCGGTTTGCAGCCCGATATGACCATTACCTACAACAATTTCTACAGCAATATCTATGTGCAAATTCCCGGCTCCAACGAGCAAACCTTGCCCACGCCCGTTTTCGACGACCCCTGGTCGCCGCTGGGAATTCGCATCAACGCCCAGAATAAAGCGTTCATCACCGACGCCAAAACCCAGACCAACCAGGTTCATGAATTTTCCCTGCCCGATGGCAACGATTTGATCGATTGGCATCAGGTAAACGCTACGGCCGTTCCCTTTGGCGCCACCGGTGAAGCAAACGGAGAGCTGCTTTACCCCAACTCAGCCGTTGCCGATTCGCGCGGACGCATCTATGTATCGGATGGCAATAACGGCCGAATATCTGTTTGGGACGCGCAGGGGAACTTTTTGTTCAACTTTGGCGGCGGCAATGGCGAGGAATCTGTCAGTCTGCCACGGGGTATGGCTATAAACGGCCGTGATCACCTCTACGTCGTCGACGCTGTCGGTCAAAATATAAAAGTTTACGATGTGTCAGCCGACGAGCCGACCTTCCTCTATACCTTCGGCGATTGGGGCCTGGATGATGGGCTGTTCAATTACCCCAACGATATAGCCATTGATGACAGCGGCCGTATCTACATCGCCGACCGTGAAAATCATCGTATACAGGTATGGTCTTACTAAATCATGTTACCTGCCTCCTCTGGAAGCCCCAAGGATTTTTTCAAAGCAGGATCGATTTCCAGAGTGCCAATAAACCCTTCAGGTTTGGGTACGTAACATCAGTTACCAAGTCAACAACCGGTGTGGTTTGGCGCATTTATTGATTATGCCCACTGGTTAGCAATCGTATTTTTCGAGGAGGATCACAATGAAACAATCTTTACTCATCGTTGTCTTTGTGTTGATGGTCGTTTTGGTGTTTACGGCCGTGCCCGCTTCGGCGAACGGCGGCCCGCACGGCGGCTACACCGCCACCACCGACGGCTGCGCCGGCTGCCACCGCGCCCACACCGCGCCCGGCCCCAAGCTGGTTATCAACAATGGCACCTATGACCTTTGCATCACCTGCCACGGCTCCACCGGAACCGGCGCCGACACCAACGTCGACGACGGCTACTTCCTCTCGACGCGCAGTGTCAGCACCACCGGCACAGCCAACACGCCCGATAACGCCCCGCTGCTTGGTGGCGGTTTTGTCAACTATCGCGGCGCAGGCGTCACCTCTTCCCACAATCCAACCGGCGTCACCGGCGCGGCCTGGGGCAATGGCGTAGCCCGCGGCGTTGTGGCCAATCTGGTCGGTGGCAACCTGTCCTGCGCCAGCTGCCACGATCCGCACGGCTCGGCCAACTACCGCATCCTGCGCGAGACAGTCAACGGCAGCCCCGTCGCCGTTCAACAAGTCGACGAAGGTGGGGCTAAAGATTACGACACCGAACATTGGGGCGCGGGAACCAGTTCCCTGTGCGCCGCTTGCCATGGCGCGTATCACCGCACAAACCCCGGCCAGGCCGACATCAACGATGGCGGAACGTATACCCACCGTGTCGATATGCCTTACAACTTCGGCGCCAACGTCAATCCGGAAATCGTCGGCATGGGCGGATTAACCCTGCCGCTGGCTGAATCCGGGTCCAACAACACCGTTGTCTGTATGACCTGCCATCTGCCTCATGGCAGCTCCGTGGCCATGATTGGTCAGGCAGACGGTGGCCCAGGTGGCGGCGGCGCGCTGCCCGGCAACACAACCGCCACCGACAGCGCCCTGCTCAGGTTAGACAATCGCGGCGTTTGCGAGGTTTGCCACCAAAAGTAGTTCAACAGTTTGTCGCATTCCTGGGTAGAAGCCGCTTAAGGGGCTTCTACCCACAGTCTGCTCAAAGCCGCACACATGAAGGTACGCACATACATCATCGGGTTCATCATTGGTTTTTCGCTGGTTCTGGCGCTGCTGCCTCAACCGGTAGCTGCCAATGGCGGCCCTCACGGCGATTACGCGCCCACTACTGATGCGTGTGCCGGCTGCCATCGCACCCATACCGCCCCGGCGACGGCCGTCTTAGTAAATACCGGTTCCGACTTGTGTTATACCTGCCATGGCACGGGCATGGGCGCATCTACCGGGCGGATTATTTCCGCCCACGGTAATACCGATTTTGGCGCCCGCACCGAAGCCCCCTTCGCGCTGCAATGCGCCCAATGCCACGATCCCCACGGCAGCCCCAACCTCCACCTTATCAAAACTCAGGTAGATCTTGCGGGCGGCCTCACGGCAGGTCCCATCACCCTCATCGCGTCAAGTGGGCTTCATTCGTATGATGATGGGGTTAGCCCCATGAATACTCGTCTTTGTACCTCTTGCCACACCGACCCCAACAACCCCGGATATCCGATGACCAATCATGTGGGCGGCGCCGGGCACGCGTCTGGGGATGATTTTTCGGCCTCGAATTGCATTTATTGCCACCCGCACAGCGCCGATCTCACACAAAACAACGTCGATGGCTTTATGCCGGTCAATGGATGCCTGGGCTGCCACCAGTTCCCACAAGATAATGGTGACGGCATCCCCATTGGCGGGCGGCGCGCCATCATCCCTGAATTTGGTAAAACCAGTCATCATGCGCAAGGGGTGCTGGAGGAGGCGGACTGCCTTTCTTGCCATTACAATATCGACCATCAGTCGGGTTATGTCAAATTAAACAATGTGGATACTCCTGTGGGAGTGATCGTGTTGAATGGTAATCCGCGCACGGACCCGGCCGAAGCAGCCAAACTGGAGCCGTTTTGCCTGGCCTGTCATGATGCCAATGGCGCAGCAGGATTGCCTCCGTTTACCGATGGCATGATGCCGCCAATTGTGGATGGAATGGATTGGAGTCTGGCGTCTCATCAAACCAATTACACCTGTTTTAACTGCCACGACAATGGACATGGCTCCAATAAAATTAAGTTGCTCGCACCCTGGGACGCTGTTCCAGATGCTGGTTTTCCGGCTGATCCCCTGCGGCAGGAAGAAGGGCAGTGTTATCAATGCCACGGTCCCGCCGGGCCGGCGCCCGTCAATGTTTTGGCTCATTTTGAACGGTTTACCCACCACAACATCAGCGCCTTGGAGCAGGGGGATGGCTCGCGGGTGGAGTGTGTAAACTGCCACAATCCACATACGGCCAATCCAACCCATCTGTTGGCGAATCCGGATGACAGAAGCAAGTGGGTAGGCACGGATGGTAATTTTTGTTTGCGCTGCCACGATGGCGGCGCGCCGCTGGGCGTTGCTTTTCCGCCCAGTTCTCCGGGCACCGGGAACAATAAAGTCAATTATCCGGGCACGACACATGAAACGTTGTTAGGTGGCTACAGCTGCCGTCACTGCCATGATGGGCATGGATCTAATTTCCGCTCGACGCTTTTAGCGCAGTACATTGTCACGGATTACAACCCGTCTACAGCTGGAGATGGAGATTATGCGATCTGCTGGACCTGCCATAATGAAAATTCGACCATGGGCAACGGGTCGCGGTTTGGAAATTTGCATAACCTGCATGTGCGTGGGGAAAGAGCGCCATGCATAACCTGTCATGATGTCCATGCGCCCTATGATTCTGGGGAGCACGGCCTGATCAACTTTGAGTTTGCGGTGCGTAATGGCTTTGATTTTAGTTATCGGCCGGGGTACAACGCCAGCACGGCCTATCAAATTAACGCGGCTGGGAATCAGGGATCGTGTTATCTCGCCTGTCATGGCAAAAATCACAACCCGGAATCGTATACCCGGCGGTCTGTGGTGCCGGTTATAAATTGCACTGCTTGCCATCCGGGCGGGCCGCCGATAGCCATCCCTCGATTGACGTTCTTGCCCACGCCAACGATGACGGTGACGCCGACTGTGACGGTGACACCGACCGTGACATTGACGCCCACGGGGACAACGACCCCCACAGCGACACCGACTATTACGGCGACAGATACCCTGACGAATTCTGTGCCCGTGATCACCGTTACGGGCACGATCACGGTGATTCGTATGACCCCGACGCCGACGATTGGGTGGTCGCCAACGCCGACAGCGACGCCGCCGCTGCCGACGGAAACGGCCGTTCCACAGCCAACCTTCACGCCTACCCCAACGGCCGTGCTGCCAACGGCCGTGTTCACCCCCACGGTTCCAGCGACCGACATTCCCACACCCAATCCCTGACGTATCTGGCTTTACAACCGCCGCCCAACCCTGGTTCGGTCCCACAAGCGGCCGATTGGCAAAGCCATCATCATATCTTGTGTTATAGTTGCGTCATGAACGTGTGGGGCAGATGGATTTGGATCATTGTTTGTTGTGTGGCTGGCCTGTTGATCGGCTGCCGCGAACCAACGCCACAACCTTTGCCCGCTGCTGCCGCTGTTCCACCATCCCCTTCACCCCCGCCGCCTTCCTCAATTCCTTCACCGGCCCCTCCTTTGCCTACCACCACGCCTGCGCCGCCGCCTTTTTGGCGGGGCGTAGATGTCTCGTTTTTGCCGCAGCTAGAAGATGCCGGGGCAATATTTTATGATCAGGGTGTACCGCAAGATGCGCTGGCTATCGTTGCCAACCATGGCATCAACAGCGTGCGTCTGCGTGTGTGGGTGAATCCGCCGGATGGCCATCATGGCAAAGAAGAAACGCTGGCCCTGGCCAAGCGTATTCACGCTCTCGGTCTGGGGCTTTTGCTGGATGTGCACTATTCAGACACCTGGGCGGACCCGGCGCATCAGACCAAACCGGCGGCCTGGGCGGACCTGGACTTCGCGGAGTTGGAAACGGCCGTCTACACCTACACCCTCGATCTCCTTTCTGCCCTGAAAGGGCAAGGCACTCTGCCGGACATTGTGCAAATTGGCAATGAAATAACGCCCGGCATTTTGTGGGATGACGGCCGTGTCGGCGGCAGTTACAACAACTGGCCCCAATTAGCCGCCCTGCTGCAAGCTGGCATTGCCGGTGTCCGCGATAGTCTCGCTTCCACCGACACAATCCAGATCATGATCCACCTGGATGCCGGCGGAAACAACGCGGTTTGTCGCTGGTTCCTCGACAATCTGAAAGCTCAGGGGGTTAACTTCGACGTGCTGGGATTGTCCTATTACCCCTGGTGGCAGGGCAGCCTGGCCGACCTGGCGAACAATTTGCAAGACCTCAGCCAGCATTACCCGCAAGACATCATCCTTGTGGAAACAGCCTACCCCTGGACCCTCGATTGGCAGGATGACACCCACAATCTGGTGGGCGAGCCGGCCCAACTGCTGCCCGATTATCCGGCCTCTCCCGCCGGACAGGCCGCTTTTTTGCGTGATGTGCTGGCTATGGTTCAGGCTGTGCCGGGCGGTAAGGGGATAGGGGTTTATTACTGGGAACCGGAGTACATTGCCGTGAACGGCTTTGGCTCTTTTTGGGAAAACATGGCTTTGTTTGATTTTGCCGGGCACAGCTTACCTGCGCTATCTGTTCAGGCAGGCGCTCCATGAGGGTGACAGAAAGAGTGGATTTGTATCGAGAGCGCCATCGTTACGGCCGTTTCCCCCAACCCAAGAACGGCCGTAACGATGGTCACTGGAACGGTTCACCGCCCTCCATTCATACTATCCCGCGTATCACTCTAAATCTTTCCTCTGAATGGACATGTCTTTTCAACTTCGGCCATGTCCCCTATAATCCCCCATGAAATTAGGACACGGATGAACGCGGATAAACATGGATAAACACGGATCAAGAACTGCGTCATCTGCGAAATCTGCGGATTTTCATTCGTGATGGTGGGCGGCTCACCCATGAAATCGTCTAATTTGTTCGTGCAAGGACCATAATGATCTGGGAAGAACAAGCCCTGATAGCCGCACTGCAACAAGCCATCCAACAGGTGGCTGCACAAAATGGGAAATCGCTGGCCCAGGCCATTACCCCCATCATCCTGGCCAACATGGATAGAGGCCGCGTCCACAACTTTTTAGACAGCCGGGAAAACGGCCAGCCTGAAGAGTACGTTTGGCGCGTGCTGGCATATTACCAAAAATGGCAGCCGTATCTCACCCAAATTCAAGAAGAGCGGCTGCCCGACTTGTGGCAGCCGCTTTACGAAAAGTTAAAACGCTGGGCTTACAATTACCTTTTTAGAAAGAATTTCCACGCCGCCAAAGACAGAAAAACACAGATGGCCGCCGATTGCGCCACTATAGCGGCCACCAAACTGCTGAATGCCCGCTTTCCATACGATACAGATTTCGACCCCTGGGCCTACGTATTGGTGCAGAACGTCACCCTCAAATATCTCCATCAAGAATATAAAGACGCAGCCGCCAATCTGCAACAAGTGGACGATTGGGAAGAGTGGGAAGCCGTCCTGCCAGGTCTGACCACTCAGGGGCACCGCGACATCATCGAACTCCGACAAACCTTACTGACAACCATCGACCAATTGGCTTCTGATGCCCGCAAACAGATCGTTGTTTTGCACTATTTTGATGGCCTGTCTTTCCAGCAAATCGCTCAACTCATGGGACGGAGTTACAGCGCGACCCACAAACTACATTTTGACGCGCTGCAAAACCTGAGAAAGATTTGGGATGGGTCTTGGGATAATTATGAATAGGTGGGATCAAGACGCCTCGTTGTCGGTATGGATCCGGCAAAAATTAGCTACTCTCCGGCAGCAAGCGGAAGAGCCAATACTTTGGCCGGAAACGGCCGATCAATTGTTGGTCATCTTGGACGAGCAGTTGCCGCAGCCTACAATCGACGAGAATGTTATGGATATGTTTTCTTTAGTCGTACAGGATGCCCTTTCCGGGATTGATATTAGCCAACGCTACCCCACTTTTTATGGCAAAATGATGGCCGATCCGGCGTTGTATGCCATGTTTATTGATGCGCTGGCGATGTTGGAAGCGGACGGCCGTCAGGAACTGATGCCCGTCCCGCCCGTCCAAGAGCCTGAACTCGCCTTTTTGAAAAAACAACCGGCCGCTCAACCAACCATAGACCAATCCGCCCCAGGCAAGTGGCGTATTGCCTGGACCTTGTTCTGGGATCAATTGCAGGCGCTCTTGTTTCCTGCGCCGGACCTGGCTTTCCGCAGCGCCGCTCCCTTGCTGGAAGACGAAAGTATCATCCTTTTGCACCATCTGGCTACCATTGACGGGCAAGAGGTGGAGACTGTTCTCGAAGCCATCCTGCGCGTGGCGCAGCCGGACACCTTGCGCCTACAGGCAACGGCCGTCGGCGAGCCGTCGCTGCCGCCATTGCAAGTCACCTTACGCTGGGGAACATATGGCCACACGGCCGTTCTCGATGCCTACGGCCGTGCCAAATTCCCCCCCATGCCCCTGGATATGATCGTGGACGAACAGGGTCGCTGGCGGGCAGAAGATTTGCAGCTCCTGCTAGAAACACAGCAAACCTGATACAATGTCAGCATGGTCCATCATGCTGCCGCCCCTGTTTACCCGACACAGGCCGAACTGCTGCTAGACGGCCGTTTATCCCTCGACACCTTTCCCCAATCGCCGCCGCTCTACCGCCGCCAACGGCGCCACCTTCCCATCCAACACACTTAAAGGAATCAGATGACGCAAGATGCTTCTTCCATTATTCAATCTATCGATCTGGCGCAGGTAACGGCCGTTGCCCGTCAGGCAGCCGGGCGCGATGCCCTGCAAATTCGGGAATGGCGTATCGACCAGCTTGGCGGCGGCCTGGGTAACCCGGTGAGTGTGGGCTTGTATCGCTTTGCCGGAGTGGGCGAGGACGGCGGCGAGCCGGTGTCCTGGTCGGCTGTGCTGAAAATTTTGCAATCGCCGGCCAACGCCGGTTGGGTCAACATGGGCGAAGGTGACGATCCATCCCACTGGAACTATTGGCAGCGAGAGCCGCTGATTTACCAGTCTGGCCTGCTGGATACATTGCCGGCGGGGATGGCCGCGCCGCACTGTTATGGCAGTGTGAACCTGCCGGGCAATTTTATCTTGCTGTGGTTGGAAGATATTCACGACGCCTACCAAACTCCCTGGCCGCTGGCCCGTTATGCCCTGACAGCGCGTCATTTGGGCGAATTTAACGGCCGTAATGCGTCTGGCGGCGCACGGCCGTCTTTTCCCTGGTTCGGCCGCCAAATCAGCCGCCAGTGGGCAGCTTTTTTGCCCCATTGGCGCGCCATCCCCTGGGAGCATCCCCGATTGCTCCAGCGTTATCCCCGGCCAGAGGTCAATTCGTTCCGTCGGCTGCTTTTGGACATCGATCGTTTTCTCGATGAACTGGATCGCCTGCCGCAAACCGTCTGTCATGGCGATACATACCCCACCAATTTTATGTCCCGCTACCTGCCTGACGGCCGGGAGCAAACGGTTGCCCTGGATTGGGCGCTTATGTCTGTCGATCCGTTGGGCGCGGACCTGGGCCAACTTGTCTTTGGCGCGCAAACCAATCTGCCAACAGTCAGCCGGGAAGAAGTGACCAATACGCTGTTTGCCCATTATCTGGATGGTTTGCGGCAGAGCGGCTGCCGCTTCGATCCGCAGCAGGTTCGTTTTGGGTTTACCGCTTTTGCGGCGCTGCGGATTGGCCTTTTTCAGCTTTTTTTGTTGGGCGAGCAGATCAACCAGAGCGATTTGCCTGAAGACATGGAGGGTGCGCCAACGGCCGTACCCGAATGTTTTGAAGTGATGATGGCGGCTGAAGCTTGCGCGTTGTGGGCAGAGATGTAACGGCCGTTACCCAATCCACCTGATCCTTTTAGCGTTCTATGGGCCAGCGCTTCATGCCGTTTATAACGTTGCAAGGGGTGAAAACAATGAAAGCTCCTATCGATTGGCTGCTTGAAGGTGAGCCGTGGATTCAATACCGCACCCGGCGCGATCTATTGGGTGAACCTGAAACCGATCCGCTGGTCAGCATGGCCCGGAACGCCATGCTGGCCGATGCGGGTGTACAAACCCTCGTCTCTGAGCTTGCGACGTGGCCGGGCGTGGTCATTGCCAGCCACAAGAGCGCCGGCCAACCCTTTCACAAATTGACGTTCCTTGCCGATTTAGGGCTTACCATCCAGGATGCCGGCGTGGCAGCACTCGTCGCCCGCATTTTGGCCCATCAGTCTGAAGAAGGGCCGTTTCAACTGCCCATGAATATCGCTCCTGCTTATGGGGGAACCGGCCAGGAGCAGTGGGCCTGGGCGTTGTGTGATGCGCCGCTCGTCGTTTATGCCCTGGTTAAATTTGGCTTGGGTGATGAACCGGAAGTGCAAACGGCCGTTACCCACCTGGCCGATTTGGTGCGCGACAATGGCTGGCCCTGCGCCGTGTCCAAAGAACTGGGCAAATTTCGCGGGCCGGGCCGCAAAGACGATCCCTGCCCATTTGCCAATCTGGCAATGCTCAAGGCCTTGTCCGAGCTGGAACCATGGCGCGACAGTCCTGCCGCCCACGCCGGAACCGAGACGCTCCTCGCGTTGTGGCAGGTAAGCGCGGCGCAGCATCCGTACATGTTTTATATGGGAACTGATTTTCGTAAACTCAAAGTCCCTTTTATATGGTACGACATCCTGCACGTTCTCGATGTGCTGACCCGCTTCCCCTGGCTCAGGCAGGATCCGCGCCTGCGCGAGATGCTGCAAATTGTGCAGAACAAAGCTGATTCACAGGGATGTTTTGCGCTCGAATCCATCTGGACAGCCTGGAAAGAGTGGGAGTTTGGGCAAAAGAAGCTGCCCTCGCGTTGGCTGACGGCGATGGTATGGCGCATCATGGGCAGAATGGCCGGCGAGGAGTTATCACTTTAGCGGGTCTGAAAATAGCCGTCCTCAAAGCGTACCAGCTCTGGTCTGGCGGTCACGAAACGCCAGACCACCCCGCGCTCTTGCTCTCTGTTTTCCGCTGTCTCTCATTCAGATCGTCAGGCGCGCCGCAGTTTTTCCCCGGTGTGTGCCTGGTCCTGGTGCTGGCTGCAACGACACGGCCGTGTGCCCGCCCAAACCGCTCACCCATGTGCCGCTCAACGGCGACATTTTGAGAATCTTGACATCTAAAACGTTTTAGATTATGATGGTCACAATATCTAAAACGTTTTAATTAAACTTGTTCACTTTTTACAAAAGAAATTTCCAGTGAAGATTTTATGCGCGGTTTGCACCACCACCATGAATGAAATTTCGCAGATGACACCGATTTTTTTCTGCGCCGCTGCGCTTTCGCGTTAAATTGTTTTCAAAGGAGCTGCAAATGCCGGTAACGCTCAAGGACATCGCCGAACGGGTAGGGAAATCAATTCCGACCGTGTCCCGCGCCCTGGCCGACTTTGACGACATCAGCCCACAAACGCGCCGGGAAGTTCAGCGAGTCGCAGAAGAAATGGGGTACGAGCCAAACATCACTGCCCGCAACTTGCAAAAACAGCGCACCGACAGCATCGCCCTCATTCTCCCCTCGGCCAACACTTTGCGTTTTTCCGACCCATTTTTTAGCGAGTTCCTCTCTGGGGTGGTGGAGTACCTGGGCGAACGCGGCTACAACCTCAACATCTCCACGGCCGATGCGGGCGACGAAGAAGACGTATATTTGAAGCATATTCGCAGCCGCCAGTTTGATGGGTTTATTCTGGTGCGTACACACCGCGAAGATAACCGGATCAACCTGCTGCAAAAGCACGGCGTGCCTTTTGTGGCATTTGGTCGGACGGAGCATGGCAATGATTTTCATCTGGTGGATGAAGACGGCCGTTCCGGCGTCCGCCAGATCGTCGATCATCTTATTGCCCTGGGACACACCCGCCTGGCCTGCATCGCCGAACCAACCGACCTCACCAAATCTTTCCACCGCGTCCAGGGATTCATTGACGGGCTGCAAGCCCACAACCTGCCCTACACTCCCGACCTCATCGTCGAATCCAATTTCCGCCAGCGCTCTGGCCGCCAGAGTGCCCTGCAATTACTCGATAGACCGACGCCGCCGACAGCGATTGTCGCCTGCAACGACCTCCTGGCGTTGGGGGCTATCAACGCGGTGCAAGAGCGCGGGCTGGTTGTGGGGCAGGATGTCAGCATCACCGGTTTCGATGACATCTTGCTCGCCGAGTACGCCAACCCGCCCCTGACCACCGTCCATCAACCCGCCCAACAAATGGGCGGCATGGTCGCCCAAATGCTGACCAAAATCATCAATGGCGAACCAATCGAACAAAATCAGGTCATTTTGACCCCTTCGATCATTGTCCGACAATCAACGGGTACACCCCGCTAAAGGAGGTGACAATCGAGCGAACAAACCACCTGTATCCCCATTAAAATCTGACCAACCTCGTATTTCAACCACTTGTGAATATCTCTGATAGGAGGAGAAAATGTCCAAATCTCTGAAGGTTTTTGCGTTCCTGATGGTCATGGTTATACTGCTGGCTGCTTGCGGCGGCAGCACAACCACCCAGGAACCGGCAACGGCCGTGCCGCCAGCGGCCACTGAAGCGGCAGCCGAAACGGCCGTAGAACCCCCAGCCGATACCCCCAGCCTAACTTCCGCCAACGCTGTCTTCTTTTCAACCCAATTTGTGCCGGTAGAAGAGCAGGAAAAATTCCGCGCCATTCTCCAAGAAGGCGGTTTTGATGTTACCGGCTCCGAAGAAGGCCCCATGCTCGATCTGGTTCTCGCTGGCGCACAGTCTGGCAAAGGCGAAATCGACGCGATTGGCGCACTGCACGGCTCCTTTCCGCCCCTGGCGCGTGAAAACGCCCTGATGAACATGATCGACATCGCCGACGATTTGTCCGCCGACCGCACCCTTGCCCCGGCTTACCTCAAAACCGGCCTGCTCGGCACCGAAGACTTCCTTTATTACATCCCCTGGATGCAGGCCACCTACATCATGGCCGCCAACACCGAAGCCCTGCCCTACCTGCCAGACGGCGCAGACATCAACGCGCTCACCTGGGAACAATTCGGCCAATGGTGCCAAAACATCCTGAGCGAAACCGGCGAACCAAAGTGCGGCCTGCCGCAAGCCGGTCTATTCCACCGCTTCCTGGAAGGGTATATGTGGCCCTCCTTTACCGGTGGCATGGTCTCCAATTTCCAAAGTACAGCGGCCATGGATATGCTGGTTTGGGCGCGCGACACCTTGTGGCCCACCATCCACCCCGAATCCATCAACTACGAATTCATGCAAGAACCGTTGATGGCCGGCGAAGTTTGGGTAGCCTTTGACCATACAGCCCGGTTATTGGATGCCTTTAACGCCCAGCCAGACCAATTTATTGCTTTCCCCGCGCCCGCCGGTCCGGCCGGACGCGGCTTTATGCCGGTTGTGGTTGGCCTGGGCATCCCGGCCGACGCGCCCAATCCTGAAGCTGGCGCAGCGGTCATCGAATTCCTGACTCGGCCAGACGTGCAAGGCGCGGTCTTACGCGATTTGGGCTTTTTCCCGGTTGTTGATGGCGTGGACACGTCTAATTTACCGGCTGGTGTGGATATTGAGGCCGGCGCAGTCGCCGCGCAGGCCAACTCCCCCGACGCCTTACCGGCCTTGCTGCCGGTTGGTTTGGGCGATCGCGGCGGCGAAATCAACCAGATTTACCGCAATGCTTTCGACCGTGTGGTTCTGAATGGCGAAGATGTCCAGGCTGTCTTGGCCGAAGAAGGCGGCAACCTGCAAGCGCTGATGAATGAAACTGGCGCGCCCTGCTGGGCGCCCGATGCGCCGAGTGATGGTCCGTGCCAGGTAGCGCCTTTGGGCGAAGCACCGGAAGCGTCTATGGCGCCGGCGGGAACGAGCACGGCCGTATTCTTCTCCACGCAGTTTGTGCCGATTGAAGAGCAGGAAAAGTTCCGCGCCATTCTGCAACAGGGCGGCTTTGATTTTACCGGCTCCGAAGAAGGCCCGTTGATCGATCTGGTTTTGGCCGGCGCCCAGTCGGGCAAAGGCGAAATCGACGTGATTGGGGCGCTGCACGGCACATTCCCGCCCCTGGCCCGCGAAAATGCTCTGATGAACGTTATTGACGTGGCCGATGACCTGATGGCCGACCGGGATTTGGCTCCTGCCTTCTTAGAAACCGGCCTGCTGGGAACCGATGACTTTTTGAATTACATCCCCTGGATGCAGGCGACCTACATTATGGCCGCCAACGTAGATGCTCTGGCTTACTTGCCCGACGGCGCGGATGTAAACGCGCTGACCTGGGAACAATTCGGCCAGTGGTGCCAAAACTTGTTGGACGAAACGGGCGAGCCGAAGTGTGGTTTGCCGCAAGCGGGCTTGTTCCATCGTTTTCTGGAAGGGTACCTGTGGCCTTCGTTTACCGGCGGCATGGTGACTAACTTCAAGAGCGCCGACGCGGCGGCGATGTTGGCCTGGGCGCGTGACAGCCTGTGGCCGACGATTCACCCGGAATCGATCAATTACGAGTTTATGCAAGAGCCGTTGTTGGCTGGCGAAGTTTGGGTGGCGTTTGACCATACGGCGCGTTTGTTGGATGCGTTTAACACGCAGCCTGAGCAGTTTGTGGCGTTTCCCGCTCCGGCTGGTCCGGCAGGGCGCGGCTTTATGCCGGTGGTTGTTGGGCTGGGTATTCCGGCTGACGCGCCAGACCCGGCGGCGGGCGCGGCGGTGATAGAGTATCTGACACGGCCGTATGTCCAGGCATTGGTCCTGAACGAACTGGGCTTTTTCCCGGTGGTTGGCGGCGTGGATACCAGCAGCGTGCCGGTAGGTATCGGCATCGAAGCGGGCGCGGTTTCGGCGCAGGCCAACGCCGCCGACGCCTTACCGGCGCTGCTGCCGGTTGGTTTGGGCGAGCGCGGCGGGGAGATTAACCAGATCTTTCGCAATGCGTTTGATCGTGTCGTTCTGAACGGTGAAGACATCCAAACTGTTTTGGATGAGGAAGCCGCGAACTTGCAAGCCCTGATGGACGAAACAGGCGCGCCGTGCTGGGCGCCTGATCCGGCCAGCGTCGGGCCTTGCCAGGTTAACGATTAACTTTATCTACGGCGGGGCGTGCAAACACACGCCCCGCCATTTTATTTGCATGCACGAATGATTTGTAAAGGTGTTTTGCCATGAGCGCAGCACAACAGACAGTCAATCGCAAGAAGTTTGTTTGGGCCCCATATCTGCTTATCCTGCCATCGCTGATTTATCTGGTCTTGTTTTTTGCCTGGCCGATGGTGCGTGGGTTAGCGTTGGCGGTTTGGGATGACGAAGCGTCGCTGTCATTAAACGCCGAGGCGTCCCAGGACAGTGCGCTGGTGGGGTTGTTGCCGCAAGGCGTATCGGTGACAATTTCTGATAGGCAGGGCAATTTTGTGCCGCCGGAAGATTTGGCGGAGCAAAATCTGCTGACAGACACCTGGTTTAAGATCGACGGGGTTGGCCCGGCTGGGCAGGCGGTTGCCGGCTGGGTGGCCGAAAGCCGGATTCGTATCCGGGAGACGGCCGTGGATGGCGCGCCGGTTCTGGGTACGGTGAGGTCGAAATTAGGCGCGGAGTCGGACCCGTTAACGGCCGTCTACGCCGACGCCAATGAAGACAGCCCCATCATCGGTCAACTCGAGGCGCGTGCCGAAGTAGCCATTTCCGAGCAGGTTGTTCTGGAAGTGTGGTATCGGGTGGCTGGTGAAACGGCAAACGGGGAGATGATCGAAGGTTGGGCGCAGTCGCGGTATATTCAGGTGTTTGGCGAAGGGGAAAACGGCCGTGTCGATCGCGGCAACACCGGCGAACTCACCTCCAAATACCTCTCCCGCATGGTCAACGACCGCTTCTTCTGGCCGGCCGTGCGCACCACCTTGTTACTCATCGTCATCATCATCCCCATTCAATTTGTCCTGGCCATTATCATGGCCCTGGTCATCCAGGCCAATCTGAAACTAAGCAGCCTCTTTCTCTACATATTCGCCATCCCGCTCGCCGCCTCCGACCTGGCTATCGGCATCGTCTGGTTTTCCATTTTCACCACCAATGGCTATCTCAACACCATCTTGCAAGGCCTGGGACTCATCGACGCGCCGGTCACGTATCTATCGGCCGAAACCCGTTATTGGATCATCATCGCCATTGTCCTGGCTGAGGTGTGGCGCGCCACTTCCATTGTGATGGTCATTGTCGTTTCCGGCTTGCAAGCCATCTCCACCGAGGTGCTGGAAGCAGCCGAACTATTTGGCGCAGGCCTCTGGCAGCGGCTGCGGTACATCATCTTGCCCCTCCTGCGGCCCAGTTTGCAGGTGGCCTTAATTTTACGCACCATCCTCGCCCTGCAAGTCTTCGCCGTCGTCGTTGCCCTAAGCGGTGGCGACGTGGTCACGGTGCTGGCCAACGAAACCTATCGCCAATACTACGATTTTCGTAATCTCAACGTAGCCGCCTCGTATGCCGGATTGATTTTGCTTATATCCATGGTTAGCGCCATTTTCTACCTGCGCACCATTCGTACCCAGGAGGAGACAGTCGGATGAGCGCCTTAACTGAAAACAACCCTGTTCAGGTATCCCCGGAAGTGCGGGCGATCCATCGCAAAATGCTGCGGCAGCAAAAAATACGGCGCAGCTTCACCTACCTCGTCGCCATCCTCATTGTTCTGTGGATTCTCATTCCCATCTGGTTCATTGCCTCCATGGCCCTGACCACGCCGGAAAATGTGCGTGCCTACCCCAAAGGTGTGCTGCCCTTCATTGAATTCTCGCTGACCACCCTGAAATTTTTCCTGGCCTCGGAAGGCATTGTGCCTGGCATTATCAACAGTGTGCTGGTGGCATTGATTACGCTGGTGCTTTCTACTTTGATTGCCGCCCCGGCCGGTTACGCCACCTCTCGCTACATTTTTCGCGGCCGTGACACCTACCGGCTGGCAATTTTAATGGTTCGCGCTTTTCCCATCGTGGTGCTGGCGATTCCACTGGTCGTGGTTTTTATCAATTTCAACATCTTCGACAGCATCTACAGTTTGGCGTTGATGCACACTGCCTTGACCCTGCCCACAACCATCCTGATTATCGGCAGCGTTTTTGCCAGCGTGCCTTATGAACTGGAAGAAGCGGCCAAAGTATTTGGCTGCACGCCCTTTCAGGCGTTCCGCCAGGTAGTTTTCCCGCTGGTGCTGCCCGGTATCGCGGCGTCGGCTATTTTTACCTTCGTTATGTCTTGGAATGAGGTGTTTGCGGCCAGTGTGTTGACTATCCAGCATCGCACCTTACCGGCGCAAGTCTTTAATACCCTGGGACAATCGTCCCAGGCTTACCAGTTTGCCGGCGCGTTTTTTATGCTGATCCCTTCGATGATCTTCATCTTTATCATTCGGCGCTATTTGTTCAATATGTGGGGTCAGATCACCAAGTAATCACTCAATGATATGCGGACCATTGGGGTTAAGAGGATTAAAATGGCTGAGATTAAGATTGAAAATGTAGTTAAACGTTTTGGTGATTTTGTCGCTGTGGATAAAGCAAACCTGACGATTGCCGAACGAGAATTTGTGGTGCTGTTGGGGCCAAGCGGCTGTGGTAAGACCACGCTCCTGCGCGCGGTCGCCGGCTTAGGCATGGCCGACGAAGGGCGCATCAGTATTGGCGGCCGTGATGTGACCTATTTGCCCCCCCGCGACCGCAATATCTCTATGGTTTTCCAAAGTTACGCCATTTTCCCGCACATGAAGGTCTACGATAACATCGCCTTTGGCCTGAAAATGCGCAAAGCCGAAGACCAGGAAATTAAAAGGCGGGTCAACCGGGCGGCGGAAATGATGCACATCGAGAAAATGTTGGATCGCTTCCCGAGCAAGATGAGCGGCGGGCAGCGGCAGCGCGTGGCCGTGGCCAGAGCCATCGCCATGGATGCCGAAGTGCTGTTGATGGACGAGCCGCTCAGTAATCTGGATGCGCTGCTGCGGCTGGAAATGCGCGCCGAACTGAAACGTCTGCTCCACGAGCTAAACGCCACAACGATTTATGTGACCCATGACCAAATTGAAGCTTTGAGCATGGGCGACCGCATTGCTGTCATGAAAGATGGCATCATCCAGCAGATTGACGAGCCGACCACTGTGTACGATTTACCTTCCAACCAGTTTGTGGGTGGTTTTATCGGCAATCCGCCGATGAACTTTATGGTGGGGCAGGTTCAGCACGAGCATGGTGATCTGTCTGTGCAGATTGGCGAGTTTTCGTTGCAGCCGAGCAGCGCGATGTTGCCGATGCTTAAGCCGTATGATGGCCGGCAGGTGGCAATAGGCATCCGCGCGGAAAATATGGAGGCATTTAATACGCCGCAGGACGAGGCGTTGAGGGTGCGTGTGTTGGTGGTGGAACCGTTAGGTTCGCAGAATTTGCTCACGGTGAAGATTGGTCAGGATACGGTGAAAGTGGCCACGCACCCAACGTTTCGCACTGCGCCGGATGAAGATATTTGGCTGCGTTTTCCGGCCGATAAGATTCGCTGGGTAGACCGTGAAAGCGGAAAGGTTTTATATGCCTGAGACCATTGCTCACGTCATCAACCATACCCATTGGGACCGCGAGTGGTTTTTAACGTCGGTGTATACCAGCCGCTGGATTCCCGGTCTGATTGATAAATTGGAGAAACTGGTAGCGCAAAACCCTGATTTTTGCTATTTGCTGGATGGGCAGACGCTGGTTATTGAAGATTTGTTGGCCGTTGCGCCGGAGTATGCGGCGCGGGTGGCGGCGTTGGTTAAGCAGAACCAGCTGTTGATTGGCCCTTATTATTGCCAGCCGGATTGGCAGATCAGCAGTGGGGAGTTGTTGGTGCGCAATTTGATGAACGGCCGTCTCGACCTTCAGCGTCTTGGCGCAGCGATGGAAACGGGCTGGCTGGTGGATACCTTCGGTCACATCAGCCAATCGCCACAGCTTCACCGCATGTTTGGCCTGGATGCCGTCTTTGTCTGGCGTGGCGTGCCGCAGTTGGCGCCCTATTTCCAGTGGCAAGGCGCAGACGGCAGCGACGTGTTGGCCGTGGATCTGTTTGGCGGCTATCGCAATCTGTATGGCGTGACCCATGCGCCGGAGATTGGGGTGCAGCGGTTGGAAGGCGAGGTGGGTAAGTTACGGCCGTTTTACCCCACACCCGACATCCCTCTCTTCGACGGCTACGACCTGGAAGACAACCCCGAAGATCCCCTGACGTTCTTCCGACAAGCCGGCCCAATCAACCCAGAAATCGCACTTCAGCAAGCCACGCCCACCTCCTTTGTCCGCCACATCGCGCAGCAAAATATGCCCATGCCGGTCATTCATGGCGAACTCAACTCCGGCAAATTTGGGGCCACGTTTCCCGGCGTATATTCCACACGCACCTACCTGAAGGTGATGGCCCACGATTGCCAGCGGATGTTGTTTCAGGTGGCCGAGCCGCTGGCCGCGATGGCCCGGCTGCGCGGGCGCGCCTATCCCGCCGCCGACATCGAGCGTTGGGAACGCCTGCTGCTGCAAAACGCGGTCCACGACTGCATTTGCGGCGTCAGCATCGATCAGGTGCATGAAAAGATGGAATACAGCTACCGGCAGGCGTTCGACGCCATCGCCGACGAGGCCCAATCGTCGCTGGCGGCGATCCTGCAAGCGTTTGCCCCAGGCGATTACGCCATCAGCACGCAGCCCTTTGCCACGGCCGTCTGGCAGGCCGTGAATGGCGAATTGCTTTGGGCCGAAACCGAGGGCATCGGCGTCTGGCCGGTGCAAAAACGACTGCCCATTACTCTGGTGAACGAAGCCATCACGACGCCTTTTATCTGGCAAAACGAGCATTACACGGCCGTTCTCTCGCCGGATGGGTGGCTGCAACTCGACGGGCAAAACATGGGTCGGCTGCTGGTTTGGGCCGAAACAGGCGATACCTACTCCGCGCAAAAAGGGGAATTGTTGGGCGAATTACGGCCGTCTGCACCCCCCATCATCGCCAAAAAATCCGCGCAGCACTGCGAAATTACCTTCTCGGCTGCCTGGCAAAACGAATCGGCAAACGTCAAAGCTGACATTCGGCTGATTTTTGACTATTCCGCACTGTTACGCTGGCAGGTTGATTTGGACTCTCGTGGCACGGATCTGCGGGTGGAGATGACCTTTGCCACCGGCCTGTCTGGCGACATCGCGGCGGGAATGCCTTTCGATGTGGTGTCACGCGCGCCGGTAGACGACGATTTACTGCCCCGGCAGCTCCCCGCCGACTTGCAAAAGGTCTTGATCGGGCAGCGCGAATTGGGCCGTGTGACCGATTTTCCGTTTCACGATTTTATCGCCGTGACCAATGGTGAACGCAGCACGGCCGTTCTTGCCAAAGGTCTTCACGCCTACTCCGCCACAAGCTCTGGCGACCTGTCTCTGATTTTGCGCCGGTCCGTGGAATGGCTCACCAAAGCCGATTTACCCGACAGAATTGGCGACGCCGGCCCCTTCTTTTATGTGCCCGATGCCCGCTGCGAGCGCCTTGTGCGCCACGAAGTAGCCATCGCCGTCGGCGCGTTTGCCCCAGACAGCATGGCCTTGCAGCAGCTAAACGCCGCTTATCAAAATCCGCTGCTCATCGCGCGCAAACAGAGCAAGGGCAATCGGCGCGTCTGGTCGCTGCTGCCAGAATCGCTGCCGTTAAGCAGCCTTTCTGTCCGCGACGGCCGTATCCTGGCCCGCCTGTACAATCCGACAACGGCCGTGCAGCCGCTCGCCCACAGCTACCGGCAAACCGATGTCTGGGGCAGTCAAGCGGGTTGGCGCATGGCCGTCGCCCCCAAACATATCGTCACCTTGCAGCTGCCGCACACGCTGCCGCCCGTCGTCGATGGCGGCGGCGGCCAGCCGGTTACCTGGCGCAATCGCCCTGCGTGGCGCGTAGGCGAGAGCGCCAGCCTGCCAGACACGGCCGTGTTGTCTCACCTCCAGGCACAAATCGACGATCTGACGGAGCAGTTGGCGGCGGCGGAAACGGCCGTTTCCCAAAGCCACGGAACCGACCGCCTGCGCCGGCAGCACCGCTGTTACATCCTGGAGCGCGAAAAGCTGGAGTACCAGCTTTCTCATCTGCTCAATTCGCGCAAGCTGGCGGAACAGGGTGGGCTGCGTTATGCTTACTTGTATGAGCCAGACGCCGAAATCGCCGCCATTGGCGCGGCCCTCAACCGCCTGCGCATTAAGCGACGCATCTACGACTACATTGTGACCGTGCTTTAAGTAAAACTCGCAAGACTATACAGACCCCAAGGATTTTCTCCTGAGAATTTGGATGATTTGGGTATAAAAACCCCTGGGGTCTTGCCAAAGAAACCGGAACAATTACCGCAAGATTAGCCTTACCAGGAGACTGAGCATGTCTTTTGCTACGTGTGAACAAGATGTCGCCGCCCTGGTGCTTGCCGCAGTGACGGCCGCCGACCCAGCCGCCCGCGTCAGCAGCCAGCTTGCCGTATCGCCCGGTGCGGTTACGGTCGCCGGAGAATCGTATGCCCCGGCGCGGATTTTTGTCGTGAGTGTGGGCAAAGCGGCGGTGGCTATGGCCGAGGCCGCAGCCATCATCCTTGCCGATGCACTGTCCGCCGGGGTTGCCATCAGCAAAGCAACGGCCGTGCCCGATTTGCCACCCTCCCTGCGATATTTTCCGGGCAGCCACCCGCTGCCCAGCCAGCTCAGCCTCCAGGCCACCCAGGCCGTCTATGATCTGTTGGCCGAAACGCAGCCCGACGACCTGGTCTTGTGTCTGATCTCCGGCGGCGCGTCGGCGCTGCTGACGCGCCCCGTGCTGCCCCTGGCGCAGTGGCAGACGCTCAACGACGCTCTGCTGCGCAGCGGCTGCGCTATCAACGATGTCAATACCATCCGCCAGCAGTTCGACGCGGTGAAAGGGGGCGGATTGGCGCAGTGGGCGGCTCCGGCGACCTGCGTCAGCCTGATTCTCAGCGATGTGATCGGCAACCGGCTGGCGCATATCGGCAGCGGCCCCACCGTGCCTACACCGCCGGACCCGCAGCAGGCGCGAGCGATTTTGGATGCCTACCAGGTGTGGGCGCGGCTGGATGAGGCCACGGCTGCGGCCGTTTCCCACCACCTCGCCGCCACCATTCCCCATCAACAAGCCGCCGGCAACCCCATCCGCAACCACATCATCGGCGATGTGACCCTGGCGGCTGAAGCGGCGGCGCGGCGGGCTGAACAGCTTGGGTTCCAAACGGCCGTTGTCTCTACCACGCTCACCGGCGAGGCGCGGGACATTGGCCGCATGGCCGCCGCCAGGGCGCGTCAAACACCGCCCGGCCGCTGCCTGATCTGGGGCGGCGAAAGCACGGTCACGGTTACGGGCGCTGGTTTGGGCGGGCGTAATCAAGAAGCGGCGCTGGCCGCCGCTGTGGCTCTGGCTGGCGCGCCCGGCTGTGTGGTCGCCAGCTTCGCCACCGATGGCGAGGATGGGCCGACGCCGGTGGCCGGGGCGGTGGTTTCGGGGGAAACGGCCGTGCAGGCGGCCCAATTGGGCCTGGACCCTGCTGCTTTTCTGGCCAACAACGACAGCTATCACTTTTTCCAGCGGCTGGGCGCGGGGCATCTGTCTGCGCCCACCGGCACCAACGTCAACGATTTGTTGGTGGCGCTAACCTATGCGACAGACTCATGAATTTGACGATTGTAGAGCAGTTAAACTTTTTGTACGGGCCAGAGGCGGCGGGGGAAATTTTGCCGCGCCTGGCAGAACTGATAGAGCGGTATCAATCCCGGTTAACCGGCGGCGCGGCCGATTTTTTTGATGAGCGGGACGTGGTTCTGATCACGTATGGGGATATGGTGCAGGCGGCGGGGGAACGGCCGTTGCACGCCCTGGTCTCGTTTTTGCGCCAGCAGGTATCCGGCGTGGTCAACACCATCCACCTGCTGCCCTTTTACCCCTATTCCTCGGATGATGGCTTTTCGGTGATCGATTATTGGGCGGTGGACCCGGCGCTGGGAACCTGGGCCGATGTGGCCGAAATCGGCCATGATTTTCGCCTGATGTTCGACGCCGTGATCAACCACATTTCGGCGCAGAGTGGCTGGTTCCAGGGGTTTTTGCGCGGCGAGCCGCCCTTTACCGATTATTTTGTCGTGCCGCAGCCGGGGGCGGATGTGACGGCCGTTTTTCGCCCACGCGCCCTGCCGCTGCTGACCGATGTGCAAACTGCCGCCGGCCCGCGCCGCGTCTGGACCACGTTCAGCGCTGACCAGATTGACCTGAATTTTGCCAATCCGGAGGTGCTGTTAAAAATCAGCGAGCTGCTGCTGTTTTATGTGGCGCAGGGCGCGCGCCTGATCCGTCTGGATGCCATCGCCTTTATGTGGAAGGAGGCCGGCACGAGCTGCCTGCATTTGCCGCAAACGCATCGCATCATTCAACTATGGCGCAGCATTCTGGACCTGGTCGCGCCGCAGGTGGCGCTGATTACCGAGACGAATGTGCCCCATCAGGACAATATCGCCTATTTTGGCGACGGCCGTAACGAAGCCCAGTTGGTATATAACTTTTCGCTGCCGCCCCTGACCCTGCACGCCTTCCACAACGGCCGTGCCGACATTCTCTCGAACTGGGCGCAAACCCTGACGCTGCCCTCGGACAGGACGACTTTTTTCAATTTTCTTGCTTCGCATGATGGCATAGGGCTGACTCCGGCGCGCGGGCTGCTGCCGGAAACGGCCGTGTCCGACATGGCGGCCCGCGTGCTGCGCCTCGGCGGGCAGGTGTCCTATCGCGCCAACCCCGACGGCAGCCAGACAGCCTATGAGCTAAACATCAGCTACCTCGATGCCCTCGCCGATCCGGATGCGCCCGACGAGCCTATCAACCTGATTGCCTGCCGCTTTTTAACGGCGCAGGCCATCATGTTGGCTTTGCGCGGTGTGCCGGGCATTTACTTTCACAGCCTGTTCGGCTCGCGCGGTTGGCCGGATGGCGTGCAGACCACCGGCCGCGCCCGCACCATCAACCGGCAAAAGCTGGACGCTGCCCACCTGACGGCCGAATTAGGCCGCGCCGGTTCGCTGCGTCAACAGGTGTTTGCCGGCTATCGCAGGCTGCTGCAAGCCCGGAGCCGCAGCGCGGCGTTTCATCCCAACGGTGAGCAGGAAATTTTGTTTTGGCATCCGGCGCTGTTTGTTGTGCGGCGCACGGCCCCGGATGGCGCGGCGCAGGCGCTGTGCCTGCACAATGTCAGCCGCGAACCGGTGATTGTGACCCTGCCGCCGGGGCATTTTACTGATTTGTTAGCACAACGGCCGTTTCCAGCTTCGGAACCGGTGACAATACGGCCGTATCAAACCATTTGGCTGCAAGAGGGTTTGGGTTGAGATTTGTCAAATCCTAAAGATTTGACAAATCTATTTTCACAGGAATAAACCATGCGTATCGCGTTTATGTCTACTCGATTGGCCGGTACAGACGGCGTCTCGCTGGAGACCCACAAATTGGCGGCCATTGTGCGCCAGATGGGGCACGAAGTTTTTTACTGCGCCGGTGAATTGGAAGGCGACGTGCCGGGGATGCTCATCCCGGAAATCCACTTTCAGGATCCGGTGGCCGTGGCTTTGGGCGAGCGGGCGTTTGGCCGCACGGAACCCGACCCGGTTTTGTTGGCTGCGTTGGCTGAGCGGGCGGAGGAGTTGAAACGGCCGTTGCGCCAGTTTCTCATCAACTACCACATCGACTATCTGGTGCTGCAAAACATAGTTGCCATTCCCATGCAGCTTCCCCTGGCCAAAGCTGTGGCCGACCTGATGCAAGAATTAGACCTGCCCGGCCTGGCGCACAGCCACGACCTGTATTGGGAAAGAGATCGTTTCCTGGTGAACTGCATCCCGGATTATCTGGACACCTATTTCCCGCCGGATTTGCCCAAACTGCGCCATGCGGTTATCAATTCCCTGGCGCAGCGGGCGCTGCAAAATCGGCGCGGCCTGGACAGCCTTCTCATCCCCAACGTGTTTGATTTTGCCACACCGGCCCCAGGCATCGACGACTACAACCGCGATTTCCGGCAGGCTATCGGTCTGGCGGAATCGGACCGGCTGATTTTGCAGCCGACGCGGGTGATTGCCCGCAAGGGCATTGAATTGGCGATTGAGACGCTGGCCCGGCTGGCCGATCCGCGCAATAAACTGGTCATCACCCACCAGGCGGGCGATGAAGGGCTGGCGTATTTGCACCGCCTGCAAGCCCTGGCCGCCGAGCAAGGAGTTGATTTGCGGTATGTGGCCGATAAAGTGGATGATGTGCGCCGCCGGGGGGCGGACGGCCGTAAAATCTACGCCTTGTGGGATACCTACCCGCACGCCGATTTTGTTATGTATCCCAGCTTGATAGAAGGGTTTGGCAACGCCCTTCTGGAGCTAATTTACTTCCGCAAACCGGCTCTGGTAAACCGTTACGCGGTATATGCCGCCGATATTGGCCCGCTGGGTTTCCAATTTACCGAAATTGATGGCATGGTGACGGAGGAGGCGGTGGCTTCGGTGCGATACTGGTTGGAAGATGAAACGGCCGTACAAACGGCCGTGGACCACAATTACCACCTTGCCCTGCGCCACTATTCTTACGAGACGTTGGCCGAGCAACTTGGCAAGGTCTTGCCCCGCTAACGGGTTGTTGCCGAAGACCTGGCATGTGAAACGGCCGTTTTACCGGTTGCGGGTTTCTATTTGGCGTCTCATCCGTTCGGTGAGGTTTTGCTTAAGACGCGCACTGATTTTGGTGGGTGGGGATACGGCCGTTAAAAATCAGGTAAAATACGTCGCAGACATGGCGGCCGAGTTTGTATTCTACTATCTAATCAGAACCCCATTGGCCAGCCACCGGGAGACAGCCACATGATTCCTCCAGCCCAATATCCTCGCATTGCCCGTGCGCTGCCCATCCTTCAGAACGCCGATGCTGATCTGGTGCGCATCTTCCAACAGACCGCCTATCTGGCGCGTATCCCCGCCGGAAAGGATGTCTTTGTGGAAGGCGACCGCACCGACGCCATTGCGCTGCTCATTTCCGGCGTTGTGCGGGTCTACAAAATTGGCGACACCGGCCGCGAGATAACCCTCTACCGTTTTGGTCTGGGCGAATCGTGTATTCTCACGGCCAACGCCATCCTCAGCCAGCAAACCTTTCCGGCCATCGCCACCGTAGAACAAGACGCCGAAGCTGTGTTGGTCCCGGCGGCCGCCTTCCATGATTGGGTGGACCGTTATGCCTTATGGCGCGGTTTTGTCTTCGATTTGCTGTCGCAGCGCTTGCAAAGTGTGCTGGCTGTTGTGGATGAGGTTACGTTTCGCCGGGTTGATGCCCGCGTAGCCGCCTTGCTGCTCAACCGCAGCCGCCGCCAGCACCCTATTTCCATCACCCACCAGGAAATAGCCGCCGAATTGGGCAGCTCGCGGGAAGTTATCAGCCGGATTCTCAAGATTTTGGCGCAGGAAAGGTTAATTTTGCCAACGCGCGGCCACATCGAGATTTTGGACCTTGAAGGTTTGGAAAAGCTCTCCGTTATGTGACATTGTCACCGACAGCCCGCCGCCAATCGCCTATACTCAGGACAAGATACCAATTAACCTGAGTCTTTAAGGAGAGTAAACATGAACCCTTTTATCGCTTTTATGGCTTCTTCCGCTGGTCGAATTGTGCGCATCGTGGCAGGGATTGCCCTGATTGCCTGGGGCCTGATGGGGCTTACCGGCATAGTGGGAATTATCGTGGCCATTGTTGGCGCACTGCCTCTGTTGGCCGGGTTGTTTGATTTTTGCGTGTTCGCCCCGCTGTTTGGCAACCCATTGAAAGGCAAAGAAATCCGCGCCGGTAAGTAACCCCGCCCGGTAGACAGGTGATCTCAAAGAGCCTCATGCCCGCAGCGGTATGAGGCTCTTTGTTGTGTTTGGGTCAGGGGAACGCGAAAACTAAACTTCCAGGGGGCGGTGCAGCGTTTGGGCAATGGCGGCGATGTGCACGGCCGTGCTGCCACAGCACGCGCCGATAATGTGCGCCCCATTTTGGCGGACGGCCGTCGCATAAGCGGCCATCTCTGCCGGTGTGGCATCGTAGACAGTACGGCCGTCGCGGTACTGCGGCATACCGGCATTGGCTTTGGCGATTAAGGACACGCGGTCGTCAAAGGCGTGCATCCTGGTGATGACCTCGATGATTTCATCCGGCCCATTGCCGCAGTTGGCCCCGATGGCGGCCACACCCAGATCGCGCAGCGCGGTCATCGCTTCTTCAGGGCGCACGCCCATCATGGTGCGTCCTTTGCGGTCGTAACTCATCGTGGCGGTGATGGGCATGTTGGGCGCGGCTTGCCGACAGCCGGCCACAGCGGCCAGCATCTCGTCCAGGGCGTACATGGTTTCGATCCAGAAAATATCCACGCCGCCCTCGGCCAGCGCGGCCGCCTGTTCGGCGAACACGGCCGTTGCCTCCTCCACAGTCAGCGTGCCAAACGGAACCATCATTTCAGAGGTCGGTCCCATCGAGCCGCCCACAGCCACCGGATGCGCGGCGGTGTCCGCCGCGCTGCGGGCGATGCGCGCCGCAGCGCGATTCAACTCGCCAACGCGGTCCCCCTGATCGTGCCGGTCCTGGCTGGTCCGGCTGCCGCCAAAGCTGTTGGTGAGGATGATTTGCGAGCCAGCCTGGATGTAGCCGCGATGGACCTGGGCGATGGTTTCAGGTTGTTCAACATTCCACAATTCAGGCGAGCGTCCGGCTTCCAGACCGGCAGCCATCAAAATAGACCCCATCGCGCCATCGGCCACGACCGGTTGTCCGCTGGCGAGCAGCGCAGATAACGTTGTTTTCATAGAAGGTTCTCCTGACTTGGATAAGAAGATTTAGCCGTAGATGTGGCCGATGGCGCAAATTGCCAGATAGCCCTTGTTTACGGCCGTTTATCCAACCGCATGTCGGCGATGAGGGTTAAAAAGATGGTGGATTCGAGCTGGTTATAAGCGGCGGCGGGCGCTTCGGCCCAGGCGACCACTTCCTGCCCGTCGTCGGCGCGGGTCATAATGAAGCCCCAGATGTCTGTGCCGTCAACGGCCGTGTACTGCACATCCACGCGCTGCCACACCTCGCTGCCCAGCGAGAATGGGAATGGGTCGCCGGCCTGGAAATTGGTCACGCCTTGCCCGGCGTCGCGCACCAGAGCGGCCAACACATCGGGCGACGGCCGTGTCTCCGGCTGTACCCGCAGCGCCACAAACGTATGTCCGTCGGCCACAAAACGCTGCCAATCCCCCTGATTTTGCACCACAAACTCGGTCGGATGGGCCACCGAAAAGGCAGTCAGGTTGGCCTGCGCCCAGTTGCCCGGCTTCAGGCCGAAACTCTGGTCGGTAAACTGCCAACTGTCGATGATCGCTTCGATGGCGGCGATGGTTTGCTGCTCGGCCGCTTGCGGGCCATCTACATCCACCACATAGGCACGTCCATCCTTCACGAAGGCAAAAAAGACGCCGGTGCGCGGTGCGCCATCCGGCCGGCTGTAGCCATAAGCCGCCCGATTGCCGCCTACGCCGGCGACAGTAATTTCATCGGCATAGAGCAAATCTACCGGACCAAAACTGCTCAGGGTTTGATTTTTCAGACTGACCGGATTCATCCCTGGTTCCAGGCGCGGGTAAATGACCACCTGGAGTTGGGTTTGGCCGCTGAAATCGCTGGTATAGAGCAGGGTGTCGGTGTAGACCGGCGTGTACCAATCATCGGGGTGCAGGAATTGGAAGCCGAGGTAAGGGTCCAGATAAGCTGTCAGACCGGGCTGCACATCGCTGTTGACGATGGTGAGATCGGTCAGGATGCTGCCCGCAGCTCCGGCGGCGTTTTCGGCTGAAAAGCCGAGGAAATAGGCGCCATCCGCCAGCGCGCGCCATTCGTAGGCCAGCTTCCCGGCGGCGTCAAAGGTCAAAACTGGGCCGGGTTCGCCGCTGATGGCGCCAATTGTGTCGACGGCCGTTTCGTCCAGGTAAAAGTTGGTCAGTTGGAAGGCGTCGCCGGGTTGGGGGATAATTTCAGCGGCGGCCGCGCCCTCGCCCTGGCCCCAGATGCGCTGTAAGCGGCCCGTCTGATGGTCGAACACCAGGTTGGCCGCGGAGGCGGCGCCATCGGCGCGCAGGTAAAGGCCCTGCACCGTGAATAGGGCGCTGCCCGGCGCAGTCGGCCACATGACCACAAACTCGCCGTTTCCGGCCTCATCGAACAAATACGTGACCCTGGTGTCCCAGATGAAAAAGTCGTCGTGGACGCCATCGCGCCATTCGTGCAGGGCGCTGCCATCGGGTAAATAGGTCGGTTCGGGGATGAGGGCGTCGTATTCCAGCAGGCGACGACGGCCGTCCTCTTCATATCGCCCACCGATGAGAGTTACGGTGTCTATCGCCCGCCCGACGACCTGAAAACCGAGATACGCGGGGCGTTGGACGCCGGCATGGTCTACGGCCGTGCCCGTGAGGTGAATTTCCGGCGCCGGCAGTTCGGCGAAGCTGGTGGTGTAGGTGCTGGCGAGAAATTGCTGCCACAGGGGAAGCTGGGTGGCGGCGGCGTAATCGGGGTGGGCGAGATCGGCGGTGCGCGGGAAGTAGATGGCGACGCCGCTGCTGTGTTTGAAGCCGCTGCCCTGGCGTTGGGCGAGCACGGCCGTTTCCAGCGCTGTTGTGACCTGTTCGGCGGCCGTTTTGACTGGCTGCGTGGGGCTGCGCTGAGCCAAAATGGTGGCAAAATGCCCCAGGTCGATGGCCGCGTAGCGCTCGAAATTGCTGGCGTAGACGCGGGCAAAGGCTTCCGCGCCGCTGCGTGCATCGCTGACGGCGCTGGCCACAAAGGCAGGGTCGGCCAGCAGCGTTTGGGCCAGCGATTCCACGGCATACGTCAGTTCCGGCAGGCGTGTCAGGTCGATGGCCGCCATCGTCACAAAGTCATCGGGGTTGGCCTGGGTATAAGCGGCGGCAAAATCATCGACCAGCAGTCGGGCTAATCCGGCAGCGTTCAGCGCGGGCTGCCCGTAGAGGCGGCTGAGCCAACTGTGATAATCCCAGCCCTGGCCGGGGGTTACTTCTTCGGAGGCGACGGCGTAATGGGCGAACGGCCGTATCGCGGCCAACACGTCTAATTGGCTCATCAGGCAGGCGTCGAAAGCGATGATGTCCAGGAGCGGGCGGTTGGTTTGCGCCTGGGCGGTGGCCAGCGCGCCGCTCAGATCGCCCAGGCTGAGGGCGTCGGGCAGGCCGAAATCGGCGCTGTCGTCGTCGAAGGCGACGCCTTGCCAGCCGGCGCCGTGGTCCCAGAGGATGAGGGCGGCGCGGTTGGCGGGGTAGGTTGTGAGTCCCCAGGCGATAAAGTCGGCCAGGGTTTGCGGGTCGCCCATGTTGACTTCGCCCAGGTCGGCCAGGGGTGGGGTGGATACGGCCGTTTCATCGCCATCGCCCAGCAGCCGGTAACGCAGCGCCCCAGCGCCGCCGGGCCGGTCTAGCTGCACCAGCAGGTTGACCGATTTAGAGCTTCCGGCGGCTTCCATCTCGTTCAGGTCGTTTAGGGCGGAGGCAGCCAGGTCGTTGTCGCCGTCCATGTAGACAAGGATGGTCCAGTCGGCCAGGTCCGGGCTGTAAGTGGCGGTGGGTTGGGGAACGGCCGTGGCCGGCGGCGTTAGTGTGGGCATGGGCGTTGGCGAACTGACCGGTTTGCTGACCGGCTGGTTGGTCGGCACGCTGGCGGGCTGGATGGCCAGTGGGGTGGGCGGTTGGTGGGTTGGTGGGAATTGGCAGGCCGCCAGCCAAATCGCCAGGGTACCAAGCAGCAAGAAATAAAACGGTCGGTGTGGGTGCATGGGGAGATTATAACAAAAGGGTGGGGATTGGGGACGGGAGACTGAGGAGGTTTAAAAATCGCCCAATTTCAAGGCAAAGAGCGCAAATAAGCGAAGGGCGCAAAGCGTTTTTCATCTTCTTCCTTTGCCTCAACGATAAAAATCAATCCATTCGACGGTGAAAGATGTGTGGTCCCCGGCCAGAAAATCTTCGGGCAGGCGTAGGATGAAGTAGCCGTTTTCCAGGGGAATAGACACTGGGCCTTTGGCCGAGTAGGCATCGACATACATTTCATACAGCGTGTCGGCCGCTTTGGATGGGGATGGTTGGCCGGCGACCTGCACTGTCTGGTCGATGAGATCGAAGCTGGAACTGGGTACGGCCGTGTGCACCACCACCTCGCCATACGTCACTGTCAACGATTCCAGACCGCGTAAGCGCAGCCGCAGCTCCACCCGATCCGGCCATTGGCCGCCGGGAAGCGAGATTTCCGCGCGGCCAATGCCCGTTTCGCTGGTAATATCGAACACCACTTCGCCTGCGGCGGGGGTGACTGTGACCTGGTCCGTGGGGCTGCCGGTGGTTATTTCATAGCCGGATTGGACGTTTGATTTGGCGGCGCTGCCGCAGCTCACAGAAACGATCATAAGTCCCAGGAGCCAGCCAAGTTTCCAGGCTGTTTGCCCGATAAACCCACAAGTCTTGCGCATAAAATTGTCTCCATGTTTCCGGTGGATTGGGTTGATTGGGGGCAAGTTCCCCCGACAAAACCTGCCGGACGACGGAGGCATTATAACAGCAAAACGGCCGTCCGGCTTAGGCGTGGGGTGGGGCGGTTAGATCGTGGAGGATGGCGGCGGCGACTTGGGGCACGGCCGTTTGCACTGCTGCGCTCAGTCCTTCTTGCCAGCCTATATCGGCCGGCTGAATGCCGTAGACGATGATTTCTGGCGGCAAAATGCCCAGCGCGTCGCCCAGCGCCAGCGCTTCGGCCAGACCGGCGGTGTGCATGGTTCCGGTCAGGTGGGCGTCGCGGGCGGGCAAACGGCCGTCGCCCGGCAAAAATCGCCGCCACTCGCCAGCCGCCAGCCCCATGTCGGCGGCGTCGATGAGGATGGCCCGGACGTACCCTTCCAGCAGCAGCGCTGTTTCTAGCCCCGGCGTGCCGCCATCTACCAGATCGGTCTTGCCGGGAAGAGAGGGGTGGGCGCGAATGGCTTGCAAAACGGCCGTGGCCACGCCATCGTCTCCGCGCAGCGTGTTTCCCAAGGCCAGTACCAATGTTTTGCGCATCATTGAAGGGTGAGGTAAACGTCGATATCCGCAGATTTTCACGAGACTGGAGAGTGGAGATTCGCTCAATCTCCACTCTCCAGTCGTCATTCCGCCGAGTAGTTAAAGCCGGGTCTTAAACAAAGGCCACGTTGAGCAGATGGGTGGAGCAGGAAATGCAGGGATCGTAAGCGCGAACGAGCATTTCCAGAGCGTGGGCAATTTCGGCCTGTGGTTTGTCCAGGATGGTGGGCACTAAAGCGCGCATGTCGGCTTCGATGTTGGCCAGGTTTTGCCCTGTGGGGATGATGCAGTTGGCTTCGGTGATACGGCCGTCTTCGATGACATAATTGTGGAATAAAATCCCGCGCGGCACTTCGCACGATCCCACGCCTTCGCCAGACAGTCGGGTTGGGGCAACCGGTTCTTCCCAGGCCAATTCCCGTCGCAGCAGTTCCTCAATCAGGTAAACCGCCTCATCGACGCAGTGAACAATTTCCACTACCTGGGCCACGGTATTCATGAACGGATTGGTGCAAATAGGGTGAATGCCCAGTGCATCGGCGGCCTCCAGGGCCAGCGGATGGAGCAAATCGTAGTTGACGTTGAACCGGGCGAGCGCGCCGACCATGTAACTTTCGCGTTGGTTGGCGGCGTGTTTCGCGGTTGAGTGGAGGACCATCGTCTCGTTGGTTACGTCGCGGTATTGTTCTACTGGCCAGACGCCGCCGTCGGTGCTGACGATCTCGCCATCAATAAAGCCATACACCGGCGCGTTGTGCAGGGCGATGAATTCCGTGTCGCGCTCGAATTGGGGGATGGGCAGCGTTCGGAATAGTTCGACTGTGGCGGCCACATCGTGGCGCGCCGCCAGGTAACGATCGCGCAGGGCATAGAGTTCGGCGGTGGTGGGATAATGGGTGAATCCGCCGACGGTCATGGCGATGGGGTGGGTGTGACGGCCGCAAATGATTTTGCAGGTGTCGCCGGCTAATTTTTTTAGGCGCAGCGCCCGCAGGACCACATCTGGCGCGGATTTTGCCAGGGGGATGACGCTGCCCACGTTTAGAAAGTCCGGGGCGACGAGCATGTAGGCGTGCAATACGTGGCTGTCCAGCATTTCGCCGATGAAGTTGAGGCGGCGCAGTAGTTTGGTCTGGATGGTGGGTTCGACGCCGAGGGCTTTTTCGGTGGCTCGCAGCGAGGCGGTGGCATGGCCGACGGCGCAGATGCCGCAAATGCGCGAGGTGATGTGGGAGGCTTCTTGATACGGCCGTCCGCGCAGCATCGCCTCGAAAAAGCGCGGCGTCTCGATAATTTGCAGATCACACTGCGTTAATTCGCCGTTCTGCACGTTTACCACGATGTTGCCATGCCCTTCTACGCGGGTAATGTGATGGATATCGATGTGCAGATTAGACATACTCAACCTCCTCGGCGCCTGGAACAGGCATTTGATTGGTCAGAAACAGGGTCATTTTTGCTTCAACGTCGGCCGGCGAGAGGCCGTGTTCTTCCAAAACGGCGTAAAACGCGGTCATGCTGGGGTTGGCGATCAGGCCGCGGCAGGCTTCGCAGCCGGCCCCATAAGCGGGACAAACGGCATCGCAGCCAGCGCGGGTAATCGGCCCCAGGCAAACCTGCCCGCGATGGAAAACGCAAACGTTCTCTTTTAGCTTGCATTCGATGCACAGCGGGTAATCTGGCGGTTCTAACAGGCGTCCTTGCAGCAGGCCTTTTACCACGCGCACAAATTCCGCGCCGCTGATGGGGCAGCCGGGGATTACCAGATCGACTTTGATAACTTTGGAGATGGGGCGGGGTTTGTAGGTTTCGTACCAGTAGGCGCTGCCGTTGTAGACGTATTCGCGCACGTTTTTCAGGCTTTGGCGGTTGCGGATGGCGTTGATGCCGCCCAAATGAGCGCACGCGCCAAGAGCGACAACGGTAACGGCCGTTTCCCGAATCTTGTGCAGGCGCGGCTCGTCGCTTTCCCGCGAGCAAGAGCCTTCAATAAACGCAATCTGGTAATCGTCGCTGCGATCGCTGCTGGCTTCGCGGAATTCCACAATATCCACCACATCCAGCAGTTCCGGGTGATATTGCAGCGCGTCAACTACCGTTAATTGACAGCCTTCGCAGCTGGTAAAATCAAAAAAGGCTACTCTAGGTTTGGTTTTGGCAGTCATGTGAGCGCCTCCTCTAAAAATTCAATCTCGGCATAATTAAACGAGGGACCGGACTGGCAGGTGTACACATGGTTAAGCTGGCAATGACCACATTTGCCCACGCCGCACTTCATGCGCCGCTCGAAGCTAAACCAGATATTGCCTTTGGGAACAGCCAGTTTTTTGAGCTCCTTTAACACAAAGCGATACATGATGGGCGGGCCGACGACCACGGCAATCGTGTTGCGTGGCTCGACCATGACCTCTGGAAACAGCCGGGTGATCACGCCGACGCAGCGGTTCCATGACTCATCGGGGCAATCGACAGTCAGGTGAACTTCCACGTCATCACGCGCTTCCCACTCGGCCAGCTCGTCCTTAAACAGCAGGTCGGCGGGTTGGCGCGCGCCGTAGAGGAGGATGATACGGCCGTAATTCCCCCGATCATCCAGCACTTCATTCAGCAGCGACCGCAGCGGCGCCATGCCCAACCCGCCGCACACAAACAACAAATCTTTGCCGCGAAACCGCTCAATGGGAAAACCACGTCCGAATGGGCCGCGAATTCCCAGCAAATCACCGCGTTCCAGCCGGTGAATAACCTTTGTCAGATCGCCCACCTTGCGAATGCATAGTTCAAATGTGCCGTTGCTGCGGCTGGGCGAGGAGCTGATGCTAATTGGCGCTTCACCCACGCCAAACACAGTCACCTGGACAAATTGGCCGGGTTCGTGGTTTAGGGTCAGGTCGTGGGGCAGTTCAATGGTGAATAATTTTTCTTGGGAGGTGAGGGGCTGAACGGCCGTGATCCGCGCCGGAACCGGCATATAAATGGAGTCAGAATGCTTCACCTCTTCTAGTAACAATGTCATCTCGCCACCTCTGCAAACATTTCCAGGGCCACACTGGTTTTATCGTCGACCGCTTCAGCCTGTCGGCGCGCTAAAAGCTCGTTAAACACCGCAGCCGGGGCAATATGCGCCAGGCAAGCCCGGGCACAGCGCCCGCAGCCCACACAGCCCACAATGCCATACGCATCCTTCTGGTACTTCCCCTTGCGCATAAACCGATGCCGCTGTCGAGCCGCCAGCCGTTCGCGGAAATTATGCCCGCCGGCCACCATCGCAAATTCATGAATCTGGCAAGAATCCCACCGCCGTACTCTTTGACCCTCGGCCAGCAGCAAATCAACTTCATCTGTCACGTCAAAGCAGTAGCAGGTGGGGCAAACCTGGGTGCAAGAGCCGCAAGCCAAACATTGCTGCCCCAATTCGTCCCAAATCGTATCGTTGAAACTGGCATGGAGCAGTTCAGGCATTTCATGCACATCAAAATTCAGCCGGTATGGGAAGTGCTGCCACTTTTCTTGCAATGTCTCGTGTAACAGCTCCAAATCACTGTCCATGGCATCAAACACCGGGTGGAACCCTTTGAAAAGATCATCCCCCTTGTCTGAGCCGATGGTAAACGCATAGGCATTGCCCAGATCGACCATGTGCAAGTCGAAACCGTCGGTGGCGCTGGCTGTGCCCATGTCGCGGCAAAAAGAATTTGCCGAGCAGGCCGTCAGGCACTCTATGCTCACCAGCGTTATATTTTCTCGGTGCGCCTGGTAGTGTTGATCGGTAAAACCCTGGCTAAAAATGCGGTCAAACAATTTGAGGGCGTGCAAATCGCAGGTGTGTACGCCCAGAATGACTGTTGGTGGGGGAACAGCGGCGGTTTCTAGCCGCCCGCCATCCAAGTGATAGTTCAGTAAAACTTCTTTTTGCGGCACCAGATACTTTTTGGGCGGCAAAATTGTTGTTGGGTATACCAAAGCCAGATCAGCTACATTCTCAATCACATCGAACATGTACTGTCCATGTTTTTGCCTTGGTCCTACTACTTGATAATGACCTTTTAATCGTTCGACCCAGCTTGGAAAAGCAGCCTTCGGCATGACCTTGAATTTCATAGACTATCCTCTGTTAATGGCGCATCTACTACCCGAGATGCAAAGTTACAATAAGGCATACTGACAGTTATAGCTTTTGTGAACATTTTCACAATTGACATTTATCCAGATTGGATGTGACGAATGTCATATTGTGACAAAAATCACAAATTTGAAATTGGCTGAATGGAATTAGGCACGAGATGAGGCGAGCGGGGAACAAAATGACGCAATCAATACTCGATTGATTGCGTCATTTTGAGGCTTGGTTCTTGGTTTTGCTTTTTTCTTGCGGTGGCAGCTCTGCGTGGTTGGGCGATTTTGCGCCGCTCTTATGGCTGCGGGGGCGGGCCGGCATTTGTCGGGATGGGTGTCCCGTTGGGAATACTGCGTAAATCGTCACAGGAGATGAACTGGACGTCGCGCCAGACGTAGCCACGGCCGTTAAAGGTTTCAATATTGTTTATCCAGCGTTTTTCGCCTTTCTCAAGCAGGTAGATGTGGGGGCTATCCGCGCATTTAAGAAGAATTGGACTGGCTTGCTCGTATAAAATATCTTGCACGGCAGTGGGCAAGGTGTCTACTGAACCTTGATTGATGCCGAACAGCCAGGGCAGGGCGAAGATCATGATCAGAGTCCAGGCGGCATAGGCAACCGTTCCCAGGCTGTAGGTGCGATACAATCCGTGCAGCCAACCGGCTTTAACCCGCACTTGAAAAAGTAACAAGAGGAACAGGAAGGCAATGTTGATGATATTCCAGCCGATAAAGGCCAGCCGGTTTGGGGTAAGCCGGTCCAGGGCGGTGCGGTAAAGTATGGCGGCCAGAGCATAAAGGCTGACGATCAGGGCCAGCGCCGCTACGCCAATGATCCCTAAGCGCAGCCAGCGGGCCAGTCGGGGAGACAGATCGGCCAGATTGATCGGGGTTGCGCCGACCAATAGGGCGACCACGGCGAAGAGCATTCCGTTGTAAATAATCAGGACATCGCGATTGTCGAAAGGGGCACGGAAGTTAAAAGGGATGAAGGCAAGATAAACAAGTAAAACTAGCAGTGTCAGGGGTAAGAGGATGCGCATGAGCAGGGCTATCAGTTTGCTCAGTCCTTCATCAAATGCCTGTTTGGCGGGGGATGCAGTGGGGTTGTAAATCACAGCTACGGCGACAATCGGTATCAGCCCGCCGCCACCGGCGATGAATAGCCGCTGCACGACTTGCGGAAAATTTACATCGAGGGCGGAAAACAGGCCTGCGGTGATGGCTGTAAACAAGCCTCCAGCAATGGCCAACAGCCCGCCCATGATGAATACTTCAAGCGATTTGATGAGGAAGGCGAAACGATTGGCCGGGTCGCGGTGGTCTGCGATCAAGAATGCGCCCACGCCCGCCCAGGCGAGAAGGGGCAGGTGCATGGCCATGAGGGTGAGGTATTGTTCCTGAAACGGCCGTGTGCCCGCCCGCGGATAGACCCACAGCACATAGGCGCTGCTCACAACCATCACGATGGTGACGAGTATGGTCAGACGCCACCGCTTCTGCCCGACGGCCGTGAGATAGACCAGCGCAAAAATGGCGGAAACAGGCGCCGCCAATAAAAACATCGCCGGCAAAAAACTGTTGGTGGTTCCGTCGTGAACACCCCTTAACTGGATCGTGTACCGATCATCGGACAGCCACCAGAGCAGCAAGCCGTTGCATAGGGCCAGCGGAATGACCCATGCCCAGGCTATGACGACGTTTTTCGCCTGGGTCGCACTGTATCGGAGACGATGGAACCAGGCGGCATAAAGCAGATTTTCTGGGGCGCTTGTGTAACTGAGGTTGATGGCTTGGCCGAAGGCATCCGTTTCGTCGGCTCTGAGCGCTGTTTGGTAAACTTGCTCCAGTTGTTCGGCGTCGCCGGCCAGGGCGCTGATTGTTTCCTGGTAGGAGTGGGCGCTGGTTGGGAATACAGGATCGCTTGTCTCGGACATGGATTATTCCTTGTTCTCTGCGTTGCAGGTTGTTTTACTATTTTTGGCGCGAGCCTGCCAACTCTCGGTTGGCAAACTCGCGCCCAACGCATGAACTAAATCAGAGCATACCATAATCCGGTAGACAATATCTACCACCCAACTGCCGGTAGACAAGCACCTGAGCGCTTGACAGGGCACATAAATTGTAGACTCATGGCGAGGGCGAACAAGAGTAGACGGCCGTTATCACGCCATTATCCCTTGGGCGCGGTGACCACCAAAGTCCCCACCATCCCGGCTTCCTTATGCCCGGCCACCGTGCAGAAAAACTCATATTCGCCGGGCGTAATCGGCGTAAACGTCACGCTGAGGCTTTCACCCACTGGCGAAGCAACATGAATTTCCGGGTCTGGCCCTGTGGTGTTCATATCATGCTCCTCCATTCCGTGATCCGCTTCTTCCGCCATAACCTCACCGGCATGTGGCATTTTCTGAATACTAAAATCATGAATTAAGGCTCCCTCATTGTGAAGCGTCAATTTAACTGGTTGCCCAGCCACCACATCAAACTGATGGGTGTCGTAGGCAATATCTGTCGCTGTCAGCGACAGTTCCATCAAGGGGGTCGGCGTGGGTTTAGCCGACCCACAAGCTGCCAGCAAAGCTGCTAACACTGCCCATAAAACGAAGGACAATCTTTTCATCAATTTGGTTCTCCTTGGACTGAGCAAGTTATTGCTCGATTAGATATGACGGCTCATTCTAAGTCAGATTGGGTTTTAGTACGCCCGCCGTTTGGCGCTAAAACGACACGCCAAATGGCTTGGGAGGGCACAAATCAAATAAGCTGCGTAATTGAGCTAAGTAATTGGCCGAGTCACTGATCTCCTATCTCTCGCAGCTTATTTGTTTTCTGTTTTTTTTAGGAATGAAAATTTAATGACATGCGAACGATTGGACCACTCTAGAAGCACCAAAGTTACATGCGAGCAAACCCTAGGAGCCTGCCGGGGGTAGTATGTTGGCTGTCAATTCCACGGTTATTTCTGGCTTCTGGGGATCATTGGAGGCGATAAATACCTGGCGAACAAGTGGCCCGGTTAATGCCGGTCCGTGCGCGCCGGAGTCAAATGAAATGGACAGCGTGCCGCTGCTCCCTGCAGGAATGGTTAGCGGTTCGATGGTTGCCTGCGTGCAGCCGCAAGATGTAGTTACCGCATCTATGATCAAATCTGCCTGGCCATTGTTTTGCACATTCACTTCTCGGGTGACCACGTTTCCATTTACAACATCACCTAACGCCAGATGGCTGTCTGTGACTGAAATGTCGGGTTTGCCACCACAGGCGCTCAGAAAAACCGCCAGGATTGACACCCCGACGAACAAGGCGAACCGGTTTAAACCTTTTTTCATGATGTTTGTCCGGCCTCGAGTTTTACAGTGGGTGGGCCAAAACGGGCATAATCCAGCTCGATTTGCGTGAATATATCGGCCGTTGTTTTGCCTTCGTCCATCATGTGCATCGTATCCTGGGTAATATCGAGGCAGATGGAACAATACTGAGCGTGTTCATCAAACTGTGTATCGCCGCTCTCTGTGATGCCAGCCACGTAACAATCATAGTTGGACGTATGCCCCATGCTGGCGCAGCCGCAGTAGCACGGGATATTGTCTACAACCTGTGGATTGGCGACGGCGAATTGGTAAGCTTCTTGCATCTTGCGTCCGGAGCGCTGGACTTCTATGGGCATCGTGTCTAAGGCAGCCATGGGGTGATTGTGGGCAACGGCCGTTCCCCGCCCACTTCCCCCACATCCGGTCAAAACAAACCCGGTCATCAATAAAAATATTAGCCACAAAGAAAATAGTCGTTTCATGGGATCACCTCTCACTGGGATCGTACATTTGCCTGAATCCACACCTCAGCCTGAGACTGTTCAGGATCATTGTTTTCAATAATCAATCCACGGCGAACCGTCTGGCCCGCTGTCTCGTGGAATCCGGCGTCAAAAATAAGCCTGACAGTTGCCACTTTGCCCGGCGGAATAATACTGGCCGAGATTTCGGCCGTCGTGCAGCCGCAAGTCGTGTAAGCCCGGCTGATCGTCAATGGGGCGTTGCCCGTGTTGCGAATAATAAACGATTGCTCCACCACATCACGCGGGCCAATTGTGCCCAAATCGTAAAAGGTTTCGGGAATCTGAATATCGGGTTGGGGCTGATTTTTGGGCAAGAAGGGGATGGGTGGCCCGTCGTTCATTTCATGTACAGCAACAATAGGCTGGGCCACAGTCACATCTGCCTGCGTGTACGCGGTGGTTCCGGCGGATGGGCTATTTGCCTGACTGATGAGGCTGTAGCTCAACAATAATAACCCGGCGATCAGCAATGCTAGTGGTATCCAGATGCGTTTTTGGCCGGTTTGTTTACGGCCGTATCCCTGTCGATGTTTCGCTTTCATCAAAACCTCCTTTGGTGATATCGAGTCACCCAATGACAACTTTATTGTTGTCACCAGCATAAAGAAGAACCACGCGAGCCAGTAGCGCCAAATGGCCTATCACCCATAAACAGGTGACAAATGTCATTTTGCCATAAGCCAAATGGCCTATACCTTGCCGGGTATTTGGCTCTGGTTGATACGGCCGTCTTGCGCAATAATCCCATCGTTCCTTCAACATCCCATAAATCCTTGTTGACTGGCGGTCCATTTGCCGCTACCGTTTATCCCTATCTTCCGATGACGCCTTCACACCTTCCAACCCATCGGTTTACCATCAGAACCCTTCAGAACAAAGGCCGCCATGAGCAACCTCATTCGTGTTTTACTGGCCGATGACCACGCAGTGGTCCGTGCGGGCATCCGTCAATTTTTAGAACAAGCCAGCGATCTCCTCATCATCGCCGAAGCCGAAGATGGCGAAATGGCCCGCGACCTTATCGCCCGCCACATACCAGATGTAGCCGTATTGGATATCCAAATGCCCAAAGCCACCGGCATCGAAGTGACGCGCTGGGTACGCGCCAACTACCCAGAAGTTGGCGTCCTGGTGCTCACCGCCTATGACGATGACCCATACGTCTTAGCTGTTTTGGAAGCCGGCGCCAACGGGTACGTTCTCAAAACCGCTTCCCCACCCAGCATCGTACAGGCTGTACGCGATGTCCATGAAGGCAAATCGGCACTGGACCCGGCGATTGCCAGCCGGTTAATTGCCCATATTGCCGGCCGCGCCGCCGCCGACCTGCCAGGTCATGAAGAGCTTACCGAACGCGAATTGGAAGTGTTGGCCTTGGCCAGCAAGGGATACACCAACAAAGCGATTGGCGTGCAGTTGGGCATCAGCGATCGGACAGTACAAGGCCATCTGGCCAAAACGTACCAAAAATTAGAGGCCAGCAGCCGCACCGAAGCAGTCATGAAGGCCGTGTCGCTTGGTCTGATCCCATCGGAGATTACAGGTTGAAACCTCGCCGCTGGCCCAGTATCTCCAATTTGCCGCTGCAGCTATTTATCATTACCGTCTTACCGCTGACTGTGCTGCTGCTTATCATTGCTTTTGGCAGTCTGGGGTTGCACCAACGGGCCATGCGCACGATGGTTGGCGAACGCGATGAACGCGCCACCCGTGCCGCCGCTGCCGCCATAACCGAACAAATTAACCACCGCCAATCGGCTATCCGTAGTGTGGCTTTGCAGGCGGCCAACACTGTTGGCCCGGAACATGCTCTGGCCGATGCGGCTTATCTACTGCCTGATTTTGAAGGCGGCATTGCCCTGTTTTCGGGAGATGGCGACCTGCTGGCATCTGCCAATGACGCGGATATTTGGCAAACGCGCACCATGAGCGAGCGCCTGAGCGCTTTGCCGTTTGCCCCGGCTGATGGGGAGGCCTATTTTTTGCCCGCATTTGTCGATCCGGCGAGTGGTCAGGAATTAACGTTTGTGGCGGCGACTGTGGATGGGGTTACGGCCGTTGGCGCATTCTCCTCCGCAGCCCTTTCGCGTCGGGCCTTGGCCGATATTTTTGGCAGCGGCGAGCAGGCCGCCGCTTATGTTGTTACGGCCGAGGGCGACATTTTGTACCAGACAGGAACTCCTCCCTGGACCAACATGCCGCCCCAACAGCACCCCGGCGTCGCCGATGCTTTGCGGGGCGAAAGCGGCGCCACGTATCTCACCGAAGCCGGCGATGAATATGTGGTGGCCTTTAGCCCCATCACGCCAGTCAGTTGGGCGCTGGTGATTGCCGAACCATGGCGGGAAGTGTCTGATCCTTTGCTGCGGACCACCGAAATGGCCCCGCTTATCCTCATTCCTGTGCTGGTGATCGCCCTGGTGGCTCTGTGGTTTGGCGTGCGCCAGGTGGTGCAGCCGCTGCAATCGTTAGAGCAAAAGGCAACAGAATTGGGCTGGGGTGATTTTGCGGCCATTGAAGAACCGGTGGGAGGCATCCATGAGATTCAGCGCTTACAAACCGAGTTGATTCATATGGCGCGCAAGGTACAGTTGGCCCAGCAAAGCTTGCGGGGGTATCTGGATGCGATTACAGCCGGTCAGGAAGAAGAGCGCCGCCGGCTGGCCCGCGACTTGCACGATGACACCATTCAGTCGCTTATCGCCCTCAACCAGCGTATTCAGCTGGCCCAAATGTCTGCGTCGGACGAGGCAAGCGCCGCCAGACTGTCTACGATGCAGCAAATGGCCGAACAAATTGTGGCCGACCTGCGCCGCCTGACGCGGGATTTACGGCCGATTTACCTGGAAGATTTGGGCCTGATCCCTGCCCTAAAGATGTTGGCCCATGATATGAACCAGGCGATGGGGGTGCCGGTTTCCTTTCATACAGTGGGCAAAGAACACCGCCTGCCGCCTGCGGTGGAATTGGCGTTGTATCGCATTGCTCAGGAAGGATTAAACAACGTTGCCCGACATGCTCAGGCTAAAACGGCGGCCGTTGGCCTGGAATTCACCGATACCCAGGTGTGTCTGAGGGTTTGTGATGATGGCCTGGGGTTTGTGCAGCCAGAAAGTCCGGCGGAGATGGCTCCGGCAGGGCATTTTGGGCTGTTGGGGGTGCAGGAACGGGCGGAGGCGATTGGGGCACGGCTGCAAATCAAGTCGGAGTTGGGTATTGGGACAGAAATGATCGTTTGTTTGTTGCAGCCGGACTTGAAGCAAGCATGAGAATGGGCGCTGCCAGAGAGCATCGGTTGTGGGTTGTGGTGATCGTAGAGCCACAGTTAGAAAACCAGACCTTCCAATGGGAAGCCACCTTGCGTGAGCAGCGGCGAGCGGAATAATTGATTAGGACAGACCATATAGGAATGATGTTATGAAAGCGAAATGGTTTTTGTGGGTAACGGCCGTGCTCATCCTCCTGAGTATCACGGCCTGCGCCGAACAGCCTAACCCAGACAAAGTAGATGTAGGCATTCATGGACCGGCGCTCATCGTGTTTTACACCGATAACTGAGCGCCCTGACTGCAATTTGCCCCCATCGTGAATGGGATAGAGCTAGAGTTTTCCAACCAGGTCACGGTTGTCCGCCTGAATGCCTATGAGCCGGAGAATGAACGGATTCAGGAGCAGCTTGGCGTGCGCGGCCATCCATCGTCCGTTGTGCTCGCTCAGGACGATGTGATAACTGAACGGTTTTTAGGCCCTGTTTCAGCCGAGGCGCTGCGCGAGGCGCTGATTGCTGTGATGCCGTAGGCTACCCCCGTTTTGGCGGCTCTTCGTCATCTTTGGGGCAATGGCGGCAAATGGGCGTACCGGCCGGTTGATTAAAGTCCGCCAGGTTGGCCGGTCAGGATTCAAAGCACATCGTTACAAAAGCGGCGAAACTCGCAATCCACGCAGCGAGCGAGTGTGTCGGGCGGGGCCGGTAGCTGCTGTGCCTGGGCAATGGCGGTCATCTGCGTCAACGCTTTGTCTAGCTGGCGCTGGAGATGGGCGGTGAACGGAACCGGCACAGCTTCGCGGGTGGGGATGAGGTAGAGGAAACCGCGCCGGACGGGTTTGTCGGGGTGGAGCATTTGCAGGAAACGGCCGTAAGCCAACACCTGCATCTTGAAATGCGTCCCCACCTTCTTGGAATCCTTGTAATCTACGGGGATTCGCTCTGTCTCCGTCTCGATGAGCATATCCAGCACCCCCGACCTCCATTTTATAGGTGATGGGGCGCACATCCGGCAGCACTGTCTGGTAATACAAAATGCGCGGGCAGTACACGTATTGCTTCAGGTCAATCACGCAGAAGGTGAAGGGGTCTTGGTCCATAGTCTGGTAGTCCTGTAGTCGGGAACCCCATAATGGCTTTCGTATTGTCGGTGTACAACTTGCGCACGGGCATCGGCAAGTCCGCTGCACACAACGGCTGGCCCTGAGCATCAAATTGGCATGGTTGACTATTCGGCTGCTTAAGGAGAACAGCAACAAAGCCATCATGAGCTTCATTGTGGAAATACTGATAGATGTAGAAAGCGTCAAAAGCAGCGTCCAACGCAGCAAATAGAGGACGAAAACCAAGACGTTTTTCCACCTGGTCCATCAGCGGAAAGAAGTAGCGGACATCGGCCGTATCAAAGGTCTGGGTCATCTCAGCCAGGACAAACTCGCCCCAGTTGGACAACTTTGTGACCACCGCACCAGAAGCATATCCCCAGTAAAATTCTTTGTCTTTCAGCGCTATGGTTTCAGCCGGTGTACCTTCCTTTGCTGGTGTTGTCACCAGGCGGTTATGTTGTTTTTTGTCGCCCAACTTACAATCCACATCCCCCGTCGGCTGCTTCGTCTTATCGTAGCGGCCTTCCTTAATGTATTGGCGGGGATTGTTTCCTTTGACCCAAGCCAATGACACACTAAACGGAACGCGAGTTACAAAAAACGTAACACCATCCCGACCACGCGCTATCCTCTCACACCTATCGCCTTGCCCGGCAAGCCAAACCACCCATATAATTGCCACACAGTCAATTAAAAATTCAAGGCGCAGAAACACGGGGAAATTGATCATGCCCAGTCCACAACTCCTTATCGCTCCGGCAGCCGGCGGGAAAACCGCCTACACCATCCAACTCGCTTTGCAGATGGCCCGCAGCCAACAGGCCCAGGTTCGTGTATGCGTGCCCACTAGCCTCCAGGCGCGCGCCTGGCGCAGCCGACTTGCGGCCGCCGGCGGGGCCATCGGCGTATATGTTCTAACTTTCGATCAATTGGCGGCGGCCTGCCTGAATGAAGCAAAGGAAGCCTACACGCAGCTCAGCAATCCGGTGGAATACCGCCTGCTGCGCACGGTCATCGATCGCCAGGAGCTTCGCCATTATGCGCCGCTCAAAACCAAGACCGGCTTCATTCAAGTCACCCAGAAACTCATCGCCGAATTAAAATCCGCGCGGGTTATGCTGGCCGATTTTGCCACGGCCGTCGCCCAATCAGGCAGTGAAGCGCGGCTGACAGAGCTGGCCGACCTCTACACGGCCTATCAGACCGAACTGCAAAAAGAAGGTTGGGCGGATCGGGTAGGGCTGCACTGGTTAGCCGCCGAGGCACTGTCTGAACGCGCGCCCGACGCCTGTCGCAACTGGCCGCTGCTCATCGTCGATGGGTTTGATGATTTTACGCCGGCACAATTAACGCTTTTGCAACTTTTGGCCAACCGGGTAGGCAACTGCATCGTCACGCTCACGCAAGCCGAGCGAATCACATTTCCGCGCTACGAAGCCACAAAGGCGGCAGTGGAAGCGGCCTTGGGCATGATTGCCCGCCCGCTGCCAGAAATACCACTGCACACAATGCGCCATCCAACTCTGCGCCATCTGTCCCGCCACATCTTCGCCATGCCACCGGGCGCAGCCAGCCCTCATGCCGGAGCGCTCTTCCTGCGCGAAGCGCCAGACCGATTTACTGAGGCGCGCATCGCCCTCCGTTGGTTAAAGCAGCAGATTGTGTGGCACGCCATCTCGCCAGATCAGGTCGCCTTACTGGCTCGTGATATGTCGGCCTATCGCCCTTTTGTGCAGCAAATTGCCGCCGAATTTGGTTTGCCCATTCGGCTGGTAGACGGACAACCCCTGGCGCAAAGTCCGGCAATCGCCGCCCTGTTGTCGCTGCTGCGGCTGCATTTGCCCATCGAAGACGGCGGCGAAGCCAATTTGCCGCGCCGCGCGGTGATTGCCGCCTGGCGCTCTCCCTATTTTTCCTGGCAAGATGGGGCAGAGGCTGTCACACCTGCCGATGCGGACGCGCTGGATGCGCTGGCCCGGCAGCAGCGCGTGATTCGCGGCCGGACGCAGTGGGCGGCGGCTTTTACGGCGGCGTTAACTGCGGCCGAATCCACTGATTTTCGTGATGACGAGGGAGAGGGTCAACGGCCGTCTCCCGCTGCCATCGTTCGCTCCCTGCAGACAAAGTTCGCCCATTTTCTGGCCATCAGCCAGCCGCCGGACACAGCGGCAACCATGCTTGAATTTGTCCGTTGGTTGGAGGCGCTTATCGGACCCGATTCTGACCCGCTGCCCGATTCAGACCCAGGTGAATCATCGCTGCGCATCACGGCGCAGGCGCGCCGCAGCCCGGCCACGGCCGTTGCCGACATCGCAGCCCTGCGTACCCTCAAAGATATCTTGCGCGGTCTGGTCTGGGCAGAAGAAGCCGTGGAACAGCGCCGTCCCGTCACCTTTGCCGATTTTTACGCCGAATTAAGTGGCGCTGTCGCCGCCGCCCACTTTCAATTGCCCCTGCGCTCCGATCAGCCGGAAATTTTGGTGGCCGACGCCATACAAGCCCGCGGCCTCAGCTTCCAGGCGGTCGTCCTGATGGGCCTGAGCGAAGGCTCCTTCCCGGCGACCCTCAGCGAAGACCCGTTTCTGCGCGACGCCGACCGCCTGGCGCTGCGCGCGCGCTTTGGCTTTCCCCTAAAATTGACCACCCAAAGCGCAGAGCGGGAATTCTTTTATGAAGCCATCACCCGCGCCAGGGAAAAACTACTGCTGACGCGGCCCGTCCTGGCCGATAATGGCGCGGAATGGGTTGCCTCGCCTTACTGGGAGGCTGTGCGCCATCTGGTGGATGCCGAACCGCTGCCCATTGCCAGCGAAGCCATTGTGCCGCTGACAGAAACCGCTTCCTGGGCGGAATGGTGGGAAACGGCCGTCAGCCTGCCCGATGGCGCGATTCTGGTCCAGCCGCAGGACACGGCCGTCTGGCAGCACATTCAGGCGGCGGCCCACATCTGGCACACACGGCAGCAGGCCGAAACCTCCATCCATGAAGGCGATCTGTCCGTTCTGGCCGCAGAACTGGCCGACCGGTTTGGTCCGGATCATCTCTGGAGCGCCAGCCGCCTGGAAGCCTACAAAACCTGCGGCTTCCTCTTTTTTCTGCAGACGGTGATGAAGCTGGAACCACGTCAGGAACCGGTTGAAGGATTGGACGTGCGCCAGTTGGGGGTGGTTTACCACGAAATTTTTGAGCAGGCCGCAAAGCTGTGGGCCAAAGATGCCCCGCCGACCGGCGACACCGAGGCTTTGCGCGCACTGGTAACGGCCGTTGCCGCCCCCATTTTAGACGCTGCCCCAGACAAACAAGGCTTCCGCGAAACCCCCTGGTGGTCCCAAACCCGCCAGGAAATCATCGACAACGTTACCCGCTCGGTGGAGCTTTTGGCCCAGGGCGAGTATGTTTTTTACCAGGCGGAAGCTGCTTTTGGCTCTGGCAACCCGCCGCTGGTGCTGCATGATGGCGCAGACCGGCTGTGCCTGCGCGGTTTTATCGACCGGATCGACCAGCGGGCCGACGGCCGTATCCGCATCATCGACTACAAATCTGCCGGCAAAACCGCCTTCAGCCCTCGCGCCTTTGCCGAGGGCAAAAAGCTGCAACTGCCATTGTATGCCCGGGCCGCCCAGGACACTTTGGGACTTGGACAGGTGGCCGATGGGTTTTATTGGCACTTTCAGCAGGCGGAAGCCAGCCCCTTCCAGTTGGCGGCAGGGGAAGGTGGCGTGGCGGCGGCGATGGATACGGCCGTCGCCCACGCCTGGAACGCCGTCCGTCAGATTCGTGACGGCCGTTTCACTCCCACACCGCCCGCCGATGGCTGCCCAACCTACTGCCCGGCGGCCGGGTTTTGCTGGCAATACAACCCCAAACAATGGTAAACGCCAATGGTTTACCGGAGCAAGCAATCATCATGAAACCACCCCCTATTTTACAAACCCTTTCTCTGAGCGAGCCGCAGCAAATGGCGGCGCTGGCGCGGAGCGGCGATGTGGCCGTCACGGCGGGAGCCGGGACCGGCAAAACGCGCACCCTGGTCGCCCGGTATCTGGCGCTGCTGGCCGATGGCCTGCCGCTGCGTCAGATTGTGGCCGTTACCTTTACGCGCAAAGCAGCCCGCGAAATGCGCAACCGCATCCGCCAAGAAATCGGCGCGTATCTCAGCGCCGGGTTGGCCGATGAGAGCGAGAGCCGGAAGTGGCAGGCCGCCTACAACGATCTGGACGCGGCCCGCATTGGCACCATCCACAATTTATGCGGCGAAATTTTACGCGCCCATCCCGCCGAAGCAGGCATTGATCCCCGGTTTGCGGTGTTGGACGAAACCCAGGCAGCCCTGTTGGCCCAGGAAGCCGTCGAGGCGGCGCTGGCCTGGGCGGTGCAAATCGAGACGCTGACGCCGCTGTTTGGCTTGCTCAGGGAACGGCCGTTACAAGACCTGCTCCTCTTTCTGCTGCAAAACCGCCTGGCGGTTCAGGCTATCATGCAGCAGCTGCCGGCCGACCACATTCTGGCCCACTGGCAAACGCAAATCCAGGCCGAACAGACCGCGCTGCTGGCGCAGCTGCTGGCCGATCCGGCGTTTATGGCTGCGGCCACCACGCTGCGGCGCAGCCAGGCCCACAATCCCGACGATCTGGCCGAAGCAGCGCGGCAGTTGGCGATTACCGCGTTGGACTCTTTGGATGGCGAAACGCTGGCCGGCCAGCTGCGTAATCTGGCGGTTTTAGACGAAATCAAGCTGGCCGGCGGCAGCCAGAAAAGCTGGCCGGGCGGGAAAGAGGAACTGGACGCAGTGAAAAGCGCGCTAAAATGTCTGCGTGGCATGTGGCAGGAACGGCCGTTGCTCAAGTTGCGCCTCAATCCTCAGGATGAAGCCATCGCCGCCGCCATGCCTGCCGTCTATGCGCTGTTTACCTATGCCGACCAATTTTATCGGGCGCGCAAAGCCGAGCGCGACGGATTGGATTTCGACGATCTGGAAGCGTTGTCCATGCGCCTGCTGGAGTCCCAGCCTGCGGTCCGCGCCCACTGGCAGGCGCAAATCAGCGCCTTGCTGGTGGATGAATTTCAAGACACCAACACCCATCAGCGCCAACTGATCCGGCTGCTGTGCCCGGATGCCGGCAAATTATTTATCGTGGGCGACGCAAAACAATCCATTTACCGCTTTCGCGGCGCGGATGTCGCTGTTTTTACTGCGGAAAAGGCGCATATTGCGCGGCAGAACGGCCGTATCATCGATCTGGACACCTCTTACCGCGCCCATGAGCGGCTGCTGGCGGACATGAACCTTTTACTACGGCCGGTGTTAGGTGATGATTCGCCGGAACGGCCGTCTTATGCCGCGCCGTTCGCGCCCCTGCGGCCCGGCACAAAACTGCTGGCCGCCGGACTGACAGCGCCGTTTGTGGAATTTCATCTGGCGCTGGGCAACAAGGGCGACGCGCTGCCGCTGGCGGCAATGGGACTGGCGGGGCGGTTGGCCCAACTTCATGCCGATCACGACCTGGATTATGGCGCTATGGCGATTTTGTGTCGTGGCTCCAATTCCTTTCAATACTACGAAAACGCCCTCGACGCAGCCGGGATTCCCTACCTCACAGTGGCAGGCAAGGGCTTCTATGAACGGCCGGAAATCCGCGACTTGCTGAACGCGTTGCAAGCGATTGCCGATCCGCATGACGATCTGGCGCTGGCCGGACTGCTGCGCTCGCCAGCCTGCGGCTTGTCTGACGTGGCGCTTTACCGGCTGCGGCAGACGCAGCCGACGGGCAGTTCTCTGTGGCAGACGGCGCAGCAAACCGTGACCGCTGCGGGCGCCGATATAGACTTGCGCACGGCCGTTGCCCTGGTGCAAGACCTGAACCAGCAGGTCGGGCGCAAGCCGGTAGCCGACATTTTTAAACAATTTTTAGACGACACCCAATACCGCGCTATCCTGCGCCGCACGGGGCAGCCGCGCGCGCTGCGCAATGTAGCCAAACTGCTGACCGACATTCATGGCAGCGAATTGGTGAGTGTGTCCGAGTTCTTGGAATATGCCCAAACCTTGCGCGACAGCGGCAGCCGGGAAGGGGAAGCGCGGGCGACGGCCGGCGGCGCGGTGCAAATTATGAGCATCCATGCCGCCAAAGGATTGGAATTCCCGGTAGTGGTGTTGGGGGATGCCGGGAGTGGTTCGCCGCGCAGTGGCGGCGTGCTGGCCGACGGCCGTCTGGGAATTCTGCTGCCACAAAAGGATGAGGCACAGGAGCAGGCGGCCAGTTACCAGCTGGGCGCACTGCTGGCCAAACAACAAGAAGACGCCGAGACGGCGCGGCTGTTGTATGTGGCGCTGACGCGCGCCGAACAACTGCTGTTTATTAGCGGCACAGCGCCCCTAAATAAAGCGGGCAAATTTTCGGGGCGAGGGTGGCTGGGGCAGTTGGCCGCGATTGTTGGTCTGGAAAATAGTGACCTGAGCGGGTATGACGAAACAGGCGACGGCCGTTTCATCGTCGAATGCGCGGCGGCGGATACGGCCGTGCGCGCCGCCATCTACGAACCAAATTACACGCCGCCAATCTGGCCACCAGAGGCGAAGACCGCCGATGAGGTTGGGGAACGGCCGTTGCCCCACCCACCGCTGCAAGAACCCATTGCCGCCCAGGCCATCCCCGACGCTGACTCGCCAGACGAAGACACGCCGCAGCGGGTCTGGCAGGTGGTGCCGGTCGGGCGGCGGCCGGAAGCGCCGGCCTGGGTGATTGGTTCCCTCGTGCATCAGGCGCTGGCGCTATGGCGGTTTCCGGGGGCGGATTTTGCGCCCTGGGTCTGGGCGCGCGCCAGGGAATTTGGTCTGACAGACGCCAAACAGTTGGCGCACGCGCAAACGGAATCGGCGCGATTGCTCCAGCAGTTCCGGCGGAGCGCGCTGTTCCAGGAGATGGATCAGGCAGACCAACGGCTGCCGGAAGTGCCCTACAGCTATCTGGTAAACGGCCGTGTGCAAACCGGCTATATCGACATGCTCTACGAACAGTCAGGCAGTTGGACGCTGGTTGATTTTAAGACAGACCGGGTAGACAGCGAGGCAAATTTGCAGCGGCTGCTGAGCGAGACGGATTACACCCGGCAGCTAGGGCAGTATGGCCTGGCGGTTCAGCAACTGTTGGGCATTACGCCCAGGCTAAAATTATGTTTGTTGAATTACGGCCGTGAGGTTCGCTTGATCGATGTGGCCGGAAATTGAAGGTGTCTGAGATGTAGGGTGGGGGCGGGTTGCGACATCAAACGCGGGTGAACCCCCTAAAAATCACCGCTCCAGGCGACAATCAACTTTGCAGACCATGCTTTTGCGCCAACAGGGCGGCTTCTACCCGGCTGCGCACCTGCAATTTCTGTAACACATTGGTCATGTAATGCTTGATCGTTTTTTCAGCCAGATGCAGTTTCTCGCCAATTTCCCGATTGGTTAATCCGTCGGCCACCAGCCCCAAAATTTCGCGCTCCCGGTCGGTTAGGCCGCTGAGCGGATCATATTGCTGCGTTGGGGCATGGGTCATTTCATAGAGAATGCCGCCGGCCAGCGAAGGCGAGATGTAGACGTCCCCTTCAGCCACCGTGCGCACAGCATTGGAAAGCTCTCGAGCCGACACGCCTTTGAGCACATACCCCCGTGCGCCAGCCTTCAGGGCGGCGATCAGATTATCCTGATCCTCAGATACGGTGAGCATGATAATGCGCACGACAGGCCAGGCAGCCGTGATTCGGCGCGCTGCCGCGATGCCGCCTTCGCCGGGCATGGTGATGTCCAGCAGCAGCACGTCGGGCAAAAACTCGGCGGCCAGGGTAAAGGCTTCCTCGCCGGTTCCGGCTTCGCCGATGACGGCGAAATCGGCCACGGTGGCCAAAGACATGGCCACGCCCTGCCGAAACAAGGGGTGATCGTCGGCGACAAGAATGCGAATTGTGTCAGTCATAAGATTCCTCTGGCATGGAAAGGGCCAGGCTGGCGCGCACGGCCGTGCCATACCCCGGCGTACTCAACACCTCAAACCGTCCACCCAATAATTCCACTCTTTCGCGCATGCCAACCAAACCCAAACGGCCGTCCGCTTTGGCCGTCAGCGGATCAAACCCTGGTCCGGCATCCGTTATTTCCACCGACAACACCTCATCGCTCACATACACATGAACAGTCTGCGCCTTGCCGGCCGCATGGCGATACCCATTGGCCAGCGCCTCATGGATCAGCCGAAACAGGGTGATTTTTACCGGAAGCGGCACATCCTCCGGCAGTCGGCCCAGAGTAAGCGTCACGGCGCTGCCGCTTTTTTGTTCATAATCATGAACGGCGCGCTGAATCGTCTCTGTCAGCGAGATGGGTTCGATGGCCGGCAGACGCAGGCCGGCGGAAATGGTTCGCAGCTCGCTCATGGCCGATTCGATGGCCGTGTACACAATGCGAAAGTCCTGCTGCGCGGCCGATTGCCCCTCGGTGCAGGCATCGGCCAGCGACTCGATGCGCAGCAAGGCCAGCGCCAGGTCTTGGGCCGGACCATCGTGCAGGTCGGCGGAGATGCGGCGCAAGTACTGCTCGTTGAGGGCAGTGGTGCGCCCGGCCGCCCGGCGAACCCTTTCGTGCAGCTGTTCGTTTTGTGATAGTACGGCGTGTAGTTGGTCCAGGTTGGCTTGCAGCGTGGTTTGTTGGGCGATGATGGTGTTGCTGGCGCGGCCGACAAGTCCGGCCAGCAGCAAATAGACAGCCAGCATGACCATGCCCACCACCAGCCAGCTGTAGTATTGGGCGGCGCGAATTTCGGCCATCAGGTCTTCGGTTGTCTGGTAAAACTCGGAGACGGCAATGATCTGGCCGCTGCCGGCTGCGCGGGCGGGAGCGTAGGTTTCGATGAGTGTGTCCCAATTTTGGCGTTCGTAGGCCTGTTCATTCTTTTCCAGGCGGCTGACCTCAGAGACGACATCCCCCTGAAAGGCGTCGGCCAAGCCGCCCTGAATGACATATTTTTGCCCGATCAGGTCTGGGTTGGGGCTGTATACAATCACCCCGTCTGGCGACCAGACTTTGAAGGAGACAATTTGCTGCCCCAGGCTGGTCTTGGCGAGCAGGCTTTCCAGTTCTTCCAGATTCTCCGGTGAGAGTGTGGCGCCGGCGGCCAGTTCTTGCAAATAGGGAGAGATGTAGCTGTTGACATAAAGCGCAGTCACGGCGGCGGTGCGATTGGTAACGGCCGTTTCAATTTGCTGGCTGATCCAATAGCCAATAACCACCATGCCACCCACCATCACCAAAAAACTCACGAGCATATATTGGCGAGCCAGGCTCAATTTTGTAAACGCAAGCATGATCTTTTCTCAATACAAATTACAGGCCGGTGAATAATCCAGGCGGCAACGGGTTACCGGCCCAATCTTTCGTCACTGGTCTGATTATAACGACTGCCGGCCATTGTGGATATGGACGAAGGTCTGAAAAATGATCGCCCGTAGTCTTAGGGCTTGTGCGACCTGTTCCCATTATCCAGCCCACGCCAAAATTTTACACTGTCCTGGTGACATTCTTTTGCTGGAGGTTTTGTCTTGGACGATGAAATGCAACTGCTGCGTCGGGCGCAAAAATTGGAGCCGGAGGCGTTGGGCCAAATCCATGATTTGTACTACTTGCGGATTTATCGCTACGTGGCTTTTCGGGTACAGGACCAACACACTGCTGAGGATCTGACCAGCGAGATTTTTTTGCGTTTGCTGACAGCGCTGCACGATCGGCAGGGGCCGCAGCATACATTGCAGGGCTGGCTGTATGGCGCGGCGGCCAACGTGGTGAAGGAATTTTACCGCCGCCAGGTCCGGTTTCTAACGGTGCCGTTGGCGGAGAATTTGGCGGAAAACGGCCGTACCCTCGACGACCAGTACGATCTCCTCATGCTGCGGCAAAATCTGGCTGCCGTGCTGCAAGACCTGACCGACGACCAGCAAAACGTTCTGGCGCTGCGTTTTGGTTACGAACTGCCCATCCGCGAGGTCGCCCGTTTGTTAGGCAAAAGCGAAGGTTCCATCAAAATGCTGCAAGCGCGGGCCATGGGCTCTCTTGCGCACCGGCTGGTGGTGCGGGGGGTGGAAGCATGAAAGTGTTGCAAGAAAGTATTTTGGTAGATTGCCTGGACCGGCTGGAAGCAGGGGCGACCGTTGCCGAGATTCTGGCTGAGTACCCGGGCCTGACAGATGAATTGACGCCTTTTTTGACAACGGCCGTAGCCCTTTCCGCCTACATCCCGCCGCCGCCCGCCGCCGCCCAGACGCAAGCGCGGCAGCGATTTCTGGCCGAAGCCGCCGCTTTGCGCCGCCAGCGCCGAAAAAATTCACCGGCGCAGCGGCTGGCTCGCATTTTGCGCGCACTGGTTCTGGGGCAGGCTGTGGGGTAGGCCGGCGGCTGTCTGCCAGAGCAAGGGCACAGCGCAGCCGATCAATTTTCAGGTTGCGCGTTACTTTTTTGGCCAAGGCGTCACTTTTAGCTGAACGGCCGTTTCGCCACACGTTTCCCCCCCCGGCGGCCAACATTCAAATTTCCTTTGCGCCACAGAATTGAGAGATAAACCGATGACTGACCATTCTCTTTTTCCTACCAACTCAGAACAGACCGGAGCCATCTGGCCGGCGCTGCGGGTGAGCATTCGCCGCCTGGATTGGGCCGCGCTGGCCGCCTTTGTGCTGCCGCTGCTGCTCTACCGGCAAACACTGGCCCCCACAATTTACAACCTGGACAGCGCGGAATTCACCACGGCCGTTGCCACCAACGGCCTGGTGCGCGCCACCGGCTATCCGCTTTATCTGGCGTTGGGTAGGCTGTGGACATGGCTGCCCCTCAGCGCGGACATGGGCTACCGGCTCAATCTATTTTCGGCGGTGTGCGGGGCAGCCACTATCTTTCTGGCCGATCGCATTTTGCGCCGGCTGCATGTGGGGGCTTGGGCGCGGCTGGGCGCATTGGGATTACTGGCCGCCGCGCCTTATTTTTGGTCGCTCTCGCTGGTGGCGGAGGTGTATACGCTGCACACGGCCATGATGGCCGGCGTCATCCTGGCGCTGCTGCGCTGGGCCGACGTGCCATCCCCGGCGCGGCTGGCCCTGCCTGTGCTGCTGATGACTCTCAGTCTGGGTAATCACGCGGCCACCGTTTTGCTCATTCCCGGCTGCCTCTGGTTTGTCCTGACGCGCCATCCCCGGCAGCTTGCCGATGGGCGTGTCTGGCTGGCCGGCAGCGCGGCGGTCATTTTGGGCGCGGCTGTTTTTCTTACGCTGCCTCTGCGTTATGGCCACCAACCGGCCTTCAACTATGCCGGCGTCTATGACGCGCACGGCCGTTTTGTCCCCGTCAACTTGCAAACAGCCGACGGCCTGGTCTGGCTGCTCACCGGAGAAAGCTTTTCCGGGCAGATGTTTGGCTATTCGTGGGCTGAAGTGGGCGGGCAGGTGGGGGCGTACGGCCGTCAACTGGGATTGGCGTTTTTGGGCATCGGTTTGGGGCCGGGCGTGGCCGGGTTGTTTGTGTTACTGCGCCGTGATTGGCGGCTCGGCGGCCTTTTGCTGCTGATGTTTATCGCCAATGCCATTTTCTACATCAATTACCGCGTGATAGACAAAAACACCATGTATTTACCCACCTACCTGATCTGGGCTTTGTGGCTGGGCATTGGCAGCCAGGTTTTGTTGGATTTGTGGACCTCTGCGACAGGCCGTGTGTGGGCGCTGCGCGGTGTGCTGCTGACGGCCGTGCTTTTGGCCGTCAGCAGCAACTGGCATCTGGTGGATTTATCGGCCGATTGGAGTACACGGGAGCAAAGCGAAGCCATCCTGAGCGAGGTAGAACCAAATGCCCTGGTATTGGGCTGGTGGGACACCATCCCCGCCATCCAATATTTGCAGCTTGTAGAAGGCCAGCGCCCTGACGTATTGGCAGTCAACCGCTTTCTGATCAGCGGTGAGGATATGAATGCGCTTATCTTACAGGAAATCGACCGTCGTCCGGTCTACATCAACAATCCGTCCATCGAACTGTTGGGTGTGGCGCGGGCAACGGCCGTTGGTCCATTGTATCGTCTCGAATCGCGAGAATAAATCACAACCTGAGGAGGTATGTATGAAACGAGTTAATCGCGAAACCACTTTTCGGTCAATCATTACCCTGGCCATTTTGTTATCCGGAATGGCGCTGATCCCGTTCATCGATCGGCCCGTAACAGCCATCGGCTGGAAATCGTTCGCCGGCATTTACGCGCCTGTCCTGGCGGTAAACGCGGCGACCGGCGCGCCGGGCAGCGTGTTTGGCTTTAGCGGCAGTAATTATCCGCCCAACAGCCCGGCAATTATCTATGTGAATGGCCAGGCGCGTGGAACCATCATCACAAGCCCGGCGGGAACGGCCGATTTCCTGGTCAATACCTATGGCGCGCCCATCGGCCGGTATGATGTCACTCTGGAAGTGACCATCAATGCCTCGGCCACCAACGGCTTTGACCTGGACAACAGCGCGCCGCTGCAAACAGCGCCGCCTTCATCCGCGCCAGTTGTTTTTGTGAAGAGTACGTTGTTTTTACCCGCTATTCTCCAGTAATGGTTTGACAATGCAGCAGAGATAGACGGCCGTTGGCCAACGGCCGTCTATCCCGCCAGAGGCCACTTCAAAATGGCAGATTTGCAGATTGAACACTCCACCACCACCGAGCGGAAATGGGCAGCAGCCTGGGCAGCAGCCTGGGCGCGCAGGCTGGCGCTGCCGCGCTGGCTGTGGCTGCCGCTGCTGCTCTTTGTGCTGACCCGTCTGGGCATTGCGCTGATTGTGTATCTGGCCATCCCGCTTATTCCAGATTCGATCACGCCGCCGATCTACCATTTGCGGCCGCCGGACAACATTCTTTTGGATGCGTTTGGCAGCCGGTGGGATACCGGTTTTTACGTGAGTATTGCCGAGGAAGGCTACCGTTACGAGGGCGTGCCGCTGCCATCCGTGGCTTTTTTCCCGCTGCTGCCCTTGCTGATGCGGGCCTTGACGGCGTTCGGCAGCGACGCGGTAACCGCCGGTCTGTTCATCAGCAACGCGGCGTTAGCCCTGACGGCCGTACTCTTTTACCGTCTGGCGGAGGAACAGTGGGGCACGGCCGTAGCCGAGCGAGCCATCTGGTACTGGCTTATTTTCCCCACCGCTTTTTTTGGTTCGGCCATTTATTCCGAATCACTGTTTTTGTTGACGGCCGTGGGCGCTTTTTACGCCGCCCGTCGGGGATATTGGGAAATTGCGGCGCTGCTGGGCATGTTGGCGACACTCACTCGTTTTGTGGGGCTGATCATTGCCCCGATGCTGGTGGTGGAATGGTGGATGCAGCGACGTCTATCCTGGCAAAACAAGCCAGAAGGGGAACGGCCGTCCTTGTTAGCCTTGTTGGGGTTAGCTATCATCCCCCTGGGGACCGGCATGTACATGGTCTACCTCTGGCGCACCTTTGGCGACCCATTGGCCTTTGTGCATGGCGCGTCCGCCTGGCAGCGGGTGCCCCAATCCCCGCTGATCACAATTGCCAACTTGCTGCAGCGCCCCGCCGAAGGCTGGTGGGCGGCGTTGTGGGCCGGCCGCCTGCACATCGACAACTGGCTCGATTTCACCTTTGTGCTTGTGTTTTTCGTTTTGGGGCTGGTCTTATTGGCTAAAAAGCGATGGAGTGAAGCGGCGTTTGTGCTGTTGGGCGTGTTGATTCCCTTCAGTTCTGGTTTGCTCATGAGCCAGCGGCGGTATGTGTGGGTGTTGTTTCCGGCGTTTGTTTTGCTGGCGCAGTGGGGGAAACGGCCGTGGCTAGATAAAACCATCAACATACTCTTTCTTTTGGGGCTGGCCCTGTTCAGCGCCTTATTTGCCAACGGTTATTGGGTGGGTTAAGCGGGCAGACCACGCCGTCGTGGTCCAAAACCAAACTGTATCTGTATATTCTTTCTGGCAGCCGGTCCCATTGCACGTGGCTTGAGGCGAGAAATTTATGACTGCTTTCAGGGCAGCGTAAACCAGAAAGCCGCCCCCTGATCCGGGGCGCTTTCTACGCCGATTTGCCCACCATGCGCTTCCACAATAGACCGGACCACAGCCAGGCCAAGGCCGCTGCCGCTGCCATCCGCTGCGCGCGCCCGCCCCTGGTCAGCACGATAAAAACGCTCGAACACGTTGGTTCTATCTTCTGGGGGAATGCCGGGGCCGGTATCTTCCACCGCGACCCGAACCCGACCGGCTTCAAGCGCCAGCCGAATCGTCACCGCTCCGCCATCTGGCGTGTAGCGCAGGGCGTTTGCCAGCAAATTCATGAATACCTGCTGCATCCGCTGGCGGTCGGCGTTTACCACGGGCAGCTCATCCGGGCTGTTGATGACCAGAGAAATGGCTCGTTCAGCGGCTGTGGACTGAAACGCCTCGGCAGATTGGGCTGCCAGGGCATGGAGATCGGTTGGTTGCATATCCAGAGAAAGCTGGCCTGTTTCGGCCAGGGTAAGCTGGCGCAAATCTTCCACCAGCCGCCGCAGCAGGAGCGTTTTATCCAGGATAGGGTCCAGCGCATCAACCGTCAGCGGAAAAACGCCGTCTTGCAGCGCTTCGATATTGCCTTGAATGACGGTTAGCGGGGTGCGCAGTTCGTGGGCGATGTCGGCGGTCATTTGGTTGCGTAGTGTCTCGGCGCGCGCGAGGCGTTGGGTCATCTGGTTAAACGCCAGGGCAAGATCGCCAATTTCGTCACCCGGGGCGACATTGACTTGTTGGGTCAGGTTACCGGCGGCGATTTTTTGGGCGGCGGCTGTTAGCTGTTGTAACGGCCGTACCACCTGCCACACAATCAGCCCGCCGAAAAACAATGCCAGCGCCCCGGCCGCTAATAAAGACAGCAAAATCGCTTGATTGACGCGATTGATGAAAAACTCGTTTTGTGCGGTGGATTGCAGGCTGGCGGTTACCAGCACTGTGCCGATGGTTTGTGCGCCGTGCAGAATGGGTACGCCAGTTTGTTGCAGCAAATCGGCGGGCAGCTGCTGCCCCACCATTTCGTTTTCGGTGTCGGCCAGGACACGGCCGTTCTCATCCACCACCAGCAGCCGGTTGCCCATCATCGACCACATGCCCAACATGCTATTCCCTTGCCCGTGACGCATCATGCCGCCCATCGTATCGCGGGAAGCGGGCGCGAGCAGCGCATCCACGCCAGACCAGGTGTTTTGTTCGGCATAAAAATCAGACAAAACCGGCGCCAATAATTCGGCCTGATGTCGGCTGCTGCTGGTGGTATAGACGGTAAACTGAGCGGCTGTAGTTTGCCGGGTCAGCCAAATTGTGACCAATCCGCCGGCGACAATGACTATCAGGAAGGCCAGCATGAGCCGGGCAAACAAACCCAGGCGAAAGTGTTTAGAGCGTTTCATTCAATTTATACCCTACGCCAAACACCGTGAGGATCAACTGCGGTTCGCCAGGGTCTGGCTCGATTTTGGCGCGCAAATTTTTGATGTGGCTGTCGACGGTGCGTTCCAGGCCGGCATAGTCGATGCCGAGCAAGTCGATGAGTTGGCTGCGGTTAAAGACGCGCCCCGGCTCGTTGGCCATTGCTTGCAGCAACGTAAATTCGGTGGGCGTGAGATTGGGGGAACGGCCGTCTATTTCGACCACATGCCGCGCCAAATCGATCATCATCGGTCCCACAACAATTTGCGTGGATGCGCTTGCTACAGGGGTTATGCGCCGCAGCACGGCGCGGATCCGCGCCACAAGTTCGCGCGGGCTAAATGGTTTGGGCACGTAATCGTCTGCGCCCAGTTCCAGGCCAATGATCCGGTCGGTTTCTTCCACTCTGGCGGTGAGCATAATGATAGGGGTTTGGCCCAACGGTTGGGGCATTTGCCGGATGGCGCGAGCGACATCCAGGCCGTCCAGCGGTTGGCTGCCGGCTGGCGTGGGTAAATTCAAGTCTAGGACCACCAGGTCTGGCTTTTCCTGGCGAAAAAGTTGTAAGGCGCGGGAACCATCGTAGGCTGACAATACGCGGTAGCCGGCTTGTTCCAGATAACCACGGGTAATTCGGATAATTTCCGGTTCGTCGTCTACGAGGAGGATAGTATTCATGCGTCTATTATGCCTCAGTTCTCAAGGGGAACCATGGGCGCAAAAAAGCGGAGATCGCCTTGGTTTAGACGATCTCCGCCTGTGGTGCCTTGATGACAGATCAGGCGCCGGTTCCCTGGGAAGCGGTTTGGCCGCCGTGGCAGCCGCCCGACCCATTACCGAAGCCGTGCCCGCCGCCATTGCCGTGCATGTTTCCCCACGGTTCGTTAACGCGGGAGGTTATCATGGCGGCCATGTTGGCTTGCATCCCATCGGCCTGTTCTTGCGAGAGTGTGCCGGCGGCAACGGCCGTATCCAGCGCAGTCTGATGTTGGACCAGCGCCGCGTCGATGATAACCTGCGCTTCTACCTCATACTTGGCGGCCAGATCAGCAATGGAAATGCCGGTAGAAAGTTCGTCCCAAATCTCATCCACCGTTACATTCAGGGTTTGGGCCACGACATCCAACAAAGAAAAGCCGCCCATCATGCCGCCGTGGGCGCCGCGCCCCATGCCGCCTTGCTGACCGCCCATCATGCCCGGTCCAAACCCGGGCGCGATGGGGGGAATCGTGGGTTGATTGCCTTCTTGCGCGAAGACGGCAAAAGCGCCAAAAACGAGAACGGCCGTTACAACTATCCCAATGACAATTAATTTTGCGTATTTCATTCTTATGCTCCATTCTTAAACCGCCGCTGCGGTTAATCTATAAGTTGTTGACATGAAGAAGCATATTCGATCATGATGGAGATTTTATGGAGATGGCATGGAATTGCCGTGCAGCCTGATCAAAACCAGGGTGGTAGACTTGGGTGTCTGGGAAATGGGCACTCCCTACCCAAAAAGAGGAAACGCGATGTCAGATAACCCGAAAAACGACTCCCCCAACAAACAATGCCGCATTTGTTCTGGCTTGTCGAACGAGGAATATGCTTCCCAAAAATATGGTTGGGAACAAGACAACACCTATTTACCGGCGGCCGCCGGTTCTCTGATCCTTGTGCGAGATTTCCAGCCATACGGCAGCCGGAAGTTACAGCTTGAACAGTGTCCCGAATGCAGCGCCTATTACCTTTACCGGAGTGACTACGAATATTTGGTCAACGGCAGCGAGGATGAGGAGTTTTTGACTCGCCTCAGTGGTGAGCAGGCGGCCGAATACTTGAACCGGCCGACGCCGGAATCATGAATTAGCAAGCAGTTGGCACGAAGGTGTGCGCAGCGCCCCAACGAAGCGTTTGCTGGCGATTGTTAACTAATTCATGACTGTTTACATTACAATAACGAATGTATGCACAGTGCAAATAGCTGCAGCACACTGGCTGATTATGCACTGTTATCGGTAAGAAAAAGAGGCTAAATATGAACAATCTCGCCCGCTGGCAATTATGGTTTATAGGGTTCATCCTCGTGGCTCTGGTGGCCTGCACGGCCGTTTCCGCTCCTCCATCGGTCGAAGAAAACAGCGCTTCCCAGCCAAAACAAACGGCCGTACCCGCCCTGTCGCCTGTCACGCCCACGGCGGTTCCTGCGCCCACGGCGGTTCCTGCGCCCACGGCGGTTCCTGCGCCCACGGGCGTTACGGAAAGCGTCTTGGGCAATACCACCACCAGCCAGGACGACTCCAGCAGCAGCCACAACGAGGTGAAGATCGGCGACGCCCTGCTGGTGTTTGAACGGACCGGGGGCATGATGGGCATCGGCTCCAACGACCAGACCTGGCATTTTTTTGGCGACGGCCGTGTCACGGTCAGTGACGGCCGTTCCTGGCAAGTCGATTCGCAACAAATCGCCACGCTAGTTAAAGACATTCTGGCCCTGGGATTCACCGATTTTGCCGCCAGTTATATGCCCCAGGATACCTGCTGCGACCGATTCACGTACACGCTCATCATCAAAGAAGGCGATCAGGTCTATCAAACCACCACGATGGATGGTGCCGATGGACCGCCTGAACTGTTCCAGGCCATTGATCTGATCAACCAATTCATCCTGACTTTGCCCACATAACATAAAAAACGGGCAGGATGAGTTTTCGTCCTGCCCGCTGTAACCAGAGAGAGCCTGAAAAGTTTGACGTTAACGGTGAACGGCCGTTGCCCCATCCAGAATCTTCGCAGGAACAGCTTCCAGCAAACTGGTTGGCGTCGATTGGAACGAAACATCATCTACAAACAGATTGCTGTTTAACGAACTGTCCGTTTCGACGCGTATCTGGAATGTTACCGTCTGCCCGGCATAAGCCGATAAGTTGACCACGTGATGCACCCATCCGCCTGTGCTGGCGGCGTCGCATAAATCATACATATCCACAACGGTTCCGTTAACCAGGACATCGCCAAAATCCCAACCACAACTATCCTCGGAAGCAATCCAGTGCCAGTAGGCCAGGTATGGCATACTGGCTGGAATAGTTACCTGCTGCTGGACGTAAGAAATGTCATCATAAGCGCCGCCCAGCCAGGCTGCCCAAGACCCGCCATGCGGGGTAACGCTGCCTGCAAAAGAAGTAACGATGACGTCCCATCCACCTGTAGAGAACCACGTCCAACCGGTAGGCCCGCTCTCAAAACCAGGGTTGACCACAGGGTCTGTCGGTGGCGGCGGCGGGTCTTCTTTAATGGCTACCGGCAGGTAAACAAAGGTATCCAGGTTCAGGTTTAACATGGAGAGCGCCTGGTAGGCATCCACAATGCCTGCGCCGCAGATGCTGGTATTGCAGGTGCTGCCCGATGGGAAACTGCGGGCCGTGCTTTGCAATAAGGATAAGACCTGTGCCTGGGTGTGGCTTGGTCTCATCCCCACAATCAACGACGCCACCCCGGCGACGTGCGGCGTGGCCATGCTGGTGCCTTGATAATATTCGTAGGTATTGCTGTTGTTCGGGGTAGTCGTGCCTGAATCCAATGTGGACAGCACGCCATTGGGGTCGTTTGCAAAGCCTTGCGCTCCACCGGGGCCGGCGACTTCAATGATGCTGCCATAATTGCTGTAATAAGCGCGATCGCCGGTGCGATCATTTGCCGCAACGGTGATGATGTTGTTGCAGTTACCTGGGCTGTAACCCGATGCGTCGGCGTTATTGTTGCCGGCCGCAATCACAAAGGTGCTGCCCGCGGAAACAACCGCATTGATGGCGGTTTGCTCTGTGGTGGAGCAAGCGCCAGAACCGCCCAGGCTCAGGTTCAATACCTTGGCCGGGTTCGCATTGGCCGGCACGCCGGTCACGGCCAGACCGGCCGCCCAACGCATTCCATCCACAATGTCGGAGGTATACCCACCACATTTACCCAGGACACGAACGGGCAAAATTTTCGCCTGCCAATTCACGCCTGCCACGCCCAAATTGTTGTTCGTGGCTGCGCCAATTGTGCCAGCAACGTGGGTCCCGTGCCAACTGCTGTCCTCTGAAGTATTGCCAGGATAACATTCGTTGGCGGCCACCCAATCACCGGGATCGGCGGGATTGGCGTCACGGCCGTCGCCGTCATTGGCCGTGGCCACATCGGCAATAAAATCATAGCCGGGGACCGTCTTGCCCGCCAGATCGGTGTGCGGCAGGATGCCTGTATCGATCACCGCGACCACTGTGCTGGGCGAACCGGTGTAAATGTCCCAGGCCGGTACCAGGTTCAGCCCTTCCGAGCTTCCCGCCACGTATTTATAATGCCATTGGCTGCCCCAAAGGGTATCGTTGGGGACCAAATTTGGTGCAAATGGATTCTTTTGCGGGCTTTCATCAATTCCTTTGATTAAATCCGGCTCGGCATAAACGACGCCAGACACGGCCGTTAACCTTGCCGCTATCTCGGTTACTTCTTTGGGCGACAGCGGCTTTTCTAGTTTGAGCACATGGATTTCATCAAACAAGGGCCGCACGTATGTAACGTCCTGACCGGCCGCTTCACTCAGGAGGGGCAGCCGGCCGCTGGTTTTACCAGCAAGCAAGACTGATTCGATGGCAGTATCCATAAACTTGATCATGATTTGATCGGTCGGGATGGTAGGGGTCTGGGCGGTAAAGACCGGCTCGTCGTTGACCGCCGCTAAGGGGTGGGATGGTGCGCCCAAGCCGGCCATCGCCAGGATGAAGAACACAAATAACAAGCCGATGAATAAGGTTTTGCGATTCATTACGACTCCTATGGTTATGATTTGTAACCGCTTAGAGGCGGTTTGCCTCCAGGATGCCAGGGGTTTGAAAACTCATCGGGTTGAACTGACTCGTTTCCAATCCCTAAGGGTCTGAACAGTTACGCTAATCTACGGGAAATCAAGCACAATAGTTATATTCAGGACGATAGGTAAACGGCCGTTAATCTACTCAGGCTCTCTATGCCATAGTATAAACCTTTTTGGAGCTTGCGTGATAAGCGTTAGAAAATTTGGGATTGGGCGATTTGGCAGCGTAACCAGCGTTTCAACGTATCAATCGTTTGGGGTTCCCCCGTTGTTTTAGTGGACACAGATAATGGTTATACCGCCAATGCCTGTTGTTGATAGCTGGTTCATAGGCTTGCGGGCGGACATGCCCTAACGCGGAGTGTCGTCGTTGACGATGATTGAAGCCTGCGATGTAAAAGAAACTATCAGTCAATGCCTCCTTTTGGTTGAGATAAACCGATTGATAAATCAGCGCCATTTTCAGGGCGCTAAAGAAACCTGGTTACCTCCAAAACAAGTGTACTCAGTTTGTCTCTTGTTAATGGGTTTCACCCACGCGGTTTTTCAACATGCCGGATGTGTACAAAGTCACACCGCTGCAAACTTTTGCCAAAGAGATCGTTCCAGCCGTCGCAGAACTTTAAAAATAGGTAGAAATAGGGGGATTTGAGGCTGGTGCGGGCAACAGAATAGTGATGAACTTGACAGGGTTGGAAGCGCCGCAGAGCTAAGTAAGCGCTCGTATCTATCTCAACGGGTTTCAGATTGGACCAATCTCACAGGTGGATTTTTTAGAACGGTTTCTCGCCTATCATCCCCTTTACTTTATAATGTGTCCATGTCTGGCGATTTGTTACAAACGAAATTATATGTCCCCCGATTACGGCCGTCTCTCATCCCCCGTCCGTATCTCATCAAAACACTCAACAGTGGGCTGCACCAGGGCGGCCAACTTGCGCTTATCTCGGCCCCGGCCGGTTTTGGCAAAACCACACTGGTGACTGAGTGGCTTGCCGGCTGTGAACGGCCGTCGGCCTGGTTATCTTTGGACGATAGGGACAGCGACCTGCCCCGTTTTCTCACCTATCTCATTGCCGCCTTGCAGACTGTGTTCCCGACCATTGGCGCAGACGTAACGGCCGTGCTGCAAGCCTCGCCGCCACCGCCCACCGAAACCAGCCTCACTACCCTGCTCAATGAAATCGCCGGCGTTCCCGACAATTTTTTGCTGGTTCTAGACGATTACCACCTGGTTGATGCGCCGGCCGTTGACAACGCCCTTGCTTTCCTGCTCGACCACTTGCCGCCGCAGATGCACCTGGTCATCACGACCCGCGAAGACCCCAATCTGCCGCTGGCCCGGCTGCGTGTCCGCGGTCAACTGACCGAACTGCGAGCCGCCGACCTGCGTTTTAGCCTGGATGAAACGGCCGTATTCCTCAACCAAATGATGGGGCTAACTCTCTCGAACAAAGACATTGCTGCTCTGGAAGCCCGCACCGAAGGCTGGATTGCCGGTTTACAGTTGGCGGCTCTGTCTATGCAAGGACACCAAGACGATGTGGCCAGCTTCATCCAATCTTTTAGCGGCAGTCACCGGTTTGTGCTGGATTATCTGGTGGAAGAGGTTCTGCACCAGCAGCCAGAGAGTGTGCAGCGATTTTTGTTGCAAACGGCCGTTCTCAACCAATTAACCGGCTCCCTATGCAATGCCCTCACCGGCAACGACGACGGCCAGAAAATTCTGGAATCGCTGGAGCGAGCCAACCTGTTCCTCGTCCCGCTGGACAACGAGCGGCGCTGGTACCGTTACCACCACCTCTTTGCCGAGCTGCTGCGGCAGCGCTTGCAGCAAAACAGCAGCGAAGACGATATCACTGCCCTGCACGTCCGGGCCAGCGAATGGTACGAGGCGAACGGCCAGGAGCTGGAAGCATTCCAACATGCGATCACCGCCAACGATGTGGCCCGCGCAGTGCGCCTGATTGAAGGGGAAGGACTGCCTCTTTACTTTCGCGGTGAAGCGATTCCGGTACGGCACTGGCTAGAATCTTTGCCAGAGTCCGAATTCCAGGCCAGGCCGGAATTGTGGGTGACATACGCCTCGGTCCTAACCCTCACCGGTCGCCTGCACACGAACATTGAAGAAATTCTGCAAAGGGCAGAAGCCGCTCTGCCAGATCCTGCTCTCGACGACAGAACGGCCGATCTGCACGGCCAGATCGCGGCCAACCGAGCCATGTTGGGCATTATTAAAAATGAGGTACAAAGGATCGTCACGCAGTCTCGCCGTGCCCTGGAACTGCTGCACCCCGACAACATGCCGATGCGCACCACCACAACCTGGACGCTGGGCTATGCTTACCAGATTCAGGGAAAGCGGGCGGCGGCCAAAGTGGCGTATGCCGAAACCATCGCCCAAAGCCAGAAATCCGGCAATATCATGAATGAAATTGCGGCCACGACTTGTGTGGGGCAGATTCAGGAAACAGAGAACCAGGCGCACCAAGCCGCAGAAACCTTCCGGCGCATCTTACAGCTGATGGGCGACCCGCCGTGGCCGGCGGCCTGCGAAGCGTGTGTGGGGCTGGCGCGCATTCATTACCAATGGAACGATTTGGCGGCTGCCGCACAGTACGGGCAGCAAGGTCTGGCGCTGGCGCGGCAGTTGGAAAATGTGGATACACCGGCGGCTTGCGGCGTCCTGCTGGCCCGCGTGAAGCTGGCGCAGGGGGATGCGGCCGGCGCGCTGGCGTTGTTGGCGGAAACGGAGCAGTTCGTGCGGCAGCATCATTTTGAGCATTGGTTGGGGGCGGTAACGGCCGTGCGCATCCAAACATTCCTGCACCAGGGCAAGCTAACCGCCGCCGCCCAGTTAGCCGAAACGCATGAACTCCCCCTCAGTCAGGCTCGCGTAAAGCTGGCGCAAGGCGATCCCGCCGGGGCGCTGGCGGCGCTGGAACCGGCGCGCCAGCAGGCAGAGGCAAAAGAGTGGGCGGATGAACGGCTGCAAGTGCGGGTTTTACTGACGTTGGCTTATGAAATGGCAGGCGATCGTGAAACGGCCGTGCAATTATTGGGTGACGCGCTGGCATTGGCCGCACCCGGCGGCTTGGTTCGTCTGTTTGTGGATGAAGGGCGGCCGATGGCGACACTCCTGGAGGAAGTAGTGAAGCAGGGGATCGCTCCTGTATTTGCGCAGCAGGTGTTGGAAGCGTTTGGGGAAACGGCCGTTGCCCCACCACCCGCCGCTCACCCCCTCCCGGATCTCCTGTCGGAGCGTGAACTCGAAGTGCTCAAGCTGCTCGCCACCGCGCTAACCGGCCCGGAAATTGCCCGCGAACTGATGATTTCCCTGAACACGATGCGCACGCACACGAAAAACATTTACTCGAAGCTGGGGGTGAACAGCCGGAGAACGGCCGTGCGCAGCGCTGAAGAACTCAATTTGTTATAGGCCAGTTTACAGCAACCGATAATGAAAGCCTCGCCAGATGAGCCATCATCCTGCCGGGGCTTTTTTTGTTGCCTGGGAATAGGCCCACATCCTGCCATCACACAAATCACCCCATCAATCACCAGATGTGGTGATGACCACTCACCACGTTCATTAGTATCCTCCAGGCAATGAAGACAAGGCAGTGATGTGGCCGCAAAGCCACATCCACGGAAAAAGTGAGGCAGCGAATGAAGACCAACCACCCCCAACCAGAAATTTTTGAGATTCGCCTCCGGGGGCATTTGGGGGAAGAGTGGGCGAGCTGGTTTGGTGGCCTGACCATCACGCAAACGGCCGAAGGCAACACCTTGCTCACCGGCCCGATGGTAGACCAGGCCGCGCTGCACGGTGTTTTAAAGAAAGTGCGCGATTTGGGATTGACGCTTATTTCCGTCAACCCACAACAAGGAGAAAAATCAGAATAGACTGCAAGCTAACAATTGCAAAATGACTGCCGAAACAGGCAAATAAACTGTTTGCTGATTCATATAAAAAGGGAAGAAATATATGTCACCTAAAAAAGCAACCTTATCTATCGTAATCATTTCTATTGTTTTTGCGGCAGCGATGATCATGTTATCGGGTTTTTGGGCCGATAAAGCGTATTTGCAAACGGTAATTTTATTGCTCATTGCATTATGGTTCGTTCCATTTGCCTATCTTACTAAAGTCAAGAAGGAGAATCACAAATGAAAACCACTATTCGTGAAATGTCCCCGTCCGCTTATGCTCGTTTTGCTGGTGTGCTGTACCTGATTATCACCGTCGCCGCTATTTTTGCCCATATGGTCATCCCGGAGCAATTCATTGTGGCGGGGGATGCAGCGGCCACGGCCGTCAACATCGCCGCCAATGAAACCACGTTCCGCCTGGGCACGGTGGGCAGTGAGCTGATTATTTTGCTGAGCGAAATTGTGCTCTCCGTGGTGCTGTACGTGCTGCTGAAGCCGGTGAATAAGACATTGTCGTTGGTAGCGGCCGTTTCCCGTCTGGCCATGACCACCATCCACGGCCTGAACCTGCTCAACTACTACTTTGTCTTCCAACTGCTGAATGGGGCTGATTTTGCGACTGCCTTTGGCCCAGACCAGGTGAACGCGCTGGTGACGCTGTTCCTCGACGCCCACAGCATTGGCTTCACGATAGGCATCGCCTTCCTGGTTCCCCACGTGCTGATTTTGGGTTACTTGATTGTGCAGTCGGGCTACTTCCCCAAGGTGCTGGGATTCCTGTTCATCGCCGCCGGCATTGGCTACCTGTTTGACGCAATCGGCCTGCTGCTGGTCCCCAGTTACACGACGACCCCCGGCTTAATTCAAATGGTCATCGCCGCCGCCGAAATTGCCTTCCCCATCTGGCTCCTGGTTAAGGGCGTCAACATGGACCACTGGCAAAGTCGTACCATGGCTTTGGAAACCGCGTAAAAAATCGTTCAAGAATAGGGCCTGGATAGGACCAATCTCCGAGATCGGTCCTATCCAGGCCGAAGCAATAAGGAAAACCCATGATTAAACAACTTATTTTGAGCCTGTCCTTACTCGTACTGCTGCTTTCCGGCTGCACCACCGCCGCCCAAGACGACCCGCAGGCGTCTCCGCCCGATGTCGTTACGCAGGCACAAGCGGAAATGGACGACGCCACCGCCCAAAACGACACACACCTTTTCCCGCAGGCGTTCCCGCCCGATGTCGCTGCGCAAATACAAGCGGAAATGGACGGTCTGACCGCTGGCGAACTCCTGCCCGGCATGATCGTGTGGATCGACGCGCCGGAATACCGCTTTGCGGGGGCCAGTGGGTTCGCCAACCTCACGAATGACACCCCGATGCCGCCAGAGGGCGCGTTCCGGATTGGCAGCATCACCAAGATGTTCACCGCCACAGTGATTCTCCAACTGGCGGAAGAGGGCGTGCTATCCCTGGACGATCCGCTGGCAAAGTGGCTGCCGCAGGTCGCCGAACAGCTGCCGTATGGCGACCAGATCACGCTGCGCCACCTGCTGTCGCACACCTCCGGTCTGTTCAACGTGGTCGAACACGAGGCTTACTATGCCGACCTCTTCACGGATATGGTCGTTGATGAGGAAACCGGGAGTGTAACGCTGGACTGCGTGCAGCGGGATCCCCATGACACGCTCGCCCGCTACGTCTACGGTAAAGATGCTAACTTTGAGCCGGGGGTGCGGTACAGCTATAGCAACACCAACTACACGCTGCTCGGCATGGTCATCGAAGCGGCGGCGGAGATGCCGCTCGCCGAAGCATATCGCACGCACATTTATGAGCCGCTGGGCATGGCGTCAACCTTCCTGGATTGTTACGAAGAGCCGTTGATGGATGTGGTACACGGCTATACGGGTACCGGGGACGCCATGACCGACATCACCGAGCTGCATGAATCCGTCGGGTGGTCGGCGGGCGGTCTGGTTTCCACCGCAGCGGACCTGGTTGCTTTTGCTCGCGGGTTGTTCGGTGGGGCGCTGTTTGACGACCCGGAGACGCTTGCCGCAATGACGACACCAGCCCTCGGCAGTTCCTACGGTCTGGGCGTCATGCTCCAGGGAGACTATGTGGGTCATGCAGGCTATATTGCCGGTTTTCGGTCGGTGCTCAATTATGCGCCTGAGTCCGATACCGTTGTGGTGATGCTCTACAACCACGATGCGGCTGATCCCGAACAGAGTCTGGCGGATGTGGTGAATCCGGCGCTCTCGCTGCCGGATGTGGCGGAGTGAGAAGCAGGCAGGAGTATAGGTTCACAAATCATTGAGAGCGAGGAGTAGAAAGTCATGGACAATCTTAATAAGCGTCGCGTCGTACGCATTCTGCGAATCATCATGCCCATCGTGGGGATAATCAGCGCCATTGTGATCGCTCCCTTGGACTTGGTGCCGTCATGGATAGCACCCTTGCCAGATACGGTACAGGAGCAGGTCGAGGATGCCGTTGACCAGGGTCTGGATGGCGTCATCGTTTATGTCGATCAAGCAGGAAAGGCGCCAGAATTTTACGCTGCTGGCTGGAAAAATAAATTGACCCAAGAACCGGCCGATCCGCACGCATTGTTCAGAATTGGCAGTATCAGCAAGTTATACATTGCCACGGCCGTTGCCAAATTAGTCAATAACGGGAGTTTGTCGCTGGATGAAACCCTCGCCGATTATCTGCCTGAACTTGTGGGAAGGATTGAATACGCCGATCAGATTACCCTGCGAATGTTGGTGCAGCACCGCAGCGGCATTCCAAATTTCACGGACGATGAAGCGTGGGATTGGTTCGCTTCGCAGACAGACATCAACAAGGCTCTGGAACTGGTCCTGGATGAACCAGCAGATTTTGAGCCTGACGCTCGCTACCGTTACTCCAATACCAACTACCTGCTGATCGGCCGTATCCTGGACAACGTGTTGGGCTACAGCCACCATCAATATATCGCTGAAGACATATTGGCTCCTCTCGGGCTAACGAATACGTACAGTTTGCTCAGCCAGGTGGATTACAACGAGGTTGTCAGTGGGTACTGGTATGAATATGACGATGATCTCAGGCAGCTGGATCATATCATTCCTGGCGGGTCGATGATCGCCACAGCGCAGGATGTCGGGCAATTTTTGCGCGCCTTGAATGACGGCTCATTGCTCAATGACGACGAGCAAGCAATCTACTCCTCAATTTACGAATATGAACATACCGGTTGGGTACCTGGGTACCACAGTATCGCCCGCTATCACGATGACATTGACACAGTCGTGATTCAGTTTGTGAGTACAACCGGTGGAGACACGTGGGGGACAGCGACTGTCATCGGCGGAAAGGCCACGGGCATATCAAGTATCATTTATAACCGTATTGTTCGGATTCTCTCCCGGTAGTTGATATTGCGGTGGGCAGTGAGCGGATTATTTTGCTGAGCTAGATTGCGCTTTCTAACTGTAGCTTCTGATTGGTGGGCAGTAAATAGGTAAAAATTGCCTTGGCGGGCCTGCGGCCAGCCAGTGAGCAGGCCAAAGACCGCCGTTTCCTCACAGAGCTTGTTGAGGCCAGCAAGTTGAAATTGCTCATTGATAGAGACGCTATCCATTGGCGCAAACGGCCGAAGCCCATCGCTATGTAGATACGGGGCGCAAAAAAAAGGAAGCGTTGTTATTACTGTGGCCCAATAACAAAACCTGGTGAATCAGCAGGAATATCTATGAAAGTGATTGGTTGGACAAAAAACAGGCTGTCGGATAGCCTTCAGTAAGCCGAAAAAGCTTGCCATTGCATCTGTTTGAACCAAGTGAACCAAAACGGAGACAAAAAATGAACAACCTTATTGTTGGAGCAAGTGGCGCGACGGGGCAGCTGCTCACGGAAGAACTACTTAATCGTGGCCAATTTGTCAGAGTGATCGTGAGATCGTCTGAGAAGCTGCCCGCAGCCATCCGGAATCATGGCAATTTGACTGTGATTCAGGCGAGTGTCCTGGATTTGAGTGATGCTGAGTTGGTCCGGCACGTTGGAGGGTGTGAGGCGGTGGCGTCATGCCTGGGGCATAACCTGACCTTGAAGGGGATATACGGCCGTCCACGCAATCTTGTCACTGAGGCAACGCGCCGCTTGTGTGAGGCTGTCCGGGCAAATGGACCTCAAAAGCCGGTTAAATTTGTGCTGATGAATACCACCGGTAACCGGAACCGTGATCTCGATGAACCCGTGCCCTTCACCCAAAAATTCATTTTTGGCCTGCTGCGCCTTCTGCTGCCGCCCCAACTGGATAATGAGCAGGCCGCCGATTACCTCAGAAGCCAGATTGGTCAAAACGATCAGACAATTAAGTGGGCTGCGGTTCGTCCAGATGGATTGATTGATGAGAACGCAGTTACCGCGTATGACGTATACCCATCACCCATTCGCAGCGCCATTTTCGATCCGGGGCAGACCAGCCGCATCAATGTTGCTCACTTTATGGCAGACCTGATAACAGAAGATGCCATCTGGCAGAAATGGCAGGGGCAAATGCCGGTCATTTACAATCAGGCTGCGTAGCCGTCAGGCCGGAGAATGCGTCATGAAAGCAATCGTATGGACAAAATATGGTTCACCGGATGGGCTGCAACTCCAAGAGATAGAAAACCCTGTCCCCAAGGACAATGAAATTCTGGTGCGCGTCCGGGCCACAACCGTCACCGCCGGGGATTGCGAGATGCGCCGCCTGCAACTGCCGCTGATGTTGTCGTTGCCTATGCGGCTCTACGCCGGCCTTATCAGACCAACCAGAATAACCGTTCTGGGGCAGGAATTGGCCGGGGAAGTGACGGCCGTTGGCCAAAATGTGCCGTCCTTCAAAACAGGCGACCCGGTGTTTGGCACGACCGGGTTTGGTTTTGGCGCGTATGCCGAATACATTTGCCTGAAAGCAACCCCGAATGAGACGCAAGGATCCCTGGCTGGCAAACCGGCCAATATGAGCTACGAAGAAGCCGCCGCCGTGCCGACAGCCGGTTTTGAAGCGCTGCATTTTCTGCGGCAGGCCGATGTTCAGCCTGGGCAAAAGGTGCTGGTTTTTGGCGCGGGGGGCAGTATTGGCACGTTTGCGGTGCAGTTGGCCCACACTTTGGGCGCGGCGGTAACGGCCGTTGACAGCGCCCCCAAATTAGCCATGCTGCGGTCCATTGGCGCAGACCATGTCATAGACTCCACCCGGCAAGATTTCACCCAAAATGGCGAAACGTATGCTGTGATCATCGACGTGGTGGGCAAGAAAGCATTCTCGCGCAGATTAAAATCGCTCCAACCCGACGGACATTATTTTTTAGCCAACGCCGGGCTGTCTCACCTTCTGCGCGGCTGGTGGACTTCAATGACCAGCAGTAAAAAAGTCGTCATTGGATCCTCAAGCCAGACGAAAGAAGATTTGCTCTTCCTGAAGGACCTCATTGAAGCGGGAAAGCTCAAGTCGGTAATCGATGATCGACGCTTTGCGCTGGCGCAAATTCCCGAGGCGCACAGGTACGCCGAGACTGGGCGCAAAATCGGGAATATCGTCATTACGGTGGGGGAAGATAATGGATGAAGAAACCGGCAGATTTCACTCGTTTCGGGGCTAATTTATTTGGGAAACACGGCCGTTACGCATCACACCAATCGCTCGAACTGCGCGGACATGTGGTCTACCGCAGCCAATTAAGGCTACCACTCACTTAATTTCCAGATTTCCGGCTGCCAGTCGCCTATTTCCCGCCCAATTTCCGCATAAATGGAAACAGCCTGCTTCAAATGAGCCATCGACGCATCTTTTTGGCCGCGTTCGTGCAAGAAATCGGCCAGATTGCTGCGCAGGGCGGCCTCCCAATGCCGGTCGCCGTACCGTTTGCATAACTGGACAGCCTCTTCCAGGCTGGTGATAGCGGCATCTGTCTGGCCGCCCGCGCCCAGGGCGAGGGCCAGGTTGTTGCAGGCAGCGATCTGAATGTCCAGGCGCTGGCATTCTTCGGCCAGGCGACGGCTTCGTTCCAGAAAGGCAACGGCCGTTTCCAATTCCCCCTCACTACGCGCCAACATGCCCAACATATTTTCCGCCAGAGCCAGCATCGGTCCATCGGCGGCTTGCGCGGCCAAAGCGTGGGCCTGATTGGCCAGCGTCAACGCTTCGGCGGGCTGCTTTTGGCGGTGGGCGACCAGACTTTGGTCTAACGTGAGATGCGCCAGGGTAGCGGGATCGGCGGCAGCGGTTAGCCGCTGCCGGGCTTGTGCCAGTTTATGGGCCGCCAACGACCACTGCCCCTGACGCTGATAAACTTGAGCCAGTTGATGTTCCAGCCCGCCTAATGCGTTCTCCGGGGCCAGAGCGGCGGCCGTTTCGTAACTGGCCAGCGCAGCCGGATACGCGCCCAGCCGCACCGACAACTCGCCGCAGGCGGCGTGCAGCCGCCAGCCGTTGTCGGCTCCCAGGGCCAGGGCGGCGCGGTAGTGGTGGATGGCGTCTTGATGGGCAAATAGATCGCGGGCCTGGTCGCCGGCCCGGATAAAATAGGCGGCAGCCTCAGCTTCCAGCCCGGCAAGTTGGTAATGGGTGGCAATTTGGGCAGAAACGGCCGTTGTCGCTCCCCGCTGCATTGCCAAAAGATCGGCCAATCGACGATGCAGCAGCCGCCGCCGGGCCAGTCCCATTTCCTCGTATACCAGCGTTCGCAGTTTGTCGTGGCTGAAATCATAGGCGGCCTGGTCGCGGGCTGAATGCTCAACCAGCAAGCCACGCGCAGCGAGCATCTCCAGCGCAGTCACCGTTTCCTCGTCACTGCGCCCACTGCCAGCCTGCACCAGCGTCAGGTCAAAGTTGTGACCGATGGCCGCGCCTGTCTGTAAAATCTGACGTTCCGTTTCGCCCACCTGCGCCAGCCGGTGATGCAGTAAATCGCGCACCGATGCCGGAACTGGCAGCGTGGTTGAAAGGGCCAGTTCGCTGTTGTCCGGCGGCAAAACATCCAGATATTCCACCACAAACATGGGCAGCCCTTCAGTTTCGACAAACAGGCGCTGCAAAAATTCGGCTGAAAACGGCCGTTTCCAGGCAGTCAACAAGGCTTCAACCTGCGACAGGTTGAAGCGGGTGGGGTGGATGATTTCGCAGGCTCCTTCACGGCGCAGCCGGGCAGTGAGGGTGGCGAGGGGCGCAGCCGGGGGCATTTCTTCGGCGCGCCAGCAGAAAATGGTGAGAAACGGCCGTTTCTGCCAGCGGTGCAGCCCATAGAGCAATAATTCTTGCGACGCCGCATCCAGCCAGTGGGCATCGTCCAGCCAGAGAATGCCAGGGACCGGACCATTAAGCAGGGCTGTTAAAGCGTGGGTGATGCCTTCATAAAAACGCACCTGTTCACCGGGGCCGCTCAGGGTTGTCCGTGGGGGGAGCGCGCGCCCTGCGGCGATGGAGGGCAGAAGACGCGCCGCTTCGGCCAGATGAATATCGTGTAGCGCTTCTAAACGTTGGGCGGATTCCGCCGTCAGTCCTTCCTGAAGCGCCTGGATAAGCGGGGCATAAGCCAGATTGGTTTCGCCTTCGTAACAGCGGGCAGCAAGTGTTGCTGCGCCATTGGCAGCGGCCCAATTGATCAGCGCCTCGGCCAGACGGGTTTTGCCGATGCCCGGTTCACCTTCGATGATGAGTAAACGGCCGTCCGGCCCGACTTGCTGGTAGATCTGCTGCATGTGGCTCATTTCTTCCTGTCGGCCGATAAACGGGGGCGCAAGGGAGAGGGGGAGCAGGGCGGACGGGAGAGTGGTTGTTTCCTTGTCACCTTGCCAGCCGGTGAGCCGGTCATTTTGGATGGCGTAGTAGAGGTTGGTGGTTTCCGGCAGGGGAGCGACGCCCAACTCGTCATCCAGAATGCGGACACATTCGCGGTATTGCACCAGGGCGGCAGCGGAACGGCCGTTTTCGGCCAGCAACCGCATCAATGCCCGATGGGCTTCTTCACGCAGGGGGTCCATCTGGCACCAGCGGCGGGCGAAGGTGACGGCCGTTTCGCCCGTTGTCGTTTGCGTTAGCTGGGCCAGCGCCTGGGTTAATTCGCGCCGCAAACTTTCTTGCTGCTGCAGCTGCCAGTCATCGAAAGGGATACTGTCGCGCAGGCTAAAGCCGGCCAGGAAGTCGTCGCGGTAGAGTGTAACCGCAGCTGACCAATCACCCTGCTGCAACGCTTGCCGAAAAGCCGTCGCATCACACCAGACGGCGTTGGCTTCCAGGCCGATTGTTTCCCGATTGGCAGAAATTGTGGCCGCGCCTACGGCCGATTTCAGCACGGAAAGGGTGCGGCGCAGGGCGGCTTTGGCCCGATTGTCATCGTATTCTGGCCAGAGAAAAGCGGCCAACCAATCGCGTGACGGCCGTTCGCCGCTCAGGGCCAGGTAAGCCAACAGGGCGGTGGCTTTGCGTGTATCCACTTCCAGAATCTGGTCGTCGCGTTCAATGCGGGGCGGGCCAAGCAGCAGCAGGCGCAGGTGGATCATGGGCGTATTTTAACCAATTGCGTTCCGAAAAGCGATAAAGGACGTATTTCGTAACGTTTGGGAGACGGCCGTTTGGTATGGTGACGCCGGAATAACACATACAGATTGGTCCAATCGCCAAAGATTGGACCAATTTTCTGGCAAAGGAGTGTGAATGATGGGAAAAGCATATGTGACCCAAAAGAAAAAGAGCCTGGGTGATACGGCCGTGGACGGTCTGGTAGCCGGTCTGCCTGCCGGGTTGGGGATGGCCATTGTGCTGGCGTTGGCCGGTTTAGTAAGCGGCAGGCCGCCGCTGGTGACCCTGAGCTATTTTGATCCGGCGCAAAGTGGCCGCTGGCTGACCGGCCTGTTGGCGCATCTGGCGGTGTCCGCGATTTATGGCGTGGTGTTTGCGCTGTTGCTGGAGGCGGTGGGGCGGATACGGCCGTCACTCTCCCGATTGGTTGTGTTGTGGGGGGCGGTGTATGGCCTGGCATTGCTGGCGGTGGCGTATGGGGTGTGGTTGACGGCCGTGCCGTCTCCCTTAGCCCAAATTGCCGCCTGGCAGATGGCTTTGGCGCATGTGGTGTATGGCCTGGGACTGGGCCTGTGGCTGCATAAAAATCAATAGGAGACTCAAATGAAACGTGCATTGAAATGGATTGGCATTGTGTTGGGTAGTTTGATTGGCATTGTGCTCATCGCGGGCGTGGCGCTGCATGGTGTGGGCAAATCGCGGTTGAACAACGCGCCAGAGGTGGCGACAAAACCGGTGGCGGCGGCGATGGGGGAAACGGCCGTGGCCCGCGGCGAGCATCTGGTCAACGTAGTCAGCCAATGCCGTGGTTGTCACGGCGATCAATTGGAAGGAAATGTCTTTTTGGATGGCGAGATTGGCATCTACCTGGCGGCCCCCAACCTGACATCGGGCCAGGGCGGCATTGGCGCGACCTACACCGATGCGGATTGGGAACGCGCCATCCGCCACGGCATAGGCGGCGACAACCGCGTGCTGGCCATCATGCCTTCAAATTTCTTCGCGCATTACAGCGACGCGGATCTGGCGGCCGTGATTGCTTACCTGAAAACTTTTCCGCCCGTGGACAGTGAGTTTGGTCCACGCCGGATTGGTTTTCCGGGGAGTGTGATGGGTGGTTTTGTGGCTTTTGCCGAGTTTACGAAGATCGACGGCATTGACCATGCGGCGGTCGGTGGCGACAGGCCGCCGGAAGGGGCAACGGCCGAATATGGCCAGTACATCGTCAACCTTGCCATGTGCGGTGAGTGCCACGCCGCCAATCTGGCTGGCGTGGTGGGAAACGATGGCCCACCCCCCGGCCCCAACCTGACCCCTGGCGGCGAGCTGGCGGGCTGGGCGGAGCAGGATTTCATAAAAGCTATTCGTTCCGGCGTCACCCCATCCGGTGACGTGTTGGATGGCGAGCAGATGCCCTGGGGCAACTTTGCCCAGATGAGCGATATCGAACTGCAAGCGATTTGGGCTTATCTGCAATCGCTGCCCGCCCTGCCGGATAATTCGTAATCGTTGTTGTAGGTGACAGTCACTTCAAAAGTGACTGTCACCTGGAGGTACGCATGAAAATTTTGGAAACCAACCGACTGCTATTGCGCCATTTGGAACCCGGCGATCTGGACGACCTGTATGCTCTGTACCGCGATCCGGAAATACGGCGCTACTTCCCGGATGGCACGTTGACCTATGAGGAAACCAAAGAAGAGCTGGAATGGTTTCTCAACGGCCACCCCGAACACCCGGAACTGGGTTTGTGGGCGACAATTCATAAAGAGACCGGGCAGTTTGTTGGCCGGTGCGGGCTGCTCCCATGGACCATTGATGGGCAGGACGAAGTGGAAGTGGCTTATCTCATTGCCAAAACACATTGGCGGCAGGGATTGGGCGCAGAAGCGGCGCTGGCGATCCGGGATTACGGCTTTGGGCAATTGGGGCTGACGCGCCTGATTTGCATGATTTACCCGGACAACACCGCCTCTATCGGCGTGGCTCAGAAAATTGGGATGTCTTTGGAACGAGAAGCCGAAGATGAGATGGGGCCGTTTTTGATATATGCCATACAGAGACCGGCCATGCCGGAAGGAGGGTTTGATGCCCATACAAACCAGTTTCGTTGAACGCGCCGCCTTTTTCACCATGAAGATGGCGCCCAGCCCTATTCTTGACGTGGCCGGCCTGTTCGCTTTTCAGGCCATCTCGGTGGCAGTGCGGCAGGGGGTGTTTACGGCCTTGGCCGCCGGGCCGCTGACGCCTAAGCAGTTGGCCGAAAAACTGCATTGCCAGGAGCGGGGCATGCAAATGCTGCTGGAAGCGCTAGCAGCGATTGGGTATGTGACGGAGGTAAACGGCCGTTACCAAAACACGCCCCTCACCGAAAAATGGGTGCTGCCCAACGACGCCTTCAATTTAGAGGCGCTGGTGACGTTTTGGAATGCGGCGGCGCAGGAATTGATGCCGTCGGCAGATGCGGTGCTGCAAACGGGAGAACGGCCGTATGATTTCTACGAGTGGGCCGCCAGTCGCCCCGAACTTTATCGGGCCTACCAGCAGCAAATGATGATGAGCGCCCACAATGCCGGAGCAGACATTGTACGCAAGGTGAATTTGCCAGAACAAGCCAAAAGCTTGCTGGACGTGGGCGGCGCTCACGGTCTGTACAGCCTGCTATTTTGCCAGCAGCATCCCAACTTACGCGCCACCATTTTGGACAGCCACGCCGGGGCGCAAATGGCCCAGGAGAACATTGGCCACTATCAAATGCAGCACCGCGTGCAAACCGTCGTTGGCGATTTGTGGGAAACGGATTGGGGCGATGGTCACGATGTGATCTTGCTGTTTAATCTCATCCACCATTTTGGTCCAGAGGGCAATATCGACCTGTTGCAACGGGCGGCGGCGGCGCTGAAACCGGGCGGGCGGGTGGTCATTCTGGACCAGATTGTGGGGAATGTGATGGGGCAGGCAACCAATGCCCTGATTCGGCTGATTGCCTGGCAGTATTATTTGCTGGCCGACGGCCGTGTGCATGAACGTGATGAGATCAAAAGCTGGCTGGTGCAAACGGGTTTCCAGGACATTCGCTTTATCGGTTTATCCAAATTGCCTGGCAACAGTCTGGTGATTGCCGTTAAAGCGTGAAATTCCTGGCCCGCCATGCGCCAAATTTAGTCCACGCACATTTTCGTAACGATTAGCAGACGGCCGTGGTGTATTGTGTGGATTATCAGAGACGGCCGTTTTGCATACAAGAAAAATGATATTTACCAAAGGAGAAATGATCATGGCTAAAGTTATAGGCGATAGTCAAAATGATGATGGTGTGACCGGTATTGCCCACGTCAGTGGTAAAAGTGGTGTGTTTGGCTTCAACAAAGTTAACGGCGGCAACGGCGTGGCAGGCATTAGCGAAGCTGGCAATGGTGTTTATGCCCGCAGCAACACAACTAACGGTATCTTTGGCACAAGTTCAAGTGGATCAGGAGTACATGGTCACAGTAAAACACAATTCGGTGTATTTGCCGTCAGCGAGTCGGATACAGGTGTTTTCGCACGTGGTCCTAAATTTGCCGGTTATTTTGATGGCAACGTGGGAATAGCTCAACGCCTGACAGTGCAAGGGATTGATATTCTAAACGAAATAAACGCCATAAAGGGAAAAAAGAACAATACCCAATCCGCTTTGGATCAAGCAAACCTCAAAATCGGTCTATTAGAAAAAAATATTGCAGACCTTCAAGTGCGTATTGCTGCATTAGAACAAGTTGCCCACACGCATTCTTCATAAGAATATAAAGGCTTAATTCGGGGACGAGCAGCAAATCGCTGCTTGCCCCCGTTTTCTAAAAACATGGCGGCTCTCAATTACGGAGGTTTTATGACAGCGCAAACCTACGATTACAACGGTATAATCGCCGAATACTGGGATTTGCTGCGCGGCGACACCTCGAAATGGTCGAGTCGCCCCTACTTTCTCAAACTCATCGAAGAGAGCGGCCAACCGGCGCTCGATGTCGCTTGCGGCACGGGGCGGCTGCTGTTTGATTATCTTGGCGAAGGCATCGACATCGATGGCATTGATTACGCCGCCGACATGATCGCCATTTGTCGCCAGAAGGCGGAAGTGATGGACGTGCAGCCCAACCTGACGGTGCAAACGATGCAAGCCTTGGCGCTGCCGCGCCGCTACCAAACCATCATCGTGCCGTCCTCTTCTTTCCAGCACCTGACAAATCGAGACGAGGCAAAGCTAGCGCTGCAACGCTTTTATGACCATCTCAACCCGGGCGGCTTGCTGGCGATGTCACTGCGGGTGTTTGAACCGGAAGATGAGATACCCTGGGAAATTGACCAGGAAGCGATCCGTCCCAGCGATGGCGCGACCATCCGGCGCTGGTTCCGTTGCAGTTATGATGTGCCCAACCGCCTGCAAAATACGGAGGATCGCTATGAAATTATCCAGGATGGTGACATTGTGGAATCCCATTCGTTTGCGGCGGCGCCTTACCTGACCTGGTACACCGTTGAGGAAGCGCTGGCGTTGTTGCAGGCGACCGGGTTTGAGGCGGTGCAAGCTCACGCGGATTTTACGTTTGATCCTGCCGCTGAAGATGAAACGAGCTTTATTGTGTTGGGAAAACGGCCGTGAACCATCTAAAACGAAGTGTCCTGCTTGCGTGGTTGTTATGCCTCTTTTGTGTGCTGGTTGCGTCAGCTACTTTGGTTCATTGGCTGTTATCGCAAAATGGGCTTTTCACACTGGCTGGTCTGGTAGAGGCTGTAGGCTGGAACTGGGCGCTGCCCGTTCTCTTTTCCACATTGGCGGCGCTGATCATTGCCTATCAGCCACGAAACCGCGTTGGCTGGCTGCTCATGTTACCCGCACTGGTGACAGCCCTCCCAAACCTCTATTCTCTAGCTGCCCCGCCACTCCGTCTCACACTGGGCGTTTTCCTGTTAATCTGGTTCGATGGCTGGTCATGGATACCCATCATTTTCGCCATCTTCCTCATCCCGCTGCACTTCCCTACGGGTCGTCCCCCTTCTCCTAAGTGGAACTGGGTCAACTGGCTGGCTGTGGGCATGTGGCTGTTTTTCATTACCGTAACGCTTTTCGTTGCCCCCTACAGTCCCCCCAATTACGATTGGACATTGCCCAATCCGATTGGGTTTATTCCGATCTCCTGGTTTGACGGGCCTTTTATGATCATCTGGGGTGCGGGTTTGTTAACCGTGGTTTCGGGCAGTGTGGTTTCTTTGTTTAGCCGCTATCGGCACGCCCACATGGTAGAACGCCAGCAAATTAAATGGCTGCTTTATGTGGGCGCAGTATTCATTCTTGTCTATGCGGCTGTTTTTTTATTCTCCGACACTCAGGAATCCAATTCCATGGACGGCTGGGTAAATTTAATATTTACGCTTTCCATTCTGGCCTTTCCCGTGGCTATTGCGATTGCCATTCTACGCTACCAACTGTTTGACATTAATGTAATTATTCGGAAAACGGCCGTTTACACTGTGTTAACGGCCGTTCTCGCTCTCGTCTATTTCGGCACCATTATTCTGCTGCAAAGCTTAGTAGGGCAAGCCACAGGCGAGCAATCGCCGCTGATCATTG